>NZ_JBSFGF010000032.1:0-99583 GCF_053596455.1 Nonomuraea sp. NPDC001699 | reverse complement strand
CCGCGCCGAGGGTGCTCTCGGCGGCGTCGGCCGGGATCGCCGTCGCCAGTGCGGTGATCAGGCCGAGGGCGCCTAACGCGCCGGTGATCAGTGCCTGGCGGCGCCGGCGGGTGACGGATGGGGACGGGGCGTTGACGCTCATGCCTGAGCCTCCGTATGCGAATCAAGGGATGGAACGGCGGGACGCGCCCCCGGACCATCGATCTGACAGGGAGATCGCCTTGAGGACTCAGTGTGAGAATCGGTCCGAAACTTGTCAAGAACGACATGAAAACTTTCGGGTCGCTACGCCTCCGTGCGGAAGAGGAATGCAGGACCAGGCATGCGGAAAGTTTCGGCCCGTTGCCCGGGATACGCGTGAACGTTTCATCGCCGTCGTCGTCGTGCAGAGGGAAGGATTACCGGGCCATTCGCGTCGGAACACCGGCGGACGGGCAGCACCTGGGAGGACGGCCGGGGAACGGGGGCGGGCGATGAGGGACGAACAGCGCGAAGGCCGCACGCCACAGAGCGTGCGCCGCCGCGAGCTGCTGACCATGCCCGTCGCCCTGGCCTGCGGCTCGGCGGCGCTGACCGGCTGCGACGCCACGCTCCAGGCCCGCGGCGCCATGACCGCCACCCCCACCCCCGGCCCGGAGCGGGAGGTGCCGGTCACGCCGCCCGAAGACCTCATGCGCGAGCACGGAGTGCTCAAACGCGTCCTGCTGATCTACCGGGAGGGCGTCCGGCGGATCGAGGCCGGCGAGCGGGTGCCGGCGGGCCCCCTGCACGCCGGGGCCGGCATCATCAGCACCTTCATCGAGCAGTACCACGAGCAGCTCGAAGAGCGGTACGTCTTCCCGCCCCTGGTCATGGCGGGCAAGCTCACCGACGTCGTCCCCGTCCTGATCCTGCAGCACCGGCGCGGACGCGTCCTGACCGGCCGCATCCTGGGCGCCACCGCCCGGCCCACCTCCCAGATGGCCCGTCGCGGCCTGGCCGCGGACCTGACCGCCTTCGTCCGCATGTACGAGCCCCACGAAGCCCGCGAGGACACCGTGGTCTTCCCGGCCATGCGGGAGGTGATCCCGCCCGAGCGGTTCGCCGACCTGGCGGAGACGTTCGAGGACGAGGAGCACCGCCGTTTCGGCCCGGCCGGGTTCACCGGTGTGGTCGGGCAGGTGGCCGACATCGAGAAGGCGCTCGGCATCTACGACCTGAACCAGTTCACACCCCGCGGCTGACCGCGGCTGACCATGGCCGGGCACCGAGCCTGCCGTCGTCCATGGCCAGGACGGTGTCCACCTTCGCCAGGGTGGCCAGGTCGTGCGTGACCATGACGGTGGCCAGGTCGTTCTTCCTGGTGAGGTCGGCCAGCAGGGAGACGATCCGCTCGCCCCGGTCGTGGTCGAGCGCGCTGGTCGGCTCGTCCACCAGCAGGACCTCGGGGGAGTTCATCAACGCGCGGGCGATGTTGACGCGCTGGCGCTCGCCGCCGGACAGCTGGTGCGGGCGCTTGTGCTCCTTGCCGCCCAGGTCGACGGCGAGCAGCAAGTCCCGCGCCCGCGGGCCCGCGTCGCGGGGGGACTCGCCGGCCAGGTGCGCCATCACCAGGAGCTGGTCGAGCGCGGTCAGCGAGGGGAGCAGGTTGGCCTGCTGGAACACGATGCCGACGTGGTCGCGGCGGACCCTGGTGCGGACCGCCTGCCCGGCGCTGGAGACGTCCTGCCCGGAGATGATCACGCTGCCCGCCGCGGGCGTGATCAGCGTGGCGGCGACGGCGAGCAGGCTGGACTTGCCCGAGCCGGACGGGCCGACCACCGCGGTGAACTCGCCCGGCCCGACGGCCAGACTGACGTGGTCGAGCGCGGTCAGCGTACGGTCGCCGTCGGGGTAGGTGAGGACGACGTCGGTGAGCTGGAGGGTCATCGGGAGGCTCCCAGGGCGGTCAGCGGGTCGACAGAGGTGATCTTGCGGATGGCCAGCGCGGCTCCGGCCGCCCCGAGGACGATCATCACGGCCACCGGCGCCACGGTGGTCGTCACCGACAGCACGAACGGGACGGTCCCCTCGGCCAGCGCCCCGAGACCCGCCCCGAGCAGCCCCCCGACGCCCGCGCCGACCAGCAGCACGATGACCGCCTGGGCCAGCGCGTCCCGCAGGAGGTAGCCGGAGCTCGCGCCCAGCGCCTTGAGCACGGCGACGTCGCCGCGCCGCTGGATCGTCCAGACGGTGAAGAAGGCCCCGATGACCAGGGCGGAGATCGCGAACAGGAAGCCGCGCATCAGCTGGAGCGACCCGTTCTCGGAGGAGAACGAGCCGATCGCGGCGGGGGCCTCGGACAGCGGGACCGTCGTGGTGCCGATCCGGGCGTCGGCCGCCTCCAGCCCGGCAGTGCCGCTGGAGGGCAGCGCCAGGACGGTCGCTACGCTGTCGGCGCCGCCCTGGCGGCCCATCTGCTCCCAGTCGCCGATGCCGAGCCAGACGACGGGCGTGTGGCTGTAGGACGCCTGGCCGCCGACACCGGAGACGGTGAAGTCCTTGCCCGCGATCCGGACCGTGTCGCCGGTCTTCACCCCGGTGTCGGCGGCGAGCGCGGCGGACAGGACGATCCTCCCCGTGTCCACCGGCCGCCCCTGGGCCAGGGCACCGCCCGGCTGGACGCCGAAGAGCGCCACCCCCGCGCTCCGATCGTCGCCGTAGCCGAGTCTCGACATGGAGACGCCGAGCCTCTCGACGGAGTCGCCGGCCACCCGCCGCCACTCCTGCCAGGTCTGGTCGGTGACGCGGCTGTCGGCGAAGGCGGGCTTCCCGCCCCCGGCGAAGACGAGGTGCCCGGCGGGCAGGCTCTCCACGGCCGAGATGTTCTCCCGCGCCAGCCCGGCGGTCAGGCCGGACAACATGGTCACCAGGAGCGTGATGAGGAAGACGACGGCGCCCATGAGGGCGAACCGTCCCTTTGCGAAGCGCAGGTCTCTGAGCGCCACGAACACGGCGCGTCCCCCGTTGCGGTTGAAGGTCACATTGGCGTTCCCAGCGTGCGGGCGTCCGGTTCCCGCCCGCATCGTGCATGCGGTCCGCCCGGAATACTTCTTTTGGACGATTTGGGATGCGGGGCCGTCGCATACGCTTGGTGAGAGATGTCTGACTATCCGTTCCCGCCCGCCCTCCGGCTGCTCCGCTGGACCGTGCACGGCACGTTCGCGATCCTCCTGGTGGTCGCGCTGGCCGGCGTCGCCGGGAAGGGGCGGTTCGCGCTGGTGCTGGGCGGAGCGCTCCTCGGGGTCCTCTACCTGGCCGGTCTCGTGATCGAAGAGCGGCTGCCGCACTTCGGCGGCCCGACGCACCTGCGGCTGGGCCGGATCTGGCTGGTGCTGACCACGGCCGGCTGGGCGGGCCTCGCCCTGGCCGCACCGCAGTTCGTCTGGCTGGCCTTCCCGCTCTTCTTCGCCTACCTGCACCTCCTGCCGCTGGCGGTCGCGGTGCCGGGCGTGGTGGCGCTGACCCTGGCGGCCGTCCTGGCCGCCGCCTGGCACGAGGGCCGGCTGACCGCCGCCCTGGTCATCGGCCCGACGATCGGCGCGGCGGTGGCCACGCTGATGGCCATGGTCTACAAGGCGCTGCACGCCGAGAGCGAGGAGCGCCGCCTGCTGATCGACGACCTGGTCCGCACGCGGGGGAAGCTGCTCCAGGCGGAGGGCGACGCCGTACGGCTGGCCGAGCGGGAACGCCTGGCCAGGGAGATCCACGACACGCTGGCCCAGGGCATGTCCAGCATCATCCTGCTCCTGCGCGCGGCCCGGCGGGACCTGGCGGAAGACCTCCCGGCCGCCGAGCGCCGCATCGCCGAAGCGGCGGACGCGGCCAAGGAGAACCTGGAGGAGGCCAGGAACTTCGTCCGCGGCCTGGCTCCTCCGGCGCTGCAACACGCGTCGCTGGCCGCGGCGCTGCGCAGGGCCGGCGACTCGGCCGTGGCGGGCACGCCCATCCAGGCGCGCTTCGAGATCTCCGGCACCCCGGCGCCGCTGCCCGCCGACTACGACGCCACGCTGCTGCGCATCGCCCAGGGCGCCCTGGGCAACGTCAGCCGCCACTCCGGAGCCGGTCACGCAGGGGTGACCCTCACGTACCTGGACGACGTGGTCGTGCTGGACGTGTACGACGACGGCCGCGGGTTCGACCCCGTACGTACGGCCGGGTTCGGCCTGCGCGCGATGCGCGAACGGGTGAGCGCCCTGGGCGGCAGCCTCACCGTGGAGTCGGCCCCCGGCGAGGGCACGGCCGTCGTGGCGACCCTGCCGCTGCCGCCCCTGGAGGGGCCGTGATCCGGATCGTCCTGGTGGACGACCATCCCGTCGTCCGCTCCGGCCTGCGTGCCATGCTGGCCGGGCAGCCCGATTTCGACCTGGTCGGCGAGGCCGCCACGGGCGAGGAGGGCGTGGAACTGGCCGCCAGGCTCGCCCCCGACGTCGTGCTGATGGACCTCCAGCTCGGGGCGGGCATGCACGGCAGCGAGGCGACCCGCCGGATCGTGGCCCTGGACGGCCCCCGGGTCCTGGTGCTCACGACGTTCGACACCGACGCCGACATCGTGGCCGCCATCGAGTCGGGCGCGACCGGCTACCTGCTGAAGGACGCCCCGTCGGAGGACCTGCACGCCGCCGTCCGGTCGGCCGCCACGGGGGCCGGCGCGCTGGCGCCGAGCGTGGCCGCGCGCCTGCTGGGCCGGGTCCGCGCTCCCGACGCCACGCTCAGCCCGCGTGAGCTGGAGGTCCTCGGGCACGTCGCCGCCGGCCTGTCGAACCGGCAGATCAGCAAGGTGATGTTCCTCAGCGAGACCACGGTCAAGACCCATCTGGCGCACATCTACACCAAGCTGGACGTGGACTCCCGCACGGCGGCCGTCGCCGCGGCCTCGAAGAGGGGCCTCATCCGTTCCCCCTGAGCCGGAACCGCCGGGGCCGGGG
The DNA here is from genome assembly GCF_053596455.1 of Nonomuraea sp. NPDC001699. Classification (NCBI taxonomy): domain Bacteria; kingdom Bacillati; phylum Actinomycetota; class Actinomycetes; order Streptosporangiales; family Streptosporangiaceae; genus Nonomuraea; species Nonomuraea sp. NPDC001699. The sequence goes on along the minus strand of NZ_JBSFGF010000032.1, from coordinate 94,637 downwards.
CTACGCGCCGGCCCTGGCGGCCTGGGCGGTGGCGCGCAGCTGCTCCTCCTGCTCGTGGCTGAGCGAGGTCTGCAGGATGTGGCCGCCGTACTGGGCGATCTCCGGGATCACCTTGTCGGGGGTGCTCTGGACGACCAGGAGGAACAGGGCGGCGGTGCCGGGTTCGAGCTTGGTGGCCAGCTCGCGCATGAAGTCGTCGTTCACACCGGTGTCGGCCAGCGCGCCGCCGACGGCTCCTCCCGCCGCGCCGAGCGCCATGCCGAGCAGCGGCATGAGGAACAGCAGGCCGATGAGCCCGCCCCACAGGGCGCCGCCGGCCGCGCCCGCGCCCGCCAGGCTGGTGGCCTGGTGCAGCTTGATCTTGCCGTCCTGCCTGCGCTCGACGACGGCGGCGTCCTCCAGCTTGATGAGGTTCTCCTTCTGCATCTGCCCGAGGCGGTCGCGTACGGACATGGCGGTCTGGACGTCGGGATAGGCGATGGCGATCAGGTTGCTCATGGCGGTTTCTCCTGCGGTTCGCGGTTTCAGGGCGTGACGATGGCGAAGTCGGGCTTGGGCTGGTCCAGCACGGAGGTCAGGCGGCGCAGGACGGCCAGGTCGCCGTCATGGTCGATCCCGCCCCGCTCCGGCTCGGCGTCGCCGTCACCGGCGAGCAGGCCGAGCAGGCGCTGCCGGCTCAGCCGCAGCGTCAGGTCGGCTCCGTCGCCCGAGGGCGACTTCTGGTGGACGAGGACGCCGTTGGACATCGTGGTCCGGTGGCGTTCGTCCAGGTCGGTGAGGTGCCAGTCGATGGCGAAGCGCTCGTTCCAGGCGGCGGGGCCGTTCACCCGGATGGCCAGGGAGTCGAAGAGCTGCTCGCTGGACAGCGCGCCGAGCATGTCGGGTGAGGTGGTGCTGGTGGCGCCCGGCGAGGGGCCGTCCTTCAGCTCGCCCGCGCCGGTTAGGTAGAAGTTGCGCCAGGTCGCGTTCTCGGCGCCCTGGCCGAGGCGGGTGTAGACGCGGGCCAGCAGCCTGCGGGCCGAGGCGTCGTTCTCGTCGGCGTACACGGCGTGGTTCAGCAGCGTCGCGGCGAAGCGCAGGTCGCCTTCCTTGACGTAGCGGTCGGCCAGGCTCACCACGGCCGAGGTGCCGCCGAACGCCTCGACGTAGCGGCGGGCCTGCTCGACGGGCGGGTGTTCCCACAGGTGGGCGGGGTTGCCGTCGAACCAGCCCAGGTAGCGCTGGTAGATGGCCTTGACGTTGTGGCTGACCGAGCCGTAGTAGCCGTGGGTGTGCCAGACCTGCTCCAGAGCCGGCGGCACCTGCACGACCTCGGCGATCTCGGCGCCGGTCAGGCCCTGGTTGAGCAGGCGGAGGGTCTGGTCGTGCAGGTAGGCGTACAGGTCGCGCTGCTGGGACAGGAAGGTGACGATGTCGTCCCTGCCCCAGGTGGGCCAGTGGTGGGAGGCGAAGGCGACGTCGGTCCGGTCGGCGAAGAGCTCGACGGCCTCGGTCAGGTAGCGGGCCCAGACGCGGGCGTCGCGGACCACCGCGCCGCGCAGCGTGAGGATGTTGTGCAGGTTGTGGGTGGCGTTCTCGGCCAGGCAGAGGGCGCGGCGGTCGGGGAACAGGAAGTTCATCTCGGCGGGGGCCTCGGTGCCCGGGGTGAGCTGGAAGACGATGCGCACGCCGTCGACCGTCTCCTCCTGGCCGGTGCGGGTGACGTCCACGTTCGGCGGGATGAGGGAGACGGTGCCCTGCGAGGTGCCCATGCCCAGCCCGCAGCCGAGCTGGCCCTCCGGGGTCCGGGGGAGGAGCTGGCCGTACATGTAGAGGGCGCGGCGGTTCATGGCGGTGCCGGCGTAGACGTTCTCGGCTACGGCGTGTTCCATGAAGTGGGCCGGGGCCAGGATCGGCACGTCGCCGTCGGTGACGCCGCGTACGCCGCCGAAGTGGTCGACGTGGCTGTGGGTGTAGACGACCCCGGTGACCGGGCGGTCGCCCCGGTGGTCGCGGTAGAGCGCGAGCGCGGCGGCGGCGCACTCGGCCGAGACCAGCGGATCGATGACGACGACGCCGGTGTCGCCCTCCACGAGGGTCATGTTGGACAGGTCGAGGCCGCGCACCTGGTAGATGCCGTCGGTGACCTCGTACAGGCCCTGCTTGGCGCACAGTTGCGCCTGGCGCCACAGGCTCGGATGAGCGGTCTCCGGGCAGTCGCCGGCCAGGAAGTCGTACGCGTCGTTGTCCCAGACGACCTCGCCGTTCCTCGACTTGACCACGCCGGGGGTCAGCTTGGCGATGAAGCCGCGATCGGCGTGGTCGAAGTCCGTCCGATCCTGGAAGGGAAGGTCTGCCATGAGACCGTCCTGCCCTCGGCCGTCTTCGATGAGGGCAACGAGGACCCCAAGAAAGAGCATGCCCGGACGCGGCGTTCACCCTTGGCCGATTGCATACCCTCGCCCGCGTTGCACGCCGCCCGGCCGAGGAAGGCTGATCACATGTGTGCTTCTCGGGCCGGGCTGCTGGCATGGGCGCGCAGCGCGGTCGCGGCCGCGGTGATCACCGGTGTCTACTTCGCCGTGCCGCTGCCGACGGGAAGATCGCAGGGCGCGTCGCCCGAGCTGCGCGCCCTGGCCTGCCTGGCCGGGGTGATGATCCTGGCCTGGCTGCTGGTGCGGCAGGTGGAACGCGCGCTGCGGCCCGGACGGTTCCTGGCCGAGCAACTGGCGATGTTGCTGACCGTCGTCGTCGTGGTGGTGGTCTTCTTCGCGGCGCTGTACTACCTGATGGCCGACCAGTTCCACGGGCTGCGCACGCGGGTGGACGCCCTGTACTTCTCGGTGATCACCCTGGGCACGGTCGGGTACGGCGACGTCGTCCCCTTGGGGCAGGGGGCGAAGGCGGTGGTCATCGTGCAGGTGATCTTCGACCTGGTCGTCGTGACGTCCGCGCTCGCGGTCATCGTCGGCGTGTGGCGCTCGCGTCCCTGGTCATGAGGCTTCCCATTCCTGGCAGGGGATCAGCGGGTGGTGGCGGTAGATGGTGCCGATGATCCGCTTGTCCGCCTGGATGTAGACCTCCTGGGAGGCCGGGCCGCAGGCGCACTCCGGGGACTCCTCGTGCCCCACGCTGTCGTCAATGGGACGTATATGCACAGTCTTTTGCATGGCGTCTTCTCCGGGGGAGAGGGAAGGCTTGGGTCATCTTATCCCCGTATGTGCATTTATTTGGTCGTTTGTCGCATTTTTTGGTGGTAAAGGATGCTCGGCCAGGTAGTCCTGGAGCTCGCGGTGACGGAACTGGTAGGCGACCCCGGAGATCCGCAGCAGCCCCGCGTCGTAGCACCGGTGCAGGAACCGTCCCAGCCGCCACGGCAGCCGCCCGCGCGTGGACAGCAGGAACCCCAGGTAGCGGCGCGCCAGCAGCGGCGACCAGGACGCCACCAGGGACATGCCGAACACCGCGCTCCCGGTGGCCGCCGTGGCGACCGACAGCCCGTCCAGCAGCTCCGCGAACCAGATCCCGAGGATGAACCCGAATCCGGGACCGAAGGTGAGCGCCGCCACCAGCGTCGAGACGACGTCGCCGCGGATGATCGCCCTGGGGTCGGCGCCGTCCCAGGAACCGCCGTCCCCGTTCTCGCCGCCCCGCCCGGTCGCCATGCCGATCCCGAACAGGAGGCCGAAGACGACCGGCACCCACAGCGGAAGGGCGGTGCCGAACTCCATGACCACCGCCGCCCCCGCCAGGGAGCCGCCCAGGGCGGCGAGCACGCCGTCCACCACGGCCTTCCTGCGGTCACCTACGCGGCGGAGCCGGCGGAAACCGGCCTCGTCCGCCGTGGACCACACCTCCCGCCAGGCCCTGAACGGTTCCAGCAGCAGGCCCACCGCCACCACCCCGGGCAGCAGGAGAAGCATGAGCGCACCCACCGCCGCGCCCGTCAGCCGGCCGTCCACGATGTGCACCTGCGAGACCGCCAGGACGGCCAGGGCGACGACGACGCCGACCCCGGGGAGGCAGGTCGCCAGGGCCACCAGCGCGCCGACGACCCGAGGACGATCACCCGCCAGCGGCCACAACTGGTGCAGCACCAGGTCGGTGCCGGACAGCACGCGTCCGTGGAACGGCGGCCGGCCCGCGTTCCCGCGCAGATAACCGGCCAGGACGGCCAGCCAGGCATGCGTCCGCTCGGCGGTGGGCCCCTTCCCCGCCGGGGCCGCTGCGGCCAGGCGGGCGGGGATGAACAGGCCGAGAAGGTGCTCCCGCACGGACGACTGGTCGGCGAACTCCGTGAGCACCTCGGGGGAGCGCACGTAGCGGCCGGTGAGCGGGTCGCGTTCCTCGTAGACGCTGACCGCCAGGGTCAGCCGCCACGGCGTGCCGAGCGCGTCGGCCAGGACGTGGCCGTCGCGGGTCAGCGCGTCCAGCACCGGCCGCCAGCGGTCCGGGTCCTCCTGGTCGGTGACGGCCTGGATGAAACGCCAGGCCTTGTCGCTGGTCACCGTCCCCACGTCGACCCGGACGACGCCGCGGGGGACGGCCCGGTCGGCGACCAGGGCGTCGTACTGGCCGGTACGGCAGGTCACGATCAGGCTGCAACGGTCCGGCCCGTGCTCGTAGTCCTCCAGCGCGCGCAGCACCCGGGCGGCCCGCGACCCGTAGCCCGGCTCGTCGGTCTCGTCCACCTCGTCCAGCCCGTCGACGACGGGCAGGATCTTCTCCGCCGCCACGAGCGTGTGCGCCATCACCGGCTTCAGACCGTACGTCGCCGTCAGGTGCCGGGCGAGCATGGTTCTCACCGGCACGTCCGGGTCGATGCTCGTCGCGGAGATCCGCACCGGGACGCGGTCGTCGGGCTGCCTGCCGGCGAGCAGCTTGAGGACCAACTCGATCGCGAGGACGGTCTTGCCCGACCCCGCCACTCCGGCGATCACGAACCGTCGCGGCTCCCGCAGGCCGCGGAAGTAGTCGGCCACCTGCGTCAGGGTGCCGGACGGCGGGGCGGAGACGGAACCGCCGGTGGGGCGGAAGAAGAAGTCGACGTCGATGACGACGTCGCTGCCCTTGCCGCCCAGCAACTGGGCCCGCTGGGCCCGCTCCTCGGTCAGCACCCGCCGGGCCAGCAGGATCCCGGCCGCCTGTACGTCGGTGTCGGCCACGCGCTGCGCCTGCCACCAGGAGATCACGGCGAGGACGGTCCCGACGAGCGCGAACCCTCCGCCGACCGGGTCGACGTCGCCGGGATACCGCGTCCACAACCGCAGCGCGGCGGCGGTCAGCATGACCATCCCGATCGCCACGCCCGCCCGGAACCACCATGCCTTCGTACGCCGCCTCACGGTCCTAGCATGTCAAGCCCGCCCCTGACGTGTGCGGGGAAAGGCGCAAAGAACCCGCTTCGTCCCGTACCGGCTCGCGATCCGGCTCGGGACGTGCAACCCCTGACCCGGCACCTGCGAAACACAGGTATGTGGAACGCACACCAGGCCGGCAGGTGACGGGTGCGGCCCTGCGGCCGGCCCGCGCGCTCGGCGTGCTGTCGGCGCTGGCCATGGTCGGCTGCCAGGTGGCGTCAGGGCTGGACTCGCAGCCCGGACGGCTCACCGCGGTGATCGTCGCCCTGCTGGCGACGTGCGCCGTGGCCTTCGCCGCGGACGCCTGGGGGGCGGCCAGGGCGGCGGCCGCCTTCGCCGGAGCGGCGCTGACCGGGTACGCGGCCGAACTGGCCGGGCTGCTGACCGGGTTCCCGTTCGGCTCCTACAGCTACAGCGAGGCGCTGCGGCCGCAGGTGGCCGGTGTCCCCGTGCCGGTGGTGCTGGCGTGGGGCGGCATGGGGCTGGCGGCCTACGCGGTGGCGGTCGCGGTCGTGCCGTCCGGCGGGCCGGCCCGGGTGTGCGCGGGCGCGGGCGCGCTGACGGCGTGGGACCTGTTCCTCGACCCCCAGATGGTCCGGCTCGGGTTGTGGACGTGGGCGCGGGAGGGCTTCTACCGCGGCGTGCCGCTGAGCAACTTCGCGGGCTGGCTGTTGGTGTCGGCGCTGGTCATGGTGGTCGTCGGGCGGATCGCCCGCGCCACCGGGCCGGCGCGCGGGCTGCTGGCGCTCTACACGGTCATGGCGGTGATGGAGACGGTGGGCTTCGCGGCGGTGTTCGAGCCGCCCGACCTCCTGGTCGCCGCCGCCGGAGGGATCACGATGGGCGCGTTCGCCGCGCCGGCCTGGAGGCGGTCATGGCCGAAGTCACGGTGATCGGCGGCGGGGTGGGCGGCATGGCGTGCGCGCTGCTGCTGGCCCGCCAGGGGCACGAGGTGCGGCTGTACGAGCAGTCGCCGCGATTGGGCGGCAAGCTGGCCGAACATCGGCGTGACGGCTTCACCTTCTCCCTCGGCCCGTCGCTGCTCACGATGCCGCGCGTGCTGCGCGACCTGGGGCTCGACCGCGAACTGATCGAGCCGGCGCTGCTGTGCCGCTACCGCTTCGCCGACGGCACGGTCCTGGACGCCCACCGCGATCCGCGGCGGATGGCCGCCGAGGTGGAACGGCTGGCGCCGGGGGAGGGACGGGCCTGGTCGGCCTTTCACGACTGGGCCCAGGGCTGTCTGCGGGCGGCCGAGCGGACCGTGTTCGCCGGGCCGCCGATCCGGCGGCAGGGCAGGCCGCGCCTGTCGGACCTGACGGCGGTGGCCCCCACGCGCACGCTGGCCGGGCTGGCGCGGCGCCACTTCCGCGACCCCCGGCTTCGTCAGTACGTCGGCCGCTACGCCACGTACGCGGGATCGAGCCCGTACCGTGCGCCGGCCGCGCTGGGGTGCGTCCCGGCGCTGGAACACGGGCAGGGCGTCTGGTACGCGCCCGGCGGGCTGGCCCGGCTGGCCGACGACCTGGCGCTGCTGCTGAAGGCCGCGGGAGTGGAGATCTTCCTGTCCGAGCCCGTCACCGACGTCGAGGCCGACGACTCCAGGGTCACCGGCGTGCGGCTGGCGGGCGGGCGCCGGGTGCGGGCCGACGTCGTGGTGGCCAACACCGACGCCGCCGCCCTGTACGGACGACTGTCCCCCGACCGGCGGCGGCTGCGCCGGATCGCCCGGCTCGGGACCTCGTCCTCGGCGTTCCTGCTGCTGGCCGGGGTGGAGGGGCGCACGCCGGGGCTGCCGCATCACTCGGTGCTGTTCTCGGCCGACTACGAGCGGGAGTTCGCCGACATCTTCGACCGGCGGCGTCCGCCCCTCGACCCGACGGTCTACCTCGGCTGCTCGGCGGTGGACGACGCCTCCCAGGCCCCGCACGGGGCGGAGAACTGGACGATGCTGGTCAACGTGCCCGCTCGTGATCCGGCGCGATGGGGGATCGAGGTCGAGGCGTACCGGGACCTCGTGCTGGAACGGCTGGCCGGGCGCGGCTTCGACCTGGCCGGGCGGCTGCGCTTCGTCGACGTCCTCACCCCCGCCGACCTGCGGGATCGTTACGGCGCGTGGGGCGGCGCGATCTACGGCAGCGCCTACCGCGGCAGGCTGGCGTCCTTCGCCCGGCCGGGCAACCGGGGGCCGAGACGCGGGCTGTACCTGGTGGGCGGCTCGGCCCACCCGGGCGGAGGTCTGCCGATGGTGACGCTGGGCGCCCGCATCGTGGCCGAGCTGGTGGCCCAGGACCTCACGGACGGCTCCCGATGAGGCCGGTCCGGGTCGCGGTCACCGTCGCGCAGGTCGCGGCGGCGGCCGTCGTGGTGGCGCGGCTCGCGCGGGGACGGCGGCGGCTGCCCGCGCTCCTGCCGCGTCCGGCCGCCGGCGAGCCGGTGTCCGTGGTGATCCCGGCGCGGAACGAGGAGGCCAGGATCGGGCCGTGCCTGCGCGCCGCTCTCGCCGCCCCCGCCGTCCGCGAGGTGATCGTCGTCGACGACGGCTCCCGGGACGGCACGGCGAGGCTGGCGGCGTCCCTGGGCGCCGTGGTCGTCCCCGCCGATCCGCTGCCGCCCGGCTGGGTGGGCAAACAGTGGGCGCTGCGCCGGGGGGTGGCCGCCGCCCGGTCCGACGTGGTGGTCACGCTGGACGCCGACGTCCGGCCCGAGCCCGGCCTGTTCGGGGCGCTGGCCGCCACCCTGGACCGGTACGACCTGGTCAGCGCCGGCCCCCGCTTCGTCTGCGACGGCCCGCTGGAGCAGGCCCTGCACGCCTCGATGCTGGCGACCCTCGTCTACCGCTTCGGCCCGGTCGGCCCGCCGAGCCCCCCGCCGCCGCACCGGGCCCTCGCCAACGGCCAGTGCATGGCCTTCCGCCGGGCCCGGATGACCGAGACGGACGGCTTCGCACTCGTACGCGACCGGATGACCGACGACGTGGCGCTGGCCCGATGCCTGGCCGGACGGGGCTGGTCGGTCGGCTTCCTGGACGCCGGCGGCCTGCTGGAGGTCGACATGCACGACTCGGCGGGCGAGCTGTGGCGCGAGTGGGGACGTTCGCTGCCGCTGGCCGACGTGACCGGCCCCGGATGGCAGGCGGCCGACCTGGCGGTGATCTGGCTGACGGCGGCGCTGCCCGTGCTGCGGCTGGCCGCGGGCCGCCCGACCGGCCTGGACCTGGCGCTGCTGGGCCTGCGGGTGTCGCTGACGGCCGCGCTGCGGGGCAGCTACCGGCGGCCGGGCGCGGGGCTGCTGCTGTCGCCGCTGCTGGACCCGGCGGCCGCCTTCCGGCTGACACAGGCCACCGTACGGCCGGTGCGCAGGTGGCGCGGCCGCACGTACGGCCAGGTCACCGGCGGCGGCCGCACGTACGGTGAGGTCAGCGGCGGCGGCCGGCCAGCGCGGCCTGCCCGAAGCGGAGCCCGATGAGGCACATCAGCGCACCGGTGGCCGCCACCAGCTCGGCGGGCATGAACAGCAGCTGCAGCAGCGGCACCCCGAACACCGCCAGCCGCGCGCCCACCGCGAACGACCGCGTCACCAGCGCCGCAACGGTCAGCGCCGCCACGGCCAGCGCGAACGCCGGCGGGCAGATGACCGCGACCCCGCCCGCGAAGGTCAGCACGCAACGCCCGCCCCGGAACGCGGCGAACAACGGCCACGCGTGCCCCGCCATGGACGCCGCCACGGCCAGGTACACCGGCGCCACGCTCGCCCCGGTGACCACGCCGAAGGCGCCGGTGTGGCCGCCGCTGACCAGGAGCCCCGCCAACGCGGCCAGAGCGCCCTTCAGCGTGTCGCCCGCGAAGACCGGCACGCCCGCCCGCCGCCCGAGCTGCTCCTTGACGTTCCAGTACCCCGGGTTGCGGTCGCCGACGTGGCGCGGATCGACGCCGTGCGCCCGCCCCGCCAGGACCGCGACCGGCACCGAGCCCAGCAGGTAGCCGATGACGACCGCCACGAGCACCTCAACCATCGCGTCGTTCCACCTCGTCCGGTACGGCGGCAGGGGGGCGATGAAGCACATGGCCTTCGACCGGCCGCTGCTGCGTCGCGCCGGGGGCCTGCGGTTCTGGAAACTGCTCGGCACCGGCAGCGGCCGCTCGATGTCGCTGGGGGCCGACCTGCGGCGCTGGGCGCTGTTCGCCGTCTGGCGTGGGGAGGACGACCTGGAGGAGTTCCTGCGCCGCTCGCCGATCGCCGATCGCTGGCGGGCGGAGGCGTCGGAGTACTGGCAGACCCGGCTGGCGCCGCTGGCCTCGCGCGGCGCCTGGGCCGGTCGCGACCCGTTCGGCGGCCTCACGGCCCGCGACGACGGCGGACCCGGTCCGGTGGCGGTGCTGACCAGGGCGTCGATCCGGCCCGGCCGCCTGGTCGCCTTCTACCGGTCGGTCCCGCCGGTCGAGGAGCTGCTGCGGCGGCAGGAGGGCTGCCTGGCCTCGGTCGGCATGGGGGAGTGGCCGCTCGCCCGGCAGGCCACCTTCTCGCTGTGGCGCGACCGGCGGGCCGTACGGGCCTTCGCCTACCAGGGGCAGGCCCACCGGCAGGTCATCGAGCGCGTACGGGCACACGACTGGTACGCCGAAGAGCTGTTCGCCCGCTTCGTCCCCTATGCCGGCGAGGGCAGCTGGGACGGGCGCGACCCGCTGGGCTGACCCGCTCATCCCGCCGCCGCCGTCACGATCCCGGCCGCCGGGTCGCGTCCCGCCAGAGTGCCGGCCACCACGCAGGCGCGGGCGATCGTGGCCGCCCGCGAGGAGCCGTGCGCGACCACGACGGTGCCGCGCAGGCCCAGCAGGACGGCCCCGCCGTGCGTCTGCGGGTCGTAGCGGGCCGCCACCTCGGCGAGCCGGCCGGGGGAGGCGATGCCGGCGCGGACGACCATGGTCAGCGCCGTGCGCACGCACCCTTCGACGTTCTTGAGCACGACGTTGCCGGTGAAACCGTCGGTGACGATCACGTCCACCGTGCCGGCCAGGACGTCGTGGCCCTCGACAGGCCCGTGGAAGCGCACCGGCAGCCCGCCGAGCAGCTCCTCCGCCTGACGGGCCAGCCGGTTGCCCTTGCCCGGCTCGGCGGCGATGGACAACAGCCCCACCACCGGGTCGGCCACGCCGAGCACGGCCCGCGCGTAGCCCGCGCCGAGCTGCGCGAACTGGGCCATCATGGCGGGGCTCGGATCGGCGATCGCGCCGGCGTCCACCAGCACGCTCACCCCGCCCGCCAGGGACGGGAGCGCCACGGCCAGCGGCGGCCGCAGCACGCCGTCCGCCCGCCCGATGCCGCGCACCGCGCACGCGACCACCGCGCCGGTGGATCCGGCCGACACCAGCGCCCCGGCCTCGCCCCGTCCGACCAGCCCGCAGCCGACCGCCATGCTGGAGGCGGCCAGCGCGGTCGCGCCCGCCCCCCGCTCGGTCATGGGCACGGCGTCCTCGGCGTGCGCCACCGCGAGCTCACCTGCGGCGCCGTGCCGCCGCAGCTCCTCCTCCAGCAGCGCCGCCGGGCCTGCCAGGACGACGGGCACGCCGTGCTCGCGGCTCGCCAGCACCGCGCCCGCGACCACCTCGGCGGGCCCGTGGTCGCCGCCCATCGCGTCCAGGACCACGGGGGCCGCGCCGGTCACGGCAGCTCCACGCGGACGCGCCGCTCGGCCATGCCCGACCCGGCGGAGGCCAGCAGGTGACGGGCGAAGACGGCGGCCTTGCGACGGCGCGGCACGCGCACCCGCCCGGCCAGGACGTCGAAGCCACGGCGTTCGATCTCGGTGAGGATGCCGCCGTACAGCTCGAAGGCGGCGCGCACGCACGGCCGCGAGGAGGCGACCAGCAGGCCGATCCCGGGGTCGGCGGCCCGGTAGTGGGCGCGGGCGCGCTCGGCCTCGAAGGCCAGCAGGTCACGCACCGCCCGCCGGGCCCGCGGCTCGCCCAGCATGTCAGGGGCGACGCCGAACTTGTCCAGGTCCTCCATCGGCAGGTAGACGCGGCCACGCGCGAAGTCCTCGGCGACGTCGCGCAGGAAGTTGGTGAGCTGGAAGGCCAGGCCGAGCTGGCGGGCGGGCTCGCGGGCCCGATCCTCCTGGCCGGGCGCCGGCTCCAGCAGCGGCAACATCATCGTGCCGATCGCGGCGGCCGATCCCGACATGTAGCCCAGCAGGTCGTCGTAGGTCGCGTAGCTCCGCACGGACAGGTCGGCGCGCATCGAGGAGAGAAAGGCCCGGACGTCGCCGTGGTCGATGCCGAACGAGTGCACCGTGTGCAGGAACGCGGGCAACATCGGATCGCCGGTCGCCGTCCCGGCCAGTCCCGCCGCGACCTGGGCGGTCAGGTCGTCGAGCGCGCGGGCCCGGTCGCCGGTCATGGTGAAGGAGTCGACGATCTCGTCGGCGTACCGGGCGAAGCCGTACAGGGCGTGCACGTGCCGTCGTTTCCACTGCGGCAGCAGCCGGGTGGCCAGGTAGTAGGAGCGGCCGTAGCGGGCGTGCAGCCGGCGGCAGCGTTCGTAGCTGGCGGTGAGCGTCAACGAGCCTCCTTCAGTATGCGTTCGGCGGCGAGCCGGCCGGAGATCAGCACCGGGGGGATGCCGACGCCGGGCGCGGTGTACATGCCGGCGAAGTGCAGTCCGGGCACCCGCCGGGCGACGGCCGAGGGCCGCAGCCACGCCGTCTGGGTGAAGCGGTGGTCCAGCGCGAACGGGGTGCCCGCGCTGTGCCCGCGCGCGGCCCAGGCGGGTGGGTCGAGGACCAGCCTGGGCGCGTCCGCCAGGTCGCCGTAGCCGAGCGCGGCCAGGCGGCCGAGCAGCCGCGTCTCCAGCTCGGGCCGCAGCCGGTCCCAGTCGGCGGTCCGCAGGTTGGGCGCGGGTTCCAGGACGCTGAGCGTGGCCTTCCCGGCCGGTGCCGCCTCGCCGTCCGGCTCGGGATGGGTGATCAGCAGGCTGGGGTCCGGTTGCGGACGGCCGGCCGCCAGCTCCGCGAAGGTCTCCCGCCAGGCTCGTCCGAAATGGAGGGTGTGGTGGGCCTGGCCGCTCAGCGGACGGTCCAGGCCCACGTGCAGCACCAGGCAGGACGGGGAGTGGTGGGGGCGGCGCAACCGCCAGTCGGACGCCGCGCCGGGCAGCAGCCGCCGGGCGGCCAGGCGGTCGCAGGCCACGACCACGTGCCGCGCCGGGAGCCGTTCGCCGTCCGCCAGCAGGACGCCGGTGACGCCGTCCGAGTCCGTCTCGACCTTCTCGGCGCGGACGCCGTGGCGGAGGTCCCCGCCCAGCTTCTCCAGCAGGGCGGCCATGGCCGTGGGGATGGCGTGCATGCCGCCGCGCTCGGGGAAGTACACGCCGCCGACGGTGTCCATGTGGGCGATGACGGCGTAGATGCCGAGCGCGCGTTGCGGGGAGAGCCCCACGTACAGGGACTGGAAGGTGTGCGCCTTGATCAGCCGCGGGTCGCGCAGGTGCCGGGCGGCCAGGCGGTCCAGCCGCCGGAAGCCGCCCAGCCCGGCCAGCCGCAGCAGCGCCGCGGGCCGGGCCAGAGCGCGCAGCCGGCTCACGTCCGCGTCGATGAACGCCGGCCACTCCACCCGGAACAGCTCGTCGAGCAGCCGCCGGTAGCGCTCGTAGCGCGCCGCCTCGGCGGGCCCGCACACCGTCCGCACCTGCTCGGCCATAGCCTCGCGCCCGGGCAGCACGTCCAGCCGTGACCCGTCGTCGAAGAGCAGCCGGTAGGAGGGGTCCAGGCGGCGCAGCGGCAGCCAGTGCCGCAGTTCCTCCCCGGCCGCGCCGAAAACCTCGGCGAGCACGCCGGGCATCGTCAGCACGGACGGGCCGGTGTCGAAGCGGAACGCGCCGAGGCGGGCGGTGCCGCAGCAGCCGCCGGGCTCGCCGAGTGCCTCGACCACGCTGACCCGGCGTCCGGCCGCCGCCAGCCGGACGGCCGCCGCCAGGCCGCCCAGCCCGGCCCCGATGACGACCACGGGACTCATCGGAGGCCCTCCTCGGTGGACGCGTCCATGCACGCAGCTCCTTCTGTCGCTATGAGAGCCTTCGTGGCGGGAGGCCGTCCGGTTGCACCCGGCCCGCGTGCGCCCAAGGACCTCGCAGGCGCGAAAAGATAGGCGGACACGTCGAACGGCAGCGGGAACACCATGGACGAGGACACACCGGTCAGCGAAGGGGACGCGGGATTCGGCATCGGGGCCGTCTCCCGGCGTCTGGGCATCCCCGCGCCGACCCTGCGCACCTGGAACCTGCGCTACGGCCTGGGCCCCGGCCGCCGCAGCCCCGGGGGCCACCGCCGCTACGGCGACGCCGACGTGCGGCGGCTGGCCGAGATGAAGCGCCTGATCGCCACCGGCCTGGTCCCGGCCGAAGCCGCCAGACTCGCCCTGTCCCTGCCCGACCCGCCCCCGCCCTCGCCGCTCACGGGCGGCAGGCGCACGTCACCGCCCGTGCCCCGGAAGCCCGGGGGCCGGCCGGCCGTCGCCGCGCTGGCCCGTGCCGCGACCGTGCTCGACGGCCGAGCCGTCTCCGGCCTGATCGAGGAGACGCTGGCCGCGCAGGGCGTGGTGTGGACGTGGGAGCACCTCGTCCTGCCCGCGTTCGACGCCGTCTGCCGGGCCCAGGACGAGACCGGAACCGGCATCGACGCCGAACATCTGCTGTCCGGCCACCTCCAGGCGGCCCTGCACCGGCTCGCCGGCGACGTGCCGCCGCGGGGCGACGACCGGCCGGTGCTCCTGGCCTGCGCGGAGGAGGAGCAGCACAGCCTGCCGGTGCACGCCCTGGCCGCCGCGCTCGCCGAACAGGGCGTGCAGACCCGCGTGCTCGGCGCCCGCACCCCCTACGCCGCGCTGGCCTCGGCGATGCGCCGGCTCGGCCCGGCGGCTGTGTTCGTCTGGTCGCAGCGGGCGGCCACCGGTGACACCGCCCCCCTCGCGGACCTGCCCCACGTGCGTCCCGCGTGCCGGGTCGTCATCGGCGGCCTGGGCTGGCGGGGCCGGCCTCCTTCGGGCGTCGTCAGGGTCTCGACGCTGCCCGACGCCGTCGCATGCGTCATGTCGACCCTGATTTGAGCCGCCCTTTCCCTCGATGAGCTTGTGACACCGTCCCGCGCCTCGGTATGAATAAGTTTTGAATAGGTTTTTGCGGTGAGGGGCAGGCGCATGGAAACCAGCGACGAGGAAGCGCTCGGCGAGTGTTACCGCACGTACGCCCCTTCCGTGCGCTCCTACCTGCGCCGGTTCGTGCCCGCCGAGGAGGTGGAGGACCTGTTGCAGGTCGTCTTCGCCGACGTCTGGCGCTCGCGCCGGCGCTACGACCCCGGCAGGAGCCAGGCCGCGTGGGTCTTCGCCATCGCCCACCGTCGCGCCGTGGACCACCTGCGCGTCCGCAGGCTGCGGACCGTGCCGTTGCAGGAGGCCGGCGATCCGCCGGGACGCGGGCGGCTCGCGCCGGACGCGCTCGGCGACCGCGACCAGATCGACCGGGCGCTCGCCGAACTGTCGGACACGCAGCGGCAGGCCATCGAACTGGCCTACTTCGCCGACCTGACCCAGCGGGAGATCGCCGACCACCTGCGCGTGCCGATCGGCACCGTCAAGGCCCGCATCTCGCGCGGGCTGCACCGGCTCTCCGATCTCCTGGAGGGCTGAGCGCTGATGTATACACCGTAAACGTTCATGGTTTACCGTGTATACATGCGAGCACGGGAGAAGAACGTCGAGACACCGGACGCCGAACGGCGGACGCGCCGGGGCCGTCGGTGGTGGATCGCGGGCCTGGCGATCGTCGTCGTCCTGGCCGGGGTCGCGGGGGCCGGGGCCTGGTTCGGCAGCGACCAGTCGATCGCCGTCGTCCGCTACGGCACGGGCAACACCGAGGTCGTGGCCGTGCGGGGCGACCTGGTGACGCTCACACGAACGCCGGAGACCGACAAACCGGGCACGTACTGGCTGGAGTGGACCGGCTCGTACGCCATGCTCGGCGACGTCGTCACCCGCACGCCGGACCGAGTGACGCGCAAGGTGCTGCGCGGCTCGGTCCCCTCGGTGGGCACGCCCGGCAACTTCGGCAACGTGCCGCCCGGCGACCCCCAGGTGGCCTGGGGCATCGGCTACACAGAGATCATGGTCCCCACCGAGCTCGGGCCCGCCCCCGCCTGGTACGTCCCCGGCGACGGCGACACCTGGGTCGTCGCCGTCCACGGCCAGAACGGCCGGCGCAAGGCGGAGCTGAAGATCCTGCCCGTCGTCCACGGGCTGCGGCTGCCCTTCCTGGACATCAGCTACCGCAACGACCAGGGCGCGCCGCCCTCGCCCGACGGGCTGCTGCACCTCGGCGACTCGGAGTGGCGCGACCTGGAGGCCGCCCTGCGCCAGGCGCGGACCATGGGGGCGCGGCGGTTCGTCCTGTACGGCACCTCGATGGGCGGCCAGATCGTCGGCCAGTTCCTGGACCGGTCACCGCTGGCGGGCCTGGTCGACCGGGTCGTCATGGACGCCCCCATGATCGACGTGCAGATGACCGCCGAACAGGGTGCCAGGAATTTCCACCTGCCCGCCTTCACGGCGGGACTGTCGAACCTGGTCGTCCGGTGGCGCACCGGCGTCGATGTGGACAGGCTCAGCCTGATCCGGCATCCGCCGCGCGTCCGGCCGCCGCTGCTGCTGATCCACACCGTCCCCGACACCGACCACCCGATCCAGGAGGCGCACGGCCTCGTGGCCGCGGGCAGGCGCCTGGGCTGGGACATCAGGTTCGAGCCCTTCGAGCAGGGCAGGCACACGGAGGCGTGGAACGTCGACCGCCCTCGCTACGATCGCCTCGTCGGCGACTTCCTCGCGCCGGATGTCACGCGGAGGTGAGTCCGCCTTTCACCGGATCCACCCGAGCCGTTTCGCGGAATGGAGATATCGATGATCAGGCGTCTTGCGCCGGTTGTGGCGTTCGTGTTGTTACCGGTCCTCGGCGCGTGTGCCGCGCCGGCCAAGGAACCGATGCTGAAGGACCCGGCGCGATGGCCGCTGGCCGGCCTGAAGGGGGTCGCCGTCCAGGGCGGGCTGCCCGAGGAGGCCGAGCTGGCGCTGGCGCGGATCAAGGTCGGCCCGCACGACCTGACCGCGTGGATCAACCCCTCGGGGCTGTGCGGTCTGAGCGGCGAGGGGTGGAGCGTGAACGCCGACCTGACCAGGTCCGACGCGGCGGAGCCCACGCGGGAGGACGGCTTCGCAGGCCCGGCGGAGCCCGAGGTCGGCGGCGCCCATGAGAGCAAGGTCAGCCTGTTCTGCACCCCCACCAGGATGCTGATCAGGGTCGAGGGGGAGACCTCGAAGCCGTCCGTCTCGGGCAACGCGGTCGCGCAGGTCTACAAGGGCGGCCTCAATGCCGTCGTGGGCACGCCGGAGGCCCGGCGGGAGTCGCTGCCGGGCGCGACCGTGACCCCCGGCGGATAGCGGGTTCACGCGCGCGTCTCGTGGAAGGCCCTGCGGTATTCGGTCGGCGTCACGCCGACCGTGCGGGTGAAGTGGTGCCGGAGATTGCCGGCCGAGCCCAGCCCGCACTCCTCCCCGACCCGGTCCACCGGCAGGTCGGTGGACTCCAGCAACTGCCTGGCCCGGGACAGCCGCTGCGCGTGCAGCCAGCGCAGAGGCGTGGTGCCGGTGGCGTCGTGGAAGCGCCGGGCCAGGGTGCGGGGGCTCAGCCCGGCCTGCCTGGCCAGTTCGGCGACGGTGAGCGGGCTGTGCAGGCGCTCGGCCGCCCAGTGCAGCAGGGGCGCGAGGCCGTCGCCGTCGGTGCGGGGCATCGGGGTCTCGATGTACTGGGCCTGACCGCCCGGCCGGTGCGCCTGGACGACCAGCCGGCGGGCCACCTGGTTGGCGACCTCCGAGCCGAGGTCCTTGCGGATGACGTGCAGGCACAGGTCGAGCCCGGCGCTGCGGCCCGCGCTGGTCAGGATGTCGCCTTCGTCCACGTACAGGACGGACGGGTCCACCCGCACGCGCGGATGACGGGCGCGCAGCAGGTCGGTGTGCATCCAGTGCGTGGTGGCGGTACGGCCGTCGAGCAGGCCCGCCGCGGCCAGCGCGAACGCGCCCGTGCAGAGCGAGACCATGCGCGCGCCGCGCGCGTGCGCGGCCCGCAGCGCCTCCACCAGGTCCGGGTCCGGCCGGGCGTCGCGGTCCATCCGGTCCATCGGGAGGGCGGGGACGACGACCGTGTCCGCGCCCGCCAGCGCGTCGAGCCCGTACGACGGCGTCAGCGTGAACCCGTTGCGGATGCGGACCGGGCCGGAGGCGGCCAGGCGCAGCTCGTACCAGGGGTCGGCGAGGTCGGGCCGCTCCAGGCCGAACGTGTCGCAGGCGATGGACAGCTCGAACATCGGCATGCCGTCGACCACGGCCACCGCCACCACTCCGGGATTCCGCACGCCTCCCAGACTAGCGGCAGGATTTTGACGATGGTGGGCAGTCCTGCCACTCGTGCCGCGAAAACGTCTTCGCCAGGGTGAGATGCGTGAACGACATCCCCATCAAGGCAGGGGTCATCGGTCTCTGCCTGGCCGCGTCGGCGACACCGTCGCCGCTCTACAAGCTCTACGCCTCCGCCTGGGCCATCCCCACGCCCACGCTGACGCTGATCTACGCCGCGTACTGCCTCGGGGTGCTTGTGGCGCTGCTGCTGTTCGGCCGGATCTCCGACTCGTGGGGGCGGCGTCCGGTGATCCTGGCCGGGCTGGCCGGCCTGCTCGTCTCGCTCGGGCTGTTCCTGGCGGCGTCCGGGGTGGGCTGGCTCTTCGTCGCGCGCGGGTTGCAGGGCGTGGCCACCGGCGTCGCGATCAGCGCCGCCGGCGCGGCCCTGCTCGACCTGCGTCCCGCCGCCGCCGGGCTGATCAACACGCTGGCCAGCGGGCTCGGCGTGGGGGTCGGCGGGCTGCTCGGCGCGGTCCTGGTCGAGTACGCGCCCGCCCCGCTCCTGACGCCCTTCGCCGTGCTCGCGGTGGTGGACGTCCTCCTGCTCGCCGGGGTGTGGCGACGGCCGGAGACGGCGGGCACGCGGGCCGGGTTCAGGATGGCGGCTCCCGGGGTGCCGAGGCAGATCCTGGGGACGTTCGCGCTGTCGGGGCTCGGGGTGACGGCGTCCTGGTCGATCGTCGGGTTGTACCTGGCGCTGGTGCCCGCGCTGGCGCCCGTCCTCATGGGGTCGGCCGGCAACCTTCCCGGCGGGCTGGCCATCTTCGTCATGGGCACGGCCGCCGCCCTGGCGCCGCTCCTCGCCCGCCGCCTGCCCGGCGCGGGCGGCCTGCCGGTCCGCGCGCAACTCTCGTCCGGCATGCTCGTGCTCGCCGCCGGCGTGGCCCTGATGATCCTGTCGATCTCGGGTGGGAGCGCCGCCGGGTTCATCCTGTCCAGCGTGGTGATGGGGCTCGGCGGCGGCCTCGGGCTGGGCGGCTCCCTCGGGCTGCTGGGCGCGGCGGCGCCGCCCGACCACCGCGCCCGGGTCATGTCCGCGTTCTACGTCGTCGCGTACGCCGCCATCTCCCTGCCCGCCATCGGCGCCGGGTTCGCGGTGCGCACGCTGGGCCCGGTGGCCACGTTCCGCGTGTTCGGCCTGGGCATCATCGCCGTCTCCCTGGCCGCCTGCCTCCTGGCGGCCCGGGCCCGGCGCGTCCCGGCGAGGGTGTGACCGGTCATCCGGCCACCGTCAGCGTGATCTTGCCGCGGACGAGACCGCGTTCGGCCTCGCGGTGCACGTCGGCCAGCGACTCCAGCGGGCGGACGTCCGTCTCGACGTCCACCACGCCCTGGTCGATCAGGGCCACGAGCTCGGCGAGCTGGCCCGGGTCGTCGCGGGCCACGAACCGGACGGCGCGCGGATGATCGATCGGCCGGGTGATGGAGACGAACTCCTCGGCCAGCTCCGTCACCGAGGCGGGAAAGTCGGCCACCAGGTTGATCAGCACGTCGTTGCCGCCCGGCAGGGGAGCGGCGGTGTAGTCCACGATCTCGTCCGCGCCCAGCGCCCGTACGGCGGCGGCGCTGCGCGGGCCGGCGGTCGCCACCACGTACGCGCCCGCGTGCTTGGCCAGCTGCACGGCGAACAGGCCGACGCCGCCGCCCGCGCCGTTGATCAGCACCCGGCTGCCGGGGCCGATACGGGCGTGCTCGAAGACCGCCTGCCAGGCGGTGAGCCCGGCCACGGGCACAGCGGCCGCGGCCGTCAGCGGGATCCGCCGCGGCGCCCTGGCCAGCGTGCTCGCCTTCGCGACCGCGTACCCGGCCGCCGCGCCGTCGATGCGCCCGATCACCCGGTCGCCGGGGGCCAGGCCGCCCGCCCCGGTGAGCACGGTGCCCGCGACGTCCCAGCCGAGCGTGCGCGGCAGGGTGCCGCCGAACACGTCCCGCAGCAGGCCCATGCGCAGGCCGACCTCCGACGGGTTGAACGACGTCGCCGCCACCTCGATCAGCACCTCGCCCGGTCCGGGCCTCGGCACCGGCACCTCGTCCACCCTGATCACTGAGGCGTCGCCGTACTCGTGGAAGCGGGCGGCCCGCATGGTGCCGAGGAAGTCCGCGGCGTGCTCGCTCGCCCACGTCTCGAAGCCGGTCGCGGGCACTCCGGTGACCTCCTCGACGGTCCCGGTGGACGGGCCCGGCTCGGCGAGGGCGCGCAGCATCCCGTCCACGGCCGGTCCGGGCCAGCCCAGCCCGAGCAGCCGACGCTTGGCCTCCTCCGGGGGCTCGTCCTCCCACCGCACCGGCCGGCCGATCGCCGCGCCGATCGCCCGCGCCTGCTCCCGCTGGGTCAGCGGACGCGGCCCGGTCAGCGTGTGGACCGCGTCGTGGTGCCCTTCGCCGAGGAGCGCGCGCACCGCGACGGCCGCGACGTCCCGCTCGTGGATCGGGGAGAGGACCGCGTCGCCGTACGGTTGCCGCACGACCCCCGTACGGACCTGCTCGGCCCACCGCAAGGCGTTGGCCGCGAACGCGTGCGGGCGCAGCACCGTCCACTCCCGCGCGGTCTCGGCGACCATGCGCTCGATCTCGACCTCGTACGGGCGCGCGGCGGCCGAGGAGAGGTAGACCACCCGCCGCGAACCGATCAGCTCCAGCACCTCACGGGCCCCCTCGGCCGAGGCGAACGGCCACAGCAGGAACACCGCGCCGACCCCGTCGAGAGCCGCCGCCAACGCCACCGGGTCGGTGAGCTGCCTCGTCACCGCGCGGACGTCGGCGCCCGCCTCCTTCAACTGCTTCACCAGCGGACGGCCGATCGTGCCGGTCGCCCCGCTGACCAGGACTCTTGTCATGTCGTCAACCGTAGGAGCCAGGCGCGAGTCGTCCAATGTGTTTCCGTCTGTGATTAATACGCGATCATCTTGCGGACTAGACTCCCGCCATGGACGTACTGAGCGACGTGGTCGCCTCCATGCGCATCGGCGTGCCGCGCTCGGCCCGGGTCGCGTGGCCGGCGCCGTGGGGGCAGCGGTTCCCGTCGGCGCCCGGCTCGGCGGGTTTCCAGGTCATGCTGCAAGGCTCGTGCTGGGCGATCCCGCCGGAGGGCGAGCCGTTCCCGGTCGGGACGGGCGACGTGCTGTTCTTCCCCCACGGCCACGGCTACGGGCTGGCCGACTCGCCCACCAGGCCGCTCCCGGAGCCCGACTGCGACCCCTACGCCCCCGCCGAGCTGTTCGCCTCGGCCTCGATGGAGGGCCCCGGGCCGGTCACCGTGATGCTCTGCGGCGGCTACCGGCTCGACCCCGACCGGGCGCATCCGCTGCTCAAGGGGCTGCCCGAGATGATCCACCTGCCCACCGGGCTGGGGCGCAACACCGACCTGCGCGCCGCCGTCGAGCTGCTCGGCAAGGAGATCGACGACCCGCGGCCGGGCGCGGACCTGGTGGTGCCGGCGCTGCTGGACATGTTGCTGCTGTACATCCTGCGCGCCTGGTTCGACACCTCGGCCGAGCACTGCCGGGCCGGCAACTGGGCCGCCGCCCTGGCCGACCCGGCCGTCAGCGCCGCGCTCGACGGCATCCACCGCGATCCGGCCCATCCATGGACGGTCGAGTCGCTCGGCCGCCGCGCCCGGCTGTCGCGCGCGGCCTTCTCCCGCCGCTTCACCCAGTTCGTCGGACGTCCGCCGCTGGCCTACCTGACCTGGTGGCGGCTGAGCACGGCCGCCCACATGCTGCGCGACTCCGACGCCGCGCTGAGCACGATCGCCGCCGCGGTCGGCTACGGCTCGGAGTTCGCCTTCGCCAACGCCTTCAAGCGCGAGTACGGCATGCCCCCCGGCAAATACCGCCGCCTCGACTGCGCCCCGCCCGCCCTCTCCAGGTCCTGAACCCCCCCGGGGGGCGAGCGGTTACGCGCCGTCAGCCGTTGGCCTCCAGGAGACGGGCGCCGAGGGCGGTCAGGTGGTGGTGGACGGCCTGGCCGTTGCGGCGGGTGCTGATCAGCCCGGCGTTGCGCAGCACGGTGACGTGCTCGGAGGCGGTCGAGGCGCTGACCTTGAGCCGCCCGGCCAGCTCGTCCGTACGGCAGCCGGGCCCGCCGACGGCCCGCATCACCCGCGCCCGCGCCCGCCCGACCAGCGCGGCGAGCGAGTCGAAGGCCGGGGACGGCATCGCCTGGCGGCCGCTGTCGGGGATGGGGACCGTGAGCACCGAGCTGCGCCGGTCCTGGGTGGTCGCGATGCCCAGGTAGCGGGGCGAGGCGCCGGCGATCGGATGGATCAGCAGGCCGCGCCCGCCGAGATCGATGGTGCGATCCGGGCCGCCCGCGACGATCATGCCGCTGCCGTCCCAGGACAGCCGCGGGCTGAGCGTGCTGAGCGCCGAGCCGAGCCCGATCCGCGCCGCCGTCTCCTGGTAGGCGGCCAGGCGGGCTTCGAGCCGGCGGCGCATGCCGGGCCATTCGGGGGCGAGGAAGCGGTGGAAGAGCACGTACATGCTGTCGGCCAGGGCCCGGCGGAAGCGCGCCGGGTCCATGTCGAGGTCGGGCCGTCCCGGCAGCCCGCTGAAACGCCACAGGTCGCCGCCGAACTCCCGCTCCTGCGGCGGGGTGTCCAGGGCGGCGAGCGCGTCGAGCTCGTCGGAGAGCGCGGCGGTCTGGATCGGCGGGGCCACCTCGGAGGCGACCAGGCCGTCATGGAGGGTGACGCGGGAGGCGCCGCGGTTGAGGATGTCGAGCAGCGGCAGCGTCCGGCGCGGCACGGTCCTGGCGATGTCCCGCCAGATCGAGCCCTTTTCGGTCAGCTCAGGATGATGGACGCTGAAGGCCGCGAAGATCGCGTGGGGCAGGGGCGAGACCACGATCCGGGTGGCCGCGAGGTCGCCCACCTGGAAGTTCAGACGCATGCGCCAATCGTCCCCTGATGATCGATTTCAGGCAATCGTCCGGTTGACGGCGAAACTGTTCGGTGCCCTGCCGAAGAGATTGTGCGCACCCCGGCGCCCCTCGACCATGACAGCGAACGGCCCGCGCCGCCCTCCGACCCGCCCTCGGCGCTCCTGCGTTCGCAACGGCCGCTCCCGGCCGGCGTCGTGGTCATCACCCCCGCACACCGCTGAGGAGAACATCATGCGAAGCCACCCCCCGACGCCCGGCACGACAGGCCGGCGGGCCCGCCGCTTCCTGTGCGCCGCCGCCGCTGCCGTCCTGGTCGCGGCCACCTCGACGACCCCGGCGTACGCCGCCGACAACGGGCGCCACAACGAGGACTGGGTCTACCGTTCGGACTCCCTGTGCCTCCTGGTCTACGCCGAGATGCTCGACCTCTCCGACGGCAACTCCGGCTCCTACCAGACGTCCGCGGCGAACGTCTACGGGCCGAGGGACGGCATCCCGTGCGGCCGTTGGCAGGCCGTGCCCGCCGGCGATCTCGCGATACGTCAGGTCGTGCTCGTCTACGACCTGACCCACCAGGTCTGGGGACCCTGCCTGGGCCTGGACTCCGGCTTGCATTTCACCCCCAACACCACCTGGCACGCCGACTGGTACATGTGGAGCGGCGAGGGGTCCAACCCCGCCCCCTGCGGCACCGCCTGGTACGCGACGCTGGCCTTCGGATACGTCTGGGACGGCGGCTGGTACGGCGGCTCCCTGCCGTCGGGCAACGTGTGGATCACCGCCAAGTACGGCCTCCAGGCCAAGACACCACCGGCGCAGCCGCCGCGCCCGTCCTGGATCACCGACACGGGCGCGGTCGACCCGAGCAGGCTCCCGGACCGCCTGCCTCTCATCGGCGCCGACGGTGAACCCACCCGTACGGACTCGGGCGCCATCGCCACCGTCGACACCGCCACCATGTTCGGCCCGCCGTCCCAGCCGCCGCAGAAGTGACGGGCGGCTCACACCGAAGGAGAGACATCGGCGACCGGGCCGTGCGGCCTCACTCGTTCTCGTCGGCCTCCGCGGCGGGTGCGATCTGCAGCGGTGTCCCGGCCCCGCCGCCGGCGAGCTCGCGCCCCCGGTTCAGGGTGCGGTCGAGCTGCCTGGCCAGGACCGGGACGGTCGCCGGCGGCAGGTACGCGTCGGCCCCGGCGTCGAGCAGCCGCCGGACCGGGCCGTCGTACCGGACCCCGAGTTCGGGATCCTCGATCTCGGTGACGACGACGCGGGCCTTCGGGAACATCGACCGGAGCCCCGCGATCAGCTGTGGGCTGCCCGCGGGCACCAGCAGCACGTCGGCCGTCGCCGGGGCCGCGTGCATGTCGAGCACCACGTAGTCCGCCCCGAGCTGGGTGGACAGCGCGACGCGGGCCGCGTTCGAGAGTTTCATCGCGGTGGCCACGACGGTCACGCCGTCGTGGTCGACCGGCGCCGCTCGGCCGGGCTCGCCGGGCTCGTCCGGCTCGGCCCGATCGACGACGGCGCCCTGGACCACGTCGACGGTGCTGGAGATCGTCGCGATCGACGCGCCGTCACGCGTGAGGACCAGGCTCTCGCCGGGTTCGAGCGCGTCGATGAGCGCCACGACGTCGTCGGGGACGCGGGCCACGTCGATCCGCTGCGCCGCACGCGGGGCGCGTTTGCGCGTCACCACGCCCGGCCTCCGAAGGCGCCGTCCAACCGGATGAACACCCGAGCCCCCCTC
The DNA here is from genome assembly GCF_053596455.1 of Nonomuraea sp. NPDC001699. Lineage (NCBI taxonomy): Bacteria > Bacillati > Actinomycetota > Actinomycetes > Streptosporangiales > Streptosporangiaceae > Nonomuraea > Nonomuraea sp. NPDC001699. The sequence continues at coordinate 70,173 of NZ_JBSFGF010000032.1, read as the reverse complement.
TGACGCCGTGATCTCGTTGGATGCCGCCCCACGACCATTGGTTCGGCAATGCACCGAAGTTTCACGGACCTACAGCCCGAAGGCCCCGCCCTCGACGAGGATGAGCAGGCCGATGCCGATCAGCACCACAGGCAGCAGGACGTGCCCCCACCGGCTCAGGGCCCCGGCGACGAGAGGGCGGGTGGCGAAGAACCGTCCGGCCGCGCACCACACGGCGACCAGGACGAGGAACACGACGACGTGGACGCTCGTGCCGCCCGGCCCGGCGGTGGCGAAGACCGGCACGTACACGCCGATGTTGTCGCCGCCGTTGGCGAAGGTGACCGCGGCGACCTCCAGCGTCTTCGGCCCGTCGGCGCGCCCGCCGGAGGGGTCGTCACTGTCGCGGCGGCTCCTCCACGCCTGCCAGGCGGCCTTGACGCCCAGCGCGAGGGGCAGCAGCCCCAGGTACGGGACGAGCCGCTCGGGAAGGAAGGTCGCCCCGAGGCCCGCCGCCACGGCCACCGCCACGAGGGCGAGAAAGCCCAGGTACTGGCCCGCCACGATCCGGCCGGCGGCACCCCGACGGCCCGCGCCCCGGGCGAAGAACAGCGCCAGGATCAGGATGTCGTCGATGTTGGTGACGGCGAACAGCCCTGCGGCCTGCCCGACGATGCCCAGGTTCACCAGAGGGGGTGCTCTTTCTGTCCGAGGGTGCCCGGAATGACCTTACCGGGGCGGGTCGGCGCTCAGGGGGGCGTGGACCGAGACGGTTCGATGGGATGGCGTGGTCCGCGGGGGCGAGGTGGCCAGTCCGGTCAGCAGGTTCAGGGACGTGGCGGCGTCGGAGCCCGGCGGGGCGCTGTAGATCATCATCGTCAGATCGGGGTCGTCGGGCGCGCGCATGGCCACGTAGTCCAGGGCGAGCTCGCCGAGCAGGGGATGGGCGAAGCGTTTGCGGCCCCGGGTCTTGGCGCGTACGGCCTGGTCGGCCCACAGGCGGCGGAAGTCGGCGCTGTGCAGCGACAGCTCGCCGACCAGGGCGGCCAGTTCGGGGTCGTCGGGATGGCGGCCGGCGTCGAACCGGAGGTTGGCGACCGTGTCGCGGGCCTTGCCCTGCCAGTCGGGGTAGAGGTCCCTGGCTGCGTCGTCGAGGAAGACCAGCCGGGCCATGTTCCGCTCGGACGGGTCCAGCGCGGGGAAGTCGGCGACCAGCAGCCGGGCGAGCTCGTTCCAGGCCAGGACGTCCAGCCGGCGGCCGATGACGTAGGCGGGCACCCCGGCCAGCGCCTGGAGCGCCTGCCGCAGCTCCGGGCCCACCTTCTGGGGGCGCGGCGGGCGCCTGCGGGCGGCGGTGGGCCTGGCGAGGTTGTGCAGGTACGCGCGTTCGTCGGCGTCCAGGGCGAGCGCTTCGGCGACGGCGGTCAGCACCTCGGCGGAGATGTTGCGGGCCCGGCCCTGTTCCAGCCGGGTGTAGTAGTCGACGCTCACGCCGGCCAGCAGGGCCAGCTCCTCGCGGCGCAGGCCGGGAACCCGTCGCCGGCCGCCGAAGCCGGGCAGGCCCAGCGCGTCGGGGTCGAGCCGGGCACGCCGGCTCTTGAGGAACTCGCTGAGCTGCTGTGCACGATCCATGCCGTCCAGTATTGCGAGGTTTGTCAGCTCTTGCCTGGTTCTGTCAGACCCAGGCAAGGGCGGCCCCGGCTGGACAGAGCTCTGGGTGGCACGCGGCCCGGCCCCCACCATGGGCATCGCCGGTATCACCCTCGAAGAAGGAGTCCTGCCATGTCGAACACGCTCACCATCGTCGCCGGGTTCCGCGCCAGGCCGGGCCAGGAGGAACGGCTGCGTCAGGAGCTGAACGCCATGATCGCGCCGTCGCTGGCGGAGGAGGGCTGCCTGGGCTACCAGCCCTACGCCGACCCCGGGCGCCCCGACCGCATGATCATCGTGGAGGAGTGGGCCGACGACGCCGCGCTCGCCCATCACTTCTCGTTGCCGCACTTCAAGCACGTGGCCCAGGTGCTGGAGGAGATCCTGGCGGAGCCGTTCACGCTGCGCCGGCTGACCGACGTCCCGGCCTGAGGGGCGCCGCGCACGCGTCGCCGGTGCGGTGTCCCGGTTCGGCCGAGTCCGGCCGAGGTGCTGTTGGACACCGTCCCGGCGCTGTTTCGCTGTGGTCCACCGCAAGCCCACGACCAGAGGAGACCACCATGGACGCACGCGGCGCACTCGCCACCACGGCCGTCATCGTCGCCGGAGCCCTGACCCTGCTCGGCCGACCGGCGCAGGCCGGCCCGAACCCCCACCACCAGGCCGCGGCGGACGGCCCCTGCCGGGCCGAGCAGACCCACCGCGTCGGCGGCACGGTCATCAGGTACGAGCAGTTCGGAGCCCGGTCCGTCTGCCCGGCGGGCACCTACCAGCACTGGCACCAGGTGCACATCCGCTGCGGCATCGAGCCGGAGCGGCCCGGCCCCATGGTGGGCGGCACGTCCGTCAGCGAGGAGTGGTGCCCCAAGAACACCCTCCTCCAGGACTACTGGGTCACCCAAGGACCTCAGGAAGGCTGAGCCGGACCCCGGGAAGCCCGCGCCCACGCCGGGACCCAGGTCCCGGCGGCGCGGCGACCGGTCGCCGCGGCGGCCAGGTGGGCGCGGAGGGCGACCAGCGCCGGGTGGGGGTTGTCGCGGTGCCACAGGAGCGAGTGCGGGTAGACGGGCACGGGGTCGGTCACCGGGATCCGGCGCAGGCCGTGGCCCGCCGGCCAGACGAGACGGGTCTGGTCGCCCATGAACGTGGCCAGCGCCGGGGTGTCGGCGACGGTGTCGAGCAGCGCGTCGGAGCCGAAGTTGGGCCCGGTCGCCTCGATGGTCAGGCCGAACTCGGCGACGAGGTCGTCGTAGTAGGCGGTCCACTCGGTGCCGGGGGCGAGGCCGGGCATCCAGATCCGGTGCCCGGCGAGCCGGGCGAGCGGCACCGACCGGGCGTCGGCCAGCGCGTGGTCGGGCCCGGTGAGGAGCTGGAGGGCCTCGTCGACCACCCAGGCGGACTCGACGTCCTCGGGCAGCGGGTGGCCCGGTACGCCGACCGCGCGGAAGGACGCGTCGATCGTGCCGGACCGGATGGCGGCCACGGCCGTGTCCACGTCGAAGAGCATCACCACGTCCAGCTCGACGTCGGGGTGCGCCCGGTGGAAGCCGCGCATCAGGCCCGACCCCGCGCTGCGCGAGGCGAGCACGTCGACGCGCAGCGGACGGCTGCCCGCCCGTACGGACGCGACCGCGCGCTCGGCGACCCGGAGCAGCTCGCGGGCGTGCGGCAGGAACGCCTGCCCGTCGATGGTGAGCTTCGTGCCGCGCGGGGTGCGGATGAACAGGCGCACCCCGAGCGTGCGTTCCAGGGCGGCGACGCGCTTGGAGACGGCCTGCTGGGTGACCGCCAGGTCGGCGGCGGCCTCCTGGAACTGCCCCGCCTCGGCGGCGGCGACGAAGGTCCGGACGGTGTCGAGGTCCATGCGGGACACTCTATGGACACAACCAAGGGTTGTGCCGACCTGCCCCCACGGTTGTTTGATCTCCTGCTGCACGGCCCGCTTTGATACTCCCGATCGCGGATCGGTTGTACGGGCGAGTGACGAGGAGTGTCGGACATGGGGAACGGGCACCGGCTGGGCCGCCGGTTCGGCTGGCTCTGGGGAGCGTACGGCACCAGCGCGCTCGGCACGTGGCTCGCCTTCGGCGCGTTCCCGTTGATCGCCGTCCAGGTGCTGCACGCCGGGCCGGCGCAGGTCGCGGCGTTGTCGGCCGTGGGCGCGGCGGTCGGTGCGGCCGTGGCGGTGCCGCTGGGCCCATGGGTGGAGTTCCGCCGCAAGCGGCCCGTGCTCATCGGGGCGGACCTGGCACGGTTCGCGGCGTTGCTGACGATCCCGGCCGCGTTCGCGTTCGGCGTGCTCACCTTCGTCCAGCTCCTGCTGGTCTCGGTCGTGGTCGCGGCGGCCGACATCACCTTCCGCGCCGCCTCCGGGGCCTACCTCAAGACGCTGCTGCCGGCCGAGCACCTGCTCGTCGCGAACGCCCGCTTCGAGTCCACGACCTGGACGACCACGATCATCGGGCCGCCGCTGGGCGGCGCCGCGATCGGCCTGCTCGGCCCGGTCGCGACGGTGGTCGCCGACGCGGTCAGCTACCTGCTGTCGGCCCTGGGCATCCGCGCGACGGGCGGCCACGAGCCGCCTCCCGGACGCCGGGAGGCCGCGCGCCTGCGCGCCGGGGACCTGCTCGACGGCTGGCGGTACATCCTCGCCGACGCCACGCTGCGCCCGCTGTTCCTCAACACGGCCCTGTTCAACGGGCTGCTGATGGCCGCCGACGCGCTGCTGGCCGTCCTGATGCTCGGCCGGCTGGGGTTCACCTCGTGGCAGTACGGTCTCGCCTTCGCCGTGCCCGCGATCGGCGGGCTGGTCGGGTCGCGGCTGGCCCGTCCGCTCGTCACCAGGTTCGGGCAGCACCGCGTCCTGGTCGTGTCCGGGACGTTGCGCGCGGTCTGGCCGGTCGGGCTGGCCTTCGTGGGGCCGGGCACCGGCGGGCTGCTGCTGGTGATGGGCGTCGAACTCGGGCTCATCCTCTGCTGCGGCGTCTTCAACCCCGTCCAGGCCACCTACCGCCTCGAACGCACCGCGAACGACCGCGTCACCCGCACGCTGTCGGCCTGGTCGGTGACGACGAAGGCGGCGACCGCGCTCCTGACGGCGACGTGGGGCGTGCTGGGCGGCCTGCTCGGCCCGCGTACGGCGATCGGCCTGGCCGGCGTGCTCCTGCTGGCGACCCCGCTGCTGCTGCCCCGGCGCGCCGCGGCGCCCGTTCCCGAACCGGTGCCCGCACCCCACGCGTGATCACTCACCACCAAGGAGAAAGAATGTCCACCACACCCCTCGCGCTCGACCCCCGCACCACCGCGCTGCTCGTCCTGGACTACCAGCAGGGAGTGCTCGCCTCGCTGCCCGGCCTGGACGACCCGCAGGCGCTGCTGTCCCGGATGGCCGGCGCGGTCGCCGACCTGCGGGCACACGGCGCCGTCATCGTGCACGTGCGGCTCGGCTTCACCGACGACGACTGGGCGGCGATCCCGGCCGCCAACAAGACGTTCTCCCTCATCGGCCACCGGCGGCTGCTGCACCACGCCGACCCCGCCACGGACTTCCACCCCCGGCTCGCCCCCGAGCCCGGGGACGTCGTCGTCCGCAAGACCCGGGTCGGCGCGCTGTCCACGACGGACCTCGACCGCCGGTTGCGGGATCGCGGGGTCACCACGCTGGTCGTCGCCGGCCTGACCACCAGCGGCGTCGTCCTGTCCACCCTCACCGACGCCGCCGACCGCGACTACCGGCTCCACGTCCTGTCCGACGGTGTCGCCGACCCGGACCGGCAGGCCCACGAGACGCTGATGACCACCGTGTTCCCGAGGATGGCCCACGTCGTCGACACCGCCGGACTGCGCTCACTCCTGCACGACAGGCACCAGGAACAGGCGGACCCTACCGGCGGTGGCCGTCGCCCGTGACCTCGGCCGGCAGGCGCACGGTGACGCGGAGGCCACCGGACGGCCGGGGCGTGAGGGTGAGGGTTCCGTCGTGCGCCCGCGCGATGCTCCCGACGATCGCCAGGCCGAGGCCCACGCCCGCGTGGTCGGAGCGCACGCGGTCGGTGCCGCGCCGGAACGGCTCCACCAGCGTGCGGACCAGCTCCGGGGGAAGCTCGTCGCCGGTGTTCTCGACGGTGAGCGCCACCGCGCCGGGATGAACGGCGGTCCGCACCCACACCGCGCCCTGTTCGGGCAGGTTGTGGACGATCGCGTTGTGCACGAGGTTCGTCGTCATCTGGAGCAGGAGCGCGGGTGAGCCGGTGGCCGGGGCCAGGCCGTCGCCGGTGGTCTCGACGGTGAGGCCGCGCTGCTCGGCCAGCGGGAGGAGCGTCTCGACGGCCTCCTCCGCGATCAGTGACAGGTCGACGCGCTCGCGCGGGAAGGACCGCTGGTCGGCCCGGCTGAGCAGGAGCAGCGCCTCGGTGAGGTCGATCGCGCGGGTGTTGACCAGGTGGAGGCGGTCGACGAGTTCGGCGGGGTCGCGGGTGGGGTCGGTGCGGGCGACGTCGAGGAGCGTCCGGGCGATCGCGAGGGGGGTGCGCAGCTCGTGCGAGGCGTTGGCGGCGAATCGCCGCTGCTCGGCGACGTGCGCTTCGAGCCGGACGAGCATGGTGTCGAAGGCGTCGGCCAGTTCGCGGAGCTCGTCCCTGCGGCCCGGCAGCCGGATGCGGTGGGAGAGCGAGCCGCCCGTGGCCTTGCGGGCGGCGTCCGTGATGCGGGTCAGGGGGGCCAGCATCCGGCCGGCCAGCAGCCACCCGCCCACGAGGCCGAACACCAGCAGGAACCCCAGCACGAGAGCCGCGACCGGAGCGAACGAACGCACGATGGCGGAACGGTTGATCAGGAAGTCGCCGGTGGCGTAGAACGCGTGGTCGGGCAGGCCGCGCATGTAGTAGACCCCGACGGCGCCGAGCGGCAGGGCGCCGGCGATCACGAGGAATCCGGCGTAGCTGAGGGTGAGCTTGAGGCGGACGCTCAGGCCGGGGGCCCTATCCATGGTCGCCGCCCTCGCGTCCGGGGCCGGAGGCCGGGTCGATGCGGTAGCCGACCCCGGCCACGGTGGCGATCACCCAGGGTTCGCCGAGACGCTTGCGCAGGGCCGAGACGGTGATGCGGACGGCGTTGGTGAAGGGGTCGGCGTTCTCGTCCCACGCCCGTTCCAGGAGGTCCTCGGCGCTGACGACACCGCCCTCGGCGGCGACCAGGACCTCCAGCACGGCGAACTGCTTGCGGGTGAGCGCGACGTAGCGGCCGTCGCGGTAGACCTCGCGGCGGAACGGGTCCAGGCGCAGGCCCGCGATCTCGCGCACCGGCGGCCTGCTGTGGGCGCGTCTGCGGTCGAGCGCTCTGAGGCGGAGCACGAGCTCGCGCAGCTCGAAGGGCTTGGTCAGGTAGTCGTCGGCGCCCAGCTCGAACCCGCTGGCCTTGTCGTCGAGCCGGTCGGCGGCGGTGAGCATGAGGATCGGCATGCCGCTGCCGGAGGCGACGATGCGGGCGGCGATCTCGTCGCCCGACGGGCCCGGGATGTCGCGGTCGAGGACGGCGATGTCGTAGGCGTTGACGCTCAGCAGCTCCAGGGCGGTGTCGCCGTCGCCCGCGATGTCGGCCGCGATCGCTTCCAGGCGGAGGCCGTCGCGGACCGCCTCCGCCAGATAGGTCTCGTCCTCGACGATCAGTACCCGCATACCCCCGAAGGTACGGCCCGGGGCCTATCGCCCGCATATCGAAAACGACATACGCCCCGGCAACGGCCTGCTGCCTTGACTGGCGGCATGATCCGCAGCGGACCAGCACGAACGGCATCCCGTCGTACCCGATCGGCCATCGTGGCCGCCATCGTGGCCGCTCTCGTCGTCCTCGTCGTGGCGCTCGCAGGCGTCGTCGTCCACGGGGCGGTGACCTCCCTGACGGCCTCGGGGCACGGCGGGCTCGGCGAGGCGGACGGGGCCGTCCCCGACGGTGTGACGGTCTTCGACGACGAGCTCCCGGCGGTCGTCAACCTCGATCCCGACCTGCTCGGGGCCCTGCGCCGGGCCGCGGACGAGGCCGCCGGCGACGGGGTGGAGTTCCTCGTCAACAGCGGCTGGCGTTCCCCGGCGTACCAGGAACGGCTACGCCGGGAGGCGGTCGCCCGGTACGGCTCGGAGAAGGAGGCGGCCCGATGGGTGGCGTCCCCCGGCACGTCCCTGCACGTGTCGGGGGACGCGGTCGACATCGGGCCCTCCGAGGCGGCCGGGTGGCTGTCGAGGCGCGGCGCGGCGTACGGGCTGTGCCAGATCTACCGGAACGAACCCTGGCACTACGAACTGCGCCCCGAAGCCGCCGCCGACGGCTGCCCACGCCAGTACGCCGACCCCACCCGCGATCCCCGCATGCGGCGATGAGCCGCCCGTCCCTCTCAGGTCAGGGGCACGCCGCGGTAGGCGCGCCAGAGGGCGAGGTCGTAGCCCAGGCCCAGGGCCGCGCCGAGCAGCAGGGGAGCCCCCAGCGCGGCCAGGGTGCCGGTCAGCATGGTGGTGGCGGCGATCGGGGCGACCGAGACGGCGACGCTGTGCGCCAGGCTGGTCATGCTGGCGGCGGCCGTACGGTGCGCCGACGGCACGACCGCGGCCGTGAACGCCTGCCGCGCCGGGACGTCGATCTTGGACACCGTCTGGCGGAGCAGCAGCAACGTGACGGCGGTGGCCAGGTTCGGGGCGAACGGGATGCAGGCCAGCAGCAGGTTGGCCACGGTGTGGGGGAGCAGCATGGTGGCCAGCAGCCCGCGCCGGGCGGCCAGCAGGGGCGCGGTGAGCTGGGCCAGGGCCGGCAGCAGGTTGGCGGCGAAGAACACCAGGCCCAGTTGCGTGGTCGTCGCGCCGTAACGATGGGCGAACCACCAGGCCAGCACCGCCTGAACGGCCAGCCCTCCGGCCAGGGCGTCCAGCGCGGACAGCCCGGCCAGCAGCCGGACCTGGCCGCACATCCGCCCACTCCGCCGGTCCTGGCCGGAGGGTGCGGTCCTGGGCGGCTCGGCCTGCGGCGTCAGGTTCCAGAACAGGGTCACGGTGCCGGCGGCCAGGAGCGCGTACAGGGCGAAGGCGGCGTCGGGGGCCGACGTCCAGGGCTGGAGCCCGAGCCCGGCGGCGGCCAGGGCGCCCAGCGCGCCGGAGGCCATGGCGGTGACGTTGTAGCAGGTGAAGACGGACGTGTGCCGGGCCTGGGGGCAGGTCTGGGCGAGGATCGCCTGCTCCACTCCGGAGAAGGGCGTGTTGTCGCTGGTGGACGGCGAGATCGTCCCGACGAAGGCGGCGGAGGCCACGGCCAGCAGCAGACCGGTCTGCCAGGGGGCGTCGCCGTCCTGGGTGAGCAGTTCGGCGAGGAGCACGCTGGTGCAGCCGTAGCCGAAGGTCCGCAGCGCCCGTGCTGCGATGACCAGCAGCCCGTTGCGCCCCAATTCGACCGGAAATAGGCTCCTGGCCTGCACGTTCGGCATGGGGCATGATGCCCCGGCCGGCACGGCGGACGTGCCGCGAACACGCGAAAACGACCGACAATCTTCCGCGGCCCCGGCGAGAGCCGGCCCACGCCCTCAGGTGGCGGGGGCGAGATGGACGTGCAGGTCGGTGGCGTCGGCGGGGACGGGGGCGCCGTCCGGGTCCGTGACGGCGGTGACGGTCAGGCCGGCGGTCGCGGCCAGTTCCTCGAACACCTCGCGGGGGTACCAGTGCAGCACCCACGGCCGCTCGGTGACGCTGACGTCCGGGCCGTGGTGCCGTTCGTAGCGCAGCAGGGTCGTCTGCGTCCTGGCGGCCTCGTCGCGTCGTTCGGAGACGACGGACACCCGGAGGTCGGCGCCGCCGGGTCCGACGGCCGAGCGCACGTGGCCGATCCGGTCGGACGGGGTCGGTTCGGGGGTGAACAGGGGCACCAGCGCGGAACCGTCGTCCGTCAGGTGGGCACGGATGCCGCGCAGGGCGGCCGTGCCGTGGCGTCGTCGGGGAGCAGGGTGAAGGTGGGCCCGGCGAGGAAGATCGCCCGGTAGCGGCGGGGCAGGTCCAGGCTCTCCATGCGCTGGTGGAACAGGTCAGCGGTGACGCCCTGCTCGCCGGCCCGGCGCCGCAGCCGCTCCAGCATGTCCGCGGAGGAGTCGACGCCGTCGACCTCCAGGCCGCGGTGGCGCAGCTCCAGCAGGGGATCGCCGTCCCCGCACCCCAGCTCCAGCGCGGGGACCCCGGCCCGCTCGACGAAGGCGGCGTAGGGCTCGGGGTCCTGGGTGAAGGACTTCAGCGGTCCGTAGAGCTCCGCGACGATGCCGGTGTAGAAGTCAGCTGGATCCATCTTCGCGACAGTACGCACAAGATCTTGCTGATTCACTGCATTTTCGAGCCCTACGCCGCGCCGACCGGGCCGCCCGGGTCCTGGGAGAGCACCGGGCGGCGCGCCTGTCAGGGCCTCACGACCCTTTGCTGTCAGGGGCGGCCTGGGCCGGGTCGTGGACGGTGCCGGCCGGCGCGTGCCAGGCCGGGCCGGCCGGCCCGAAGCCGGGGTACGGGTGGGGGAGCGGCAGGGGAGCGGCCGCCAGGGCCGGTCCGGCCAGGGCGGCGGTGGCCAGCACACCGGTCACGGCGGCGGCGACGGCGAGTGATCCGCGTCTTCTCTTGTGCATCTGACGTCCCTTCGGCTTGGTCGGGAAGGATCGCTGACAGTAGCAGATTGTCGCATGACAAGTACAGAGAGTCACGTGACCTGTAGCGTGACCGTACGTGGGGGATCACATAGAGTCACCATCGGTCGGGAGTCGGTCCTTGCGGCGGTGGGTCGTGCTGCTGCTCTGCTGGGCCTCGCTCACCATGACCTCCGTCGACCGTTCCACCTGGGGGCCCGCGTCGCTCCAGGCGGGCGAGGCGCTGGGCGTGTCGCTGGCGGGCCTGGGGGCGTTCGCGACGGCCTACTACGTCGGTTACGTGCTGTCCAACGTCGGCGGCGGGCTGCTCGGCGACCGGATCGGCAGCCGGTTCGTGTTGTCGGCGTCGCTGTTCACGGCGGGCGGCTTCATGATCGTGTTCGGGTCGGTGCCGTCCGCCGGGGCCGGGATCGCGGTGCAGGCGCTGATCGGGCTCTGTGCGGGGGCCGACTTCGCGGCGGGCGTCAAGCTCATCGCCTCCTGGTTCGGCGAACGGGAGCGCGGGCTGGCGATGGGCGTGTTCACCATGGCCTCCTCGCTCGGCACGATGATCGCCAACGTGCTCGTGCCCCGGCTGATCCAGTGGTACGACTGGCGGGCCTCCTACCACCTGTTCGGGATCGTCTCGATGGGGCTCGCGCTGGTGTGCCTGGCGCTGCTGCGCGACCGGCGGGAGCCGCCGGCGGCTCGCCCGTCACCGCGCGGCCTGGTCCGCGACCGCGACCTGATGCTGATCGGCCTGGCCGGCTTCGGCGGGCTGTGGGGCACGTACGGCTTCGTGACCTGGTCCAACACGCTCATGGTGAAGGGGCACGGGCTCGACCCGGTGGCGGCGGGGACGGTCGTCGTGGTGTTCGCCGCGGCGGGCGCGGTTGGCAAACCGGTCATCGGCCTGGCCACCGACCTGGCCGGACGGGGACGCAAACGCCCCGCGATCGCCGTACTGGTGGCCTTCGCGGGCTGCCTGCTGCTGTTCGGCGGCATGGAGACGGAGGCGGCGTTCCTGGTCACGGCCGGGTTCGCGGGGCTGGGGGCGTACCTGTACTCGCCGCTGCTGATCGCCATGGTGCCCGGCCTGTCGGGGACGGCGCTGGCCGGCTCGGCGGCGGGCGCGACGAACGCGGTGGCACAACTGGGCAGCGTCACCGTGCCGGTCGTGGTGGGGGCGGTCTACCAGGCGAGCGGCTCCTTCTCCGCCGCGTTCGCCACCCTGGCCGCCGGGCCCGTGGCGGGGGCCGTGGCCCTGACGTTCGTCCGGGAGACACGCCGTCGCGACGCGCCCGGCGAACAGGCCGGGCGGGCGGCGGGCGGAGCGGGATCCCGGCGACCCTGACCGTTCCCCTGGAGGCCGCCGGATCATCGGCCCGTCAGAAGGCGTAGCGGATGCGGCAGTAGGGGAGCCGGTCGGCGAGCAGGCCGGTGAGGTCGGCGACATAGCGGCCCTTGTGGCCGTTGCGGTAGCGGACGTTCCAGCCGCCCGTCTCCGACCGTTTGGCCTGCTGCAACTCCGGCCGCCACAACACCTCCTCCGCCTTCGGGTGCCAGCCCAGGTTGACCTGGTGCAGCCGGTCGTTGTGGGTGAGGAAGATCACCTCGGCGGCGAGCTGGGCGCGGGCCTCGGGCGACAAGGCGTCGTCGAGGTGTTCCAGGAGGTCGGCCCAGTCCGCCAGCCAGCCGTCCCGGACCACCACCGGGCTCAGGTTGACGTGCACCTCGTATCCGGCGGCGACGAAGTCGTTGATCGCGTCGATGCGCTCGGCGACCGGCGAGGTGCGGATGTCCAGCAGCTTGGAGTCGGCGGCGGGCATGAGGCTGAAGCGCACGCGCGTACGCCCGCGAGGGTCCCAGCCGAGCAGGTCGCGGTTGACGTACTTGGTGGCGAAGCTGGCCTTGGCGTTCGGCAGGTCGCGGAAGAGCTCGACCAGGTCGCGGACGTTGCCGGAGATCGTGGCGTCGACCGAGCAGTCGGAGTTCTCGCCGATGTCGTACACCCACAGGCGGGGGTCGACCTGGTCGGGCGCGGGCTTGACGCCCTGGCGGGCGGCGTGCCGCCGCAGGTAGCCGGTGATCCGGTCGATGTTGGCGAACACCGTGACCGGGTTGCTGTAGCCCTTGCGGCGCGGCACGTAGCAGTAGGCGCACGCCATCGCGCAGCCGTTGGCCGTGGAGGGCGCGATGAAGTCGGCCGAACGGCCGTTGGGGCGGGCCGTCAGCGACTTCTTGACGCCGAGCACGAGCGCCTCGGTCTTGATGCGCACCCAGCGGGCCACGTTCGCCTCGTCGCCGTACAGCTCGGGGATGCGGTGGTGGCTCTCGACCTCGACGATGTCGGCGGCGGGGAACCGGGCGAGGACCTCGCGCCCGCGCGGCAGCGCGGCGGCCTCGGGCTCGACGTAGATCCGCCGGACGTCGAGGAGGGCGGTCACGCCTGCTCCGGCTGTTCCATGCGGCAAGAATATGCGGTCCTGGGTGCGGGCCGCCGGGTCAGCACGGGCGCGCCGCGGCTCCGGCGAGGTTCGTGCGTACCTCGTGAGCTGCGCCGACGCGCCGCGCCCCCGGCCGGTCCACTGAGTGGACCGAACGTTGCCCGCCCACCGCGACGCCCACAGCATGGACGCAACGTAAACGATCGCTCACACCAAGCGACGACTCCTGGAGCGATCAGGCCGTTCCACGGAAGGACGAGCAGCATGAACGACAGATCCGCGAGAGCCCTGTCCAGGGCCCTCGTCGCGGCGGCGGTCGCGGGGGCGGCGGTGATGGCGCCCGGCGTGACCGGCACGGGCGGCGCCTGGGCCGCGGCCGACCCGACCTGCGGAAGCTGGGTCTCCAGCCTGGTCTTCCCCGGCCTCTCGGCCCGGGCCTGCATCTGGGGCACCGGCGCCTCCTGGAAGCAGGCCCAGACGGAGGTCTTCAACGGCACGGGTTTCGCGGTCGAGGTCGAGGTCCTGACCGCCACGCTCGACCCCCTCCCCGGGAACGCCCGCTGCACCGCCATCCGCCTCCAGAACGGCCAGACGGCCTTCTGCGGCACCCGCGGCGTCCCCGACAACAACCCCTTCCAGTTCGACCGTGCCGTGGGCTCCACCCAGGTCACCGACCTGGTCCACCGGGAGCAGTTCGCCTTCGCGTCCCCGTTCGTCGGCTGAGCGGGAAAGGGTGGTGAAGCTTTGACCGGTCCCGAGGAGGAGCCGGAGCGGGTCCGCCTGGTCCGCACCGCGGACCTGGCGGATCTGCGCTTCCGGTTCCCCGGCCTGTCGTTCAAGCGCCCGGCGGCCCGCCGGGTCCTGGTCCGGGCCGTGCCGGACCGCGAGGGGCTGATCGTCGTCACCTTCCCCGCGCAGCACGTGGTGGAGCAGGCGTTCTTCGAGTCGGCCGGGGCCGGGCTGCCCGACCCCGTCCCGGTGCAGCCCCATCCGGCGCCGCCCGTCGTCTCCCGCATCAGCGGGCGCAGCACACTGGTCTTCGTCGTGGGGCCTGACGACGAGATCCCGTACACCGCCGAGGGCCTGCTGGCGGCCATGGGACGGCTGCCGCTGCGCACCGTGGGCGACGAGGGCCCGGCCGATCCGCTGCGCGACCCCGTCGGCGACCCGAGGACCGCGATCGAGCTGCCGTACCGGCTGCTGCTGTCGCCGCCGCCGGACGTGCGCTGGACGCACCGCACGTCCCCCGCCGACGACACGGGCCGGGTGGAGCTGTGGCACACGCGGGTGCGTGGCACGCGGGCCAGGGCCGTGTGGACCAGGGACTTCCCCGGCGACACGCCGGTCGAGCCGCCGCCCGACCCGCTGACCACGTCGCTGACCCCCGCCGACCGGGCCGCGCTCGTCCACCTCACCAGCGACCGCGGGCTGTTCACCGAGCCGGGGCATCGGCCGTACGTGCCGGTGCCCGTCGAGGTCGGGCACCTGATCCTCTCCGCGCTGGGCGGCTGGCTCGACGCCCTCGGAAGCTGGGACCCCCGCCCGGCGATCACGAACGTCAGCCAGTGGCGGCACCGGGCGGCCATGGGCCGCGACCACTACGTACGGGTGCTCTACTCGGGCTACCTGTGCCCCTTCGGGCACCGCGCGGACCTGGTGAAGGTGACCGAGCGGAAATTCGACCCGCAGCGCCCGGAACATCCCGCCTACCTCGCCCAGCGGATCTTCATCACCTGCCGCGAACCGGTCAGGGACTTCCCGCCCGGCACCGTCCGCCGCGACGCCGACGGCGAACGGCTCGACGCCCTGTTCCCGTTCCGGCGGGTCGAGCTGCTCAGCCTCGTCACCCCCGACCTCTCGCCGCCCGCCGACATCCTGCCGGTGCGCGAAGGGCAGCACGCCTTCTTCCCCGCCGTCCGCGACCAGGACCCGTACCTGTTCAAGGTGCGCGCGACCGACCTGGCCGGGCGGGAGACCGAGTTCGACACCCCGCTGCTGTTCCTCACCGAGAACTTCAACCAGGGCGCCGACCTGGTGGCGGCGGCCGCGGCGTACAACGCCCTGGACCCCGGGCCGGCCGACCCCGGGACGCCGCCGGCACGGCTGAGCGCCGCCCTGCGCGGCGCCCGGGTCGCCGTCGCGGCGCCCGCCGCGCCCGACGACACCACCGTCGAGGCCGCCGGTCTCGTCTGGGGGACCGCCCTGCCGACGGACCGCGACGACGAGCTCTACCAGCACGTCCCCGGCTTCCTCCCGGTGCTGCGCTGGGCGTCGGCGGTGGTGCCGGCCGTGAGCCGGCTCACCGGCGCGCTCGGGCCCCGCCCGGTCCGGTACGCCCGTCGCTACCGGCAGGCCGCCTTCGACAGGACGCCCGACAGACCGGGCGACCCCGTCAACCCCGGCGAGGTCTTCCTGGAACTGGTCCCGGGCACGGGGACGTCCCCGCTGGTGATGGACTTCGACGACCAGCGGGACCGCTCCGGCGGGCTCGCCGCGCCCACGTTCACCGTCGCGGGCCTGTCCCGGCTGACCGGACCGGTCAGCGCCGCCAGGACGCCCGCCGCCGCGGCGGACGACCCCCTCGGCACGGTCGCCGACGGCACCTTCCGGCCCTCGGACTTCTTCGACGCGATCGGCGCGAAGCTGTTCGGCGTCATCCCGCTGTCCGCCCTGGTCAAGGCGGCCGGGCTGGACAAGGAGCTGAAGGCGCCGAGGTTCGTCACGCAGACCGTCAACGCCGCCACCGCCTTCCTCACCGACCTGCGCCGCGTCGAACGCCAGCTCATCGGCGTCGCCGCCCGCTTCCCGGCCGTGGCCGCCGCGGCCGGACGCGTCGGGACCACCGCGCTGACCCTCGTCAGGACCGTCGAGGCGTTCATCGCGGGAACGGCCGACCTCGGCCAGGTCGACACGGCCTTCCGCGACTTCTCCGCCGCCCTCGACGCGCTCGGCGCCGGCCTTCCCGCCGACGTGGACCACGCCGTCGTCGCGCTGCTCGGCCATCTGCGGCAGGCCCTCGCCATCTGGGACGACGCCCCCGCCGGGGTGCTGCCGCTGCGGCGGGCGATCGAGAGCGCCAAGGCCGGTCTCCGGCTGCCGGAGTCCGTCGCCGCCCGCCTGGAGTGGACGCCCGACATCCAGCCCTGGTCGCTGCGGGAGGGCGACCCGCCGATCTTCGTCCCGCACGACGGCCACGGCGACCCGGCGCGGGAGGGCCGCTTCTCCGTCGTCGTCGACCTGCGCGCCGGGCTGCGGCCGGACGTGCGCCCGGCCGCCGACGTGACCTGCACGCTGGAGGAGTTCGACCTGGTGCTGCTGCCGGGCGTGCTGGAGGCGATGCGGCTGGACTTCCGGCGGATCAGGTTCACCGTGCGCGCCGGGGAGAAACCCGACGTCGAGGTGGCGTTCCGGAACGTCGAGTTCATCGGGGCGCTGTCGTTCGTCGAGACGCTGCGCCGGATCATCCCGCTCGACGGGTTCAGCGACCCGCCGACGCTCGACGTCTCCCCGCGGGGCGTGCTGGCGCGGTACGGCATGCCGCTGCCGAACCTGGCGATCGGCGTCTTCAGCCTGGAGAACATCGCCCTGAACGCCTACCTGGACCTGCCGTTCGCGGGCACCAGGCCGCTGGAGATCGGGTTCGCGTTCTGCCGCAGGGACGCGCCCTTCCGGCTCACCGTCTCGCTGTTCGGCGGCGGCGGCTGGTTCGGGATCGTGCTGTCGCCCGACGGCGTCCGCGCGCTGGACGCGGGCCTGGAGTTCGGGGCCGCGGCGTCCGTCGACTTCGGCGTGGCGAGCGGCAGCGTGTCGGTGATGGCCGGGATCTACTTCCACCTGGACGCCGCCACCGGGCAGGCCGTGCTGTTCGGCTACTTCCGCGCCCGCGGCGAGGTGGACGTCCTCGGCCTGGTCTCCGCGTCGATCGAGCTCTACCTGGAGCTGGGGTACGAGGGCGGCGACGCGGTCGGCCGGGCCCGGATCACGATCACCATCGAGATCGGGTTCTTCGAGGAGTCCGTCGAGATCAGCTGCGAGAAGCGGTTCGGCGGCGCCCGGTCGCTGTCGGCCGCCGCGGGGCTCGCCGAAGAGGCCGGGGCGGTGGTCGGGGCGGCGGCGGGTTCCGCCTCGACCTTCGCCCAGATGATGGCGCCGTACCGGGATCCGGTCACCGGCGCGCGACGAGACCCGGTCGCCGAGTACTGCGGCGCCTTCGCGGAGGTGGGCTGACATGAGCGAGCGGACCGAGCCGAGCACGGGGGAGCGTACGGACATGGGCACGTTCAGGGTTCTGTGGACGGTGTTGCCGGCCGGGGTGGCCGGGCCGGGCGAGGTGCGGCTGTCGGTCGCCGTCAGCCCTCGGCTGGAGGCGCCACGCGGCCGGCTCGACGACGTCGGAGAGTTCACCGACTGGCCCAGGACGCTGCGCGAGACGGTGCTGCCCGCGCTGCGCGTCGTCTGGGACGGGCACGCCGCCCCCGTGCTCCCGCGTCCCGACCCGCGCTCGCCGTCCCCCGACTCCGACCTGTGGGGGAGGATGTTCCCGGCCGCCTCGCCGGTGCGGTCGCGCTCCCTGGCCGCCGGGGGCGCCTTCGGCGCGGCGGTCGCCGCCGGGTCGGCGGGCGTGCGGGTGCTGCGCTCGTTCCCCGCGGCGCTGGTCCACGAGCGGATCGCCACGCTGTACGACCAGATCGGCCAGGCCGTGATCATCGACCGCCTCACGCCGCCCGGCAGCGGCGAGGCCGTCCGCCACCACTCAGGCGGCCGGGACGGCGACGCGTCGCGGCCCTGGCGTCAGCCGTACACCGGTGTCGTCCGCGGCATCCCGGTGGTCGGGGAGATGAGCAGGTTCAGCGGCGATCCCCAGGCCGCCTACCGGGCCATCGACGGCATGATCGGGGACGCCCCGGCACCGCATGCCCGCGCCTCCGCCGACCTGGCCTCGGACCGGGCGGCAGACCGAGCCACAGACCGGGCCGCAGACCTCCGGCCCGCCACCCTCGATCGGACCAGTGCCGCCTACCGGGGTGACGAGACCAGGTTCGCGCTCGCGGAGGCCGTCAGGTTCTACGACCGGCCCAAGCCCGCGGGCGACGGCCGCGGTCCGGCGGGCGCGGAGGCCGTCCCGCCCCGGCCGGAACCGCCCGACGTGGAGTTCCACGGCGTCTGCGGCTTCCTGGCCGACTACCCGGAGCTGTGCCGGCGGCTCGGGCTCGTCCTCGATCTCGTGGTCCCCGTGCCTCCGGGGCTGGCCGCGACCGGACGTCTCCGGGTGGCGTTCGAGGACGTCCCGCCGCCGTTCGACACCGACCCGCTGCGCCCGTGGACGCTGTTCGACTTCGCGGCGGGCAAGCGGTTCACCGCCGCGTCCCCGCAGGGGCACCCCGTCCAGGGCGGCTGGCTCGGCCTGGGCGGCGACGACTGGACGGTCACCGACGCCGACGTCGACGGCGCGGCCATCAAGGCGGCCGACTTCACCGCGCTGATCGAGCGCATGCACAGGCTGAGCGGCCCGAGCGGCCAGCCGAGCGCGCAACACCTGGGCACCGGCACGACGGCGCTCCAGGGCGCCGGCCTCACCGTCTTCCACCGGGGACGGGACGCCTGGCTGGCCGACCAGATCGGCGACGACGCCGCCCACCAGCGGGGATCGGGCGGTGTGGCGCCCGAACTGCACGCCGGGCACCTGGTCCGCGGGTTCCGCGTGGACGCCGGGGTCGTCGGCCCCGCCGGCGCGATCAGTGGCTGGCTCTCCCTGTGCCGCCGCCGGGGCTCCTACCTCATCCGCCGGGGCGGGCAGCCGCCGTACTGGATCGAGGGGATCGCCGACGACGAGGGCGCCGTCCGGGCGAGCGCCGTCACCCGCGACGCGACGCGGTCCGACGAGCTGTACGTGCACCAGGCGCTGTTCGGCTGGGACGGCTGGAGCCTGTCCGCCCCGCTGCCCGGCCGCACGCTCGACAGGTTCGGCCGCCCGGTCGTCGCCGATCCGGAGGTGGACGCGAACTTCCCGCTCGACACCAAGTTCACGCCGGTGCCCGGCTCACTGCCGGCGCTCCGGTACGGGCGCACCTACCGGCTGCGGGCCCGCGTGGTGGACCTGGCGGGCAACGCCCTGGAACCGTCGGCGGAGGCGCCCGGGTCGGCGCTGTCGCGGGCGATCACGTACTCGCGGTGGGAGCCGGTGCCGCCGCCCGTGATCGTCGAGCGCAAGCCGTTCAACGAGGGCGAGTCCAGTCAGTGCCTGGTCATCCGCAGCACCGTCACGGCAGGCGGCCGGGACGTGCCCGCCTGGGAGTGGGCACTCGACCGCCAGGACGTCCCCGGCCACACCGACCACCCGCCCGCCACGGACGGGCTGAGCCGCCGGTACCTCTACTACGACGAGCGGTTCGTCGCCCCGCCCAAGACCTCGCTGCAGATGGCCGAGCGGCACGGCCGGTTCGACGACGCCATCGGCGGCGACCGGCCGCAGGAGGTGCGCACGAGGTTCTTCACGGCCGCCGCGCGCGAGGCCGGCACGTTCCTCGACACCGTGGTCAGCTACGCCGACGACCCGCGCCGCACCCGCGACCTGCTGTTCTTCGACGAGATCGCGGTCGCCAAGCACGACGCCCTCGACCCCGAGCCGGTCACCCCGCTGCCCGTGACGCGCGGCGCCGGGCTGAAGCAGGGCGAGTTCGTCGTGCACACCGCCGCCGAGCTGATCCTGCCGTACCTGCCCGACGTCCTGGCCAGGGGCGTCACGCTGTACGGCCTGCCGGGCGCGCCGCCGATCCACCCCGTCCCGTTCTACGACGACTTCCACGACACCTGGCCGGACGCCGCGCCGTTCAGACTGCGGATCGAGGAGGGGGACGAGGCGCCGCGATGGCGGGACGTCCCCCGGCTGCTGACCGTGTACCTGCCCAAGGCCGAGATGGCCACCGTACGGCTGAGCTGCCGGCTCACCCCGGCCGACCTCGCCCTCCTGCCCGTCTGGCAGCGCCTGCTCGTCTCGGACTTCTGGCGGGGCCTGACCGACGCCGAGCGGGAGCTGATCGCCGACGAGACCGTCGCCGGGCTGAACTGGCTGCTCACCCCGTACACGGAGATCCGGCTCGTGCACGCCGTCGAACGCCCGCTGTCGCCGCCCGAGCTCGGCGAGGTGAGCTTCGCCCGCGAACCCGAACAGACCTTCGCCGACCTGCGCGGCACCCTGCGGTCGCACCCCCGCAGCACCGGGCACGTCGACATCGACGCCACCTGGACGCGCTGGATCGACGACGTCACCGAACCGGCCCCCCGCCGGATCAAGGAGCACGCCCACGCCGGCCGCGTCGAGCTGGCCTACTCCGACCGCGACGAGGTGCGCCTGCCGCACGCGGCGACCCCCGTCCGCCACGACTTCGGCGACACGCTGCACCGCAACGTCGTCTACCGGCCGACCGCCACCACCCGGTTCCGCGAGTACTTCCACCCGTCGATCACCGCCGATCCCGCCCTCGTCACCAGCCCCGGAGAGCCGAGCGCCGGGACGGCCGGCCGGGGCTGGCCGGTGCCCGCGAGCAGGCGTCCGGAGCCGCCGAAACCTTCGTACCTGTTGCCCACCTTCCGGTGGAACCGCCAGGAGGACCGCCCCAACAAGCGGTACGTGACGGTACGCGACGGCGCCGGCGTGCGGGTCTACCTGGACCGGCCGTGGTTCTCCTCCGGCGACGACGAATTGCTGGCGGTCGTCCTGGACCCGCCCGGCGGCGACCCGCTGCCCGGCCATCTGGCGACCCGGTGGGGCACCGATCCCGTCTGGTCGGACGCGACCGTGCTGCCCCCGCCGGCTCCCGCGAACTTCCCCGGCCCCGTCGCCTCCGCCGGGCTCCGGCTGGCCGAGTCGGGGGAGGGGCGTGAACTGGCCGGGGCGGTCGTGGCGTACCAGCCGTCGTACGACGCGGCCAAGGGGTTGTGGTTCGCCGACGTCGACGTCGATCTGGGAGCGGCCGGGCGGGAGTCGGCCTACTTCCCGTACCTGCGGCTGGCCCTGGCGCGCTACCAGCCGCACGCGCTGGCGGGGCTGGAGTTGTCGCCCGTGGTGCAGGCGGAGTTCGCGCAGCTCGTGCCGGGTCGTACGCTGACGGTCGAAGAGGTGTCCGGCGGCGGGTTGCGCGTCACGCTCGCCGGGCCCGCCGCCGCCACCGAGTTCGGCCTCCAGGCCGGTGCCGGGCTGCCCGCGGTCGCGGCCGGCCACCGTGTCACCGCCACCGTCCAGCGGCGGCCCTTCACCAGCATCGAAGACCTCGACTGGACGGACACGGCGATCAGAACCGAGCTGACCTGCGGCGCGGCGCAGGCCGGGTTCCAGTGGTCCGCGGTGATCCCGCCCGCGGGGCTGGACATCATCTGGCAGTACCGCCTCCTGGTGGAGGACCGCGAACGCCACCGCACCGACCCGGGCACAGCCGACGAGACGGCGCTCATCGGAGGCGAGGGCGGTGGTTCGTCCGCAGCCGCCGCGGGTGGTGGGGCGCAGCGGATTCCGGTGGCTGAGCGGCTCGTGCACGCGGACAGCGTCCCGCTCCGTGCCCGGCTGGGCCGGCTGGTCATCGACTTCGACGCATAGCCGGGCTGTCGGTCCGTGACCGGTGGCGACGGCTGCCGGTCACGGCTCGGCGCCCGCATGAGACCGATGGTTCGCAGGCGCGCTCGTGGTCCGGCCGGAGGGGGCTATCGGTCGCGGGGTGGGCCTTCCGGGATGGCCAGGAGGCTCAGGGCGCGGCCCGCTCCCGGCACGCGGGCCAGGTTGGCGCTGATGCACGCCGCGGTCTCCCGTACGGCGTCCGCCAGCAGGGGGAGCCGGTTCGTGCCGACCACGACGACGGCCGCCGCGGCCACCACGGCTCCCGTCGGCGCCCGTACGGGGGCGGCCACGCAGCCCAGGGGCGGGAGAGCCGCCTCGAAGTCGAAGGCGACCCGCCGGTCCCGGGCGTCGCCGACGCGCCGCGCCCACTCGGCCCGGGAATGCCCCGGCGGCAGGCTCCAACCGGGATCCGGACGGAGGCCCGACGCCGGGTTCCCCGCCGCCAGCACGACCTCGGCGGCGCTGGCCGCGGGCAGCACGATGCCCGGACGCATCCGGAACACCTCGTCAACAGCCGGGTCGCCGATCCCCGCCACGACGATGACGTCGTCACCGTCCCTGACCGCGATGGTCACGCTGCATCCGGCGGCGGCCAGTCGCCGAAGCGGGTGTACGGCGGCCGTGCTCAGCACCTGGGCCGGTGACCACCGCTGACCCCAGCGGAACATGCGCGTCCCGATCCGGTAGCGGCCACCGTCCTCGCGGTGCACCACGCCGAGGTCGGTGAGCCGGCACAACAATCGATGGGCGGTCGCCTTGGGCAGGCCGGTGGCCACGGCGAGCTGCGTCAGCCCCGCCTCCTCCACCCGGGCCAGCTCCTCCAGCACCGCGAACGCGCCGTGCAGCACACCTCGGCCGCCGGATGGCCCGGCCCGTCCCTCATCCCCGAGACCGCCGCCGATCGAGCCGGCGACCTCTTCCGGGCAGAATCCCATCGCGCACCCCCCGGGCCGCACCGACCCCACCCGTTCGTATCACCAGGATGGACGGGCTCCCCAGGTCCCTGGCAGCTATAAGTGACTAACCAATCACTGTGTGTGATGCCAGGGAAGGGGTTGGCGACCACCCGTCCCTGAAAGCGGCGCCTCTGTGCCGCAGGTCTGTGGGTCCGAGCACTTCGCGGCTGCCCCTGCGTGCACACTCGGACCTCCGTCCTGCAAGAGGTGAGGACGGCTATAGGCGAGTTTCTCCACCGATAGGGTGACGTGTCGCGATGACACGACTACTTATCGTGTGCGAGCGGTATCAGTCGTGGGGCCGAACGGGTCGTCGGCGATGGGACCGGCAGCTCCCACAGTCGTACCCCTCGCCGCTCTCCCATGTGCCGCAAAAGCCCCGCCCCGCCTCCAGGAAGGGACTACATGCGCAGCAAAGTCGTCGCGGTTTTCCCGGGCAGCGTAGCCATTCCCCCCGCCGGTGTGCTGGCGCCTCTGGCCGCCCGTACGCCGGCCGTCTCGGAGCTCCTGCCGGAGATCGACGCCGTCGCCGCCGAGTACGGCTCCTCTCCGATCAGCGCCTACCTCCTCACCCCGGACGCACCCCGTCCGCCCGGCCCCGAAAGCCACTACCTGGCCTTGATGGCGGTGTCGTTAGCCACCTTCGACACGCTCGTACGGGACGGGCTCCAGCCGTACGCGCTCGTGGGCCACGGACTCGGGGAACTGTGGGCCCAGGTCGCCGCCGGAGTCCTGAGCGCGGGCGACGGCGCGCGCCTGGCCTGCGAACGCAGCCGCGCACTGACCGGCCTGAACTGGCAGGGCACGATGATGTCCCTCGACGTCTCCGCCGTGCAGGGCCGTCACCTGGTCGCCCTGCTCGACCATCCCCACCTCGTGGTCGGCTGTGACGACACCCCGCAGCGGTGCGTGCTGTCCGGGCCGGGCGAGCTGATGCCGCTGGCGTCCCGGATCGCCGAGCACTTGGGCTGGACGAGCACCGAACTCCAGGTCCCGCATCCCGCCCACACACCCGCGGTCGCCGCCGCGGCCGCCGACCTGAGGCACCGCCTGCCGGACGTCAAGCCGTCCGCGGCACGCTGGCCGGTGTTCTCGCCGACACTGGGCCGCCTGCTCACCCCGGACGACGACCCCGTCGCGGTCACCGCCAACGCGATGCTCGTCACCGTCCACTTCCAGCAGGCCGTGACGGCGCTGTCCGCCCGCGGTGCGGAGGTCTTCCTGGAGTGCGGGGCCGGCGATGACGCGGTCACGCTCATCCGCGCCATCATCCCCGCCGCCAGCACCGCCTCCCCTCTGACCACCGACGCCCCCTGGCTCCCGCTGGATCCCCCCTCCACACTCACCTCGAACGTCCCCACACCCGTACTGAACGGTCCGGCACCCGCCTCGAACGGCTCCGCGCCCACGCCGAATCACGCCGCACCTGCGCCGAATTCAGCCGCCCCCGCCGAACCTGTCGCCCTGCCGCGAGCCACCGCCGACCTCCCACCCACCCGGGGCCATCCAGGCGACACCGACCAGGATCATGGCCACGGGCAGGAGGAGGGCTTTGGCCGGGGGCAGGGGTATGGCGGCGGGCAGGGCTACGGGCAGGGGGAGGGCTTCGGTCAGGGGCGTGGTCGGGGGCGGGGCTCTGGGTGGGAGGGGGTGGCCTGGGTGCAGATGGGGGATGGCGCGGTCGGCGGGCAGGCGATGCGTCCACGGCTCGCCCCCGCGCCGCTGCCCTCACCCGCCACCGAACGCATGCTCCCCCCGGCGACGCTCCTGCTGTGCGGCCGGGCCGACGCCCCGGCCTTACGGGCGCTGACCGACGATCGCGACGACGTGGTGGTGGCCGACGCCGACACCATCGACTGGACCTGGCTCCCGCTGACGCCCCGGCACCTGCGAGTGGTGGCCCGTCCCGGCCCCGACGCCGGCCTGGTGCACCAGGCGATGCTCGCCACCGCGGCCCGCTTCCCCCACCTCCGCAGCATCGCCGCCCTGGTCATGGACGCAGTACGCGAGGAAGTGGTCCCGCACCCGATCGCCGGCCTGTTCACCGGGGCGATCCAGCCGCTGGCCGCCGAACTGGCCGACTGCGCCTGCGTCGCGGTCGCCACCACGGACGTCGAGCTGCCCGCCGCACTCGACGCACTGGCCGCCGAACTGCAGGCGGCGCCCCCGCTGCTGGCCGCCTTCTATCAGGGACGGCAACGCCTGCTGTACGAGCTCACCCTCGGCGAACACCCGTGGCCGGGCGACGGGCGTTCGCGGCCCTCGACGACCCCGGCGTGAACGACCCGCGTGCTGTCGGGCCTGTTCGGGAAGGGAGTCCTGGCCGGGTAGCGCTTTCCCTGTCGCCACTCTTTGCGTACGCTGCATGACAGTAAGTGACAGGTCATCACTCGTTCAGGAGGGGCTTTGCGCAAGACAAGGCATGTCGCGGCGGTCGTCGCCGGGTCCGTCGCGTTGCTGTCGCTGGGGTTCACCACGCCGGCGTCGGCGGCGACCGTCCTCGACTGCGACACCTTCGTCCACAACAACGACAACTACGTCGGCATCGCGATGTGCAGCAATCCCACGGGCCAGAACTGGCGGTTCCGGGCCGTGATCACCTGCGGCTGGGCGCCGGACGTCGTCGGGGAGTGGGTGGACCTCCCGCCGGGCGGTTCAGGCCAGTCGCAGGGCGTCTGCGGCCGGCTCGGCACAGGCGTCGGCGCGGTGGGCGTCGACGAGCGCGCCGCCTGAACCAGGCGGCAAGGGCTCTTGACCACCATCGCGGTCAAGGGCCCGGCCCTCTCGCGGCCGGGGGATCAGTGGGCGAGGCTGATGGACGTGGGGATGCTCCACGGGCCGCAGTCGGAGCCGAAGGTCGTCCGGTCGCAGCCCTGGACGATGAAGGCGAACTTGTCGACCTCATGGCCGTTGGTCGTGGTGCCGACGCCGCCCTGCACGTACGGGGCCATCAGGTACTGGCCGCTCCACGCGGTCAGCCGGCCGGTCTGGACCTGGGTGGCCTTGCCGCCGTTCTTGCTCCAGCGGACGTTGAAGTAGTCCCAGTCGCGGCCCAGGCCGCTCCACTTGAAGACGAGGTTCTGGCCCTTCTGGTAGACGCGGACGAGGGTGCCGTTGCCGAGGTTCGGCGACCAGACGATCTTGCCGTTGGTGAAGCGTTGCCAGGAGCCCTTCTTGTCCGGGTAGCCGAATTCCTTGGTGGTGGGGCAGCCGTACACGCTCTGCTCGCCGCCGTTGGAGCGCCACAGGCCGCCGATGAGGCTCCCGGCGGGCGCCACCAGCGAGGGATCGCACGCGCTGACGGCCGCCGCGGCCGGTGATGTGGTGAGGGAGAAGGCGGCGGTGAGCACGGCGGCGGCCGTGCCGATGAGGGAGGGTGAAGCCGCGCTGGCCATGGGCGTCCTTTCGTCGGGGGGCGGCGCGTGCAGTGGGCCGGGCTCGTCCAGGGGTGTTCGGGTGGCTCAGCAGTGCTTGCTCAGCGACATGCGCTTGACCAGGTCGAACAGTTCGGGGTCGAACTGGCCCTTCGCGATCCAGCGGTAGGTCCGCCGGTCGTGCAGGTTCTTGACGAACTTGGTGCTGGTGCTGCCCTGGACGCGTATGTCGCCGAGCAGGGCGCCGGCGCCGTCCTTCAGGTGCGCCCACATCAGCCAGGCGTCCTCGTCGCCGAGGCTGGAGATCGTGGCGTCGAGGCGGGCGGTCCCGTTCGAGTACAACGTCCAGGTCGCGCCGGGCTCGATCGTGCAGTAGCCCGCCGACATGTAGCCGCGCCAGGTGTACGTCTTCTGCTCCAGGGCGGACGCGCCGGCCGTCGTGGTGCCGGAGAGCACCAGGGCGAGGGCGGTGGCGAGCACGCTCGTGGTCCTGCCTGTCATGAGATCTCCTCGGAGCTCGGCCTGAAGGGGGGTGTGCTGGGGGGACGGGTGCGGCGGGAGGTCAGGCGGCGGTGCCCGGGGGCGGGCCGATGACCTCGTAGCCGTGACGGGCGGCCACCTCGGCCAGTAGGCCGGGGTCGGCGTCGCCGGCGGCTGCGACGTCCGCGGCGAAGGTCTCGAAACCGGCGGGCCAGGTCAGCTGGAGCAGGCGCAGCGGGGCGTCCCGGTCGTTGGCGAAGGCGTGCGGCACCCGGCGGGGGAGCAGGACGAAGGCGCCGGCGGCGGCCTGCCACGACTGCTCGCCGCAGTACATCCGCGCCGTTCCCGACAGTACGTAGAACGCCTCGTCGTCGTGCTGGTGCACGTGCCAGGGCGTGGCGAAGCCGGGCGGGCACTCCTGTTCGACGACGGTGAGGCTCTCGCCGGTCTCCGCCCGGCCCGCCTTCACCGTCATGGTGGTGCCGAGGAACCGGTGGGCGGAGCCGGCCCCGGCGGGCAGGTGGAGGGCGCTCATGGCCGTCTCTGCAGCGTGTAGAGCCGGATCTCGATGCCGTCGGGGTCGAGGAGGCCGCCGATGAGCCATCCCGCGCTGCCCTCGGCGATGTCGGAGTGGCCGACGCCGAGCGCGTCGAGATGGTCGGACCAGGCGTGGAGCGCCTCCAGGGTCGGCACGGCCAGCGCGACCGGATCGAACCCGCTCCACCCGCCGGCCCGCCCGGGCTCCTCGCGCAGCGCGATCATCATCGTGTGCGCCGCGTCGCTCAGGGCCACGCCGCGCAGCACGCCGTCCTCGACGAACTCGATCGCCACGTCCAGGCCCAGCACGCGCCGGTACCACTCCAGGCTCTTGTGGACGCTGGAGACGGGGAGCTTGACGTGGTGGAACCCGTTCAGGAGCGTCATGCCTCACCACCGTTTGTAGTCTCACTTTAAGGTACTACTCTAAAGTGGTACTCTAAATCGATGGACGACGTCAAGAGCCCCAAGCGGCGCTCGGCACAGACCAGAAGCCGGATCGTGAACGCCGCCCAGGGGCTGTTCGTCGTGCGGGGCTATGCCGGGACGACCTTCCAGCTGGTCGCGGACGCGGCCGAGGTGTCGGTCCAGACGGTGTACTTCCACTACGGAACCAAGAGCCGGCTGCTCAAGCACGTGGTCGACGTCGCCTCCGCCGGTGACGACGAGCCCGTGCCACTGCTGGGACGCTCCTGGTTCGAGGAGTTGCGGTCGGCGCGGGACCCAATGGAGGTCGTACGGGGGTGGGTGCACCAGAGCGGCGTCATCCTCGGTCGCGTCGCCCCCGTCCTGGCCGTGGTCCGCGACGCGGCCGCGGGGGACGCCGACATGGCGGCCCAGTGGGCCGTCAACAGCGAGCAACGGCACACCGCCCACGGCCAGGTCGTCGCCATCCTCGACGGCCTGCACGCCCTGCGGCCCGGCCTGACCGGCGACCGGGCCACCGACATCACCGTGGGGCTGCTGTCGCCGGATCTGTTCCTGGTGATGACCCGCGAGTGCGGCTGGACGACGGCGCAGTGGGAGGGCTGGAGTGCCGACCAACTGGCCCACGCCCTGCTGCGCCCCTGATGGGGGCATGGTCGTCGGTACGGCGCCGGATCGCCCTCCCTCTCGTCCGGTCGCCTGCCCGACCGGGGGCGTCGTCAGTCGGTCGGTTCCATGTCCGGGGGCTCGGGTTCGCCGGGGTCTTCGGCCACTTCGCGCCGCTCCTGCGCGACCTTCTCCTCGGGGTCGGGCGGGGGCTCGACCGGCTCGGCGGGGATGGGCCGGGGAGTGTCCCGCACCTCGACCCCCGCACGGGCGGCGGTCGTGTCGCTCTCCCCGTTGACCTGTCCGACCGCGGGAGGCATGTCCTCGGGAAGCTTGTCCTCTTCGTTCATGACCCGCAACTGCCCTGGCCTTGACCTCTTGAACGGAGACCGGCGGCGGGCCCGAGGTGAGCGGGACGGTCATCCGGTGCGGCGGTGGCGGGCCAGGGTGAGGGCGCCGAGGATCATGGCGGCCAGGCCGAGGGCCAGGTCCAGGTAGCCGCCGACGATGCCGTAGCCGGTGCCGGGGCCGCCCTTGGCGGCGGCCACGACCACGCCGCCGATGACCATGCAGGTCAGCCCTGCGGCCAGGGCGACGACGGCCCCGCGCCTGCCGGTCCCGGCCCCGGGCGCGATCCCGGCTCCGGTCGCGGTGCGGGGGCGGGGGAGGAGGCGGCCGGTGGAGCGGGCGAGGGCGAGGGCGCCGACGGCGGCCCCCGTCAGGCCCAGCCCGGCGGCGATCAGGGACCACAGCCGGCCGGTGGTCATGGCGTAGGCGCCGACCGGGTCGGCCTGGACCGCGAGCAGGTGACGGATGAGCATGACAGGTCCCTTCGTCTGGACGTCGGCGTGGGAAGAGCATCGCCGCCGGAACCGCCGCCGGTCGTCCGGCTGCGGCGGGCTTTCCGGGGTGCCGCCGATGCCGCAGCCGCCTACCGCGCGGACGGCAGGAAGTGCGGGATGTACCGCGTCCGCGGTAGTCGGCGGGTGATCCCTGGGCAGGAGTCGGACGGGCGGACATGCGGCTATGGTGCGCGTATGAGCACAAAGCGGGCCGGGGCCGTCGACTGGCTGATCGCGGTCGGCGTGGCGGCGGCGCTGGTGGTCACCGGATTGTCGGGGCAGCGTCCCGCCACCTCCCTCGCCCTGCTCGGATACGCGCTGCTGGCGGCCGGTGGCCTGGCGTTGGCCGCGCGCCGCCGGGCCCCGGTCCCCGTCCTGGCCGTGACGGGGTTGTGCGCGGTCGGGTACCAGGCGGCCGGGTTCGACGTGCCGGCCGTGGCGTACCTGTTCGCGGTGTACGCGGCGATGCGGGACGGAAGACGCCTGGTCACCGTGGCCGCGAGCGTCATCGTGCTGGCCCTGCTGCCCCTGGCGGCGCTGGCCTCGGGGTTGCACGACACGGGCGAGGCGTTCGCGCAGGCCCGGGGCGCGCTCGAACTGGCCTGGCTGGTCGCGGCCGGCGCGGCGGGGGAGGCGTTGCGGCAGGCGGAGGGACGGGCGGAGGAGGCCGAGCGTACCCGGGAGGAGACCGCGCGGCGGCGGGCCGACGAGGAGCGGCTGCGCATCGCGCGGGACCTGCACGACTCGCTCACCCACCAGATCTCGATCATCAAGGTGCAGGCCGAGGTGGCCGTGCACGTGGCCCGCAGGAAGGGGGAGCAGGTGCCGGAGGCCATGCTGGTGATCCAGGAGGCCGGCCGCGAGGCGACCAGGGAACTGCGCGCGACCCTGGAGGCGCTGCGCGACGACGTGACCCCGCCGCACGGGCTCGACCAGGTCCCCGAGCTCCTGGAACGGGCCCGCACCGCCGGCCTGGACGCGACGCTGACGATCGGCGGACAGCGGCGGGACGTGCCCGTCGCCGTGGACCGGACGGCGTACCGGATCGTCCAGGAGTCGCTGACCAACATCGCCCGCCACGCCGCCGCCGCGACCGCGGAGGTCCGGATCGACTACCGTCCCGACGCCCTGGCGATCCGCGTGGACGACGACGGCACGGCCACGCCGGACACCGCCCCCGTGCCCGGCGTCGGGCTGATCGGCATGCGCGAACGCGTCACCGCGCTCGGCGGACGGCTGCGGGCGGTGCCGCGTGGCACGGGCGGCTTCACCGTCCAGGCCGAACTGCCGATGGACCGTACGCCGTGATCCGGGTCCTGCTGGTGGACGACCAGCCGCTGCTGCGCGGCGGATTCCGCGCGCTGCTCGACCTGGAGGACGACATCGAGGTGGTCGCCGAGGCCGCCGACGGGGCGGAGGGCCTGACCCTGGCCAGGCAACACTTGCCCGACGTCGCGCTCGTCGACATCCAGATGCCGGTCGTGGACGGCATCGAGACGACCCGGCGCATCGCCGCCGACCCGGCCCTGGCCGGAGTGCGCGTCGTCATCCTGACCAACTACGGCCTGGACGAGTACGTCTTCAACGCCCTGCGCGCCGGCGCGGCCGGATTCCTCGTCAAGGACGTCGTGCCGGAGGACTTCCTGCACGCCGTGCGCGTCGCCGCCCGCGGTGACGCGCTGCTCGCCCCCTCGATCACCCGCAAGCTGATCGACCGGTACGTCACCCGGCCGCCGGCCGCCGCCACCACCGGCGAGGAGCTGCGGGAGCTGACCAACCGCGAGCGCGAGGCCGTCGCCCTGGTCGCGCGGGGCCTGTCCAACGACGAGATCGCCGCCCGGATGGCGATCAGCTCGATGACCGCGAAGACGCACGTCAACCGGGCGATGGGCAAGCTGCGCGTCCGCGACCGCGCCCAGCTCGTGGTCCTGGCCTACGAGTCGGGCCTGGTGACGCCGCGCACCCCGTGAGGGGCTGACTCAGTGGCGTTCGCGGACCACCGCGACGGTGCAGTGCGCGTGATGCAGGACGCCGCGCATGACCGAGCCGAGCACGGCCGAGCCCAGCCCGCTCCTGCCGTGCGATCCGATGACCAGCAGGTCGGCCCGCTCGCCCGCGCCGGCGAGCGTCTTGACGGGATGGCCGCACTGGACGTCCGTGACGACCTTCACCTCGGGGTGCCGTTCCCGCCACGGGGTGAGCTGTTCCCTGGTGATGCGCAGGTGGCTCTCCCGCAGGGCCTCGATGTCGCAGGAGAAGTCCGGCGCCAGCGCGAACGGCGGCGGCCAGGCGTGCACCGCCCGGAGCATGCTGCCGCGCAGCTCGGCCTGCCGGAAGGCGTAGGCGAGGGCGGGCTCGGCGGCGGGGGAGCCGTCCACGCCGACGGCGACCTCGCCGTACGCGGCGGCGCCTCCGTCCCGTACGACGACCACCGGGCCCGGCGCCTGACCGGCGACGCTCATGCTGACCGAGCCGAGCACGGCCCCGGCGAAGCCGCCCGTCCCCCTGCGCCCGACCACCAGCTCGGCGGCCTCGGACGCCTGCTCCCGGAGGGCGACCGACGCCTTCCCGGCGATGACCCGGGTGCTCACGTCGACCGTGGGCCGGCGTTCCCGGACGATCTCCTCCGCCTGGGCCAGGATCTCCCGCGCGCGTTCCGTCATCGAGCTCTCCCACTCGACGGCGGCGATCTGCGGAACCTGGTACGGCCAGGTCTCCACCACGGACACGATCCGCAACGCGCCCTTCGCCCTGAAGGCGTCGTCGGCCGCCCACGCCACGGCGTCGAACCCGGACGGCGACCCGTCGACCCCCACCACGACCAGCTCAGACATCGCTCATACCTCCCCTACTCATTCAGCCGTCCGGCAGGTGAGCGGACAGGATCGCCCGTCCCAAAACTTGGAGAAGATTGGCGGCCGGAGCGGGCGCGGGCGGCGCCGGGCGGCTTCGCGTCCACGGAACTGGAGGATTCTTCGCCCACTCCTGACTTTGCGGAGACGGGCGCCGAGGAAGATCCACGGCCGGGAGGGCACGATGCCGGGACGGATCATGGTCGGCGTCGACGGGTCCGCGCCGTCGAACGCCGCGCTGGGATGGGCCGCCGACGACGCGGCGCGCACGGGCGCGGAGCTGCGGATCGTGCACGCGCTGGACCGGCAGCCGTACAGCGTCGGCAGGTTCCCCGACTTCGGGCAGTGGAACTACCTGCTGCTGGCGGCGTCCAGGGTGCTGGAGGCCGCAGAGGCGGTCGCGCGCGCCCGTCAGCCGTCGCTCAGGACGCGCGCCGAGGTCGTCGAGGGGACGCCCGCCGCCGTGCTCCAGGAGCAGGCGCGGCAGGCCGACGAGTTGGTCATCGGCAACCGGGGGCTGGGCGGGTTCGCCGGAGCCCTGCTCGGGTCGGTGACCATGCAGGTGGCCGGGCAGGTCAGGTGCCCCGTGGTGGTGGTACGCGCGGACCCGCCCGAACGGGTCGGCGAGGTCGGCGTCGGGATCGACGACTCCGACGTCTGCGGGCCGGCGATCGGCTACGCCTTCGAACAGGCCGAACGGCGGGGCGCGACGCTCCGCCTGATCCACGCCTGGCAGGCTCCCGTGCACGCCTTCGCCCCGGAGATCGCCTTCGACGTGGACGAGGTCCGCGCCGCCCAGACTGCGGTGATCCGTACCAGGACGGCCGGATGGCGGGAGCGGTATCCCGGGGTGAACCTGGTCGAGGACGTCCAGAGCGCTCATCCGGTCGAGGCGCTCACCGGCGCCCCCTGCGACCTGCTCGTGGTCGGCTCGCGCGGCCGGGGCGCGTTCGGCGCGCTGCTCCTCGGCTCGGTCAGCAGGGGGGTGCTCCACCACGCGCGCTGCCCGGTCGCGGTGGTCCGTCCCGCCGAGGCCGCCGGGGGCGGCGAGTCGGGCTGAGGGAGACCGGGGCGCCGCCGGGGGCGGCGGGCCGGGCTGAGGGAGACCGTTGCGGTCAGGGGCTGCGCCGGCGTCCCCAGTCCTCGTCGGCCCGCGCCCACTGGACCTCCCACTCCTGGTACCGCCTCCGGTCCGTCCACCACCGGAACCCCGCGAACCCGCCCAGAGCGGCCAGCACGATCACGGACATGAGCAGCGTCCCGGTCACCACGCCCCTCGTCCGCAGGACCGCGCGGTCGGCGGGCGGCGGCGCCGGGCTTCCGGCGGCGTCGATCCACAACGGGACCGTCGAGCCGGCCTTGGCCACCGCGGGGACCGGCACCGGGCCGCTCCGCACCGCGCCCGAGGACGTCGTCCAGCGCGCCATCGCCCGCTGCCCGCGCACCGGCATCTCGGTGAGGGTCACACGGGCGGCCGGCGCGTCCGCCAGCAACGTCGCCCTGACCTGGTGTCGCCCCGCGGCGTGCGCGCTCTCCTCCTGGAGCGCGCCCTCGTAGGCCAGCCGCCCCGCCAGGACGGCGGGCCAGACGCCCGCGAGCAGCACGAGCGCGGTCACCAGCACGGCGACCGACTCCAGCCGGTCGGAACGGCGACGCAGGGGATTGCCGTCGGGACGGTACAGGCGTACACGCCGGGCCAGAAGATCGATGAACGCTTTCAACGGGCACCTCCTTGAAGCACTGTGCGAGTGTCCCGGCGGGGGACGGCAGGGGCGTGTGGCTCTTGACGGGAGGGCTTTCGTCCCGAGTGCGTCATGACGGGACGGACCGGGCGGCCCGGTCGTCCGGATCGCGGAGGGCACGGGAAGAAGGTGCGGTCACACCGCCATCATGAACGAACCCGGGAGATCAACATGGCCGTTCTCCTGGGAAGACACCCGGCTCTCTCAGTCCGGCTCCAGGGAACGGGGGATCGAGTCCGACGGCCCGGCGGGGGCCCCGGTACGGCCCGCCGCGTCGTAGATCTTGACCCACCTGATCGCCGGGAACTGCTTGAGCGTCGGCCTGATCTGGTCGGCGACGGTGAAGGCCGCCCCTCCGCCGTCGACGGGGCCGGTCAGGTAGACCCTGGCGATCCCGTCCCGCACGGTCAGCCTGCTGAAGCCGGTGGCCTTGGAGCCGACGAAGCGCAGCCCGCGCGCCCGCTCGTCCTGGGTCGGGCCGGCGAACAGCCGTCGCAGCGCGCCGAGCGCGGTCGCGGGCGGGGCCACCGGGCGGGTCACGGCCGTCGTACGCGGGCTCCGGGCGGTGGTGTCGAGGAAGTGATCGCGTACGGGCACGGTCCGGTAGGACGTGGTCAGGTCGACGACGACCCTGCTGGGGTGGGTGAGCGTGCGGATCCGGTAGGGCACGCGCCTGGCGAGTCCGACGCCGAAGGTGAGCGTGGCCTCGAAGTCGCCGGTGTTGACGACCTGGACGACGCCGGGGAGCGCGTACGTCCGGCGGGTGGGGCCGTAGGTGGTCCGGCCCCGGCGGTCGTGGCCGTCGGCCTGGTCGAAGCGGACCTGGAGCAGGGCGTCGCCGACCGCGCCGACCGTACGCCCGGAGCCGTCGGCGACCAGCCGGGACACGTAGCGGACGTCCTGCCGGGCCGGGACCGGGCCTTGGAACTCGAAGACCAGCCGGTCCAGTCCGGGCAGGTGCGCGGCCCGGACACCCACCAGGACGGGGACGGCGGCCTGCCGTGCGGCCCGCGCGGGTAAGGCCGGCACGCCGGTGACGGTCACCGCCAGGGCGACGGCGAGCAGGGAACGGATCGAGGGCATGGTCATCATCTCTTTCCCGTGGTCGAACCTGGTCCCAGACTGACGCGTGCGGCCGTGGGGCGACACCGCCGGACGTCCTGAACTCCGTGACCTTCCGGCCTCCCGGAAGGGGCCGGCTTCTAGAATCCGCAGGCATGGGGACTGACAGGTTGCGCCGCAAGCCGTACGAGAAGGAACTCCTCCGCCTCCAGCAGGAGCTGGTGGAGCTGCAGGAGTGGGTGCGGGCCGAGGGGCGGCGCGTCGTGGTGATCTTCGAGGGCCGGGACGCCGCGGGCAAGGGCAGCACGATCAAGCGGGTCGCCGAGTACCTGAACCCCCGGGTGGCCAGGATCGCCGCGCTGCCCGTGCCGACCGGGCGGGAGCGGTCGCAGTGGTACTTCCAGCGGTACGTCGAGCACCTGCCGGCCGCGGGGGAGATCGTGCTGTTCGACCGGAGCTGGTACAACCGGGCCGGGGTCGAGCGGGTGATGGGCTTCTGCACGCAGGAGGAGTACACGCGTTTCCTGCACCAGTGCCCGATCTTCGAGAGGCTGCTGGTCGAGGACGGGATCCTGCTGCGGAAGTACTGGTTCTCGGTGAGCGACGCCGAGCAGGAACGGCGCTTCCGCGACCGGCTGGAGGACCCGATGCGCCGGTGGAAGCTGTCGGAGATGGACCTGGAGTCGATCACCAGGTGGGAGGAGTACTCCCGGGCCAAGGACGAGATGCTGGTGCACACCGACATCCCCGAGGCCCCCTGGTACGAGGTGGAGAGCGAGGACAAGCGGCGGGCCAGGATCAACATGATCGCGCACCTGCTGTCCACGATCCCCTACCGGCGGGTGGAGCGGCCGCCGCTGGAGATCCCGCCGCGGCCGCCCGCCACCGGTTACCGGCGTCCGCCGCGCCGCCCGGACGGGTACGTGCCCGACGTCACGGCCGGGCTCTGATCGGGGGCTGTCACGTTGCCCGGCGCGCCGGGCCGGCCTTTCCGCGGGGGCGAGTGGATCAAGGAAAGCTGCCGTACCGGATGGAATGGTCCCTTGTCGGGGAAAAGGTGATTGTCTTTCCTTGTGCCTGGTGATCTGCTCGACGTCGTCCTGGTCGTTCTGGTGATCGGCTTCGGTGTCGCCGGGTTCAGGCAGGGGTTCGTCGTCGGGGTGGCGAGCTCGATCGGGTTCGTCGCCGGATGCGTGCTGGGGATCGCCGTCGCCCCCGCCGTCACGGACGCGCTCGTGACCGGCGACATGCCGCAGACGGCCCTGGCGGTCGTCATCGTGTTCCTGATCGCGCTGGCCGGGCAGTTCGCCGCGTCCACGCTGGGGGTGCGGTTACGCACGTACATCCGGGGCGAGCCGGCCCTGATCCTGGATTCCGTCGGTGGCGGGCTGGTCAACGCCGCGTTCGTCCTGGTGGTCGCCTGGCTGGTGGGCAGCCTGCTGGTGTCCGGCCCGTGGGCGCTGGTGGTGGAGCAGATCCGCGGCTCGGCGCTGCTGTCCACGATGGACGAGGCGGTGCCCGAGGCGGCGCGGGACTGGCAGCGGCCCTTCAAGCAGTTCGTCGACCGGTCGGACTTCCCGCCGGTGCTCGACGCCATCGCCGGGATGAGCACCGCCCGGGTGCCGCCGCCGGACGTGGCCGTGCTGCGCAGCCCGGCGCTGCGGCAGGCGCGGACGGGCATCCTCCAGGTCCAGGGGACCGCCACCTCCTGCGGCAAGCGCATCACCGGCACCGGCTTCACGTACGCGCCCGACCACATCATGACCAACGCGCACGTCGTGGCGGGGGTGGACACGGACCTCCAGGTCGTCGACCACCAGCAGCGGCCGCACCCGGCGCAGGTCGTCTGGTACAACCCGCGGCGGGACATCGCGGTCCTGTACGTCCCGGGGCTCGGGCTGCCCCCGCTCACCTTCGGCGCCCAGGCGCGGGAGGGCCAGGACGCGCTGGTCGCCGGATACCCGAACGGCGGCGGGTTCACGCCGGAACCCGCCCGCGTCGCGATCCGGCAGCGGGCCGGCAGCCCCGACATCTACCGGGCCTCGAAGGTGACCAGGGAGGTCTACCAGGTCAGAGGCAAGATCCAGCAGGGCAACTCCGGCGGCCCGCTGCTGGCCGTCGACGGCCGGGTGCTGGGCGTGATCTTCGCCGCCGTCGCCGGCCAGGTGGAGACCGGCTACGCGCTGACGGCCGCCGAGGTCGCACCCGACGCCCGCCAGGCGGCCACGGCCACCAACCCGGTCAGCACCCAGGCCTGCGACTGACCGCCGGGCCCGCCGGTCAGTACGAGACCGTGGCGTACTGGTAGACGGTGTCGCCGTTCTCGTCGCCGAAGTGCCTGCGGCCGGTCATGATCTCGCCCGGGTTCGCCTTCGACTCGTGCCTGCTCTCCTTGTACGTCTGCGACCAGCGCTTGTTCACCAGCGTCACGGGCCTGCCCTGCCAGGTGAGCAGCGCGAAGTAGGCCGAGGTGACGCCGTTCTCGTCCCCGTCGTGCTCGCGGCCCACCAGGGCGTTGCTCTCCGGCCCCTCGAACCACGAGTAGGTCTCGGTGGCGACCTCCTGGTGGTGGGCGGTGGACACGGCGACCTGCTCGGTGCCGATCCAGATCCGGCCGCACCAGTACGTCGTCCAGCCGTTCTCGTCCCCGTTGTGGGACCGGCCGATGAACACCTCGCCGGCCGGGCAGAAGAACTTGCTGTCGTTCTCCCGGATCGTCGCGGAGTACCCCTCGACGATCTGGACGGACGGCTTCGCCGCCGCGGGCGCGGCGGGAGCCAGGGGCAGGGCCAGGACGGCGGACGCCGCAGCGGCAAACGCCTTCTTGTACACGGTCACCTCAGGTCAGTCGATCTCGCCGGTTCTCCGGCACGACGGACACGATCGCCCAGCCTGGTGCAGTCCCACTTGGAAGTGACCTGTGACCGACAAGATCCGCAGGCCAGGGCGGTCACGTCCGCAGCGGCAGCGGGTCGAAGGCGTGCCCGGCCCACAGCGCACGGGACACCTCCTCCGGATACGCCGCCGTGCCCGGCTCGGTGTCGATGATCCAGGCCCGCCGGTCGCGCGGCTCGTACGCCGGCCAGCCCGGGTCGCCGGTCGCGGCGAAGGAGGTCCACGCCGCCCGGACCCGGGCCGACAGCCCGGCGGCGTCCGGGGGCGGCTCCTGGCCGAGCAGCAGCCCGGCCGCGCCCTCGGTCAGGTTGCCGAACGTCAGCGGCAGGCCCAGCCCGTGGCAGGCCCCCAGGATCCCGCCCATGCCGGGGGCCGGCCAGGTCAGCTCGTACAGGTGGGCCCGGCCGTGCCTCAGGCGGGCCTCGGCCAGCCGCAGCGACGGCATCCGGAACAGCCAGTCGGAGTGCACCAGCTCGTACAGCCGTTCCTCGTCGGCCTGCGGGTGGGCGGCCCGGTAGGCCGCCGGGTCGGGGGCCAGCGTCCGCAGCGCGGTGGCCGTCTGCTCTGCGGTGACCTGGCCGAGGTCGCCGGCGAGGGCCATGAACAGCCGGTACTCGTCGCGGTTGTGGCCCACGACCAGCTCGACCCCGGGCGCGGCCCCGTCCGCCAGTGCCCGCCACGGCGTCGCGGGCAGCACCTCGCCGTCCACGACCGGCGCGAACGGCGTGCGGACGTGCGCGGCGAGCCCCCATCGCGGGTTGCCGCCCATCCTGGCGGCCACCGCGTCGCCCGCCCCGATCAGCCGCTCCGGCGACAGGCGGGCCAGCTCGTCGGCGTGCGGCGGCAGGCCCAGCTCGCCGGACACCGCGGCGGCGAGGTCGGCGGCCAGCTCGGGGGTGAAGAACAGGGCCGGCACGCTCTGCGCGATCGCCCGGCGGAACAGGCCGGCCGCGCCGGGCATGGTCATCAGCGCCGCGACGCTCCCGGCGCCGGCGGACTCGCCGAAGACGGTCACCCGGTCCGGATCGCCGCCGAAGGCCGCGACGTTCTCGCGCACCCAGCGCAGGGCGGCCACCTGGTCCAGCAGGCCGCGGTTGGCCGGCGCGCCGCGGAAGAGGCCGAAGCCCTCGGCGGAGACGCGGTAGTTGACGGTGACCACGACGACGCCGTCCCGGGCCAGCGCGCGGCCGTCGAAGAGGGGGTCGCCGGACCAGCCGTACATGTAGCCGCCGCCGTGGAGCCACACCATCACCGGCAGCCGGGCGGCGCCCGGGTCGGGGGTCCACACGTTGGCGGTGAGCCAGTTCCCGTCCGTGCCCGGCTCGCCGGACGCGCCCAGCAGCCTGGACTGCGGCGGCGGCGGGCCGAACCCGGCGGCCTCGCGCACCCCGTCCCACGCCTCGGCCGGCTCGGGGGCGGCCAGACGCAGGCCGCCCACCGGCGGGCGGGCGTACGGCACGCCGCGGAAGACGGCCACGCCGCCCTCCAGCCGTCCGCGCAGCCGGCCCGTGCTCACCGTGACCTGCGGGCGATCGCCTTCGACGGCGCTCATGGCACGCTCCTCATCCGGGGGGCCGGCTCTCACGGCCGTGCGCGGCCATCCTCACCCCGGCGACGGCTCCGCCGCACCTCATTTGTTCGCGCACCCCGTACGGGCCACGCGAGGACGGCGTGCCGCCCTCACGCGTCGAAGACGATCAGCTGGCGCAGGGCGGCGCCCTCGGCGAGCTGGTCCATCGCCTCGTTGACGGCCGCCAGGCCGATCCGGGCCGAGACCAGCCGCTCCACCGGCAGCCGGCCCTCGCGCCACATCCGGGCGAACACCGGGATGTCGCGGGCGGGCAGCGCCGAGCCCAGGTAGCTGCCGACGATGCTGCGCCCGCCGGCCACCAGCGCGAGCGGCGAGATCGAGGCGCGGGCGCCGGGTGCGGGCAGCCCCACGCTGACGGTGCGGCCGCCGGGGGCCGTCGCGTTCACCGCCGTCTCGAACGCCCGCGCGTTGCCCGCCGCCTCCACCACGACGTCCGCCCCGCCCGGCAGGTCGGCGGGGCCGTACACCTCGTGCGCGCCCAGCTCGCGGGCGGTGGCGAGCTTGGCCGGGTTGGCGTCCACGCCGATCACCCGGACGCCGTCGAGGGCCAGCGCGGTGAGCAGCGCCGCCATGCCCACGCCGCCGAGCCCGACGACCGTGACCGTCTGCCCGGGGCGCGGCCTGCCGACGTTGAGCACCGCGCCCCCGCCGGTCAGCACGGCGCAGCCGAGCAGGGCGGCGACCTCGGGCGGCACGTCGGCGTCCACGGGGACGACCGAGCGCCGGTCCACCACCACGTGGGTGGCGAACGCCGAGACCCCGAGGTGGTGCAGCACCGGCAGGCCGTCCCTGCGCTGGCGGACCGCGCCGCTCAGCAGGGTGCCGTCGTTGTTGGCGGCGCTGCCCGGGACGCACGGCGTGACGCCCTCGGTGGCGCAGCCGTCGCAGCCGCCGCACCGGGGCAGGAAGGTCATCACGACCCGCTGCCCGGGGGCGAGGTCGTCGACGCCGGGGCCCGTCCGCTCCACCACGCCCGCCGCCTCGTGGCCGAGCAGCATGGGCAGGGGACGCGTCCGGTTGCCGTCCACCACCGACAGGTCCGAGTGGCACACGCCCGCCACCTCCACCCGTACCAGCAGCTCGCCCGGCCCCGGCGGGTCGAGTTCGAGGTCGCAGACCGACAGGGGCCGCGAACCGGCGTAGGGCCGGGGCCGGCCGATCTCCTCCAGAACCGCGCCGCGAATGCGCATCAGTTCGCCCTTCTTCGTGTCGAGAGGTTGGCCAGCAACACCCCGAAGCCGCCCAGGACGAGCCCGGCGACGGCGAGCGGGGGCAGCGGCTGCCCGGCCAGCGACCAGGCCAGCACGGCGGTCACGGCCGGGGTCAGGAAGAACACCGTGCTCACCCGGCTGGCCGGTGAGCGCAGCAACATCCGGTTGAGCAGGATGAACGCCGCGATGGAGTTGACCAGCGCCATCCAGCCGACCGACAGGCCGAAGGCCGTCCAGTCCGACACCCGTACCGGGCCGAGGGCCAGGCAGGCCAGCCCGGCGGCGGGGGCGCTGACGAGCAGCTGCGTCGCGGTGCCGCTCAGCGCGTCCATGCGGGGGGCGTACCGCTGCTGGTAGAGGGTGCCCGCGCTGAGCCCGGCCAGACCGAGCAGGCACAGCGCCACCCCGGACGCGGACAGGCTGATCCGGTCGGCCACCGCCAGCACCACCCCGGCCAGGCCGAGCGCGAACCCGGCCCACTGCCCGGCGCCGACCCGCTCGCCCAGCACCCGGCCGACCAGCAGGATGACCACCGGGTTCAGCCCCTGGACCAGGGACACGACCGCGGCCGGCAGGCCCGCGCCGAGCGCGCTGTAGAAGGCGCCGAACTGCACGGCCTGGATCAGCAGCCCGGCCACGGCCACGTGCGCCAGGTCCCGGCCCCGGGGCCACGGCACCCGCCTGACCAGCGCGTACGCCCCCAGCAGCACCCCGGCGACGGCGAACCTGCCGAACATCAGCAGCAACGGCGGCGCCGCCCTGACCCCGGGGATGCCCGCGATGAACGCGCTGCTCCACAGGACGACGAACACCGCGGGCGCCACCGGCCACCGCCTCCCGGCGCCCCGGACGGGCACCGTGGGGGCGGCGGTCTCCCGCACGCGGGCAGGCGTCATCGCATGGTCCTTCCGGATGAGAGGGATCAGGAGGCGCGCAGGGCCGAGCGGCGCAGCCCCCACAGCTCCTCGTCGGAGGTGCACACGCCGACGGCCCCGTGCCGCAGCGCCTCCACCACGTCGTCGGCGCTCTGGACGAACCCCGCGGCCAGGCACGGCACCCCGACCGCCCTGACCTGCCGCTCGACGTGCCGCAGCACCATGGCCGGCATGAGCTGCACCAGGTCGGGCCGCGACCGCGTGATGGACTGCATGCTGCGCCGCAGGTTCGACCGGTCGGTCACGAACACCTTCTGCATGGTCAGCAGCCCGAGCCCGGTGGCCCGCTCGATCATCGCCTGCCGCGTGGAGACGATCCCGACCGCGCCGATGCCCTGCAGGTACGTCAGCGCCCCGGGATCGTGCCCCAGGCCGGGGGTCGAGTCGATGTTGACGAACGCGATCTTCTGGGCGGCCACCGTGCGCTTGACGGTGGCCGCCAGGTCGCCGAGCGGGATCGAGGCCAGGATGCCGAGCGGCGTGGGGGAGGAGGTGAACCGCTCGACCATCTCCACCCCCACCAGCGACGCGGCGACGGGATGCTCGGCCAGCGCGGCGAGCAGGCGCCGATCCAGCGGGCCCTTGTGGCGAGAGTTCACCGCATCCACCTTAGTGCGCCGGGTTTTCGAAGGACGCGGGCAGGCCCAGCTTGCCGGGGTTCATGATGCCCCGCGGGTCGAGCGCCTGCTTGACCGCCACCAGCGTGGGGTAGCCGCTGCCCAGCGCGTCCCGCATGTACGGCGAGCGCAGCAGGCCGACGCCGTGGTGGTGGCTGATCGCCGCGCCGTGCTTGACGAGCACCGCGGCGGCGGCGTCCCAGGCGGCCCGGTACCAGGCGCGCCGCTGGTCGCGTTCGACGTCGCCGCGCAGGGAGAAGTACAGGCACGCGCCGTCGGTGTAGGCGTGCGACTGGTGGGCCGAGGCGCGCAGCGTGCCGGGGACGGCCTCGACGGCGGCCACGACCTCGTCGTACAGGGCGGGCAGCGCGGACCACGGCCCGGCGATCTCGCAGGTGTCGGAGACGAACCCCGGTCCCCGGACGAACCCGTCGGCGGCCTTGCCGACGATCATCCGCTCGTCCAGCCAGCGGGCGAAGACGGCGTCGCCGTCCAGCGTCACCGACGCGCGTTCGGCGCAGACCTCGGCGGCCACCTTCATGACGGCGTCGACCAGCACCGGGTCGCCCTCGTCGGCGATGAGCAGCAGGTTGGTGCCGGGCTCGCCGAAGTGGGTGCCGCTCTCGTGCCGGTCGTACAGGCGCAGCGCGGCCGGGGTGGCGCCGCGCTGCAGGATCTCCCGGCACGCGTCGAGCCCGGCGGCGAAGGTGGCGAAGCCGTAGGCGATGCCCTTGGCGTAGTCGGGCAGCCGGTGCGTACGCAGCCGCAGCCGGGTGATCACGCCGAGCGTGCCCTCCGAGCCGATGAACAACTGCCGCAGGTCGGGGCCCACCGCGGCCCGGGGGTAGGTGCCGTAGCTGGCCGTGGTGCCGTCGGGCAGCACGACGTCCAGCCCGACCACCATGTCCTCGATCTTGCCGTAGCGGGTGGAGAGCTGGCCCGCGCCGCGGCAGGCGGCCCACCCGCCGACGGTGGAGATGGCGAACGCCGACGGCCAGTGGCCGGTGGTGACGCCGTGCGTCTCCTGCAGCTCCTTCTCGAACAGGTCGCCGAACATGCCCGCCTGCACCTCGACGATCATGGACTCGGCGTCGAAGGACAGGATGCGGTTGAGCCGGCACACGTCCAGCACGACGCCGCCGTGCACGGGCAGCGCGGCGCCCAGCACGTTGCTGCGGCCGGCCGAGACGGTCAGCGGGAGGCGGTGCTCGTGGCAGATCCGCACGACGGCGGCCACCTGCTCCTCCTCGTCCACCTCGACGACGACCGCCTCCGGCGTGGCCGGGCGGCCGTCGGTCTCGCCGATGGAGGTGCCCGCCCACCAGTCGCGGGTGCGCAGGATCACCTCGTCCCGCTCGGTGTGCACGGCGGCGGCGACCGCGCGCAGCTCGGCGACCACGCTCTCGGGGACCGGCACGACCTGGTCCTGGAGACTGGCCGGGCCCGTCCCCGGCGGGCAGTCGGCGGCCCAGCGCGGCGGGGTGGGCGCGCCCACGACGTAGTCGCCGCGGTTGAACGGATGGGTGACGGTCTGCCTGCTGATCATGAAAGTCCCTCCATCAGAACGCTCTTCTCGCGGTCCACGCCGCGTACGTAGTCCTCGACCTGCCTGGCCACCTCGTCGTCGGAGAGGCCGAGCTCGCGCTGGAGCAACCGGCCCACCTCCGGAGCCGCCTCTACCGACAGGTCGCGGGCGAAGACCCGCATCCGGGTGCGCCGCGACAGCACGTCGTCCACGTTCCTGGCCAGCTCGCAGCGGGCCGCGTAGACCACCTCGGCCCGCAGGTACTCGCTGCCCTCGACGACCGGCCCGGCCAGCGACGGGTCCTCGGTGATCAGGTCGGCGACGAACCGGGCCTCGGTGCCGTACCGCTCGCCCAGGTGGGCGCCGAGCCCGCCGGTCGCGGTCGTCGCCTCGGCGTCGTAGCCGGCGCCGCCGAGCAGCGGCAGCCGCGCGGTGCGGCAGCGCGCCTTGCGGCCGAGCACCTTCAGCGCCTCGTCCACCGCCAGCTCGCCCATGTGCCTGCTGGTGGTCAGCTTGCCGCCGGTGACCGTGACCAGGCCGAAGCCGTCGGTGATGATCCGGTGGTCGCGGCTCATGTCGAGCGTGGCGCCCTCCTTCTCGCCGACCAGCGGGCGCAGCCCGGCGATCGAGCCGATCACGTCGTCCGGGGTGAGGTCGGCGTC
Organism: Nonomuraea sp. NPDC001699; assembly: GCF_053596455.1. NCBI lineage: Bacteria > Bacillati > Actinomycetota > Actinomycetes > Streptosporangiales > Streptosporangiaceae > Nonomuraea > Nonomuraea sp. NPDC001699. The sequence continues at coordinate 26,538 of NZ_JBSFGF010000032.1, read as the reverse complement.
GAAGGCGGTGTTGGCGCCGTCGAGCAGGTACTGCATCTCCTCGCGGGTGCACAGCACCTCGTCGGGCGAGCCGTCGTAGTCGGTGTCGGTGGTGCCGACCACGACCACGTCGCCCCAGCGGGTGCAGGTGGCGCGGCGGGCCCGGCCGGGCACCGGGACGGTCACCGTGCCGTCCACCGGCAGCCGCGTCCACGGCACCACGATGTGCACGCCCTTGGCCGGACGCACCCGCGGGCGGTGTGCCGGGTCGGACAGCGCGTCCAGGGTGTCGGTCCACACGCCGGTGGCGTTGACGACGACCCCGGCGCGCACCTCGACCGTGCGGCCGTCCACCTCGACGCGGGCGCCGCGCACCCGGCCGCCCTCCTTGACCAGCTCGCGGCAGGTGGCGCCGTTGAGCACGGTGGCGCCGAAGTGGGCGGCGGTCCTGGCGATGGTCAGGGTCAGGCGGGCGTCGTCGGTGCGGCTGTCGTAGTAGAGCAGGCCGCCCTTGAGCCGGTCGGCGCGCAGGCGCGGCGCCCTGGCCAGCACCTCGGCCACGCTGAGCCGCTGGTGCAGCCGGCCGATGCGCCAGCCGCCCGCCAGGTCGTAGGTCCACAGCAGGCCCTCGAAGGCCTTGGCGATGCGCGCGTCGAAGACGCCGTCCTGGGCGAGGATCGGCAGCACGAACGGCAGCCGCCGCACCAGGTGGGGCGCGTTGCGGCGGAAGCGCTGGCGCTCCAGCAGCGAGCGGCGCACCAGCGGCAGGTTGCCCTGCTCGATGTAGCGCAGGCCGCCGTGCACCATCTTGGAGGACTTGGAGGAGGTGCCCGAGGCGAAGTCGTCGCGCTCCACCAGCGCCACGCTGAGGCCGCGGGTCGCGGCGTCCAGCGCGGCGTAGCAGCCGGTCACGCCGCCGCCGACGACGAGCACGTCCACCGGCCTGGCGGCCAGGCGCTCGATCTGCGCCTGACGGTCAAGCCGCAGCGGGGTGCGCCGGATGGCGCTCCTGGTCTCCGATCTGGGCTTGCGTTCTGGAAGCCGGATCACGAGGGGGATTCCTCCTGTTGGTACGAGATGTGCCGGGCGAGCAGGTCGCGCCAGGCGGCACGGGCCTCCTCGCGGGCGGCGTCGGGCAACGTGGGCTCGAAGACGGGGACGTCGCCGAGCCCGGCGAGGGCGGCGGGCAGGTCGGTCCAGAGCCCCGCGCGCACGCCCCCGAGGTAGGCGGCGCCGCGCAGGCTGGCCGTCTCGTTGGCGCGGGCGCGGCGGACCGGCCGCCCGACGAGGTCGGCCTGGCTCGCCATCAGCACGTCGCTGCTGGCCAGCCCGCCGCCGCAGAACAGATCGGTGACCGGCGCGCCGAGCGCCTGCTCCACCCCGTCGAGCAGGTCGCACACCGAGTGCGCGATGCCCTCCAGGACGCCCCGGGCCAGCTCGGCCCTGGTGGTGGACAGGCTGAGCCCGGTCAGGACGCCGGTGGCCTCGGGCGACCAGACCGGGGTGCGCATCCCGGCCAGCGCGGGCAGGAAACGCACCCGGCTCGGCCCGGGATGCTCGCGGGCCAGCGCGGTCAGCTGGGCGGGCGAGTCGAACAGCCCGATCTCCTCGCACAGCCAGCGCACCGCCGAGCCGGTCGTGGCGGCGTAGCCCTCCAGGCTGAACACCGCCGCGCCGCGCGAACGCCAGCCGACGAGCGTCAGCACGCCCGGCACCGCGCGGCGATGCGCGGGCGGCCGGTCGCCGGCGACGGCGTCCAGGAACGTTCCCGTGCCGTGCACGCACATGGCCTGGCCGGGCCGGTGCGCGCCGAGCGCGATCATCGCGGCGTGCTGGTCGCCCATCACCGACAACACCGGCAGCCGTACGCCGAGCACCGACGGGTCGGTGTGGCCGTAGTCGCCGTCCTCGTCCAGGATGCGCGGGAGCACGTCGCGGGGGCAGCCGAGGAAGTCCGCCCACGGCTCGTACCAGTCGCCGGTGCGCAGGTCGTAGGCGCCGGCGGCGACCGCGTTGGTGGCGGACATGACGTGCCGCGCGCCGCCGGTGAGCCGCCACACCAGCCAGGTGTCGACCGACCCGAACGCCACCCGTCCCGCCTCGTGCGCCCGGCGCGCGGCCGGGTCGTCGCGCAGCACGTCGGCGGCCCACAGCAGCGGGGCGCGCGAGCCGACCGGCCGGCCGGTGTGCTCGACCAGGCGGGCGTCCCAGGCGGGTTCCCATTCCCGCAGCCGGGCGGCGTACCGGCGGTCCTGCCAGACCACGGCCGGGGTGAGCGGCTCGCCGGTGACGGTGTCCCACAGCAGCACGGTGGCGCGCTGGGTGGCGATCGACACGCCGGTGACCTCGACGTCGTGCGCGCGGGCCCACTCCAGCGCCTCGGCGCAGACCTGGGCGGTCTTCGTCCAGATCTCCATGGCGTCCTGCTCGACCCGCAGGTGGTCGGGGGAGTGGACCGAGATGGGCCGGTAGGCGGGCGGGGCGGCGGTGCCGTCGTCCAGGACGACCGCGGCGCGGGTGCCCGTGGTGCCCTCGTCGATGCTGAGAATCCCTCGTCGGGTGCGGCCGGTCATCGGCGCCCGTCCCTCTTCGGCAGCGCGATCTCCTCCTCCTCCAGGTTGACCGCCACGCGGGTGGGGTCCCACTTGATCAGCAGGCAGGTGACCAGGCCGGCCAGCGGCACCACCGACAGCACCATGAGGCTGGCGCCGACCCCGATGCCCGCCTGGAGCTGCGGGAACAGGTACAGGCCCGCGACCGAGCCGAGGCTGCCGAGCATGCCGGTCACGCCGGTGCCCAGGGTGCGGATGTCGCTGCGGTAGGACAGCGCGGCGATCGACTTGCCGTTCGGGCCCGGTCCGGCGGAGTGGAAGAAGATGAACAGCACCGGCAGCAGCGCGGCCAGCGCGACCGGCAGTTCCTTGAACGTCGCGCCCATCACCAGCAGGGCCACGAACACCACCGCGTACCCGGCCATCGAGCTGACCCGCAGGCCGAGGCGCCGGCCCGTGTAGGCGGCCAGGCAGCCGCCGACGATGCCGACCGCGTTGAACGCCATCGACCCGATCGTGGCCTTCTCGAACTCCTTGCCGAACAGCTCCAGGCTGATCACCGGCAGGTACCAGCCGACCGCGAAGTACTGCATGGCCTGGGTGAGCGAGATGACCGTGGACAACATCGTGCGCGGCAGGTACGGCCTGCGGAACAGCACGCCCGCGTCACCGAACCCCACCTGCCGCCCCTGCTCGGCCGCGCCGCCGGCCTGCCGGGTGTCCTCCTGGACGGCGAAGCCGTACATGCGGCGCAGGGCGGCGGCGGACTCGCGCAGGCGTCCCTTGGCGGCCAGCCACGTCGGGCTCTCCACCAGGAACATCAGCTGAAGGATCAGCAGCACGACGGCGAAGGCGGCCGAGGAGCCCACCGACCAGCGCCAGATGTCCGCGCCCACGTCGAAACGGTAGAACACGAGCGTGAGCAGCAGGTTCGTGGTCGTGGCGGTGTACCAGACGCCTTGCCAGAAGTTGAGCCTGCCCTTGAGCGTGGACGGGGTGTACTCGGCCAGCAGCGCCATGGCCACCGCGAAGTCGATGCCGTACGCGATGCCGACCAGGCCGCGGCCGGCGAAGACGGTCTGGAAGTCCGAGCCCGCCGCGGTGAGCAGCGCGCCGAGCGCGAACACCACCTTGGTCAGCAGCAGCGGCTTGACCCGGCCGATCCGGGCGGCCAGCCAGCCGCCGAACGGGTTGGAGATGATGGCGATGGCCGGCGCCATGGCGGTGAGCACCCCGACCTGGCCCGGCGACAGGCCGAGCTGCTTGACCATGGGGGACAGGCCGGCGCCCAGGGCCGCGTTGGAGTAGGCGTCCAGGAACAGGCCCGCCAGGGCGAGGAACCAGATCCAGTTCGCCCGCCCGGTCAGCCTCGTCAGGGTGTTGATGACGTCGGCCGCGTCTCCGGCGTTGCGGATCGGCGTGGTGGAGGTGTTCTGCACGGGGGCGTCGCTCATGCCCGGCCGCCTTTCAGGGGGGTGTGATCCCTTGCCAGCGGTCCGGATACGACAAAGGCACAGACGAAGACCACTGACAGGGATGTCTTCGTCTGTGCCTGCCGATTGACGGGACACTATGTGCCCGTTGTCTGGTATGTCAAGCAGTCAGGGTCGTATCGCCGCAGCTCGCACGCCCTGCCCGGCGCACCGGCCGGTCAGGAGTACCTGATCTCCCACCAGCCGCGGGTGCACGACCACTTGCCCGCGGCCTTCACGCAGGCGCGGAACTTGCGGCCGGTCGGGGCGTCCACCGCGTACGACGTGACGCTGCGGCGTCCGCCGCCCCTGACCACCGCGTGGCAGGCGTGGTAGGTGCGGCCCCCGTCGTCGGTCCAGTCGATGGAGATCCGGTCGCCGGAGCGCAGGCTGGTGCCCCATGCCCACCACACGTTCCGGCCGCGGTAGATGCCGTCGGCCTCGTACAGGTAGACCATGCCGCGGCGGCCCTTCGCCTTCGTCATGCGGTGCCAGGTGTTCCTGCCCACGTCCCGGCTCACCCGCAGCCGTGCGCCGCACGAGTAGTTGATCGGCCCGGCGGCCTGCGTCCGTGTCGCCTGCCGGGCGTCCTGCGCGGACGCGCCGGCGGGCGAGGCCGCGGTCAGGACGCCGCCGGCCACGATCGCGGCCACCACCAGGGCGTGAAGCTTGCGCATGTGCTCCCCCTTGTCGCGAGATCTTGTGATCGCAACGTAGGAGCACCGGTGTTGAAGATCTGTTGAGCCCGTGTTGATCTCTGCCCGGCGGACGCCGGTCAGGCGCCGCCGTCCGGGGCGGTGGCCTCCCGGTTCCCGTCCAGGTCGGCGCGGACGATGCCGTACATCACGCCGTCGCGCCACTCGCCCGCGCGGAAGCCGCACCCGCGCAGCACGCCTTCGCGGGTGAACCCGGCCTTCTCCAGCGCCCGCTGCTCGGCCACGTTGCCCAGCTCGGTGGTCGCCTGCACCCGGTTCACCGGCGAGTGGTCGAACAGGTAGCGCACCAGCAGTCGCTGCGCCCGCGTCCCGTGCCCCTTGCCGCGGAAGCCGGGCGCCACGATCAGGCCCATCTCCCAGCAGTACGACACCCGGGAGGTGAGCTGCCTGCGCCACGACACGAGCCCCGCCCGCTCATGGCCGGAGGCGATCACGAGGATGCCGCCGTCGTCGCCGAGCAGCCCGTTGTCGTCCCAGCGGCGGCGCAGGCGGTGGGGGTCCTGCCAGCCGTACCACTGGTACTCGCCGCTGCTCTCCGGGTCGCCGATCAGCCGGGTCAGGAACGCCAGGTCGTCCTCAAGGGCGGCACGCAGTTCGATCGTCATGATCGTGACACTATGCGCTGGATGTGACCCGCGCTCTCAGTCGCCGGCGGGCGGGACGGCACGGAAGGCGAGCACCGCCGCGGCGAGCAGCAGCACCCCGCAGACGCCCTGCTCGGCGACCATCCAGCTCGGCAGCGGCAGGAACAGCAGCACGCCCACCACCGCGACGAGGATCACGACGAGCACGATGCGCAGGCGCAGGAGCGCCCGGTCGCCCCCGCTCTGGGCCCGGCGGGCGAAGGCGAAGGTGAGGACGGACGTCGCCGCCACGATGACGCCGCGCCCCCATGCCTCGGGGGTGACCAGCGACGGCGCGACGGCGGAGAAGACGGCGATCGCCACGACGGTCAGCAGGCTGAGCGCGGCGTAGGCGGATATCAGGACCTTGGCCGTGTGCAGGCCGGGGAGTGCGGCCGGAGAGTTCGGCGTGGTCATGGGACATCCTCCGGATCTGTGGGGGTGGAGCCGGTCGGACGGCGCGCGGAGGCGATCGGGGGCAGGAGCACTCTGCGCACCCCGCCGTCGCTGACTGGACTCTCCCCCATGGGGAGACCCCACGCTAGGGGGATTCCCCCGAGATCTACCCGGAGAATCGATGACCCCGCGACTGATCCACTGCGCCCCCGTCACCTGTCTCAACGTCACGGGCATGGGAGAGCCCGGCGGCGCCGAGCACGTCTCGGCCATCGGCGCCCTGTACGCCGTGGCCTCCGCCATGGGCGGCCCCGCCGGACCGCTGGAGGGGCGGTGGTGGGTGGAGGACACCTCGCTGCCGCCGCTGGAGACTCCCCGCGACCGGTGGCGCTGGCATCTGCTGCTGCCGTTGCCCGAGACGCCCGAACCCGGGGCGGCCGAGGCGGCGCGTGAACGGACGCGGGCGTCCGGGGCGGCCGTGGACCGGGTCGTGGTCGTCACCTTCACCGAGGGCGAGTGCGTGGAGCTGCTGCACGAGGGGCCCTACAGCGAGGAGAAGAGGTCGCTGGAGGTGATGGAGGCGTTCATGGCCGAGCACGGTCTGGAGCCCAACGGGCCGCACCACGAGATCTACCTGACCGACTTCACCGACCCCGCCCCCAGGACGCTGCTCAGACAGCCGGTCGCCCGCCGCCCGTCAGCGTAGCCGGATCACGCCCGCGCCTCGGGACGCAGCGCGCCGCGCAGCAGGGGACGGGCCGCCAGGGCGACGACCACGGCGGCCAGCACCCCGACGCCCGCCATGAGGACCGCCCTGGTGATCGCCCACGCCAGCGCCTCGACGGGGTAGACGTCCACCACGGTCAGGACCACCACGGCGACCCCCGAGACGGCCGCCACCACGCAGACCGGCAGCGCCGCGACGACCGCCTGCCGCACGAGCACCCCGCCCAGCGCCCGTTCCGGCACCCCGGCGGCGGACAGCGCGGCCAGCGAGCGGCGCAGGTCGATCAGCTCCTCCGCCTGGTGCACCACCAGCGCGACCGCCGAGGTCGTCAGGGCCAGCAGGAGCGCGATGTCCACCAGGGCGTGGGCCTGGGAGTAGCCGACGGGGGCCTGCTGGGCCCCGACCGCCGCGCCGAAGAACACCGTGAGGCTCACCACGGACAGGGCCCTGGCCCACGCCCGGGGGTCGGCCTCGACCAGCCGCGCGGCCAGCAACGCCTCCGGCGACCGGGCCCGCCGGCCGGTCCGGCGGGCCGACATCCCGATCAGCCAGGTCGTGGCCAGGGTCAGCCCGAACAGCATCATGACCAGCCCGGCCGTCATGGCCAGCACGGACCCGTACGGACCGGCCAAGGGGAAGCGGCCCTTCAGCCAAGCCCCGAGAACGTAGAGGCCGACGCCTGCCGCGAGGAGGAGCAGGTCCCGCACGCGCGGCCCCCGCACGCGCGCCCGGCGGGTCACTCCCAACGGGGAGACGACGACGTCCCGCCCGGCGCGCGCCCCCGACACGACCCCGCCGTACGTCACCAGGGCCACGACCACCGGCACCTGCGGCAGCGGGCCGCCGAGGTGGGTGACCACGTAAAGTGCGCCGCCCGCCAGCGACCCGGCCAGGGTCAGCAGGCCGCCCTCCAGGGCGCCCAGCCGCCGTACGTCGCCCGGTGTCGCGCCCGCCAGCCGCAGGGCGGCCAGCCGTCGTTCCCTGGTGGCCGAGGCCAGCCGGTTGGCCTGGTGGACCAGGCCGGCGACGGGCACCGCCAGCAGGGCCAGTGCGAGCCCCGTCAGCGAGCCGCCCTCGTCCTCGACGTCGGCCAGGCTGACGGCCGTGCAGACCAGGAACGTCGCCACCGCCGCGCCCGTCCCCACCAGCCAGGCGCGTACGCGCTCGGCCCGCGAGCGGCCCCTGTTCAACATCAGCAGTACGGCGATCATCGTTCCACCCCTTCCAGCACCGCTCCGTCGCGCAGGGGGATCTCGCGGTCGGCGTAGGCGGCCACCCGGTTGTCGTGGGTGACCAGGACGACCGCGGCCCGGCCGGCGCGGGCCGCGCCGAGCAGCGCGCCCATCACCTGCTCGCCGCCGAGCGTGTCCAGGGCCCCGGTGGGCTCGTCGGCGAAGACCACGCGCGGGCCGGTCACCAGCGCCCGCGCGATGGCGACCCGCTGCCGCTGCCCTCCGGACAGCTCGCCGGTGCGCTGCCCGGCGCAGTCGGACACCTCCAGCCGGGCCAGCCACTCGGCCGCGGCGGTCATCGCCTCCTGCCTGCCGTGCCGGTTGAACAGCAGCGGCAGCGCGACGTTCTCCGCCGCGGTCAGCTCGGGCACCAGCTCGCCGAACTGGAAGACGATCCCGAAGCTCTCGCGTCGTAACCTGGTCAGGTCGTCCTCGGGCAGGGTGTCGATGCGCCGGCCGTCGAGGACGACCTCGCCGGACTCCGGCCGGACGACCCCGGCCAGGCAGTGCAGCAACGTCGACTTGCCCGCGCCGCTCGGCCCCGTGATCGCGACGACCTCGCCCTCCGCGATCTCCAGGGAGACGCCGTTCAGCGCCCTGGCGCCGCCGAACAGCTTGCTCAGGCCCCTGGCCTCAAGCATCGTGGTCCTCCTTCATCCGCGCGAGCGCGGTCTCGATCCAGCGCAGGTCCGCGTCCAGGTGCTGGAGCGCGTAGTCGGCCGCCAGCACCTGGGCGGGCCCGCCGGACGCCTTCTCGGCGGTCAGCTCCCGCATGCGGGCCAGGTGCGCCTCGCGTTGCCGCACGAGATAGCCGTCGGCGGCCTTCCCCGCGACGGCGACCCGGGCGAACAGCGGGCCGGCGACGTACGGCGCCGACGGTTCGACGGTGTTCAGCCACCGGTCCAGCTCCGCCCGGCCGGAGTCGGTGATCGTGTACAGGGTGCGTTCGGGGCCGCCCTCCTGCCGGGTCTCGGCCACCTCCGCCAGCCCGTCGCGTTCCAGGCGTTGCAGGGTGGCGTAGACCTGCCCGTACGCCAGGGGTCTGGCGCCGGCGAGACGGTGGTCGTGCTCCTTCTTGAGCTCATATCCGTGTTTCGGCCGCTCGGCGAGGAAGCCGAGCAGCACGTGGCCGGTTGACATGATCACGACTATACATTCAATGAATAGTCGCGCGGCCGGGAACGGCGCCCTCAGACGAGCCGCGCCTCGTAGGCGGCGATGACCAGATGCACGCGGGTACGGGCGCCGAGTTTGGTCAGCAGGCTGCTGACGTGCGTCTTGACCGTGCTCATGCTGACGAACAGGGTGGCGGCGATCTCCGCGTTCGACAGGCCCCTGGCCACCAGGACGAGGACCTCGCGCTCGCGTTCGGTGACGTCCAGGCCGTCCGCCGTCGACGGCGGACGCACGTGGCGCTCGACCAGCCGCCGGGTCGCGCTCGGCGCCAGCAGCGACTCGCCGGACGCGACGACGGCCATGCTCCTGATCAGCTCGGCCGGGGGCGTGTCCTTGAGCAGGAAGCCCGCCGCGCCCGCGCGCAGCGCGCCGTAGACGTACTCGTCGAGGTCGAAGGTGGTCACGATGAGCACGCGGGTCTCCGGCAGGTCCGCGCAGATGCGGCGGGTGGCCTCGATGCCGTCCATCTCCGGCATGCGCACGTCCATCAGGACCAGGTCGGGACGTTCGCGGGCGGCCGCCGTCACCGCCTGCGTGCCCGTCGCGGCCTCGCCGACCGCCCGGAACCCCGGCGCGGAGTCGACCAGCCGCCGGAAGCTCGCCCGGATGAGCACCTGGTCGTCGGCCACCAGAACCCTGATCACAGCGGCAGCCTCGCCCGCACCCGGAAACCGCGCACGGGACGGGCGCCCGCCTCGAACTCGCCGCCGAAGACGCGCACCCGCTCGCGCAACCCGGTCAGGCCGTGCCCGTCGGGGCGCGCCCGGCCGCGCGTGCCGTCGTCGGTGACCTCCACGGTCAGCTCGTCCGCCCGGCGCTCGACGCGGACGACGGCGTGCCGGGCGCCGGCGTGCTTGAGCACGTTGGTCAGCGCCTCCTGGACGATCCGGTACACCGTCGGCTCCATCTCCCCGTCCACGGCGCCGTCGATGGACAACTCCACCTCCAGGCCCGCCGCCCTGGTCCGCGCGACGAGCGTGCCCAGGTCGGCCAGGCCGGGAGCGGGCGCGAGCTCGGCCTCGCCGTCCTCGCGCAGCACGCCGAGCAGCTGCCTGGTCTCCCGCAGGGCCGACCTGCTGGTCTCCTCGATCGAGGCCAGCGTGCGGCCCATCTCCTCCGCCTCGCCCAGGTGCCCCGCCACGCCCGCCTGCACGGCGATCGTGCTGAGGCTGTGGCCGATGACGTCGTGCAGCTCCCTGGCGATCCGCAGCCGCTCCGCCACGGCCTCGGCGCGGGCCCGCTCCTCCGCCTGCGCGGCGAGCTGCCCGGTGTAGAGGTTGCGCTGGCGTACGGCCGTGCCGGCGGCCCAGGCGGCGAGCAGGATCGCCAGCGCCAGCCCGAGCCGGTCGCGGACCGCGTCCGTCAGCGGGACCACCGCCACGCCCTGCACGGCGACCGCGCACGCCACCAGCAGCGGCAGCACGGCCCTGTTCCGCGTGGCCAGCGTGTACAGCGCGAGCGGCAGGCAGAGCAGCTCGGCGTGGGGAAGCAGGAACTCCCGCATGCCGAGCCCGCCCAGCAGGACGACCACGAACACCGGCCCCGGCCACAACCGCCTGACCGCCACGGGAAGGCCCGCCGCCAGCGCCGCCACGAGGTCCGGCACGCCCGGCTCGGACGGGTTCCGCGACCAGGTGAGCCCGGCGTAGGCGAGCGTGACGATCAGCGCGACGGCGGTGTCGACGGAAATCCAGCCCCAGGCCGGCACCCGGCTCAGCAGAGGAGGACGGATCTGTTGGCGCACGGTACGAACCTAGCCCGGCGCCCCCGCCGTCCGTATCGGTCTCAGGACCGATGCGCGCCGGACGGGCGGCCGTGAAGGGTGAAGGGCATGATCGAAGTCAACGGACTCACCAAACGCTTCGGGCGGACCCTGGCGGTGGACGACGTCACCTTCACGGTCCGGCCCGGCCGCGTCACCGGCTTCCTCGGCCCCAACGGCGCGGGCAAGACCACGACCATGCGCGTGCTCCTCGGCCTCGAACAGCCCACCGCCGGACGGGCCACCGTGAACGGCCTGCCCTACCGGGACCTGGACCGCCCCCTCACCCGGGTCGGCGCGCTGCTGGACGCGTCGGCGGTGCAGGGGGGCAGGCGCGCCGAACAGCACCTGTGGTGGCTGGCCCGCTCCAACGGCCTGGCCCGCGCCCGCATCGGCCCCCTGCTGGAGCTCGTGGGGCTCGGCGGGATGGGCGGCAGGCGCGTCGGCGGGTTCTCACTGGGCATGAAGCAGCGGCTCGGCCTGGCCGCGGCGCTGCTCGGCGACCCCGAGGTGCTGGTGCTGGACGAGCCCGCCAACGGGCTCGACCCCGAGGGCATCCGCTGGATGCGCGGCCTGCTCAGGTCGCTGGCCGCCGAGGGCCGCACCGTGCTCGTGTCCAGCCATCTCATCAGCGAGATGGCGGTCACGGCCGACCACCTGATCGTCCTGGCCGGGGGCAGGCTGCGTGCCGACGCCGGGCTCGGCGAGCTGGCCGGGCCGGGGGTCTCGCTGGAGGAGGCGTTCATGGAACTCGTCGGAAGGAGCGAGCGGTGAACGCCGTCGCGGCCGAGTGGATCAAGTTGCGGACCCTGCGCTCGACCTGGTGGGCGCTCGGCGTCGGGGTGCTGGTGTCGCTCGCGCTCACCGTGCTCGGCGCCGGCACCGTCATCTCGCGCTGGGACCCCGGCCGTACGGCCGACCAGGCGGCCATGGGGGTCGTGGTCGCCGTGTACGTGGGGGTGGTCCTGGCCCAGCTTCCGCTCGGCATGCTGGGCGCGATGACCGTCAGCGGCGAGCGCGCGTCCGGCATGATCGACGTCACGTTCGTGGCGATGCCGTCGAGAGGCCGGGTGCTGGCGGCCAAGGCGGTCGTGCTGGGCGGCGTCGCGGTCGCCGGCTCGCTGCTCATCGCGGTGCCCGGCTATCTCTACGGGCGGTCCGTCGCCGCCGGGTTCCACCCGTCGTGGCTGCCCGCCGGCTCGTGGACGATCGTCGCCGGCGGCACTCTGATGATCGTGGTGACCACGCTGCTCGGGCTGGCACTCGGCGCGATCCTGCGCAACGGCGCCGTGGCGACGGCGGCGCTGGTGGCGATCGTCCTGGTGCTGCCGTTCGTCGCCCGCATGCTGCCGGGCGGCGAGGTGGTCAACCGGGTCCTGCCCGCCTTCCCGGCTCTCCAGCTGATCGAGCAGGTGCCGGACGTCATGCCGACGTGGGCGGCGTTCGCCGTGTTGGCCGGGTGGGCGGTGGTCCCGCTGGCCGTCGCCGTGGTCGTCAACTCGCGCTCCTGACGCCCGCGAACGGCCGGGCGCCCTGCTCAGGGCAGGGCGAGGAGGCCGACCGCGACGGCGGCGGCGCCCAGGCCGACGAGCTGGCCGCGGTGGATGCGTTCGGCCAGCACACCGCGGGCGAGCAGGACCGTGCCGGCCGGGTAGAGGGCGGTGATCACGGCCACGACGGCCAGGTCGCCGCTGCGGGAGGCGAGCAGGAACAGCAGGTTCGCCACCGAGTCCAGCACGCCCGCGGTGGCCGACAGCGCGTACGCGGGCCGCTCGGAGCCCAGCCGGCGGCGCAGCAGCCCGGCCGCGGTCAGGGTGACCGCCGAGGAGACCGCGCGGCCGACGATCAGCGGCGCCACCCCGCTGTCGGACGGCGCCTGGTGCAGGAAGACGAGCTGGAGCGCGATCGCCGACCCCGCGCCGAACGCCAGCAGCAGCGCCGTGCGCGACGGACGCGCCGAGCCCCCGCCGTGACCGGCGCTGACGAGCACGACCGCCACCAGCGCGAGCGGCAGCCCCACCAGCCCGGCGGCGGACAGGTGCTCGCCCTGGAGCAGGCCCACGGCGACCGGCAGCGCGGCCGAGACCAGCGCGGTCACCGGCGACAGCACGTTCATCGGGCCGATCGCCAGGGTGCGGTAGAGCAGGGCGAACACGGCGGCCGAGGCCACCCCCGAGGCCGCGCCCCAGCCGAGCGCCGCCGGGCTGAACGACGCGCCGAGCATCGGCCACAGAAGCAGCTCGACCACGAGGCTGGCCGGGGCCGCGACCATCACGGTACGCAGCACATGGGCCCTGCGGGCGCCCAGGCCGCCGAGGAAGTCGGCGCAGCCGTAGGCGAGCGAGCTGCCCAGAGCCAGCAGCAGAGCGATCACGACACCTCCCGTGCCTTCAGCGGAACGACCAAACAGTACAGTAGAATGACCGCGACATGCCAACGGACCGACCGCGCAGTACATTGCACTGGTCTGCCTGCGAGGGAAGGTGAACAGATGGCCGAGCCGGCCCAAGCCCTGCGAACGGTCGCCCACAACGTCAGGGCCGCCCGCACCCGCGCGGGCCTGTCGCTGGAGGAGCTCGGCCGGCGCGCCCAGGTCAGCAAGGGCGCCCTGGTGGCGCTGGAGAGGGCGCAGGGCAACCCCAACCTGGCCACCCTGGTGCGGCTGGCCGACACCCTCGGCGTCCCGGTGTCGGCGCTGATGCAGGGGCCGCCCGAGGGTCGGCTGCGCATCGTGGCCGCCGACGACGTCACCCCTCTGTGGACCGGGCCGCGGGGCGGTCAGGCCACGCTCATGCTGACCACCGCGGGCCCGGTTCCGGTCGAGGTCTGGCGCTGGCGGCTGGAACCCGGCGAGGAGTACCCCAGCCAGCCCCACCAGGCCGGGGTCGTGGAGACCCTCAGCGTCGTGTCCGGGCGGATGACGCTGATCCTCGACGGCGTCGAGCACTCCGTCGAGGCGGGCCAGACCGCCACCTTCGACGGCGACGCCCCGCACGGCTACCGGGGCGCGGGCACCGGCGCCTGCTCCATGATCATGACGGTCCAGCTGCCTCCCGGCCCGTGGGCGCTCGGATCGGCCGCCGCTCCCTGACCTGATGGGCGGCCGTCAGGCCGCCAGCCGCTCGATGGCGAACGCCGACAGGAAGCCGACGGTGGTGATCAGCCCGGTCAGGACGTGCGCCTGCTCGAACGCCTCCGGGATCATGGTGTCGGCCACCATGGCCAGGATGGCGCCGGCCGCGATCGCGGTGATGAGGGCGATGGCCTCGGGGGAGGCCGTCCGCAGGGTCAGGTAGCCGGCCAGGGCCGCCAGGCCGCTGACCACGGCGATGCCGCCCCAGACGCCGAACACGTACGCGGGGCCGCGCCCGGCCCGTCTCATGCCGGCGGCGCTGGACAGGCCCTCCGGAACGTTGGAGACGAACACCGCCGCCACGACGGCGAGGCCGATCTCGCCGCCGTGCAGCAGGGACAGCCCGAGCACCACCGACTCGGGGATGCCGTCGAGCAGCGCGCCGACGGCTATGGCGGCGCCGCTGCCCTGCGCGTCGGCCTCGCTGGGCTGCTGGTCGCCGGAGCGTTTGCGGTGCCGGGCTCCGTGCCGCGCCAGCATCGCGTTGGCCGCCACGTACGCGCAGGCCCCCGCGAGGAAGCCGACGGCCGTGGGCAGCAGGCCGCCCGACCGTTCGGCCTCGTCCAGCAGCTCGAAGGAGAGCGCCGAGATCAGCACCCCGGCGCCGAAGGCCATGATGGTGGCGATCATCCGCGCCGGGACCCGTACCAGCATCGCCACGGCCGCGCCCAGGACCAGCGCGGCCCCGGCGACCAGCCCCCATGTTCCCGCTTCCAGCCACTCAGGCATGTGCACCACCCGTCTCGCGCGCTCGTCCGCGCCCCAGGTTCTCTCGTCCAGGTCCCGTTCGCCACCCGTCCCGGGTGGGCGTCCGTCCTGCGGCAGGCGTACGGTGACGCGGCCTCGCGGCCCCCTCTCCGCGAGGCCGCGTCCTACCTCCGCGCGCGGGGCGTCACCCGCTCGCGGAGGGCGTCGAGGCGGGCCATGGCCGGGGTGGCGGTGATGCCGTGCAGGACGACCGAGAGCACCACGGTGAAGGCCGTCACCGCCCACAGCTCCTCGGGCGGCACGCCGAAGTCGGCGTGACCCAGCGCGTACGCCAGGTAGAACAGCGACCCCACCCCCCGGATCCCGAACAGGGAGATGACCCGGCGCTCCCGGGGCCCGGCCCGGCCGCGGATCTGGGCGAGCCGGCCCGACAGCGGGCGGATGACCAGGACCAGCAGCAGGCCGACGAGGGCGCCGCGCCAGGTGAGCGGGGCCAGGCCGCCGGTGGCGACGAAACCGCCGAGCAGGAGCAGCAGCCAGGAGGTGAAGAGCCGTTCGAGCTGCTCGACGAAGCCGTGCAGGACGTTGTTGTAGCCGTGGCCGTGCTCGACCCGGCGGATGGCGCAGGCGGCGACGAAGACGGCGATGAAGCCGTAGCCGCCGGCCAGCTCGGTGACCCCGTAGGCGAGCAGGGTGGCGCCCAGGGCCACGAAGCCGTCGCGGCGCTCGGCCAGGCGCAGCTCCTCGGCGGGGGAGTGGAAGAACAGCCGGCCGAGCAGGCGGCCGATCAGCAGGCCGCAGACGACCCCGGCGACGATCCGGTAGAGCACGTCCGTCAGCGCCCACTCGCCCGTCCAGCCGAGCCCGCCGGCGGTGGCCAGGGCGATGGCGGCGTACACGATGGGGAAGGCCAGCCCGTCGTTCAGGCCCGCCTCCGAGGTGAGGGCGAAGCGCACCTCGTCGTCGGCGTTCTCGGCGTCGGCCGGCTCGCCCACGCTGACGTCGGAGGCGAGCACCGGATCGGTGGGCGCGAGCACGGCCCCGAGCAGCAGCGCCGCGGCGACCGGCCAGCCCAGCACGCCGGTCGCCGCGGCCGTGACCCCGGCGACGGTCAGCGGCATCGCCCAGCCGAGCAGCCGCCAGGTCGTCGACCAGCTCCGTAACCCGATCCTCCGGTTGAGCGCCAGCCCCGCGCCCATGAGCGAGACCAGCACGCAGATCTCGGTGATGTGCTCGACGGCCGCCCGGTGGGCGACGGGGTCGGGCTCGGGCAGACCGATCGGCAGCAGGTACAGCCCCATGCCGCCGAGCAGGTAGAGCAGGGGAGGGGAGAAGGCCCGGCGGGCGAGCAGGCCGGGCAGGACGGCGGCGAGCAGCGCGGCGGCGCCGCCGAGGGCCAGGACGAGATCGGGGGTGGACATCCCGGCCCCACTGCCCTGCGCAACTCACGACAATCTTGCTTTTTGCGTCCAAACCGCTCAGTATCGCCCGCAACGGGAAGCTATTGCCGCCATTGTCATATGGCGGCAATATGCACTAATTGCTACTTTTCTAACCCCTGAATTCCTGCATACCGTGACATGGCCCCCCAACTCCATGAGGAGGATCCGTGTCAAGGTCTCTCCGTGCCACGCTCTCCGTCGTCCTCACCCTCTCCTTCCTGCTGCTCACCTCCCCGGCCCAGGCCGCCGTGCTGGTCCGGGTCGTGCGGTACGACGCCTCCCGGTCGGCGGAGTTCGTCAACGTGGTGAACCAGGCGGCCCAGGTCTGGAACGCGAACGTGGTCAACGTCCGGCTCATGCAGGGCTCGCCCGCCAGCTTCGTGGTCCTGGCCGACGACGGCTGGCCCAGGACGCTGCCCACCGGCCTCGGCCGCGGCACCATCTGGATGGGCCGCCAGGCGGTCAACCAGGGCTACTTCCCGCTCCGGATCGCCACGCACGAGATCGGCCACATCCTCGGCCTGCCGGACCGCCGCACCGGGCTGTGCAGCGACCTGATGTCAGGCTCCAGCGCCCCCGTGAGCTGCACGAACGCCACCCCCAGCCCGGCCGAACGGGCCGAGGTGGACCGCAACTTCGCCGGCAGCGCCCCGGCGGTGGAGTTCGGCCGCGTGCACGAGGACCGCTGACCCCGCCCCGCCGTCCCGCCCCCGGTCCGGGTGGCGGGACGGCGTCGTTCCGCGAGACACCCCCGACGTGAGGATCCACGCATGCCCCGTTCGACAGCCGTCCTGTCAGTCCTCGCCGCCGTCGCCTCGGTCCTGACGGCCGGCGGATCGGCCGAGGCGGCGGCGGACGTCCCGTTACCCTCGGCGGTCTTCCGCGCCACGCACAACAGCTACTCGGGCAACATCGCCGGCGCCCGGAACTCGATCGCCTACCAGCTCGACCACGGCGTCCGCTTCGTCGAGCTCGACGTCCACGACAACGGGTACGCCACCGCCCGCGACTACTCCGTCGGCCACGACGCGCCCGGCGACGAGGTCGACCACGCGGGCAACCCGGCCTCCAACCTGCTCGGCGACTGGCTCGCGGTGATCGGCGACTGGTCGGCGGCGCATCCCGCGGCCGCCCCCGTCGTCGTCGCCCTCGACCTCAAGGACGACCTGACCGACAACCCCTCCCACGCCGCCGGCAACCTGACCGCGCTCAACCAGAAGCTCGTCTCCGCCTTCGGGCCGCGGCTGCTCCGGGCCGAGGACTACCCGGCCGTCCCGCCGACCGTGGACGCGCTGCGCGGCCGCGTGCTCGCGGTGATCTCCGGCGACGGCGGGACCCGCACCCAGTACAAGCGCGACGTCGGCGCCAACCCGGCCGTCGCGGCCAACAACCGCGGCCAGGTCGTGGAGGTGCACGACTCCGGTTCCGGGGCGCTGTGGTACTGGACCGGCAGGTACGGCGCCGACGGCCGCGTGACCTGGCTGCGCCACGGCCGGTACGACACCGGCGTGACCCCCGCCGTCGCCCTCAACGACAACGGCGACCTGGTCGAGGTCCACCAGTCCCAGAATGCCGCCACGCTCTGGTACCACGTGGGACGCCTGGACGCCGACGGCGAGATCACCTGGTCCGCCAGCCGTCAGTACGACAACGGCGTCCTGCCCACGGTCCGTTTCACCGACGCCGGTGGGACCCGGCTCCGCGAGATCCACCGCAGCCAGAGCAACAACCAGAACTGGGAGTGGACCGGCACGCTGGACGCCGCCGCGTCGAGCGTCGCCTGGACCGGCAACGCCAGGACCTCCGACGCCCGCCACGACAAGACCACCTCGGCCGGCACGGCTCCCCGCGTGCACGTGTGGACCGGCGCCGACGGCCCGACCCCGTCCGGCACCCTGCGGGTGGACACCGACGCGTTCACCGGCGACCGCATCCGCCCCCAGCAGGTCGCCTTCACCGAGTTCCAGCAGGGGAACAGCGCGGAGCTGCGGCAGGACGCGCTGTTCTACGCGGCGCCCGCCGGGCAGTCGGCGTTCATCATCCAGGCGCGGCAGGCGGGACGGCTCGTGCGCGGCTGGGACTTCGACTCGGCCGGCCAGGCCACCGATCCGCCGGCGAACTACCCGGCGGCCAACCGTCCCTACGACGCCTGGTACCAGGACCTGCTCACGCGGGCGGGCGCCGTCGAATGACCGGCGGGCGGGTCTCCTACGACGCCGGGACCGGCTGATCGGCCGGACGGCGGCGGGTCAGCACGTGGGTGCTGCCGCCGTCGTCCTCGGCGATGTCGCGTACGTGCTCGAAGCCGATCCTGCGCAGCACGGCCAGCGAGGCGAGGTTGGCCGGCGCCACGGTGGCGTGCACCTCCGTCAGGTCGAGGGCGTCGAAGCCGTGGGCGACGATCGCCTCGGCCAGCTCCCGGCCCAGGCCCGCGCCCCACACCTCGGGGGTGAGCGCGTAGACGAGCTCGTGGCCCGCCACCGTGTCGGTCGCCTTGATCTCGGCGTGGCCGATCAGCGCGCCGTCCCGGCGTACGGCCCACACGGCGAACAGGTCCTGGGCGTAGACCTTGCTGAAGATCCGGCCGAACAGCGCGCGGTCTTCGGCCTCGGTGGCGGTGCCGTCCCCCATCCAGCGCGTGACCTGCGGATTCTGGAACAGGGCGACGAAGGCTTCCTCGTCCTCGGGGACGTACGGCTCCAGCAGCAGCCGTTCGGTGCGCAGCGTCGGGGTCATGGTCATGAACGGCGAAGCTACTCGACCGCCGCCCCTTTTCACGACTGGTTTTCCGCCGGTCACCGGGCCTCCAGTTCGGCCGCCCGGCGCAGGTCCTTCGGGCGGCCCAGGGCGCGGCGCATCCCGATCAGGTCGTCCCGCGAGACGTAGTGGACCTCCAGGCCGTCCGGGCCGGTCGCGGTCACCGCGCGGTCCAGGCAGTCGCGGACCCGGAACCCTCCCCAGGGGAGCGCGGGGGTGCAGCAGTCGCCGCCGGCCCCGGGCGAGGTGAAGCGCACCTTCGGGCGCAGGAGGGAGTCCGGGTGCGCGGCCAGAGGGCGGCCCGTCTCGTCGCCGAGCCGGGCGCCGGCGGAGGCGAAGGCGCCGGCCAGGGCCGGGGCGTGGGCCGGGACGCCGTCCCAGAGCAGGTCGAGGTCGCCGGTCAGCTCGGCGGACCCGTGCATGATGCCGGCGACCTGCCCGATCACCACGGCCCGGACGCCGTGCCGGTGGAGGGCTTCCAGCAGCGGGAACGGGTCGAAGCCGAGGGCGCCGTCGGTGCCGATCGTGCCGGCGTCGTCGTCGGCGTCCTCGTGGCCCACGCCGGTGGCCCCCCGTTCCAGGGCCAGTTCGCGGGTACGTCGTGCGGCGGCGCGGAGGCGGTCCAGGGGTTCGTCGATCATCCGGACATGCAACACCGGCGACCGCCCGTGGCGCACGCGAATTTCCGTGCTGACTTGGCCGTGTGACCAACTTGGCCGATCGGCCACATTCCCCGCGTGGCGACCGCCGTCGCGAGCAGCTGGTGGAGACCGGGATCGTGTTGCTGGGGGAGCACGGATGGCCCGCCGTCACCACGCGGGCCGTGGCCGAGCGGGCCGGCACCAACCCCGGCCTGATCCACTACCACTGTCGGCCACCAGGTGGTGGGTCGTGTTCGCCGACAGGTCGGCGGCCGGGTCGGCGGCGTGCGGCCGGCTGCGCCCGCAGTTGCGCTGGTCGAACAGGATCACGCGGTACCGGTCCGGGTCGAAGCCGCGCCGCTGGCCCGGGGTGCAGTTCGAGCCGGGGCCGCCGTGGACGACCAGCGCGGTCTTGCCCTCGGGGTTGCCGCACGCCTCCCAGTAGACGAGGTGACCGTCACCGACGTCGAGCAGACCATGATCATAAGGTTCGATGGCGGGATACATCCGGCCACCGTACTAGGGGTGCGTGGTCTCCTCGTCCGTGTTCGCGGGGGCGCGGCTCATGAACAGTTCCAGCCGGGAACGGCCGTCCGGATGGTCGAGCGTGACCCGGTCGCACACGCGCTGCATCATCCACAGGCCCATGCCGCGCTGCGGCGGCCACGGCGGGACGCGGTTGAGGTGGGCGTCCGTCAGGGTGCCGCTCTCGTCCACGACGTGCACCGTCACGCCGTCGGGGTCGTTGCGGGCGCTCACCGTGCCGGGCGCCCGGGCGTGCTCCAGGACGTTGCTGGCCGCCTCGCTGACCGCCAGGACCAGCCCTTCCACCCGCTGCCCGTCGAGCCCCGCCTCCAGCGCGAAGGCGCTGATCAGGCCACGCAGCAGAGCCAGGTTCGTACCGATCGGCACGTGCAGTCCGAACGACTCGCCCATGGTCACCACCTGATTCGTCCCGTGGCCGCTCATCCCTCAGTGAGCAAATCCTAAGCACCTTGATACGACATTCGGCCGCAAAATCCTCGAAAGCCCTCCGGTGGACGTGCCGCGCCTGCCTAGGATGAAGGGCAACCGGGCATGGGAGGCAGCACGATGGCGATTCTGCCGCCAGTGCACACGGGCGACCACCTCGGAGCGCGCTTCGGCTCCGACGACGCCTTCCTGTCGGCCGCCGCCGAGTTCGCGCACGTCGGCGTCGCGGGAGGGGCCCAGGTGATGATCTTCCCCTCGCCCCGGCTGCGCGGCTCGCTCGGCGACCGGCTCGGCGCGTCCCCGCCGCTGCGGCGCGCGCTCCACGAGGGGCACCTGCACGTCATGGACACCGTCCAGGCGCGACACGCCGGCGGCGGGTTCGACGCCGGCCGCCTGCACGCCGCCTACCGGGACGCCGCCCTGGCCGCGACCGCCGCCGGCTACCCGGGCCTGTGGGTGGCCGTCGACATGGCGTGGGCATGCCCCGCGGGCCGTGCGGACGCCGTGGACGCCGTGGACATCGACGCGCTCGTCGCGTTCGAGGCCGCCGCCAACACCCTGTTCACCCTGGGGACGCTGACCGCCCTGTGCGCGTACGACACCCGCGTCTTCACCTCCGGGCACGTCTTCCGCGCCTGCCAGGCGCATCCGGCGATCGCCGAGGCGGCCCGCTTCGGCCACCGCGCCACCGCCGACGGCGACGGGCTGGCCTTCTCCGGCGAGGCCGACCGGTCCAACGCCCTGGCCTGGAACGCGCTGCTGTCCTCGTTCGACCCCGGCCACCACGTCGTGGACATCAGCGCTATGTCCTTCCTCGGCGTCCGGGCGCTGGCCGACCTGGCCGACCTGGCCGCCGCCGACCGTTCCCGGCCGCTCACCATCCGCGCCACCTCCAGCCAGGTCACCCGGCTGTCGCTGCTCAGGATCGACCGGCTCGCCGCCATCGAGGTCCTTCCCGCCCGGACGCCCTGACGCTCGGGGCGGGCTACCGGCCGGTCTCGTGCGGCGCAGGCGGGCCGGAAGGCGGGTCGGAAGGCGGGTCGGAAGGCGGGTCGGCAGGCGGGTCGGAAGGCGGGGCGCCGGAGGGGAACAGGATCGCGCTGAGCAGGTAGGGGGCGCGGCCGGGGGCCGGGGTGTTGCCCAGGCGGCCGCCCAGGACCGCCAGCAGGTCGGTCAGCATCGCGGCGAGCTCGTCGGGGCTGAGCCACAGCGTGCCCTGCCGGTAGGAGACCGAGTCGGCGACCGGGTCGGCGCCCTCGCGGCGCAGGTAGGCGTCGAACTCGGCGATCAGGACGGCCATGGCGGCGGCGAACCCCCTGCGGTGGTCGTCGAGCGACATCGCGGCGGCGGCGCCGGCGTCGATCGCGGGACGGTCCTGGCGCAGCCGGTAGCGGCGCTCGGTGGCGCCGCGTACGCGCTGCTCGCCCTCGACCTCCAGGAAGCCGCCCTCGGTGAGGTGGGCGACCTGGCGGTAGACGGTGATCTTCGGAACCTCCGGCATGCGGGCGCAGAGCTGCGCGATCGTCATCGTGCCCGCGGCGGACACGGCGTGCACGATGCGCAGCCGTACGGGATGCAGCAACTGCTCGACAGGATCCATGGCCCAACGATTTCATATGAGATACCGTTATCCAAAATGAAAACGTTCGGACGGCGGAGGAGGACGCATGCGAGACGTGCGGGGGCGGATGGTGCCGGTGAACGGACGGCACGTCTACGTCGAGGAGTCCGGCGACGGGCCCTCATGGGTGGTCTTCGAGGCGGGCGGCGGCTGCGGGCGCACCTGCTGGGACGCGGTGACGCCGCTGCTGGCGTCCAGGGCGCGGCTGGTGACCTACGACCGCGCCGGGCGCGCGCGCAGCGGCCCCGCCGGAGGGCCGCTCGGCATCGACGACCTGGCCGCCGACCTGGTCGCGATGACCGAGGCCGTCGTGCCGGAGGAGTTCGTGCTGGTCGCGCACAGCATGGGCGGGCTGGTCGCCCGCCGGGCCGCCGAGCGGCTCGGGCCCCGGCTGCGGGGGCTGCTGCTGGCCGACGTCCTGCCGGAGACCTCGCCGGTGTACGACACCTGGGACCGGACCACCGAGCAGGTCGACCGCATGCTGGCGGTGTCGCAGGCGCTCAGCCGGTTCCGTCCCCTGGCGCGGTTGTTCAGCGGGAACGTCCGGCGGTTGTTCCCCGCAGACACTTACCGGACCATGCTCGCCGAGGACTTCACCCCGGCCGGGGTCGCCCAGACCCGCAGCGAGGTCCGGGCCGTGGCCGCCGCGATCCCGGAGTTCCGGGCCCGGCCGCCGCGGCTCCCCGAATGCCCGGCGATCGTGTTGTCGGTGACCCGCGCCGCCCGTGGGCGGGAGCGTCAGCACGCCGCCAACCGCGAGCACCAGCGCCGTTACGCCGAGAGCCTGCCCGACGGGCGCCACGAGGACGTCTCCGCGGGGCATCTGGTCCAGGCCGAGCAGCCGCACCTCGTCGCCGACCGCGCGGCCCGCCTCCTCCACCACGCGTCCTGATCGGTGGCGCATCGGTGGTCACGTCCGGTCCTCGCAGGCCGCCTCGGCCGGGACGGGGACCGTACCGGGTCGTTCCGGACGAGGGCGTGCGGAGGAGGTGGTGAGGCGGCGGTCCGCCACGGCCACCAGGGCGGCGAGCAGCACGAGCGCCGCCCCCGCGGCCAGCAGCGCCCGCGGCCCCAGGACGAGCGCCGCACCGGCCGCGGCCGCCCCCACCGAGGACAGCCCCATCTTGAGCCCCACCACCGACACGAAGACCTGCGCCCGCGCCCGCGGCGGCGAGTACGCCGACCGTGCCGCCAGGCTGGCCGCGAACAGCGGCGCGTTGGCGAACCCGGCCAGCCCGAACGCCGCCACGGCCACCGGATAGACGGGCGAGAACGCGCACAGGGCCAGGGCGACGGCCAGGATCACCACGTGCCGGACCGTCAGCCGCTCCGGCTCCCCGCGCAACGGGAACGCCGTCACCGCCAGCGAGCCCGCGAGATTGCCCAGCCCGTACACCGCCGCCAGAGCCGCGCCAGCCGTCGCGCCGTGGCCGAGCCGGGCGCCGAACTCGACCGCGACCACGGTCAGCCCACCGGCGGTGACGGCGGTGAGCAGCGTGGCGACCAGCACCCGCCGCAGCGGCCCGACCGTGACCATGAGCCCCAGGGCCTGCCGCACCGTCATGGCCCCTTCACCCCGCCGAGCCGTCCCAGCCTTCGGCCCGTCCCCGCGCCATCCGCCCGCGGGCGGCGATCTCCGGCAGGCGGCTGCTCAGCCCGCCCGTCACCATCGGGCCGCCGGCCCCGGCGACCAGGAGCAGCGCGCCCACCACGGGCAACGGTGCGACCCCCATGAGCGCCGCGCCGGCCGCCAGCGCCGCTCCGTGCAGCGCGAAGGCCCCCGCCAGCAGCCGCCGCCCGTCGGCGGCCCCGTCCAGCCGGCGCGCCAGCCAGGGGCCGAGCAGATGGGGCACGGTCAGCAGGGCCACGAACAGGCCGCCGGCCGCGGCGCCCTGGGGGAGACGCTGGATCGCGAGCAGGATCAGGCACACGGTGGCGCCGCCGTCCACGCATCGGACCAGCGTCGCCGCGCCGACGTACCGGACCGTCGGCCATCCGGCGAAGGACGGCTCCGGCCTGAGGGTCTTCACGCCGACTCCATTCGGTAACTGATAAAAGGAAGAACAACAGTTACCGACTCTAGGTAGTCCCCTGGAATGCGGTCAAGGGCTCACGCGGGGAAGCAGTCGCCGGACGGGGCGAGCCGGGCCGACATGTTGCGTTCCATCATGCGCAGCGCCGCCTGCCCGAGATCCGGGTGGATGGACGCCACGCAGTCGGGCGGCACGGTCAGCTCGTAGTGCCGCACGTACGCGTCCAGCGCGCTGTACAGCACGCACTGCTCCGTCACCTGCCCCGCCAGGACGACCCGCTCCGCCCGGCTCTGGGACAGCAGGTACTCCAGGGACGTGCCGAAGAAGGCGCTGTGCCGCACCTTGGGCAGGAACGCGCACCCCGGCGGCGGCAGGACCGGCCGCACCAGGTCGGGCCGCCGGCCCTTCATCGCCCGCTCCTCGATCTCCCGCCGGTCGGCGGCGAAGTCGCCGTAGTTGTCATTGACGTACACGAGCTCGACGTCGTCCCGCTCGCTGGCCCGCGCGACCAGCTCCGCCAGCGGTTCGACGATCGGCTCCACCTGCCGCGCGAGCTGCTCGGCGTCCTGGTGCTCGTACGGGTTCAGCATGTCGATGACGACCAGCGCAGATCTTGCCATAACCCCTGTCCTGTCCAGGGGGCTGCCGTTTTATCCAGGACAAATCGGGGCAGACACCCCCGATCCCGTGCCGGGGGCCAACCGGCGGCCCCCGGCACGCTCACGGGGTGGTCAGTTGTTGTCGACGAACTGCTGGGCGAGGGTCCTGCCCAGCGTCACGGCCTGGTTGTGGTTCTCGATGGCCGAGACCTTCGTCCCCGAGCCGGTGAACACGATGTACGTGACGCCGGAGTCGGTGCCGCCGTTGCTCGGGTCGGGGTTGATGCCCAGGTCGGCGGCGGTGCGGTAGGAGGCCTCGCCGATGATCCCCGACGGGCCCGTGTCGCCCATGACCGCGTACTCCACCTGGCCGTTGTAAATGACGGCCACCACCGTCCCGCAGCCGATGCCCTTGGTCCGGTAGTCCCAGATCGAGCTGGGGCTCGGCACCACCATGTACGCCAGCTGTGCCGCGTTCAGCGGCGTGTCGGACGTGGTGTGGCAGAACGTGTCGGCCTGGAAGCAGCAGTCGGTGTTCTCGTTGCACTGCGTGGTGCGGACGCCGTCGCAGTCGATGTCCAGGTCGCCCTTCCAGAACACGCCGCCGGTCTTGCCGCACACCGGGACGGTCCCCGAGGAGACGTCGGAGTCGGTCTTGTACTTGCCGTTGGAGATCTGGGCGCACGTGGTGACCTTGGCGAGGAGCTGGTCGGCGGTGGGACCGCCGGTGCCGCCGGTCGCGGTGCCGGTGACCGCGGCGCTGTGCGCGGACTCGTTGCCCGCCGCGTCCACCGCCGTGACCGTGTACGTGTGCGTGGACCCGGAGGTCAGCCCCGCCACCGTGGCGCTCGCGGTGGGCGAGGTCGCCACCACGGCGGTGCCCTCGTAGACGCGGTAGCCGGTGACGCCCACGTTGTCGGTGGAGTCGGTCCAGGCCAGGGAGATGCTGGCGGCCGAGGCGCCGGTCACCCGCGGGCCCGCGGGCACGGTGGGCGCCTGGCCGTCGGGGCCGCCGGAGCCGCTGACCGACAGCCTGTCCACGTTCGGGCCGCCGTCGGCGCCGGTCCCGGTCGCGCGGACGGTGTTGACGCCGGCGTTCAGCGTCACGGTGGCGCGGGCGTCGGCCCAGGTGTCCCAGCTTCCGGTGCCGGGGAAGGCCAGGCCGGTCACCGCGGTGACGCCGTTGACGGCGATGTCCATCGGGCGGGCGACGGCGGTGCCGTTGGCGTAGCGGAAGGTCAGCGTGTGGCTGCCGGCCTCGGCGACGTTGACCGACCACTCGACGGAGCCGCCGGCGGCGTTGACGTAGTCGACGAATCCGGTGCCGGTGTAGCCGGTGTGGTTGGTGGCGACGCTCGCCTGGGTCAGCGTCGCGGCCTCGGCCTGGTATTCGGTGGCCGGGGCGTCGGCGGTGGTGGCCTCCAGGAAGTCGAGGTTGGGGTTGCCGCCCGCGGAGGCGGCGGTGACGCGGATCTTGTTGTCGCCCTGGTGCAGGGTGGCGGTGAGGGTGGAGGTCGCCCAGGTGTCCCAGTTCGCCGTCGCGCCGAACGAGCGCCCGGCCGACACGACCGTGCCGTTGACGGAGACGTCGGAGGTCCGGGCCGAGCCGGTGCCGTTGGCGTACCTGATGGCCAGGGTGGCGGTGCCGGCCGCCGGGGCGTTGACGGTCCACTCCGTGTACGGGCCGGCCGTGTTGTCGCTGTTGACGAAGCCGGTGCCGGAGAACCCGGCGTGGTTCGCCTCGACGGCGCCCTGGACGTTGGTGGCGTTCTCGGCCTCGTAGCGCACGGTCGCGGCGCGGGCCGGCAGCGCGACGAGCGCGGAGACGGCCAGGCACGCGGCGGCGATCGGGACGAGGGTGCGTAAGCGGGTTGCGAGCACGGTCACTCCCTCGGGGGCTATTGGATGGCGGAGCGGCGGATCGTGTCGGCGGTGCCGTCGCCGTTGTTGTCGGAGTTGGTCGAGCCGAACCAGATGGCGGCGGCGTTCGGCACCTT
>NZ_JBSFGF010000031.1:0-114424 GCF_053596455.1 Nonomuraea sp. NPDC001699 | reverse complement strand
GGTGACAGCCGGTCACCGAGGAGACAGCCCGCAGTTCATCGCGGTGCTGGGCAAGATCCGGGTCGGCCGCCCGGGTGGCGGCCGACCCCGGACCCGTCCCGATCATGTACTGGCCGACAAGGCTTACACCAGCAAGGCCAACCGGACTCATCTGCGCCGGCGTGGGATCAAGGCGTGCATCCCGAGCAAGGCCGACCAGGACGCCCACCGGCGCGCCAAGGGTTCCAAGGGCGGACGGCCGCCGGCCTTCGACCCCGGCCTCTACCGCAGGCGTCACGCCGTCGAATGCGGCATCAGCCAGCTCAAGCAGAACCGTGGCATGGCCACTCGCTACGACAAGCTCGCCGTCCGGTTCGAGGCCACGCTCACCATCGCCGCGATCGACCAGTGGCTCAAGGCCTTATGAAACACCGCCTAGCCGGGCGCTCAGGTGCGGCGCGGGCGGTTCCACCAGAGGGAGAGCGACAGCGCCGCGACGACGAGCAGGGCGCCGGCCCCGGCGAACACGGCGGCCGCGTCCACCCGTTCCCGGACGACGGTGAAGGCGCCGGGAAGGGCGTCGAGGGCGGTTTCGAGCTGGTCGGCGTTCTCGGCGCGGTGGTAGGAGCCGCCGGTCGTCCGGGCGATCTCGCGGAGTGCGGGCTCGTCGATGACCTGGGGGTTGCGACCCCGGTCGAAGCCCCCACCGCCGCCGAACCCGCTGCCCCATCCGCGGAAGCCACGACCGTCGAACTGCGAGTTGTCGCACACCATCGGCGCCGGGTTCGTGGTGCCGAAGCCGATGGTGAACACCCGTACGCGGCGCAGCGCCGCCTCCTGGGCGGCCCGCTGCGGCTCGACGCCCTGGGTGTTGGCGCCGTCGGTGAGCACGACGATGGCGGCGCCCGCGTACCCCGAGCCGGCGGCGGGAGGGGTGGCCGAGGTGGCCGCGACCGACGGGTCCACCTCGGCGATCGCGTCGATCGAGGTGAGCATGGCCTGCCCGATCGCGGTGCCGCGGGCGACGGTGAGCCCGTCCAGCGCCTCGATCAGGGTGTCGGTGTCGTCGGTGGGCGGGACGAGCAGGCCCGCGGTGCCGGCGAAGGTGACCAGGCCGATGCGCGGTCCGCCGCGCTGCGACTCGATGAAGCCGGCGGCGGCCTTCCTGGCGGCGGTGATGCGGTTGGGGTCGACGTCCGTGGAGCACATGGAGCCGGAGGTGTCGAGCGCGAGCAGGATCGTCGTCGACCGCGTCGGCACCGGCACCGACGCCTGCGGCCGCGCCGCCCCGACCGCGAGCAGCGCGAGCCCGGCGACGAAGAGCGCCACCGGGATCCGCCGCGTCCAGCGCGTACGCCCGGGAAGAGCGGCCCGTACGAGCGCGATCGAGGTGACGCGCACGGCGGCCCGCCGCCGGCGGCGGAGCGCCCACCAGCGGATCGCGAAGATCAAGGGGATGACCAGCGCGGACAGCAGCGCCCAGGGCCATGACATCGACATTCAGATCAC
Organism: Nonomuraea sp. NPDC001699; assembly: GCF_053596455.1. Taxonomy (NCBI): domain Bacteria; kingdom Bacillati; phylum Actinomycetota; class Actinomycetes; order Streptosporangiales; family Streptosporangiaceae; genus Nonomuraea; species Nonomuraea sp. NPDC001699. The sequence goes on along the minus strand of NZ_JBSFGF010000031.1, from coordinate 112,936 downwards.
CCGTCCGGACCGCAGCACGGTGAGCGCCGCGCCCGCGGCGAGCAGCACGAGGGCGAGCCCGATCAGCCCGCCGGCGAGGGGCAGCGGCTCGTCGGAGACGGTGAGCCGCAGGTCGATCGTGTCGGCGACGCCGTCGAGCCGCGTGGCGTCGGCGGCCGGATGGTAGCCGCCGCCGGTGGTCCGCGCGATCGTGGTGAGGGTGTCCTCGTCGAGCGCGGTCTGCAGGTGGTAGCCGTCGACCCGCACCGCCGTCCCGGCCGGGGTGCCGATCCCGACGGTGTGGATGCGCACTCCCGCCTTCTGCGCCGCGGCGGCGGCCCGTTCGACGTCGCCGCCCTGGTTCTGGCCGTCGGAGAACATCACGATCGTCGCCGACGGCCAGTAGCCGACGTCGGGCGGCGCGCCGTCGCGGCCGACGACCACCTGCCTGCCGGTGATGGCCGTCAGCGAGGCGGTGATGGCCGCCCCGAGCGAGGTGCCGCCGGTGACCTTCAGCCGGTCGATGGCCTTGAGCGCGACGGAGTGGTCGGCGGCGGGCCGCGCGGTGGTGAGCGCACCCCGTTCGAACGCGACGACCCCGATGTCCACGCTGTCGGGCTGCGCCGACACGAACGCGCGGGCCGCCCGCTGCGCGGCCGCCAGCCTGGTCGGCGCGACGTCGTCGGCGCCCATGCTGTTGGAGACGTCCACGGCGAGGATGACGGTGCCCGCCGTCCGCGGCACCGGCACCATCGCCGCCGGCCCCGCGGTGGCCAGCGCGAGCACGCCGACGCCGGCGACCGTCAGGCCGGTCCCTAGGTACGCCCCGCGCCCGCCCGCCCCGGCGAACCCGGCCGCGGCGAGCGCCGACCTGCGGCGGCGGGCCGAGACGACGGCCGCCCAGGCCAGCGCCGCCGTCACGAGCAGCCCGGCGGCCAGCAGCAGCGGGGACGACAGGGTCAGGCGATCACCGATGGTCCCGGTCACGGCGACCGGTCCCCGGTCCGGGCGACGACCTCGACCAGCGCCTCGACCAGGTCACGGTCGGTGCCGACGCGGTGGACCGGCACCCCGGCCCGGCGCATGCCCGCCGCGAGCCGGGCGTCGCGGGCGTCCACGGCCTCGCGGAAGCGGATGCGCAGCAGCGGGTCGGCGGAGTCGACGACGAGTTGCTCGCCGGTCTCGGCGTCCTCGACCACGATCAGCCCGGCCTCGGGCAGCACGTCGTCGGCCGTGTCCACGATCCGCAGGGCGACGACCTCGTGCCGCCGGGCCAGGCGCCGGAGCGAATGTTCCCAGTCGCCGTCGCCGATGAAGTCCGACAGGACGACGACGAGCGAGCGGCGGCGCGCCAGCCGTCCGGCCGCGTCGAGCATCCGGGCCAGGTCGGTGGTGGCGCCGGCGCGCGCGCCGGCGGTGCGGTCCAGCTCGGCGCCGATCCGCAGCGTGTGCCGCCGGGAGGCGCCCGGCGGCACGACGCGCGACATCCCGTTGTCGAACAGCAGCGCGCCGACGCGGTTGCCGCCCCGCCCGAACAGCCGGGCGAGGACGAGCGCCAGCTCGGCCAGCACGTCGTGCTTGCCGCGTCCCGGCCGTCCGGCCGCCATCGAGGCCGAACGGTCGAGCACCAGCCACACGGTCAGCTCGCGGTCCTCGGTGAACACGCGCAGGTGGGGTTCGTCCAGGCGGGCGGTGACGTTCCAGTCGATGTGCCGGGCGTCGTCGCCGCCGGTGTAGGGGCGCAGGCCGGTGAAGTCGACGCCGGAGCCGCGGTGGGCGGTGCAGTGGGCGCCCTGGAGGCGGCCGTCCAGCCTGCGGACGACCTGCCACTCCAGGCGGAGCAGCAGTTTCTCGGGGGCGGTGGCCATGACGGCTCAGCGGTTCCGCAGGACGACGTCGGGCGCGCGGACGGCCCCGAGCACCCGGGTGATGATCGTGTCGGCGTCCACGTCGTCGGCCAGGGCCTCGTACGACAGCACCAGACGGTGACGCAGCACGTCGAGGGCCAGTTCGGACAGGTCGTCCGGCAGGACGTAGTCGCGGCCGCGCAGGAAGGCCAGCGCGCGGGCACCCGTCACGAGCGCGATGGACGCGCGCGGGCTGGCCCCGTACGTGACGTACCGTTCCAGCTCGCCCAGCCCGGCCGTGCCCGGCGAACGGGTCACGGCGACCAGGCGTACGGCGTAGTCGACGATCGACGGATCGACGTACACCTGCCGGGCGCGGGCCCGCATCTCCATCAGCTCGGCGGTCGTGACCGTCGGCTGCGGCGGGTCCGGTGGGCGCAGCGCGCGTTCGACGATCGCCTGTTCCTCGTTCTGGGCGGGGTAGCCGACGACCACCTTCATCATGAACCGGTCGACCTGCGCCTCCGGGAGCGGGTAGGTGCCCTCCGACTCGATCGGGTTCTCCGTGGCCATGACCAGGAACGGCTCCGGCACCTGGAACGTCTCCCGGCCGATCGTCACCTGGTGCTCCTGCATCACCTCCAGCAGGGCGCTCTGCACCTTGGCGGGGGCGCGGTTGATCTCGTCGGCGAGCAGGAGGTTGGTGAACACCGGGCCGAGCTCCGTCCTGAACTCGCCGGAGTGCTGGTGGTAGACCCGCGTGCCCACGAGGTCGGCGGGGACCAGGTCGGGGGTGAACTGGACGCGCTGGAAACCGCCGGTGATCGCCGCCGCCAGGGACCGGACCGCCAAGGTCTTGGCCAGGCCCGGTACGCCTTCCACCAGCAGGTGACCGTCGGCGATCAGGGCCACGGCCATGCGTTCGAGCAGGACGTCCTGGCCGACGATGGTGCGCTTGACCTCGAACAGGACCTGTTCGAGCGGATGAGACGGGGGTGGGGTCATGGTGTCCCTTCTCTCGACGCTACGCGCAAGGTGGGTCAGATCTGTGGTCCGTCACCCGGCGGTCCGTCGCCCTCGTCGCCACCCAGGGCCACGCCGATCGGCACCGCGAACGCGATGCCCGCGAACGCGTCGTCGCCCCCGGGGTCGGCGATCGAGACGACGATCCCGACGACCAGTCCGCGGGCGTCCAGAAGCGGCCCGCCGGAGCTCCCCGGGTTGACGGAGGCGTCGAACTGGATCAGCCCGTCCAGGCCGCCGTCCTCGGCGGTCCCGCCGGTGGTCCGGTCGAGGCCCGACACCACGCCGGTGGAGACGCTGTAGGTCAGGCCGAGCGGATTGCCGATCGCCACGACCGGCGCCCCGACGTCCACGGCGCCGCCGAGCGTCGCCGGCACGACGATCTCCGGCAGCTTCGCCGGCTTGAGCACGGCGACGTCCCGCTTGGGGTTCGCCGCGGCCACGACGGCCTTGGCCCTGGTCCCGTCGGCGAACGTGAGATCGACGTTCTTCGTGCCCTTGACCACGTGATGCGCCGTCAGGACCGTCCCGTCCTCGGCCGCGATCACCCCCGTGCCGAACGACTTCCCCGCCCGGACGACCACCACCGACGGCCCGACCTTCCGGAAGACGTCCGGGACCGCGGGCGTCGCGCTGGGCGTCGGCGTCACGCCGGGCCTTCCTCCGGCGCTCTCCCTGCCACCACCGCCGCCGCCCAGCCAGTACGCCAGCACCGCCACGACCAGCACCCCGCCCCCGACGACGACCCGCCGAGCGGCCACGGCTCTCCCGGTTCCCCGAGCCCCGGCCGCACCGCCCTCCTGCGGCACGCACTCCATGCCCCCCATACTCATGAATCGCACCGAAAACCGCTATAAAGAAGGACTCGTAAATGACCAACACATTTGCCCGGCCCCGCCGCGGTCTCATGACGGCGATCGTCTCCACCGTGGCGGTGGCGGCCATTTCGGCTGCCGCAATTCACGTTCTGTCCGGGCCGAAAAGCGGCGAAAAGCCGGGCGCACCCGCCATCTCGGCTCCGGAACCCGTGGAGAAGGTGTGGCCCGGAGCAGTGCACGTGTTACCGGCCGAATTACCCGACGGCAGAAAGGTCCGGCCACGCCTGATGCTGGACGCCACCAGGCTCCTCCTGACCGCCGCGGCGGGATCGGGAAAGCCCGGCGGCCTCTACGCCTATGACGTGAACACCGCCAAGGCGACCAGGCTCGCCGCCCTCCCCCGCCCCTCCGGCACCACCCTCTTCCCCGACGGCTTCACCGCGGGCCAGGGCCGGATCGCCTGGTGGACGGCGCGCGGTGATCGCCCACGTCCAGGACCGGGACGGGCGAGGACGACGCGACGTGGACGTGTCAGGGGTCGGGCCGCAACCATTACAGCAGGACCGATTTCTCACCGCCCAGCTGCCCGACCGCGCACTGGTCCACGACCTGCGATCAGGCGTCACCGCCGAGCTGCGGGACATCGACCCGCAGGTCCGCTTCAGGGCGCCGGCGGGCAGCGGCCTCGCGGTCTTCCGCCGCGGCGGCGACTTCGTGGTCGTCGACCTCACCGCCGTCCGGTGACGGGTGCCCGACATCGACCGCTTGCGGACACCGGTGACGCACAGCCCGTCGATCGACTACGTCAACGGTCAGCGCTCTGACCTCCCCGCCCGCGCCGGAGGCGGTCACGAGCGTGCGGAGGGTCATCGGCTCGGCCAGGACGAGGGCCAGCACCTGTGCCGCATGGCGGTGATGCGGGGTGGCGAGGTGTTCCAGCCGCGCCCGCGCACTGGCCCACTCCTCGATCACCACCATGCTCGCCGGATGGTTGGGGTCGGCGTAGGCGCGGTAGGCCAGGCAGCCGGGCTCGTCCAGGGACGGTTCGATCATCGCTTCGAGGGCGGTCCGCAGCCGGTCCTCCTGTCCGGGCGCGGCCAGGCACTGGGCCACGACGACGAGCGACATCTCCCGTGCCCTCCTCACGCCTGGGGACGGGCCGGGCCGGCGCCGGAGACGGTGATCGCGGCGGCGATCTCCTCCAGGTCCGACGGCGTCAGGTCCACCGCGCCGGCGCCGATCCAGCCGTCCACCTGCTCCGGCTTGCGGGCGCCGACGATGGCCCCGGTGACGCCAGGCCAGGCCAGGACCCAGGCGATGGCCACCTCGGCGACGCCGGCGCCGTGCCGCGCGGCGATCGGGCGCAGCGCCTCCGCCAGCCGCAGGTTGGCCGGCAGACCGGTGGTGAAGTCCTCGTGGGCGGCACGCCAGTCGTCGGCGGGCAGGTTCGCGACGCGCTCGGCGGAGAAGGTCCCGGTGAGCAGTCCCGACTGCAGCGGCGAGTACGCGATCACACCCGTGTCGTGGGCGTGCGCCCACGCGATCTCGGCCGCCGCCGACCGGTTGATCGCCGAGAACGGCGGCTGGACGACGTCCACGTGCGCGATCCGCTCCGCGGCCGCCAACTGCTCGGGCGAGTGGTTGGACAGGCCGATCGCGCGTACCTTGCCCTCGGCCTTCAGATCGGCCATGACCTGCCAGTACTCCTCCAGCGGCGTGGCGTTGGGCGAGACCGCGCCGAAGCCGCCGCCGGCGTACTCCAGCGACTCGCCGGTGTCGGGGTAGTGCACCTGGTACAGGTCGATGCGGTCGACGTTCAGGCGGCGCAGCGAGTCCTCAAGCTCGCGGCGGACGCCGGCGGGCTTCATGATCCGGCGCGGGGCCGCCTGCGGGTTCTCGGGGTCCCAGACCAGGCCGGCCTTGGTGAAGACGTACGGGCGGTCGGCGTCGGGCAGGTCGGCGATGGCCTTGCCGACCAGTTCCTCGGAGTGGCCGAGCCCGTACACGGCGGCGGTGTCGATCCAGTTGACGCCGCGGGCGACGGCGTGCCGGATCGCGGCGATCGACTCGGCGTCGTCGGTCGTGCCCCAGCTGAACTTCCAGCCCGGCCCCGACACCGCCCAGGAGCCGAAGCCCAGGCGGGTGACGTCCATGCCGGTGGTGCCCAGAGGCCGGGTCGGCAGGTGGGTGGTGCTCATGTCGTGGTGCTCCCTGTGAGATCGAGGTGACCAGGTCGTCCCGTACGGACGTCCGGTGCACCCCACTTTGGTGCGCCGCCCCCGGCCCACCCAGTGCCTGCCGGTGCCTGGGCACGGCATGACCAGGCTCACGAACGCGCCGGGCGGCCATACTGCTCTCATGGCACTGGACAGACGTGCAGAACTGGGCGAATTCCTTCGATCGCGTCGCGCCCGGCTGCGTCCCGAGGAGCTCGGCCTCCCCGAGTACGGCAACCGCAGGCGCGTTCCCGGCCTGCGCAGGGAGGAGCTGGCCCAGCTCGCCGGGGTGAGCGTGGACCATTACGTCCGGCTGGAGCAGGGCCGTACCCTGCACTTCTCCGAGGCGGTCCTGGACGCCGTCGCCCGCGCCCTGCGCCTGGACGACGTCGAGCGCGAGCACCTTCACCGCCTGGCCCGCCCCTGGAACGAGACCGATCACGCCACGCCCCCGCTGCAACGCGTCCGGCCCGGCCTCCAGCGCCTGCTGGACTCGTCGGCCGACGTGCCCGCCTACGTCGTCGGCCGCGACACCGACGTGCTGGCCTGGAACCACCTCGCGGCGGCGCTGATCACCGACTTCGGCGCGCTGCCGCCCCGGCAGCGCAACCTGGCCCGCCTGGTGTTCCTGGACGAGGGCATGCGCGACCTGTACGCCGACTGGCCCGCCAAGGCCGCCGACGTGGTCGCCTACCTGCGCCTCGACGCGGGCCGCCACCCCGGGGACCCGCGGACGGCGGCCCTGGTGGAGGAGCTGTCCGCGGCCTGCCCGGAGTTCCGCGAGCTCTGGGCCGAACACCGGCTCAAGGACAAGACCCACGGACGTTACGTCTACCAGCACCCGGTGGTCGGCAGGCTCGACCTCGGCTTCGAGACCCTCCGCCTTCCCGACGACCCCGACCAGGCGTTGATCGCCCACACCGCCGAGGAAGGCTCCCCCACCCAGACCGCCCTCCGCCTCCTGTCCACCTGGACCCGCCCCGCCTTCCTCGACGTCGCCAGGCCGGGAACCTCCGGGGAGGACGGGGCGTTGGCCGGGTAACCCTGAAGTGACGTCTTCTGCGAGGTCACTGCGATGCCGAACATCACCGGGAATCCACCTCTTCGTCTCGCCGCGTCCGAGCGGCCGCCGTCCGAGCTGCCCGGCGGGCCCACGATCGTGTTGTTGCACGGGCTGGGGTGCGAGCGGGGGCAGTTCGTCCGGCAGTGGCAGGGGCTCAGGCCGGAGCTGGGGTTGCTGGGGCTCGATCTTCCCGGGCACGGCGGGTCGCCCGGGCTGGCGGGCGGCGCGTACTCGGTCGGGGCCATGGCGGAGGCCGTCGCGGGTGAGCTGCGCGCGCGGGGGCTGAGCGGGGTCGTCCTGGCCGGTCACAGCGCCGGGGGCCTGATCGCGGCGATGATCGCCGCGACCCGGCCCGAGCTCGTCTCCGGCGTCGTGGTGCTGGACAGCAACTTCGCGGTCACCGCCGCCGGCAGGCGGGCGAACGCGGCCCGGGCGCGCGAGTCCGAGGCGGGCGACTGGCGCGGCCACTACCTGGCCACGATGAGCGACGCCTGGGGGCCCGACGGCGGCCACGACGGGCGCGCGGAGGTCTTCCGGGCGCTGGAGCGCACCCCCGAGCAGGTCGTACGGCCCCTGTGGCACGACATCCTGCGGTACGACCCCACGGACCTGTGCAGACGCTGCCCGGTGCCGATGCTCTACGTACGCAGCCGCCGGGACACCGACCTCGCGGTCCTGCGCTCGCTGAACCCGCTGATCTCCGTGGTGGACCTGCGACCGCGCTGCCTGGGGCACTGGCCGCAGCTCCAGTGTCCGGACGTGGTCAACGACGTGATCCACGCTTTCGTGGCCGGGCTGACCGAGGAGGCCTGATGGACGTCTCAGTGCTGATCAATGTCGGGGCCGTGATCGTCTCCATCTCGGCGGTGGTGGCCTCCTCGCGCATCGCGCGCAACCAGTTCAGGGCGCAGCGGCACGGCAACCACGTCGAACCGCTGATCGACCTGCTCAAGGAGTTCCGGTCGCTGGAGTTCCACCGCAGCTACGCCTTCATCCGCGACGAGCTGCCCAAACTCCCCAGCGACAAGGGCATCTCGGGCCTGGACGACGACGTGCAGCGCAAGATCTACGACATCGGCTACTTCTTCCAGCTCTACGCGATCCTGGCCCACCTCGACATCATCGACAAGCAGTTCGTGAGCTCCCTGCTGCACCGCCGGTACGTCGAGATGTGGCACGCGCTCGGGCCGTTCGTGCGCCGGGAACGCGAGCTCCAGAGCCTGCCCGAGGGGACGATACTCAACATCTTCGAGCACTTCGCCGCCGACCTCGCCGCGCGCCCGCCGGCGACCATGCGGACCCTGCTCACCCAGGGACGGGCCCGCGCACGCTAGGAGTCGCCCCTCTCCAGCAGGCGGTCGAGCCTGATGGCCAGGTCGAGGGTCTCGCAGCGCAGGAGGTCGAGCCGGCGGCGGATCTTCGACCGGACCGCCTGGAAGTGTTCGTCGGTCTGCCCGTGGAGGCCGAGCAGCTCGTCGGTCAGGGCCGTCACGTCCTGGCCCACCTCGCTCCGGGTCTCGGCGAGGTCGGCCCTCATCTCGGCGAAGGCGAGCACCGCCTCCGAACAGTCGGCCTCGGCGCACAGCGTCGCCTCCAGCGCCTGGACGCGAAGCTTGATGTCCAGGATCTCCGCCTCTACATCCACTTACTCCTACCTTCACCGGTAGTAGGTAGGGAACCGGCCCGGTGGAGGAGGGCGGCCGGGTCCCACTTGCTGTAAGCACATGGTGGCAACCCGTGTATACCCGACACGACGGCCAGCAAGCAACGGGTGCGGGGTCCCGGAGGGGCTCAGCCTGGCGCCGCGACGGCCTCAGGCTGAGCCTGGAGCGGAGCCGGTCAGGATCCGATCGGGCCTGCGTCGAACGCCGACGCGCCCTGCGGGCAGCCGGGAACCGGGCCCTTGCAGCAGCGCGACCGGTCGGCGGTGAAATGGTCGTTCATGTGGCGTCGGAGGGCTGCCAGCTCGTCGCCGAGGGCGGCGAAGTCCTGTCGCATCTCCGTCCGGATGTCGGCGATGTCGGCCTGCATCCGCGTGATGCCGGTCGTGGTCGCCGTGAGGTCGCCGGTGGGCCTGCCTGCCTTGAGTTTCCGCAGGCGCAACAGCAACCTGAGGATCTGTGTTTCTAGGTCCACACATTCCTGCCTTTGCGCAGCTTGGAAGGGGCCCGCACCGGACGGGCGGGTGGGAGCCCCAGGGATGAGAAAACGGTGACACACTGCTCGGCCGCGTGGGGATGATCACGATTTCGCCGGGTGGAGTTCCATTACACCGGCGCCCAAGTTTCTTTTCTGCCAGCGGATATTGGCCACCGAAAGTGACGGACCGAAACAGGTCCAGCCCGGAGGAACGCGGCTAGAGACGGCGCCCCGCCCTCACGAACACACCGCCCCGCCCGCACGGGCACACCGCCACCGCCCGCACGGGCACACCGCCCTGCCCGCACGGGCGCACCGTCCCGCCCTCACGGGTGCGCCCGCCGGCCTCTCCCGTATGCCTACCAGGAGCCGACATATCCCTACAAAACGCGACTCCTCCGCTCAGCGGCCTCCCACCAGCCCATCCTCCGGAAAAATCTTCTGGCGCATTTCACGGCAAATCCCCAGATCAGGGACCGACAACAATGCGAATTTCCCTACACGCCCACCCTGGATCAAGCATCCTGAGCATGTCATCACGCTCCCCCACACCCCCCGTTTTAAGGAGCCTCCGTGACCCGGTTCGCCGTCGACCACACCCGCCACGCGCTCATCGCCACATGGGGTACGGGGATCGGCGACATCGCCACCACCGTGGCGGAAGAAGTGCCATCGAGCCCGGACACCCTCCGCCTGGCCACCAGCCTCACGGAGCTGTCCCACGCCTGCTGGCGCTGCTACACCCATCCGTCCAGCGCCGCCGACCAGCACGGCCCGAACAGCGTCGGCTGGCAGCGCCAGGCCGAGCGCGACGCGTTCGCCTCGGTCATCCCGGCCCTGCTGGCGCCCGTCCGGCCGGCCAACGGCGCGCTGACGCTCTACTCCACGCGGGTGGAGGAGGTCGCCCATCGCGTCGGCCGTACGCTGGCCACGATCAACCTCGCCCGGCTGTCCGGCCGTGTCGCCACCGACGTCACCGCGGAGCTGGCCGCCATCGAGAACGCCGAGCTCGGCGACCTGACCGCGCGCGCCCAGCAGGCCGTCATGCTCAGCCGGGAGGACGCCTCGCCCCTTCAGGTGGCCCAGGCCGACAGCCTGCTGCACCAGCATCCGTTCGGCACGGAGGCGCTGTTCACGAAGATCGACCCGACGGCGGCCGCGATCGCGGCGGCCCACTGGCTCTACGCCGCCGCGACCGTCAGCGCCCGCCACACCGGCCTGCACCCGATGCAGACGATCTCCGAGGTCGACAACATCAAGGCCCCCGCCCAGGAGAGCCTCACCGAGGTCATCTCCGCGATGAGCGGCGGCGGCTCGCCCCGGCACGCGGTCATGCCCATGATCCGCAACGCCCTGCACGTCGCCGAGGGCCACCTCTACGGCGTCACCGAGGCCAAGCACCGCATCGGCGTGGCCGAGGAGCTGATCGCCCAGGCCCGCACCGACCATCCCGAGCTCGGCCTCGGCCCCAGCACGGTCTATCTGCCCATCACCCCGCTCAACCCCGGCCGCCCGGCCCTCGACCTGCTGGAGAACCTCCTCTACGGCATCCGCAGCTGCTGGCTGACCTTCTCCCAGCACGCGGACACCGCGCCCGGCCGGGAGCCCAGCCGTACGCGACGCCACCACCGCCACACGGAGGTGTTCTTCACCGAGGTGCGCAAGAGGGCGGCCTCGAACCGTTCGCGCCTGCTGTAGGCGGCGCGGCGTTCGCGGCTGGCGCTCTCCGTCGTCGTGGGCGGGGGCGTGGCCTGGCTGGCGCTGACGGTCACCGCGCTGGCCGCCATGATCGTGGCGGTGACGAAGGCGTACCAGGACGTGGCGTGGCGGCGGGCGCGCGCGGAAGAACAGGCGGACGGCTGAGGGACCTCCGGCCCGGACCGTGCGGATGTGTCAGCGACGGCCGTCGGGGCAGAAACGGGCCACTTGAAATTGGGTAGGTTCCCGGACGGACCTCAGGGAGGGGGGCCGATGCGGCGCAGTGGCGGAGAGCTGATGCTGGGCGGCATGCTGTCCGCCAACCATCTGACCGCGATGGAGGACCTGCCGCACATGGTCGCCCGGCACGCCGCGATGGCGGGCTTCTCCGACACCGTGGTCTACGTCACCGACCTGCAACAACAGCAGCTCATCCCGATCCCGCAGCAGCAGGACGTGTCCGGCGAGCCGCCGGCGGTCCTGCGGATCGACGGCACGCTCGCCGGTGTCGCCTTCCGCAACGCCGAGGTCGTCCGGGTGCCCGGCGGTGCGACCAGGCTGTGGCTGCCGCTCCTCGACGGCACCGAACGCATGGGCGTGCTCGGGGTGACGGTGCAGGAGGACGACGAGGTCGCCGAGTGGCGGGCCAAGCAGCTCGCGTCGCTGGTCGCGCTGCTGGTGATCAGCAAGCGCCCGCACAGCGACTCCTACTCGCGGCTGGTCCGCGCCCAGCCGATGACCCTGTCGGCCGAGGTGCTGCTGCCCCTGCTGCCGCCCGGGACGTTCGCCAACGACGAGGTGGTCGTCAGCGCCGTGCTGGAACCGGCGTACGAGGTGGGCGGCGACGCCTTCGACTACGCCATCGCCGGCGACACGCTGCACGTGTCGATCTTCGACTCGATGGGCCACGACACCTCCGCCGGGCTGACGGCCACCATCGCCGTCGGGGCGAGCCGGAACAGCCGGCGGCAGGGCGCCGATCTCGTCGGCACGGCCCAGGCGATCGACGCCGCCATCGCCGAGCAGTTCACCGGCCGCTTCACCACCGGCATCCTGGCCGAGCTCAACCTGCGCACCGGCTGGCTGACCTGGGTGAACCGAGGGCATCATCCGCCGCTCGTGGTCCGCGAGGGCCAGCAGGTCGCCACGCTGTCCGGCGAGCCCGACCCGCCGATGGGCTTCTCGCTGCAGCCGTGCACCGGGGAGCTTCAGTACCAGATCCAGCCCGGCGACCGGCTGCTGTTCTACACCGACGGGATCATCGAGGCGCAGAGCCCGGACGGCGAGCTGTTCGGGCTGGAGCGCTTCATCGACTTCATCCTCCGGCAGGAGGCCGACGGCCTGTCGGCCCCCGAGACGCTGCGCCGGCTGGTGCAGGCCATTCTGGAGCACCAGCACGGGCGGCTCCAGGACGACGCGACCGTGCTCATGGTGGAGTGGCGCAGCAGCAGGCACCAGCGGCTCATCATGTGAGGCCGTCAGGTGCCGCCGACGGCGACGAACCCGCTGTCGGGGCGGTAGTTGGGCGACTGGTGGCGGAAGTAGGTGTTGTAGACCTGGCAGTAGCGGCCGCCACGGGCCAGCAGCTCGGCGTGGCCGCCTTCCTCCACGATCTGCCCGTGGTCGAGCACGATGATCCGGTCGACGTGCTCGATCGTGGACAGCCGATGGGCGATGACGATCGAGGTGCGGCCGGCCAGCACCACGTCGAGCCCCTCCTGGATCTGGGCCTCGGTCAGCGGGTCGACGCTGGCGGTGGCCTCGTCGAGGACGACGATCGCCGGGTCCTGGATGAGCAGGCGGGCCAGCGCGACGAGCTGCCGCTGGCCCATGGACAGGGCCCGGCCGTGCTCGCCCACGTCGGTGAGCAGGCCGTCGGGCAGGGCCTCGATCCAGTCGCCGCCGCCGACCGCGGCCGCCGCGGCCAGCACCTCGTCGTCGCCCGCCGTGGGCCGCGGGTAGCGGATGTTGTCGGCGACCGTGCCGCTGAACAGGAACGGCGCCTGCGGCACCGCGCCGATCTGCCGCCGGTAGGCGCCGAGGTCGAGTGAGCGGATGTCGTGGCCGTCGATCTGCAGGCGGCCTTCCTGGAACTCGTAGAACCTCGTGATCAGCTTGCTCAGCGTGGACTTCCCGGCGCCGGTGTGGCCGACCAGCGCAACGGTCTCGCCCGCCTCGATGACCAGGTCGAAGTTCCGCAGGACGGGGTGGGCCGCGTCGTAGCCGAAGGTGACGTCGTCGAACTCGATGCGCCCGGCCAGCCTGCCGGGGTCGGCCGAGCCCGTCTGCACGACCCGGGGCGGGGCGTCGATCAGGGCGAAGACCCGCTCGGAGGCCGACAGGCCCTGCTGGAACTGCGACCAGAAGGCGGCGATCGAGGTCAGCGGCATCCAGAAGAGCGAGACGCCCTGCAGGAACAGGTACCAGTCGCCCGCCGACAGGCCGTGGCCCAGCACCGACGTGCCGCCGAGCTGGACCAGCGCGACCGTCGCGAGCCCGGCCACGAGGAACAGCAGGGGGAAGATGGCCGAGAAGACGAAGCCCTGCCGCAGCGTCACCCGGTAGCTCTGCTCGTTGATGGGCCGGAACTCGTCGTAGACCTGCCGCTCCTGGCGGAAGTTCTTGGCGACGGCGATGCCGCCCATGGTCTCCTGGAGGTTGGCGTTGACCCGGCCCAGCGAGCGCTGGGCGCGGCGCGTGCTGGACCTGGCCAGCCGCCGGAACACCAGCGCGAGGCCCATCACGATCGGCGCCACCAGCAGGGTCAGCAACGCCAGCTCGACACTGCGCAGGAACAGCAGGACGGTGACGAAGCCCACCATCAGCACCTGGCTGATCAGGTCCATCGTCAGGGTGGAGACCGTGGCGAAGTCGTCGGTGTCGGAGGTGACGCGGCTGACGATGCGGCCCGAGGGGGTCTCGTCGTAGAACGACAGGTCGCGCTGGAGCACGGCGTCGAAGGCGTCCTCGCGCAGGCGGAGCACGACGTCGCCGGTCACCCGCGCGCTGTACCACTGGCGGACGAAGTTGAAGGCCCAGCTCAGCGCTCCGGCGAGCAGGATGCCGACGACGAGGAACGGGCCGACGTGGCCGATCGTGCCGTCCTGGATGGCGTCGACGCCCTGGCTGGCCAGCAGCGGCAGGACCGCCTGCGCCGCCGAGACCAGCACGATCATGGTCGCCACCAGGAGCATCGCGCCCAGCTTGGGGCGGAAGTAGGCGAGGATCCGGCGCATCAGGTCACGGTCGTCGTAGCTGCGGTCGTAGTCTTCGGCGTCGAGGCCGTCCATGATGAAGCCCATCAGTGGACCCTTTCCTGCTCGTCGAGCGCGCCCTCGCCGACCGGGACCTCGTCGTAGTGGGAGAAGATGCGGCGGTAGAGGGGGCTGCCGGCGATCAGCTCGTCGTGGGTGCCGAAGCCGGCCACCTCGCCGCGCCGCAGCAGCAGGATCTTGTCGGCCCAGCGGATCTGGGAGAGCCGGTGGGTGATCAGCAGGGTCGTGCGCCCTTCCTGGATGCGGCCGATGGCCTGCTGGATCCGGTCTTCCGTGGCGGAGTCGATGGCGCTGGTGGAGTCGTCGAGGACGAGGATCGCCGGGTCGGTCAGCAGCGCCCGCGCGATGGCCAGCCGCTGGCGCTGGCCGCCGGACAGCGTGAGGCCGCGCTCGCCGATGACGGTGTCGTAGCCGTCGTCGAGCTCGGCCACGAACTCGGCGGCCTGCGCGTCCTCCGCCGCCCTGACCACGGCCGCGCGGTCGGCCCGCTGGCCGAGGCCGAAGGCGATGTTCTCGGCCACGGACCGTGAGAACAGCACGATGTCCTGCTCGATGGTGGAGATCTGGGAGCGCAGCGAGTCGAGGTCCCACTCGCGGACGTCGACGCCGTCGACCAGGATGCGGCCCGAGGTGACGTCGTAGATGCGGGGCACCAGCTTCGTCAGCGTGCTCTTGCCCGCCCCGGTCTCGCCGACGATCGCCACCGTCTCGCCCTGCCGCACGGTGAACGACACCCCGCGCAGGACGGGCTCGCCCGAGCCGTAGCCGAACGTGACGTCGTCGAAGACGATCTCGCCCTCGACGGACGCGGCGTGGCCGGCGGACGGCTGCGCCAGCTCGGTCTCGGCGTTGACGATGTCGAGGATGCGGCGGGAGGACACGATGCCGATCTGCACCAGCGAGAACGTGAAGATCGAGATCTGGGTCGGGAAGCCGAGCATGCCCATCAGCCCCATGAAGGCCACCAGGTCGCCGATCGTGATCGCGCCGGCGGCCTGGAGCTGCAGCCCGTGCCACAGCGCCCCGGCCATGGCGGCCGCGAACAGCAACGTGGGCAGGTAACGGGCCTGGACGAGGCCGTTGCGCACGAAGGAGTCGCGGTAGCGCCGGGCGTGGGCGCGGAAGCGCAGCCGCTCCTGCTCCTCCTGAGCGGTGACCTTGATCACCTCGATGCCGCGCACCGCCTGGCTCAGCCCGGCGTTGAGGTCGCCGAACTCGTCGCGCATGCGGGTGGCGACCGGGTTGAGCTGCCCCATGTAGTGGCGCAGCGCGAACGCGAACGTGACCGCGAACACCACGGGCACCAGCAGCAGCCGGGGGTCGATCGCGGCGATGAAGAACAGGGGCACCAGGCCGGTGAGCCCGGAGTCGACGATCAGGTCGACCCCCGGGCTGATCATGATGGAGAGCTGGCGGATGTCGTTGGCCGCCCGCGCCATCAGGTCGCCCACCCGCTGCCGGTTGTGGAAGGTCTGGCTCTTGCCGAGCAGGCCGACGTAGAGCTCGTCGCGGGCGTCGCGCTCAAGCCGCTTGGCCAGGGTCTCGCTGCTCAGCCTGGCGACGAGGTCGAGCAGGCCGCGGGCCGACACCACCGCCAGCAGCGACAGGGCGACCAGGCCCAGCGCGGCGGCGGGCTCGCCCCGGCCGCCCAGCACCGCGTCGAAGGCCGCGCCGGTGAGCTGCGGAACCAGCGCGTTGAGCACCACCATCACCAGCGAACCGCCGAGGAAGCCGGTCAGGGGGAGCGGGTGGTGGCGCAGGTGGGACCAGAGCCAGCGGACCGGCCCCCGCCGGTTGTAGCGGGGGCCGCCTTCGACGGAGAACTCCGAACTGCCGGTGGTCACGGTGAAACCCCTTGGCCGAGGGCGGGTGAACGTCGGACCCGTTTGTATCACCGGCCACCGACAGAATCCCACGCGTTTTCCGGCCACCCGATGCAGGCAAAGAGCAGGCAACGTCACACAATGAAACAGTAACCTTACGCACCGTGGACTCTTTCCTCCATCAGGCGGACCTGCTGCCGCCAGTGACCCTCCAGCCACCGGTGCGCCTCCTCCCGGCCGACGACCTCGCGGCCGTGGTGCGGGCTACGCCGATCGTCCACGACCTGCTCCGACTCGCCTCCGCCGCCGGTGATCCCGGGGCGGCGCGGCCGGAGTCCGGGCGGTTGTGGAGCGTGGCGGAGGACAGCAGGCTCATCGACGTGCGCGACGGGGCCGCCACGGCCGGCCCGGCGGTCGAGACCCTGACCTCGGGGCCCGCCGACGACGTGCTGGACACGTGGGGCGACATCCTCTACTCGCTGTTCTCCCCCGAGGCCGACGCGGCGGCGCTCGACGCCGGCACGAGCACCCTGCTGATGCTGCTCAGCCACCGCGACGCCCTGCTGCTGACGGAGATCCCCGAACTGACCGACGAGGCGGCCGACGAGCTGGCCTGGCTGCGGCTGATCCGGCGCGAGGGCTCGTCGGTGTCGCTGACCCCGCTCGGCACGTGGAGCGCGCTCGACCTGTTCAAGACCCTCATCGGCCAGGACATCCCGGTCCACGGCGGCACGGCCGGCGTCGACGCCCCCACGCTGCTGCGGGCGCTGCGCACGTACGACGACGAGGAGCGCGCCGAGGAGGTGCGCGTCTGGCTGGGCGGCCGGGATCCGGCGCGGGCCGCCGAGGAGATCGCCGGCGTCCTGCTCGACGTCAGCCCGCTGAGCCGGGCCGTCGGCCTGACCGTGCTGCTGGAGGACCTCGGCGGGCCGGGCCTGGAGATCGCCGCCGCGCTGCGCGAGGTGCCCCGGCTGGGGGCGCTCATCCGGGCACGCGAGAAGGAGGACCACGGCCTCCCGCCCGCCCCCGTGGACGTGGCCTGGGTGTACGCCGACATGACCGTGGCCGCCATGGAGATCGGCGGGCCGGCCGAGTCGGTGCTCCAGCTCTCCGGCAACCTCGACGTCGAGGACGTGCTGAGCATGCTCGGCATGATGACGTGCAGCGACCATCCCTACACCACCCCGATGCTGCGCTTCCTCATCGAGCACCATCCGGCGCCCCGGGTCGCCTCGGCCGCGCGCCTGACGTTGCAGCGCTGGCGCGGGGTGCACGTACGGCCGCCGGGTGAGCGCGGGCGTCTGCCCAGGAAGCCCCGCAAGCCGCGCAAGCAGGCGGGCGCACAGAAACGACGGCGGCGCTGACACGCCGGATGGGACGGGCAGACAGGTGCGGGGTCAGAGTTTGAGTGCGGCGCCGATGCGTTCGGCCCACTGCCATGGGGCGTCCGTGCCGCCGGGCAGGGCGTTGTAGTACTCCCAGCCGCTCACCCCGCCCATCCCCGGATGCCGGTACAGCAGCTCGGCGACGGTGGCGGCCAGGCGGTCGACCTCGACGTAGCCGCCGCCCGCGTTGTCGGGGCTGGTGACCGCGCCGGCCACCAGCTTGCCCGCCGGCACCTGCCCCTCGGCGAGCACGGCGTCGTAGTCGCACGGGTCGGCCAGGCTCCTCGGGCCGCCGTACATCGGCAGGTTGAGCCAGGCGAGGTCAGCGCCCCGCTCGCGGAAGACCTGGTCGTGGTCGACGCCGGCGGACGGGGTGAGCGTGAGGAGGAAGGCGGGGCCGAAGTCGGCGCGCAGCCGGTCGAGGAGGCGTGCGAGGCCGGACGGTGACACGGGCTCGGTCAGGTGGAGGTCCGCGCCGTCGAGGCGGCGGCGGGCGAGAAGGCGGCGCAGGGGCGGATAGCAGGTCTCGAAGTCGTCGTCGAGCCGGGCGAGATCGTCGATCATGGCCAGGGCGCGTACGCCGTACACCTGGGCGACCTGCACGTCGTCCCACATCTGGGCCAGGTCCGGGGCGTCGGGCGAGGCGCCGTTGAGCCGGACGACGCCGTCCTCGCCGGTCCGCACGGTGGCGACGACCAGGTGGGTGAGGCCGGTACGCCGTTCGATCAGGGGCAGCGGGGAGACGTAGAGGCCGCAGTCGCAGTGGGTCCGGTAGTACATCACCAGGCGGGGTGTGTGCTGGGGCAATGCACGTCCTCCGTGAAGAATGAGGTGATACTTCACCATGTTCCGCACGATGGGTAAGATTAAAACTACGATCAGTTAATTTTACCCGGCCCCGGCCCGGAGGCGGGTGATCAGCGGCCCGCCCGCGGCAGGCGCACCGGTTCCTTCGCGGCCGTGCCCAAGGGCAGCATGACCTCGACCCGCGTCCCGGCGTCCGGCCCGCTGTTGACGACGCAGATGCCGCCGAGCTCGGCCGCCCGTTCCCGCATCGAGCCGAGCCCCACCCCCGCGCTGTACGACGCAGGCAGCCCCCGGCCGTCGTCGGAGACCATCACGCGGAGCACCGAGTCCCGCTGGAGCACGATGCGGGCGCGGGAGGCCCTGGCGTGCCGCCGGATGTTGGTCAGCGCCTCCTGGACGATCCGGTAGACGGCCACCTCGACGGCGGCGGGCAGGTCGGCCATGCTCCCCTCGACCTCCACCTCGATCTCGGTGTCCGGGGACGACTGCCCGGCCAGCTCGCGGACCGCCCTGGCCAGGCCGAGGTCGTCGAGCGCGGGCGGGCGCAGGCCGTACACCAGCTCGCGGATGTCGTCGGTGACCGCGCCCATGCCGGTGTGCAGCTCGCGCAGCAGCTCGTCGGCGGCGTCGGGGGACTTCTTCAGGCTCATCCTGGCCATGTTGATGGTCATGGCCATGGCCGAGAGGGTCTGGCCGAGCCCGTCGTGCAGGTCGCGGCGCAGGCGGCGGCGCTCCTCCTCCCTGGCGGTCAGGATGCGTTCCCTGGACCGCTGGAGGTCGGCGGCCATGCGCACGGCGTGCGCCACGTCGGCGGCGTACGGGGTGAGCGTGGCGAGCACGCGCTCGTTGTGCGCCGCCGGGAATCGGCGCGGGCCGGGCGGCCCGACGAACAGGCGGCCGACGCGTTCGCCGTGCCACACCAGCGGCACCTGGCGGGGCTCGGAGCCGACCCGGCCGCTCTCGACGTACCGCGGCTCGCCGTCGGCGACCTCCACGGCCACACCCTCGACCGCGAGCCCGTCGCGCAGCACGCTCACCACGGACGTCAGCGCCTTGGCCGGGTCGCCGCGCCGGACGGCCTGGGTCAGGCGTTCGGCCAGCACGGCTGGGTCGCCTACGCTGCCGTACAGCAGGCGGTCGACGGCGCGTTGCAGCACCCGCCGCAGCGGCTGGAAGAACGCGCCCGCGAACAGGGCGGCGGCGACGCCGGCGATCTCGTCGTAACCGGAGACCACGAGGCTGGACAGCGCGCCCGCGCCGAAGTAGACCGCGCTCACCACGGCCACCAGCCCGGCCGCGACGAAGGCCCGGCTGATCACCGTGTCGATGCCGTAGAGCCGGTAGCGGGTCACCGAGAACGCGACGGCGACCGGGATGAGCGCCGCCCACCCGACGCTCGTCCACAGGAACGCCGGCTCGAACGCGGCCGCGATCAGGAACACGACATAGCCCGCGAACGCGAACAGCGGCCACCCGATCTGCCGCCTGCCCACCGGGTCGGCCCGGCGCAGCCGGAGCGCCAGGGAGAGCGCCGTCAGCGCCATCGCGACGTAGATGCCGGTCCAGGCGACCGTGGAGACGGCCTCCAGGTACGGCCCGAGCGCGCGGATCTGGACCGGATTGGGGATGACGGCCGGGTACGGATAGCTCCCGGCCGGCGGGTCGGGCCGGAACACCGCGCGGGTCAGGTCGAGCCCGAGCGAGAACGCGCCCAGCAGCAGCACCCAGCGCCAGCGCGGGGAGGGCAGCCGTCCGTCGGGCGAGTAGAGCGGCAGCAGCATGGTGAGCGTCAGCCCGCACACCGCCCAGCCCACCTGCGCGGGGAAGCGCAGGAACCCGGCCGTGACCAGGTCGCCGTCGGCGGCCAGCCGGAACATCAGCGCGCTGGACAGGTCGCTGACGGCGGCGGCGAGCCCGCCCGCGACCATCAGCCAGGCCATGTTCAGCCGGGGCCGGTGGAAGATCAGGAACGCGCCGACCGCCGGGAAGGTCAGGGCGGCGGCCGTCTGGGGCGTGGCGGTCCGCAGCGGGATCCACGCCTCCGGCAGGTGGGCGAAGACGAGCAGCGCGGCGACCGTGAGGACCGGGGACGCCACCCCCATGACGACCGCCGCGATCCGCGCGAGCCTGGCGCCCCGACCTGCGGAGCCACGCCCGCGCTCGGTTCCGGGGCCGTCGGCAGGCCCGGCCTCTTCGGCGATCTCGGTGAACCCGGTCATCTCATCACCGCCTTCCCCAACACTTGAACAGGATTATGGCCCTTTTACTGGGATAATCCGCCCGTTGTGTCCGGGCCGTTACCGTGCGACGCCCGCCCTGTCACCTCACGGGGCCAGGACAGGCCTCAACCTACTCGACGTCGCCGCATGGTTTCCTGGACGCATGCCCGAACCTGATCTCCTGATCGACGGTGGCGACAAGATGTGCGTCCAACTGCTCATCGAGCTGCGCGGGCACGTGCTGCGCGCCGGTCCCGGCGCCGTGATCCACCTGATCGCCACCGACCCCGCCGCGCCCTACGACCTGCCCGCCTGGTGCCACCTGACCGGCCACGCCTACCTCGGGCCGGTGCCCGGCGCCGAGCGCCCGACGTACGCGCTGCGGGTCGCGGACGCCGCCAGGCGGACCGAGCCCACCCGTCCCTGGCACGCGGCCTAGCGACGGCGGCGGCGAGCGGACCCGTCAGCGGAAGGAGCGGCGGTAGGCGGCCGGGGTGGTGCGCAGGGCGGTGTGGAAGCGGCGCCGGAGGTTGACGGCCGAGGAGAGGCCGACGCGGGTGGCGATGGTCTCGACCGGCAGGTCGGTCTCCTCCAGCAGGGCCCGGGTGGCGGCCAGCCGGCGTTCCAGCAGCCAGCGGGCGGGCGGCACGCCGAGCTGGTCGGCGAACTGGCGGGTCAGCGTACGGGTCGAGACCCCCGAGTAGGCGGCCATGTCCTCCACGCTGACCTGGTCGGGCAGCCGGCCGAGGAGCCATTCGAGCAGCGGGGCCAGGGAGTCCGGCATGGGCCCCGCCGTGGGCAGCGGCGGGTACTGGCGCTGGCAGCCCTCGCGGTGCGGACCGGCGGCGAGCTGGCGGCCGATGCGCATGGCGTGGGCCGCGCCGTGGTCCTGGAGGACCTGGTGCAGGCAGAGGTCGAGGGTGGCGGCCGAGGCCCCGGCGGTGGCGACGTCGCCGTGGTCGACGTAGATGACGGTGTCGTCGGGGATGACGAGGGGGTGGCGGGCGGCCAGCTCGCCGGACAGCTCCCAGTGGACGGACGCGCGGCGGCCGTCCAGGAGGCCCAGGGCGGCGGGGATGAAGATCCCGGCGCAGACGGCGACGATCCGGGCGCCCCGGGCATGGGCTCGGGACACCGCGTCGAGCACGGCCGGCGAAGGGACGAGGGTCCAGCCCGCGACGATCACGGTGTCGGCGTCGTCGATGGCTTCGAGGCCGCTGTCCACCTGCATGGGGACGCCGAGCGTGGTGGGCAGCGAGCCGGGATGCTCGGCGCACAGACGGAAGCTGTAGTGCTGGGGGATGTCGGAGCCCTGGTAGCCGAAGACCGCCGAGGCGGAGGTGACGGGATAGAGCTCCTGGTGCGGCGCGACCAGGGCGACCACACGATGCGGGCTCGGCGGGGCCGGGGGCGTCTCCGGGCAGTCCAGGACCATGGCGCAAATGTACCTAATGATGTCATTTGGGACACCGGTGCTTTGAACTGGAAAAATCCAGAATTGGGCCTCATGTGGACGAGGAGTTTCGCCCTGTACTTCGGGGCCCGCACGATCTCGCTGCTCGGCGACGCGATGATGCCCGTGGCCTCGGCGCTGGCGATCGGCAAAGTCTACGGGATCGCCGGCGTCGGCTTCGTGCTCGCGCTGTGGACCGCGTCGGCCGTGCTGGTCATGTTGTTCGGCGGGGTGGTCGCCGACCGGATCGGGCCCCGGCGCCTGATGATCGGCGCGGACGTGGTCAGGATCGTCACCCAGGGCGTCGTGGCCGTCGCCTTCCTCGACGGCGCTCCGCCGTTCGTCCTGCTGCTGGCGATGGCGTGCCTGTCGGGCATGGCCGCCGGGGTGTTCGAGCCGTGCGTCAACGGCATGGTCCCGCTGGTCGCCGAGGATCCGCAGCGGGCCAACGCGACGCTGAAGATCGCCGAGGCGGTCACCCAGCTCGCCGGGCCCGCGCTGGCCGGGATCCTCATCGTGGCCACCGGGCCGGTCTTCGTCTACACCGTGGACGCCGCGACGTTCCTGGTCAGCGCGGTGTGCCTGCTGCTGGTCCGGGTCGCCGTGCCGAAGCCGGAGCCGTCCGACGTGCTGAGCGACCTGCGCAGGGGCTGGGAGGAGTTCAAGGCCAGGAACTGGATGTGGTCGGTCATCCTGGTCTGGGTGTTCTGGGGCGTCCTGGTGGTGGGGCCGTACGTGCCGCTGTCGTCCCAGGTCATCGGGGCCGACTACGGGTGGGTGATGGCGGCGCTCGGCCTCGGGACCGTGCTCGGCGGGCTGGTGGCGATCAGGCTGAGGCCGCGCAGGCCGCTGGCGGCGGGAGCGGTGGCGCTGATCGGGTACGTCCCCGTGCCGCTGTCGGTCGCGCTCGGACTGCCGCTGCCTCTGTTGATGGCCGGGCACCTGATCGGGGGGTGCGCGATGGCGTTCTGGTCGGTGATGTGGTCGACCACCGTGCAGACGCAGGTCGCCCCGGACGTGATGAACCGGGTCAACGCCTACCAGGTTGCGGGGTCGGTCGCGGGCATGGCGGTCGGGCAGGCGCTGGCCGGCCCGGTCACCGCGCTGGTCGAGCCGCGTGACTTCATGCTGGTGTCGGCCGTGGTGACGGTCGGCGTGGTGACGGCGCTGCTGGTGATCGGGCCGGTCCGGCGGCTGGGCCGGAGGTCGCCGCTCTCCGAGGGCGGGCCGGTCACGGTCGCGGCGTAGTTCGTCCGCATGCGGGCGGCGGGCAGGTTCGAGGGTCGCGGCGTCGTCGCCCACGGCACGTGCCGCGGGCCGGGGCGTGCGGCTGGCAGACCGCCCGCCCCCGTCCGCGGCACGTGCCGTCCCCTCCTGTTCGCGGCACGCGACGTAGGAGCCGCCCCAGCGTCCCCAGCGCTCAGGACGACTCCACCGGGTAAGAGCGCAAAGGAGCCCGCATCAGTACATCCCCACTCGAAGTTTTTCTTGACAAATATTTTTGTCGGTGACTATCGTGGGCCTCACGAAACGGAGGAACACCATGAGCAGCATGATCAACTCCGCGGACGGCACCCCCATCGCGTACGAACGCGCAGGTCAGGGCTCGGCGGTCATCCTCGTGGACGGCGCACTCAGCTTCCGCGGCTCCAGCATCAACGGCGGCCTCGCCGAGGCGCTCGCCCCCGACTTCACGGTCTACACCTACGACCGGCGCGGCCGGGGAGAGAGCGGCGACACCACCCCGACCACCCCGCAGCGGGAATTCGAGGACCTGGCCGCGCTCGCCGAGGCGGCCGGCGGCCCGATCCGCCTGTACGGCACCTCGTCCGGCGCCGCGCTCGCCCTGGCCGCGGTCGCGAACGGCCTGCCCGTCGAGCGCCTGGCCCTGTACGAGCCGCCGTTCATCGTCGACGGCACCCGGCCCTCGCTCGGCGACGACTACGTACGGCGGCTGGAGGCGCTGGTGGCCGCCGACCGCCGGGCCGAGGCGGTCAAGCTGTTCATGCGCGAGGGCGTCGGCCTGCCGGGGTTCGTGGTGGCGATGATGCGGTTCATGCCCGCGTGGGCCAAGCTCAAGGCCGTGGCCCACACCCTGCCGTACGACACCGCGCTCGTCGCCCCCTACCAACGGGGAGAGTCGTTGCCCGAGGAGGCGTGGGCGTCGGTGACCGTACCGACGCTCGTCGCCGACGGCGGGAAGAGCCCGCAGTGGATGCGCAACTCCGTCGGCGCGCTGGCGAAGGCGCTGCCCGCGGCCGACTACCGCACGCTCGACGGGCAGACCCACATCGTCAAGCCGGAGGCGCTGGCGCCGGTGCTCAAGGAGTTCTTCGCCTGAGGTCCACCACCACGGGGGCCCGTCCGGGCTGGTTCGAGGGCTCGGTCAGGCGAAGGCGGCGGCGAGCCAGCGGGTCCAGGCGGCCTCCAGGGCCACGCCGTCCACCGGCGTGTACGCGTGGTGCTCCACCACCGCCATGCCCCGCCCCTGGACGAACATGTACAGACCGTCGTCCGTACGGACCGCCACGAAGGTGCCGGGGGCGGTCACCCACTCCACGACGCCCCGCTCCGGCGCCCGCCCCTCGATCGCGACCGTCACCTTCTCCCCCGCCGCCGGACGTCCGGCGAGGCCGAGGGCGGTCTCCAGCGCGGCCCAGAACTCCTCCTCGGACGCGCGCGGGGCGACCAGGAACAGGTTGTGGGTGGAGATCCTGCCGGGGAAGTGCCTGAGGTAGACGGCCAGCTTGTACAGGTACTGGAGGTCGCCGCGCTCAAGGTCGTCGTACTCGGACTCCCAGTCGTCGCCGAGGAAGCCGCTGTGGACGAAACGGAGCACCGTGCCGGCCGAACCGCGGCCTTCCAGCAGGTACTCGAAGGCCATGAACGTGCCGTCGGGGTTCTCCACGCCCCGGTAGGCCAGGCGTTCGCCCGGCTCCCAGGCGGTCACCACGCTCTCGGTGGGGACGTCGGCGCCGAAGGTCTGCGTGCCCCTGCCGCCCTCACGGGGTTCGAGCTCGGTACGGCCCATGAACCACGAGTCGATGCCGGGTCCCTCCGCGATGGCCCGCCAGACGACGTCCGGGGCTGCGTCCAGGGGGATCTCGTGGCGGATCTCGAACTCGTGCGGCATGACTGTCTCCCTGTCACGGCCTCGGGCAGTGCGGCCGAGGATCGCACCGACAATATCGCTTGTCAAGCCGACTCGTCTTGTCGGTAGTGCGTCTCGGGGAAACCTGGTCGTCCGGCGGGGGACGCCCTTGCGAGTGAGGGGCCTCCCTCTTGAGAGCGAGGCGCGGGATCGCCCGTCCCGGTGATCACATTCGGAGCGGAAAACCGCAGGATAAGTGCATCGCCCCACCCGCTGAGGAGAACCCCGATGAACACCCGGATCGCCTTCGTCGCCGCCCCGCTGCTCGTCCTGGCGTACGGCCTCATCCGAATCGCCGACGGCTTCGACGGAACCCGAGGGCCCGGACTGGCCTGGACAACCGGCCATCTCGCGTTTCTTGCCGCTCTTGTCCTGTTCATCATGATATTTCGGGAAATGTGGCGGATGTTGGACCGCAACCGCATCGCCACCACCAGCCTCGTGGTCGGTCTGGTGGGCATCGCGTGCGCGTCCGCGCAGTTCGTGATCGACATCGCCGTCGGGTTCATGTCCGCCGACCACGACGCCATGTCCCCGCTGTTCGACCAGGTCCAGGCGATCCCGGGAGTGTCCCTCGCGGTCTACCAGGTCGGGCCGATGCTGTTCTACATCGCCCAGCTCGCCCTGGTCATCCAGCTCGCCGCGCGCCGTCAGCTCAAGCTCTGGACGCCCGTCCTCGTCATGCTCGACTTCGCCATCCCGATCATCGAGAAGGACCTCATCCCGCTCGGCGCCCTGTGCATGCTGGTGTCGTTCTGGCCGCTGGCCCGGCGCCAGGTCCAGCCCGCCGCCCGGCGCACGCTCGTCCATGCGTGAGGAACAATGGGATCCTGTGTCCGATTTGACGCTGGTCGACGTCCTTCGCCGTAGGCTTCGAGCGCTCCCCCACCTCTGGGTGGACGGGGCGCTCGCCCTGTTGATCGCCGTCGTCCAGGCATGGCCGCTGATCTCCAGTCATGACCCGTACGGCGGCAGGTGGGACGCGTGGGGGTACGTGGTCGCGATCGGCGCCTCGCTCCCCGTCGTCTGGCGGCGCAGGTGGCCGGTGACCATGCTGATCGTCAGCCTGTTCGTGGGCGCGCTCTACGACTTCTCCGACAACGTCGCCCGCCAGCCCATCTGGTACGGCGCCCTCGTCATCTTCTACACGGTCGCCGCCTACTCCCCCCGCCTGCCCCGGGTCGTCATGCTCGTCGTGACCCTCGTCGGCGGCCTGTCCTCCGTCGGCTCGTGGGAGACCGCGATGCGCGGGGTCGCTTTGTTCTCCGCCGCGTACGCCATCGGCCGGGCGGCGGCCACGTCCCGCGCCCATGCCGCCGAGCTGGCCGAGCGCGCGGCCCGGCTCGAAAGGGAGCGTCAGTTGGAAGCCGAGCGCGCGGCCGAACGCGAGCGGGCCAGGATCGCCCGCGACATGCACGACATCCTGGCCCATGCGGTCAGCCTCATGGTGGTCCAGGCCGAGGCGGGGCCCGTGGTGGTGCGCAGCAACCCCGCCAGGGCCGAGGCCGCCTTCGACGCCATCGCCGCGGCGGGCCGGGACGCGATGGTGCAGCTCCGCCGTATGCTCGGCGTACTGAAGGAGGACGAGCCCGAGGCGCCGAGGGCGCCGCAGCCGACCCTCGCGGACCTGCCCACGCTGGCCGGCCAGGTGGCGGGGACCGGCCTGGAGGTGAACTTCGCCGAGGTCGGCGAGCCGCGCCCGATCGGGCCCGACAGCGCGCTGGCCGCCTACCGGATCACGCAGGAAGCGCTCACCAACATCGTCAAGCACTCCGGCGCCGACCGCGCCGAGATCCGGCTCACCTGGGAGGACGACCACCTCATGATCGACGTCACGGACAACGGGCGCGGCGGCGGCCCCGCGCTGCCCTCGGGTGGCAACGGGCTGATCGGCATGCGCGAGCGGGCGGCGGCCTGCGGCGGCAGCGTGACCGCCGGCCCGCGCGCCGACGGCCCCGGCTTCGCGGTGTCGGCGCGGCTGCCGCTGGAGGCCGGCCGATGAGCGTGCGCGTCGTGGTGGCCGACGACCAGGAGCTGGTCAGGGGCGGGTTCGCGATGATCCTCGACGCCCAGCCCGACATCTCGGTGGTGGCCGAGGCGAGCGACGGGATCGAGGCCGTGGCCGCCGTACGGGCCCACGAGCCCGATGTCCTGCTGCTCGACATCCGCATGCCCAGGATGGACGGCATCGAGGCGGCCAGGATCGTGTGCGCCGAGACCGGCTGCCGGGTGCTGATCCTGACCACGTTCGACCTGGACGACTACGTGTTCGACGCGCTGCGGGCGGGCGCCAGCGGCTTCCTGCTGAAGGACGTGCGGCGCGACGACCTGGTGACCGCGGTCCGCGTCGTGGCGGCGGGCGAGTCGCTGCTCGCGCCCACGGTGACCCGGAGGCTGATCGCCGAGTTCACCTCCCGCCCCGCGGCCGCGGCCACCCCCGCCCGGACGCTGGAGTCGCTGACCGCCCGCGAGCGCGAGACGTTGCAGCTGATCGCACGCGGGCTGTCCAACGCGGAGATCGCCGAGAGCATGGTGGTCAGCGAGCACACCGTGAAGACGCACGTCAGCAACGTGCTGAGCAAACTGGGCCTGCGGGACCGCGTGCAGGCCGTGATCGCCGCCTACGAGTCGGGGCTGACCGTTCCCGGGGCGTAACGGGAGGATCAGGCGGGTAAGCGGCCCATATGACTGAGGGTTTCGACACGGACACGCTCTGGCAGGAGTTCCATCGGGTGGTCAACATGAACTCCGAGGAGCTGCGCGGCTACCTGCTGGCCGACGCCTCGGACGAGGAGGGCTTCCCTCCCGACCCCGACATGGGCATCGACGAGCTGGGCCGGGGCGTGCTGCACGTCCTGAGCAAGCGGAAGGGCGACCTGACCAAGACCGACCTGGACGTGATGCGCCAGGTGGTGGAGCTGGTCGAGACCATGGGCGACCGGACGGACGACGACTCGCGGCGCGAGCTCATGTCCGTCGGGCACGACCCGCTCAGGGCATAACCTCCGAATTCAACAAATGGTGGATGTGGGGCGACGCAAAGTGATGAAATGTGCGAAGCAGACTTCGTCCGAGGAGATCCGTTGAGAGACAACCTCGACCTCGCCGCGAGCGCCCAGCAGCTGGCCGACGCCGCCCCGACGGGATCGATCGATCGCGCCGCGGCGTCGTCCGTGGCCATCACGCTGGCCACGACGCGTGACATCACCGACGCGCGGCAGGCCCTCGACGGGTTGTCCCCGGCGGAGGTGCGCCAGGCCGCGCTCGACCTCTTCGACCAGCTCGCGGCCGGCTGAGCCACACCGCTCGGCCTCTTCGACCGGCTCTTTCGGCGGGCTGAGCCATGCCGCGCGCCCTTGCCCGAGCTGCTCGAACGCGGTGCGTGCGGGCTCCGCGCCGGAAACCGGTCGTGGGCGGGCGCGGTCGCGGGCCGTCCGTGCCGGCCTGCCCGGTGCCGCCGGTGCGTACGGTGGGAGGCATGCGGATCGGGGTTCTGGGGCCGCTCCAGGTGGCTGGGGCCGAGATCGGCGGCGCCCGCGTACGCGCCCTGCTCGTCCGCCTGGCGCTCGACCCCGGCCGAGTGGTCACCGCCGACCGGCTGATCGACGACCTGTGGCCCGGCGAGCCGCCCGCGCATCCGGCGGCGGCGCTGCAGTCCCTGGTGTCGCGGGCCCGCCGGCAGGCACCGGGGCTGATCTCCTCCCACCCGGCCGGCTACCTGCTGGACGTGCCACCCGGCGAGGTGGACGCGTCGGCGTTCGAGCGGCTGGTGCGGGCCGGTGACCCGCGCGGCGCGCTGGCGCTGTGGCGCGGGCCCGCGCTGGCGGACGCGGCCGGGCTGCAGTTCGCCGCCGCCCCGGCCGCCCGCCTGGAGGAACTACGCCTCACCGCCCTCGCCACCGCGATGGCCGCCGACCTGTCAGCCGACCCGGCGGCCGGGAGACCCGGGCCCGGGGTCGTGGCGGAGTTGGAGGGGCTGGTGGCCGAGCATCGGCTGCGGGAGCCGTTCCACGCCCTGCTCATGCGGGCGCTGGTGGCGCGCGGGCGGCGGGGCGAGGCGCTGGAGGTCTTCGAGCGGATCAGGGCCGACCTGTCCGACGAGCTGGGCGTCGATCCCGGCCCCGAGCTGCGCGCGGCCCACATGGCGGCCTTGCGCGACCCGGCCCCCGCGCCGAGGGGCAACCTGCCCGCCCGGCTCACCGGCTTCGTCGGCCGGAAGGGCGACGTCGCCCGGCTGCGCGCGCTGCTGGACGGCCAGGACGAGCGGCTGGTGACGCTCGTCGGCCCCGGCGGCGTGGGCAAGACCCGCCTGGCGCTGGAGACCGCCTCGGGGCTCGACGTGCCGGACGGGGTGTGGCTGGTCGAGCTGGCCTCCGCCACCGGCGTGCGGGCCACGGTGGAGAGCGTGCTGAGGACGACCGACGTGGTCCGCACGCTGCGCGGCACGTCGCCGCTCATCGTGCTGGACAACTGCGAGCACGTCGTCGAGGAGGCCGCCCTGGTCGCGCGGTGGCTGCTGTCGGAGGTGGCCGGGCTGCGCGTGCTGGCGACCAGCAGGGAGCCGCTCGACGTCCCCGGCGAGAACCTGCACCCCGTCCTCCCGCTGCCCGAGGCCGCCGAGCTGTTCCTGGCGCGGGCCGCGGCGGCCAGGCCCGGCCTGGAGGTGGGCGCGGCGGACGCCGAGCGCATCTGCCGCGAGCTCGACGGCATCCCGCTGGCGATCGAGCTGGCCGCCGCCCGGCTGCGCACGATGCCGGTGTCCGTGCTGGTCCGGCAGCTCGGTGACCGGCTGACCTTCCGCGGCGGCCGCACGTCGGAGCCGCGTCACCGTACGCTGCGCGACGTCATCGACTGGAGCTGGAACCTGCTGTCCGCGTCCGAGCGCGAGCTGCTGCGCGGGCTGACGGTCTTCTCCGGCGGCGCGACGTACGAGGCCGTCGCGGAGGTGTGCGGCGGCGCCCCGGACGACCTCGCCTCACTCGTGGACAAGTCGCTCGTGTCGGTCTCCGGCGACCGTTACTCGATGCTGGCCACCATCAGGCAGTACGCCGCCGCCGACCTGCCCGCGCTCCGGCAGGCCCACGCCCACTACTACACCCGGCTGGCCGAGGACGCCGAGCCCCTCCTGCGTACCGGCGAGCAGCTCGCCTGGCTGGAGGTGCTGGACGCCGAGCAGGACAACCTCGACGCCGCGCTGCGCCACTCCGACGACCCTCTCAGGCTGATCCTGCCCCGGTTCTGGCCGTGGATCATGCGTGGGCGGCGGCGTGAGATGAGCGAGCGGGCGGCGGCCGTGCTGCGCCGGGTCGGCGACGTGCCGCCGCCGGGGCGCGAGCTGGCGCACGGGCTGTGCCGGGTGCTGACGGGCGGCGAGCCGACCCCGGCGGTGCTGGGCTCCGGCCATCCCGCCGCGCTCAACTTCTGGGCCATGAGCGGCGCGCGACGTCCGCCCGCCGAAGTCGTCGAGCTGACCGAGGACACCGTCGAGCGCCTGCGCGACTCCCCCGACCTGTGGACGCGCTCGGCCGCGCTGCTGCTCGGCGGCATCGTCCGGTTCGAGTACGGCACGGTCGCGGGCGCCGAGGACCTGCTCGGCCCGGCCCTCGACGGCTTCCGCCGCACCGGCGACCGCTGGGGCCAGTGGGCCTCGCTCTACTGGCTGTCGCTGGTCGCCGAGAACCGGGGCGACTTCGCCGCCGCGCTGGCCCGCGCCAAGGAGCCCGGCCGCCTGGCCGAGGAGCTGTCGGGCCTGGACGCGCCGCTCGGCCCGATGACGTACCTGCTCCGGCTCGGGCAGCTCAAGGCGCGGGCGGGCGACCACGAGGGGGCCGCGGTCACGCTGGAGGAGGCGTGGCGGTCGGCGCTGCGGGCCGAGGACGCGGTGACCCAGGCCAGGGTTCTGCACGCCCGCGCCGAGCTGGCCCGGCGCACCGGCGACCGGACCGGGGCGGCCCGGCTGCTCGACCGCGCGCTGGCGCTCGGCAGCGGGGAGGGGCCCGCGCAGTTCAGGGCGTTCATGCACGTCGAGCTGGCCCGCGTGGCCGCGCCGGAGCCGTCGCTGCGCACCGCCCTGGAGCTGATGGAGACCTGCGGCGACCGGACGGCCCGCGCGGCCGTGCTCGAAGGCGCGGCCGAGCACCTGCCGCCCCGGGCGGCGGCCGAGCTGCTGGGCGCCGCCCGGGCGCTGCGCGGCATCGACGGCTCCGCCGATCCCCTCGTCGTCGCCCTCGACGGGCGGTGCCGCTCCGCGCTCGGCGCCGACGCCTTCCACGAGGCCCTGACCAGGGGAGCCTCGCTGCCGGCCCCCGAAAGGCACGCGCTGTTCCTGCTGGGCTGAGCCCGTCGCGTGCGCGGCACGGGGTGTCGCACCATATGGTCTGGGGAGAGGCCACGGAACCGACGACGAGCCCCCTTCTCCACCGCTCCCCGGATGACCACGGAACACCTTCCGGTTTTGCGGTGGATACGCCAGGGTTGTGGCAACTTTCCACCGCAATGTGAGGAGATCTGTGGCCAGTCCTAGTGTGGTCGACACCCGGGGCAGTGACTTCGCCCGACTAGCCCGCCGAATCTCGGACGCCGGTCTCCTCGACCGGCGTCCCGTTTATTACGCGGTGCGGCTCAGCATCGTCGTCGCCGCGTATCTTGGCTGCTGGGCGATGTTCGCCTGGGTGGGCGACTCGTGGTGGCAGCTCCTCGTCGCGGTCGCACTGGCCGTGGTCTTCGCCCAGTTCGGTTTCGTCTCCCACGACCTGGGCCACCGCCAGGTGTTCAGGACGCGGCGGCCGAGCGACGTGACCGGTCTCCTCCTCGGGAACCTCGGCATCGGCCTGGGCTGGGGGTGGTGGACCACCAAGCACAACCGCCACCACGCCAACCCCAACCACGAGGACCACGACCCGGACGTCTCGCCCGCCGTCCTCGTCTGGTCGGACGACCAGGCGGCGCGGAGCGTCGGCCTGCCCCGTTTCGTCGCCAAGTACCAGGCGTTCTGGTTCTTCCCGCTGCTCACCCTTGAGGCCTGGCACCTGCACGTGGCCAGCTTCAAGGCGCTGCTCGCACCGTCGGCCAAGCGGCCGTGGGCGGAGCTGGCGCTGCTGACCGGCCACTTCGTGCTCTACTTCGGCGCGGTCTTCACCGTGCTGCCGTTCGGCAAGGCCCTGGTGTTCCTGGTCGTGCATCAGGGGCTGTTCGGCCTCTACCTGGGGTCGACGTTCGCGCCCAACCACAAGGGCATGCCCGTCCTCACCAAGGACGACAAGCTGGACTTCCTTCGCAAGCAGGTGCTGACCTCCCGCAACGTCAGGGGCGGCCTGTTCACCGATGTGGCGCTCGGCCAGCTCAACTACCAGATCGAGCACCACCTGTTCCCGAACATGCCCGCGCCCAACCTGCGCAAGGCGCAGCCCATCGTCGAGAGCTACTGCGCCGAGGTCGGCGTCAGCTACCTGCAGACCGGGCTCGTCGCCTCCTACGGCCAGGCCCTGCGCCACCTCCACGAGGTGGGCGCCCCGCTGCGCCGCTGAGCCTCAGCCCTCCTCCTCGACCCGTCTCTCCAGGTCGGCACGGCGTCGTTCGAGGTCGGCGATCAGTTCGGACTGCTCGTCGGCCTGGGCGATCATTGCCGAGGTCTCGATCTGGTCGGTCGCGCCGATGTCGCCCACCTGGTCGCGCAACTCCTGGTTCTCCGCCTTAAGCCGGGCCAGGTCCTCTTCGACCCGCCGGAGCTCATCCTTAGTCGTCATCCCGCTCAACTACCCCATGACCCGCATGACCATACAAAATGGAGCACATGCGCAGATTGCAGGCGAGCACCACGGTGTCCCTCTTGGTGGTCGCCGTCGCGCTCGCCGGCACTGTGGTCGCCGCGTTCCGGAGCGCGCAGCCTCCCAACGTCCTCGACGTGGTGCTGCCGATCGTGTCGTGCGGCGCGCTGATGCTGCGGCGGCGCCTCCCCGTCGCGTCGCTGATCGTGGTCGTCGCGGCGGTGTCCGTCTACTACCCGCTCGCCCGGCTCGACGGTCCGCTGATCGTGCTGGTGTTCGTGGCCCTGTACACCGCCGCCGACCAGGGCCGGCTGGTCGCGGCGATCGCCACCGGGGCCGCCGTGCTGCTGGCCATGGGCTTCGGCGAGGCCCACGGGGTCAGGCACGTGGACGACAGCATGTTCGGCGCGATCACCGGCTGGGTGGTGGCCGCGATCGCGTTCGGCGGGGTCACCAGGAACCGCCGGGCGTACCTGCTGGAGGCGCAGCAGCGCGCGCTGGACGCCGAGCGCTCCAAGGAGGAGGAGGCCAGGCGGCGCGAGAGCGAGGAACGGCTGCGCATCGCCAGGGAGCTGCACGACGTGCTCGGGCACAACATCTCCATGATCAACGTGCAGGCGTCGGCCGCGCTGCACGGGCTCGCCAGGCGCCCGGAGAAGGCCGAGGCCGCGCTGCGGACCATCAAGGAGACCAGCAAGGAGACGTTGCGCGAGCTGCGCACCACGCTCGGAGTGCTGCGCCAGGTGGACGAGGACGCGCCGACCGCCCCCGCGGGCAGTCTCACGCGGCTGCCGGACCTGGTCGCGGCGTCGGGGCTGGAGGTGGCCACCGAGCTGTCCGGCCCGCTGGACGACGTGCCGACCGAGGTCGACCTGGCCGCCGCGCGCATCATCAGGGAGTCGCTGACCAACGTCGCCCGCCATTCCGGCACGACGAAGGCCACCCTCGCGGTCAGCAACTCATCCGGAAATATCCTGATCCGGGTCGATGACGACGGCCCGGGTGTCACATACACCGAAGGCAGCGGCTTCGGCCTGCAGGGCATGCGCGAGCGCGCCACCGCGCTCGGCGGCGACCTGGAGGCCGGCCCGCGCCCCGAGGGCGGCTTCCGCGTCGTCGCCCGCCTGCCACTGAACGGAGCCCGATGATCCGCGTACTGCTCGCCGACGACCAGACCCTGGTACGCGCCGGGTTCCGGTCCATACTGTCCGACGAGGACGACATCGAGGTCGTCGGCGAGGCCGGCACCGGCGCGGCGGCCGTGGCGGGCGCCCACGAGCACCGGCCCGACGTCGTGCTCATGGACATCCGCATGCCCGAGCTCGACGGCCTGGAGGCCACCCGGCGCATCGCGGGCGACCCGCGGCTCGACGGCGTCAAGGTCATCATCCTGACCACCTTCGACCTCGACGACTACGTCTACGGCGCGCTGCGCGCGGGCGCGGGCGGGTTCCTGGTCAAGGACACCGAGCCGGCCGAGCTGATCCACGCGGTCAGGGTCGTGGACAGGGGCGACGCGCTGATCTCGCCGTCGGTGACGCGGCGGCTGATCGCGGAGTTCGCGGGCCGGGTCAAGCGGCCGGAGCCGGGCCCCGAGCTCAACGCGCTCACCGAGCGGGAGCGGGAGGTCATGGGCCTGGTGGCGGCCGGGCTGTCCAACGACGAGATCGCCGCCCGCCTCGTGCTCAGCCCCGCCACGGCGAAGACGCACGTCAGCCGCATCATGACCAAGCTCGCCGTGCGCGACAGGGCCCAGCTCGTGGTGCTCGCCTACGAGGCCGGGATGATCACCCCGGGCTGGCTTACAACTTGAGTCGTACGTCCAAAGTGATCTTCCGCCCGGGGTTGTACGCCGGATTGCAGACCCCGGCATGACGCGGTGGAGCGCGCCGTAACGCCAAGCTTTCCGGCATGGACACCGTGGACCTCGCCCGCCTGCAGTTCGCGTTCACCGCGGGCGCGCACTTCCTCTTCGTCGCGCTGACGCTCGGCCTGGCGACGCTGGTGGCCGTCGTCCAGACCCGGGCCACCTTCAGCGGCGACCCCGTCCACCTGCGGATGACGAGGTTCTGGGGGCAGCTCTACATCATCAACTACGCCATGGGCATCGTCACCGGCCTGGTCATGGAGTTCCAGCTCGGCCTGTCGTGGAGCGGGCTGACCGACTACGCGGGCAACGTCTTCGGCGCCTCGCTGGCGATCGAGACGCTGGTGGCCTTCTTCGTCGAGGCCACGTTCCTGGGCCTGTGGATCTTCGGCTGGAACCGGCTGAACCGCTGGGCGCACCTGGCGCTGATCTGGGTCGTCACGCTGACCGCGTACGCGTCGGCGTTCTGGATCATGATCTCCAACGGCTTCCTGCAGAACCCGGTCGGCTACGCCCTCGACGGCGGCAGGCTGCGGCTCACGGACTTCGGCGCGATGGTCGCCAACCCGGCCGCGCAGATCGCGTTCGGGCACGTCATGGGCGGCGCGATGATCGTCGGCGGGTTCTTCATGGCCGGGGTGAGCGCCTACCACCTGCGCAGGCGCACGGCCGAGCAGGCCCTGTTCAGGAAGTCGCTGCGCATCGGCGTCGGCGTCGCGCTGCCGGCCTCGTTCTTCACGGTGACGTTCGGCGGGCTCGGGTTCCAGACCCTGCAGCCGTCCAAGGCCGCGGCCTGGACCGGCCAGGCCGACCGGCTGGCCGCCGTGCAGGCGGACATGGCGGCCCGGTTCGGGCCGGGCGACTACCTGCCCGCGACCGGCTGGGTGCAGGGGGCCGGCATCACGATGATGATCCTCTGGGTGGTGATGACGATCGTGGCGGGGCTGAGCCTGCTGCTGATGTTCTTCCCGCCGGTCGTGCGCGGGTTCCGGGCCTGGCACTGGCTGCTGACGCTGATGATCCCCGTGCCGTTCGTCACCATGCTCGCCGGGTGGACGTTCCGGGAGATGGGGCGCCAGCCGTGGGTGGTCTACGGGCTGCTGAAGACGTCCGACGCCATGTCGCCGGTGACGGCGGGGCAGATGCGGTTGTCGCTGACGGCGTTCGTGACGGTGTTCACGGTGCTGATCGCGGTCAACTACTGGCTGCTGGCCAGGGCGGCCCGGCGCGGGCCCGACGCGGTCGCGCTCGGCGCCCTCCCGACCGAGACGCCGGTCCCGGTCCCCGCCTTCTGACCGGTCCCCGCCTTCCAGCCCGTCCCCGCCTTCGCCCCTCCCCTCCTCGCCTTCTAGGAAGCGAACATGGAAATCTTCGTCCTGGCCTTCTTCGCGCTCGGCTATCTCGTGCTGGGCGGGGCCGACATCGGGGTCGGCATGGCGCTGCCGTACCTCGGGCGGTCGGCGGGCGAGCGGCGCGAGGTGATCGCCGCGATCGCGCCGTTCTTCCTCGGCAACGAGGTGTGGCTGGTGGCCTCGGCCGGGGTGATCGCCGGGCTCTTCCCCGAGTTGGAGGGCCACCTCCTGAGCGGCAACTACGTGGTGGTCGTCGCGCTGCTCGTCTCGTGGGTGGTCCGGGACATGGGCCTGTGGTTGCGGGGGCGGGTGCCCGGCGCGCGGTGGCAGGCGTTCTGGGACGGCGGGATCGTGGCCGGGAGCTGGGGGCTGGCGCTGAGCTGGGGGCTGCTGCTCGCCGAAGTGCTGCTCGGCATGCGCGGGCCGCTCGTGCTGCTGGCCGCGCTGGTGGTGGCGGCGCTGTTCGCGGTGCACGGGCTGGCGTTCGCGGCGCTGCGGCTGCGCGGATCGCTGCGGGAGCGGGCCGGGCTGCTGTCCGGCGAGGCTGGCGAGGGCCGCACGTACGCGCTGACGGCCGGCGCGATGCTGATGGTCGGGGTGCTGGCCGGGCTGCGGCTGCCGCTGACGGCGGGGTCGTCGGGCGCGTTGCTGACGCCGGTGATCCTCGTCCTGATCCCGCTGCTGGTGGCCTCGCAGGGGTGGGTGTGGTGGACGTTCAGGCACCGCGTGACCGGCCCGTCCTACCTGTGACAAGGCGGGTGGCTGGTCCTGCTGTCCGGGACAAGGCGGGCGCCGGTTCTGCCACCTGAGGACCGCTGCCCGTGACAAGGCGGGCGGCCTTCATGGCGCGCCCGCCCTGTGTCAGGTCAGAACAGCGGAGCCCCGTCGCGGGTCAGCTTCCAGTTGGCGGAGGCGAAGTCGGCGGGGTTGATCGTGCCCTTGGCGGTGGCGTACTCGATCAGCGCCTGGCGGATCTCCACCTGGGCGTTGTACAGCACCGGGGCCGTGGTGACGTGCGGGAACCCGCCGCCGCCCGACTGGCGGTAGTTGTTGATCGCGACCACGAACTCCTTGCCGGCCGGGATCGGCGCGCCCTCGAAGGTGAGGTTGGCGATCCGCTGCCCGGCGGGCTTGGCCACGTCGATGTCGTACGAGACGCCCGAGAGCTGGTCGTAGTTGTAGTCCGGGGTGTTGGCGGCGTTCGTCAGCTTGGTGACGTCCACCGGGTCGCCCGGGTTGAGCTGGTTGAAGTAGCGGGCCGAGTACTCCAGATAGTCCTTGATCTGGGCGCCGGTCAGCTTGATCGCCAGCAGCGTGTTGTCGTAGACGTAGAGCCCGGCCACGTCCCTGACCCGTACGTCCCCGGCGGGGAAGACGGCGGTGCGGCTGAACGGCGCGGCGATGGACAACACCGGCAGCGTGTTGCCCGGCAGGGCGGCCTTCACGGTCTCGGTCTGCACCTGCTGGATGTAGTCCAGGATCGGCGTGTCCTTGTACGGCGACTCGGCCGCCGACAGCTCCTCGGCCGACTTGGCGACGACCTTGTTGACGTAGCCGACCGTGGTGTCGTGCTGCGGCTTGAGCAGCGAGACGATCTTCGGGTCCTCGGCGACCGTGTTGGTGTTGAGCGTGGCGGAGGTCTTCCCGGTGACGACCCACTTGCCGCGCTGCTTGGCGAGGGTGAAGTCGAGCCGCGACAGGCGCTGGCCCCACTTGCCCGGCTCGGTGAGCAGCACCTGCTGCCCGGTGGCCTTGTTGGTCACGAAGCGCTGGGCGACCTCGTTGTGCGCGTGCCCGAACAGCACCGCGTCGATGCCCGGCACCTGCTCGGCGACCATCGCCGAGGCGTTCTCGACGGGCAGGTCGGTGCCGTAGGAGGAGATGCCGCTGTCGCCCGCGTGCGCGGTCACGACGACCACGTCCGCGCCGAGGCCGCGGATGACCGGCACCCACTTCCTGGCCGACTCGACCAGGTCGGTGAAGCGCAGCTTGCCCTCGACGTTCGCCTTGTCCCAGATGGCCACGCCCGGGTTGGTCAGGCCGAGCACCCCGACCTTGATCGGCTTCTCGCCCTTGACCTTCATGGTCTTGATCACGAACGGCTCGTACGCCGGCTTCCCGCTCCCGGCGTGCACGGCGTTCGCGCCCAGCACCGGGGCCTTCATCTGCTTGATCCAGGTGGCCAGCAGCGGCAGACCGTAGTTGAACTCGTGGTTCCCGAGGGTGACGGCGTCGTAGCCGATGGCGTTCATGGCCTTGGCCATCGGGTGGGTCTGCCCGGTCTCGGTGATCGGCTCGACCTTGGCGTAGTAGTACGCCAGCGGCGTGCCCTGGATCGTGTCACCCGAGTCGAACAGCAGCGTGTGGTCCGCCCCGCGCTCGGCCCTGACCTTGTTGACCAGCGACGACACCTGAGCCAGGCCGATGGTGTTGCCCTGCTTGTCGGAGTAGGCGGCGTCCTTGAAGTAGTCCCAGTTGAGGACGTTGCTGTGGATGTCCGACGTCCCCATCACGGTGACGGTGACGCTCTTGTCCCCGCTCGCGTGGGCGGGGAGCGCCCCCAGGGCCAGCGCGGTCAGCGCGGCGGCCCCGGTGGCGGCGAGCTTCTTGGTCTGCATGTGCCTGGAGAGTAACTAGGACAAATTACTCGTTGGTTACGAAATCGCGGATAAGGGCTGTCACCTCTTCAGGACGTTCGTGCACCACCATGTGACCGCTGTCGAGCTCGGCGTACCGGCTGCCGGGCAGCGCGGCGTGCAGGGCGCGGGCGTGCCCGACCGGGACGAGGTGGTCCTGCGTGCAGCCGATCACCAGCGTGGGGGCGGTGATGCTCGGGAGCAGGTCCCTGATGTCGGTCCGCAGGTCCAGCTCGATCTGGCGTACGATGCCGGGCGGCGGGTCGCCGGCCATCATGGCCTTCACGCCCTCCTCGCCCAGGCCGCTCACGAAGGCCGGGCTCGATCCGACCAGCGGGCCGTACGCCGCGAAGCTCTCGGGGTCAGTGGCCGCCAGCCGGGCCCAGGTACGCAGGCCGAGCCGCAGACGCGGGTCGCCGGCGTGCGTCCAGCCGGCGATCAGCACCAGCCGCCTGACCAGCTCGGGATGCCGGGCCGCCACCCCGGCCGCGACCAACGCCCCCAGCGAGAAGCCGACCAGGTCGGACGGGCCGCCGCCGGGGAAGGTCACCGCCATTTGCTCGATCAGCAGGTCGAGCGTGAGGTCGCCGCCGGGGTCGGTGGTCTCGCCGCTGCCCGCGTAGTCGGGGGTGATGACCGTGCGGATGTCGGTGAAGTTCTGGACGAGGTGGCCGTAGTTGCCGGCGGCGTCGCCGCCGGAGCCGTGGACCATGACCAGGCCGGGGCCGCTGCCCGCCCGGTCGAAGTGCACGTGTCCGCCGTCGTGGATGACCGTGGGCATGAGGTGACTCCTAGAGGTTTCCGCCGCCGGTGGCGTCGAGGGTGGTGCCGGTGATGAAGCTCGCCTCGGGCGAGACGGCGAACGCGACCACGTTCGCGATCTCGCCGGGCTCGCCGATGCGGTTGAGCGCGTGCCTGCTCGCGGCGTACGCGCGGGCGTCGGGGTCCTGCAGCCAGCCCGCGTTGACGTCGGTGTCGATGATGCCGGGCGCGACGTTGTTGACCGTGATGCCACGCGGCCCCAGCTCCTTGGCCAGGGCCAGCGTGAACACCTGCACCGCGCCCTTGGTCATCGAGTACGCGATGCCCTCGGGGAAGGCGATGCGGGCCACGCCGGAGGTGATGTTCACGATGCGGCCGCCGTCCGGGATCAGCGGCAGCAGTTGCCGGGTGAGGAAGAACAGGCCCTTGACGTTGACCGCGAACACCCGGTCGTAGCCCTCCTCCGTCTCCTGCGCGATGGGCCTGGACATGCCGATGCCCGCGTTGTTGACCAGCACGTCGAGCACGTCCGTCTCGTCGGCCACCCGCCGGGCGAGCCGGTCCACGTCCTCCGGTACGCCCAGGTCGGCCTGTACGGCCACGGCGTGCGCCCCGATCGTCCGGACGACCTCCTCGGCGGCGGCCGCGTCCCTCGCGTAGTTCACGATCACCCGGAACCCGTCTTCGGCCAGGCGCAGCGCGATGGCCCGGCCGATGCCTCTGCCGGCTCCCGTGACCAGGGCAGTCCTCATCGCTCGAATCCTTTCTTTAGCGATCGATACAGAAAACCATAACATAGCGATCGCTATAGAATGGCGGCATGGCGAGGCAACGGGCATTCGACAGGGACACGGCACTGGAGAGCGCGCTGCGCGCGTTCTGGACCCACGGCTACGAGGCGACCTCGATCGCCGAGCTGACCGCCGCCATGGGCATCAGGCCCCCCAGCCTGTACGCGGCCTTCGGCGACAAGCGGCGGCTGTTCGAGGAGGCGGTGCGCCGCTACCAGCTCACCTACGGCGCCTTCACCACCAGGGCGCTCACCGAGGAGCCCACCGGCCGGCAGGCGGTCGAGCGCGTGCTGCGCGAGTCGGCCGCCGAGTACGCGAGCGCGGACCACCCGCGCGGCTGCCTGATCATCAGCGCCGCGGTCAACTGCGGGCCCGAGTCCGCCGAGGTGGAAGAGCTGCTGCGGGGGTTCAGGGAGGAGGCGAAGGCGGCGATCAGGAGGCGCGTCGACGACGACGTGGCGGCCGGACGGCTGGCTCCCGGCACCGACACGGGAGCCCTGGCCACCTTCTACGCGTCGGTGATCCAGGGCATGTCCACGCAGTCACGCGACGGCGCCCCCTACGCCGACCTGCTGAAGGTCGCCGAACTCGCGATGACCGCCTACCCGCCCCCCACGCCTTGACCACCGCACGGCGGCTTGGCCGTGCGGTGGCGCGGATCAGGGTGGTTCGATCCTGCGCGGCTGCACGGGTCATTGCGACATGACGCTCGCGTCCTCCGGGGGCAGCTCGGGGGGCGACGCGCGCAGCCAGCGGCAACCGTGCGGTCCCAGCGCGAGCTTGGCCGTGCCGTCGGCCGACACCTTGATCGTGCCGTCCACCAGCAGGTCCGTGAGGTCGCAGTGCTCCAGGCCGTCCAGCCGCAGCTCGACGTCCTTGGCCGTGTCGCACAGGTTGTGGGCGACCACGACCGTCGCGCCGTCGGCGTCGCAGCGGTGCGAGAAGATCGCGTCGTCGCCGGTGTCCAGCACGGTGTACTGCCCCCACGCCAGCTCCGGGCACTCGCGGTACCGCTCGATGAGGAGCTGGAACCAGCGCAGCAGCGAGTCGGTGTCCCGCTTCTGGTCGGCCACGTTGACCCGGTCGGGCGCGAAGGAGCCCTCCGGGATCTCGCGGACCGTGTCCTCCGTCTGGCTGAAGCCGCCGTCCTCGGACCACTGCATGGGGATGCGGACGGCCATCCGCCCCTCTTCGTCCAGGTTCTCCCCCATGCCGATCTCCTCGCCGTAGAAGACCACGGGGGTGCCGGGCAGGGAGAACAGCAGGCTGTAGGCCATCTTGATGCGCCGCAGGTCGCCGCCGAACATCGTGGGCAGCCGCCGCCGCAGCCCGCGGCCGAAGATCTGCATGTCCTTACGGGGGCCGAACGCCTCGAAGACCTCCTGGCGTTCGGCGTCGGTGAGCTTGTCGAGGGTCAGCTCGTCGTGGTTGCGGAGGAACATCGCCCATTGGCAGTCCTTGGGGGCCCGGGGGCGTTCGCGCAGGGCGTCCATCAGGGGGCGGGCGCTGTTGCGGGCGAAGGAGAGCCAGCTGCTCTGCATGCCGATGAAGTCGAAGCACATGGTGATCTGGTCACCGAGCCCTTCACCGAAGTACCGCAGTAACTCCTTGTAGGGCACGTTGACCTCGCCCAGCAGGATCGAGCCGCCCTTGCGCCTGGTCATGAAGGCCCGCAGGTCGGCCAGGAACTCGTGCGGGTCGGCCAGCTTGGGGCTGACGTTCTCGATGAGGAACGGCACCGCGTCCACGCGGAAGCCCGACAGCCCGAGCTCCATCCAGAAGCCGAGGATGCGGGTGATCTCGTCCCTGACCTCGGGGTTGCCGACGTTCAGGTCCGGCTGGTGACGGTAGAAGCTGTGCAGGTAGTACTGGCCGCTGCCCTCGTCGTACTGCCAGATCGAGTCCTCCTTGTCGGGGAAGACCACCTGCTTCGGGTCGTCCGGCTCGGGGGTGTCGGACCAGACGTACCAGTCGCGCATCGGCGAGTCCTTGCTCTTGCGCGCCTCCTTGAACCATGGGTGCTGGTCCGAGGTGTGGTTGACGACCAGGTCCGCGATCACCCGCAGGCCCCGGTCGTTGGCCGTCCGCATGAACTCCACGAAGTCACCCAAGGTCCCCAGCCGGGGATCGATGCTGTAGAAGTCGGTGATGTCGTAGCCGTCGTCCCGGTTGGGGGTGGGGAAGAACGGCATCAACCAGAGACATGTCACGCCGAGGCCCGCGAGATAGTCGATCTGCTGGGTCAAGCCGCGGAAGTCGCCCACGCCGTCGCCGTTACCGTCCTTGAACGTCTCGACGTCCAGGCAGTACACGACGGCGTTCTTCCACCAGACGTCGGAGGTGTACGTCAGTCGCATGGCGGCCCTGCTACCCACCCGCCCAGAAGAAATGTCCCTTTGGTGGTCTCCGTCCGGTTCTGATCGCCTGACCTCGGGCGACGACGGCATGGCCAAACCCCGGCCTGCGCGCGGATCCCGTCTTCGAGCGGTTCCCGGCGCGCTTCGTCCGAGCCAATAGTTCGGTAGCCGAACTGATGTTAGACTGATCTTATGGCCAAGCCCGAGGAGCAGCTGGGAGTCGTCTCCGCCCTGGTGCGGTCGACCTTCCTGGTCAACGCCGTCTACGCCGAGTCCGCCCGCGAGTACGGCCTGACCTCGCAGCAGGGCCAGCTCCTGTGCGTGCTGATGGCCCAGCCGTACGGGATGAGCGAGCTGGGCTCGATGTTGCGCCTGGCCAAGTCCAGCCTCACCGAGCTGGTCGACCGCACCGCGCAGCGCGGCATGGTCCGCCGCGAGCCCAATCCCCGCGACCGTCGCGCGGTCCAGGTCACGCTGACCGAGCAGGGCGCCAAGCTCGCCGACGAGTTCTACACCGAGGCCTGCCGGCGCATCGACGAGCTTCCGTCGGGGCTCGACGAGAGCGAGCGCGCCACGCTCGCCGACCTGCTCTCCCGGCTGGTGCGGGACAACAACGCCCCTACGGTCTTCATCGAGCGCGCCGCCGAGGTCTCCTGACCTCCGGCCGGGGTCAGACCCCCGCCGTCGCCGGCTCCCCGGCGATCCCGAACAGCTCCGCGAACCGTCCGGTGAACAGGTCCCTGCCCTTGTAGTCGGCGACGGACTCGGCCGGCAGCACGATCGACCCCTCGGGCGAGGGCAGCT
Organism: Nonomuraea sp. NPDC001699; assembly: GCF_053596455.1. Classification (NCBI taxonomy): domain Bacteria; kingdom Bacillati; phylum Actinomycetota; class Actinomycetes; order Streptosporangiales; family Streptosporangiaceae; genus Nonomuraea; species Nonomuraea sp. NPDC001699. Next base: position 69,705 of record NZ_JBSFGF010000031.1, on the reverse strand, counting down.
GGCCGACGCCCCCCTCGGCCCCCAGCGGCAGCAGGACGAACGGCAGCGGCGAGGGCCGGTACACCGAGGAGGGCTGCTCGCCGCGCACCTGGGCGATGATGTTCGCCGCCACGACCTCGGCGTGCTGCATCGCGTTCCCGGCCATCTTGGCCTCGGCGAGGTCGGTGATGTCGCCGATCGCGTAGACGTGCTCGTGCCCCTCGACGTTGAGCCGTTCGGTCACCCGTACGTGGCCGCGGGGCGTGCGCGCGTCGCCGAGGTCCCCGCCGAGGTAGCCGGTCCGGACGCGCACGCCGTACGCGCGGAACCAGATGTCGGCCGACAGCTCCCCCGCCGTGGACCCGACGGTGAACGGCCCGGCCAGCCCGGGCTCGGCGGGCGGCTCAACGTCCAGGGCGGTGCCGAGCAGCAGCTCCACCCCCAGCTCGTCGAGCTGCCTGCGCAGATCGGCGCGTACCGCCGACTCGAACCCGGGCAGCAGCTCCGTCCCGTGGTCGACGATCGTGACCTGCTTGCCCGGCCACACGGCCTTGATCTCCCCGGCCAGTTCCAGCCCGACCGGCCCGGCCCCGGCGATCAGCACCCGGCCGGCCTCCGCCAGCTCGCCGTGGACGGCGCCGATGCGCTCCCGCGCCTGCCCGGCCAGGTCGTCGTCGAACTTGAACGGGAAGGGATACCCCGAACCGGTGGCCAGCACGAGATAGTCGGCCTCGACCCGCTCCCCGGACGCCAGCAGCACACCCCGTGAGTCCACCGAGACCGCCCGCTCCCGCACGATCCGGCCACGCCGCATCAACCCGTCATAGGGGAAGAACATCTTCTCGGCCCACTCGGGCCGGGCCAGCGCCCGCATGGACGCGGCGTTCTGCACGAAGGCGTCCTTGGGCTCGACGAGGACGACGTCCGCGTGCTCGTCCAGCGCCTTGGCGGCCGCCGCGCCGCCGTAACCCCCGCCGATGATCGCCACAGTACGGCTCATGGTGCACAACTCCCGTCGAGACGACGACTTGTTCGTGATACGAACCATAATAGTTCGCAACCCGAACTGCAACTCCCGAAAAAGATCTCCGGGAGCGCGATGAGTTCCGGGAGCCTCGCCGGTATGTATCCGTGAACCGTCACGAACGATGAGGAGACAGTCATGACCGAGAACCGAGCGCACGACGTGGCCGCCATCAAGGCCGTGCTGGAGGACCTGTACCAGGCCTGGGCCGCCGGCGACGCGGACGCCTTCGTCAAGGACTACACCGAGGACGCCACCGCGATCATGCCCGGCAGCCGGCGCACGTCGAAGGAGGAGGTCCGCCGGAACATGGCGGAAGGCTTCGCGTCCTACCTCAAGGGCAGCACGACCGTCGACAGGCTGGAGAGCCTCCGCTTCCTGGGCGAGAGCGCCGCCATCGCGGTGAGCGAGACCGGCGTCAAGTTCCCGGGCGAGACCGAGGTCCCCGCCGAGCGCATGGTGCACGCGACCTGGGTGCTGGAGAAGCGGGACGGCGCCTGGCTGCTCGCGGCCTATCACAACAGTCCGGCTGTGGCGGCCGGCTGATCTACCCATAAGGTGCAGGGGGCGAGGAAAGGGCGTGGGCGCGGTGACGCCAGGAGAAGAGGGCTTCGACCTCCGGATCGAACCCTTCCGGACGGAGCTGCTGGCGTACTGCTACCGGATGCTCGGCTCGGTCCACGACGCCGAGGACCTGGTCCAGGACACCTACCTGAGGGCATGGCGGAGCCGGGACCAGTACGACGAGACGCGCAGCTCCCTGCGCACCTGGCTCTACCGGATCGCGACGAACGTCTGCCTGACCGCCCTGGAGGTGCGGGGGCGGCGGCCGCTGCCGTCGGGGCTGGTGGCGGCGTCCGAGCCGCTCGCGCCGTTCGTCCAGGGGGAGAACCTCGCCTGGCTCCAGCCCCTGCCCGACTCGATGCTGGACGGGGGCGACCCGGCCGGCGCCGTGGTCGCGCGCAGCGGCCTGCGCCTGGCCTTCGCCGCCGCCCTGCAGCACCTGTCGGCGCGGCAGCGCGGCGCGCTGATCCTGCGTGACGTGCTGAGCTTCTCCGCCTCGGAGGCGGCGGAGATCCTCGGCACCACCGTCGTGTCGGTGAACAGCTCCCTGCAGCGGGCGCGTGCCCGGGTGAAGGAGGCCGGCGTCCGGCGGGAACCGCTCGACGAGCCGCCCGCGGCCGAACAGCGCGGCTGGATCGACCGCTACATGAAGGCGTTCGAGCACGCCGACGTCGAAGGGCTCAAACGGCTGCTCACCGAGGACGTCATCATGGAGATGCCGCCGATGCTCAACTGGTTCGCCGGCCGCGTCAACTACGGCCTGTTCATGGAATGGGTCTTCCAGGCGGCCGGCACCGACTGGCGGCTGGAGGCGATCACGGCCAACGGCCAGCCCGGGTTCTGCGCCTTCCAGCGCGTCGGCGACCGGTACGAGCCCCACACCCTCCAGATCTTCACCGTCACCGCCGAGGGCATCAGCCGCAACTCGGTGTTCCAGGGCGCCGAGCTCTTCGCTCCCTTCGGCATGGCGGCCGGCTTCGACGCCACGCGATGACCACGGCCGGCGCGCAAATTTCTTCAAGACCGGGCGGGGGCGGGCGGCCGATGCTGGACGCGTGATCCTTTCCGCTCCTCCCCGGGCGACGGTCGTACGCCGTGGCCCGATGCTCGCCGTGCTGCTCACCGGCCAGGTCATGGCCTCCATGGACGGCTCGATCGTGTCGGTGTCCGCGCAGAGCATCAGCGAAGACCTCCACGCCGGCGGCACGGCGATCCAGCTCGTCGTGTCGGGCTATCTCCTGACCGTCGGCGTGCTCCTGGTGACCTGCGCGCGCATCGGTGACGTCGTCGGGCAGCGGCGGGCGTTCCTGCTCGGGCTGGGCTGGTTCACCGGCGCGTCGCTGCTGTGCGGGCTGGCCCCCGACGTGGGCGTCCTGGTGCTCGCGCGCGTCGCGCAGGCCGTGGGGGCGGCGCTGCTCACCCCGCAGATCTTCTCCCTCATCCAGACGCACTGGGAGGGCGTGGCGCGCCGCAGGGCGATCGGCCTCTACAGCATGGTGCTCGCCCTGGGCGTCGCCTTGGGTCAGGTCGTCGGAGGGCTGGTCGTCAGCGCCGACCTCCTCGGCCTGTCCTGGCGGCCCGTCTTCCTGATCAACGTCCCGATCGGCGTGATCGCGCTGGCCGTGGGCCCGCGCCTGCTGCCGGCCTCCCCCGGGGACAGGCGGGCGCGCCTGGATCCGGGCGGCGTGGCGCTCCTGACCGCGGCCATGGCCGCGATCACCGTCCCGCTGATCTTCGGCCGCGACCTGGGCGGGCCCGTCTGGGTGTGGATCTCGCTGGCCTGCGGCGCCGCGCTGTCGGTGGCGTTCGTCCGTCATGAGACCAGGGCGCGCCATCCGCTGCTGGACCTGGCCTCGGTACGGCCGAGCGGGGTCAAGCCGGGGCTGGCCGCCTGCTGGACCGTCATGGGCTGCTACACCGTCTTCCTGCTCACCCTCACTCTCCACCTCCAGACCGCGCTGGGGTACTCGCCGTTGCAGGCGGGGCTGGCCTTCGTCCCGTACGCCCTGGGCTTCGGCGCGCTCAGCCTGAGCTGGACCCGCTATCCGCCGGGGTTGCGGCGCGTCCTGCCGGTCGTAGGTCCGATCGCCTTCGCGGCCGGAGCGGGCCTGCTGGTGCTCCTGTGCCGTGACCAGTGGCGGCCGGTGGTGGCCGTACCGCTGCTGCTCCTGGCCGGGGCCGGGCACGCCGCCGGGTACAGCCCGCTGATCGCCCGCATCACCACGCTGGTCGAGCCCCGGCTGGCCTCCGCGCTCTCGGCCCTGAACGCCACCGGGCCCGTGCTCGCCGGGGTGACCGCCGTCGCCGGGCTCGGCAGCGTGTACTTCGCCGCGCCCTCCTCGGCCGACGGTCTCCTGCGGGTCGTCGTCGCGGTCATCGTCCTGCTGGCGGGCGGGGCCCTGTGCGCCCTGCGGGTGGTCCTGACCGGCCGGAGCGCGGACTCCCCCGCGACGCCCTGAGCGTTCAGAGGAGGGTGCCGCCGCTCACGTCGAACCTGGCCAGCGCCTCGTCGATCCTGGCCAGAGTGTCGGGGTGCAGGGTGAGGTCGGCCGCGGCCAGGTTCTCCCGGATGTGGGCCGGGGTGCGGCTGCCCGGGATCGCCACCACGTGCTCGTCCTGGTGCAGCAGCCACGACAGGGCCAATTGGGCGGGGGTGATGCCGAGGCTGGTGGCCAGGGCGCGGATCGGGGCGTACCGGTCGTTGTTGCTGGCCAGGTTGTCGGCCGAGAACCGGGGTGCGTTGTGGCGGAAGTCGCCTTCGTCCAGCCGCTGGACCGTGCCGGTCAGGAACCCGTTGCCCAGGGGGCTCCAGGCCACCAGGCCGACGCCGAGCTCGCGGGCCGCGGCCAGGAGAGCGGGCTCCACCGGCCGCCACATCGACCACTCGTTCTGCACGGCCGTCACCGGATGGACGGCGTGCGCGGCCCTCAGCTGCTCCGCCGTCACGTTCGACAGGCCGATGTGCCTGATCAGGCCGTCGCGCACCAGGTCCGCCATCGCGCCGGCCGTCTCCTCCACCGGGACGCCGGGGTCCGGGTAGTGCAGGTAGTAGAGGTCGATCACGTCGGTGTCCAGGTTGCGCAGGCTGCGTTCGGCGTAGCGGCGGACCAGGCGCGGGTCGGCGTTCACGCGGAGCTCGTTGAACGCGTACCCGACCGGGTGCGGGCGGCTCGGCTCGCCGTCCGGGATCGTCAGGCCGAACTTGGTGGCCACCACGACCTCGTCCCGGTTCCGTCCCTTGAGGGCGCGGCCGACCAGGCGTTCGTTGTGGCCGTCCACCCCGTAGGCGTCGCTGGTGTCGATGTGGGTGGCGCCGGCGTCCAGGGCCGCCCGCAACGCCGTCGCGGCCCGGGTGTCGTCGATGTCGCCGTACACGCCGGGCGAGAGCACCATCGCGCCGAAACCGAGCGGGGGGACCTGCAGTGTTCCGAGTTCACGTGTCTTCATGACGGAGATCGTGCCGCCGGAGGGCGCGCGGCGTCCAAGACCCTTTGCTATAACCAACGGTTATGGACGTGCATCTGCGGGAGCTGCGCTACTTCGTCGCGGTGGCCGAGGAACTGAACGTGACGCGCGCCGCCGAGCGGCTCTTCGTCTCGCAGCCCGCCCTGTCCAAGCAGCTCAGGGTGCTGGAGCGGCAGCTCGGCTTCACGCTGCTCGAACGGGTGCACAGCGGCGTCACGCTGACCCGCGAGGGCGAGGCGCTGCTGCCGGTGGCCCGCGACCTGCTCGGACGCTGGGCCGCCGGGGTGGAGACGGCACGCGCCGCCGCCCCCGCCGGGACGCTGGTCATCGGGATGCAGACGGCCGTCGGCCGCGGGTTGCAGCAGGAGGCGCTGCGGCTGTTCCGGCAGGCCCGGCCGGGATGGGAGGTCTCGCTCCGGCTCGTGGGCTGGGACGACCCGAGCGGCGGCCTGGCCGACGGCTCCTCCGACGTGGCGTTCATCTGGCTGCCGGTGCCGCCGGGGCTGGAGACGCACGTGCTGGTCACCGAGGAGCGTGGGGTGGCGATGCCGGCCGGGCACCGGCTGGCGGGGATGGCCGAGGTCCCGTTCGCCGAGCTGCGGGACGAGCCGTTCATCGCGCTGCCCGCCGCCGCCGGCCCGCTGCGCGACTTCTGGCTCGCCCGCGACGCGCGAGACGACGACCCGGTCGTCGGCGTCACCGCGAACACGCCCGAGGAGGTGTTCGAGGCGGTGATCAGCGGCCTGGGCGTCGTCCTCGTGGCCGAGGGGAACGCGGCGCTGTACAAGCGTCCTGGCATGGTCTACCGCCCGGTGACCGGCCTCTCGCCGGGCCGGCTCGCCATCGCCTGGCGCCGCCAGGACGTCCGCCCCCACGTCACCGCCTTCGTCGACGCCCTGAAACAGGCCGCCACCACGGTCTGACGCGGCGGGGGGCCGGTCAGGCGAGCGAGCGCCGGTAGCGGACCTCGGTGAGGACGAAGCCCCGGCTGCCGTCCTCCTTGGCCACGCCGTCGTCGTGCCATCCGGCGGCCTCGTAGAACCGTCGGGCGCGGACGTTGGTGTCCAGCACCCACAGGACGGCCTCCTGGTAGCCGGCCTCGGTCAGGGCGGCGAGGACCGCGTCCATCAGCGCCCGGCCGATGCCCCGCACCCAGCTCTCCGGCGTCAGGTAGATCGTGGCCACCTCGGCGACCGTCGCGCCGTCCTCGCCGTCCCGGGCGGGCAGCACGCCGGCGAAGCCGACGACCCGTCCGTCGGACTCGGCGACCAGCGCTCCCTGCCTGGGCCAGGCCGTACCGGCCAGCCAACGCTCCCAGCCGGGCCTCCGTGCCGCGGGGTCCAGGCGGTCGAGATGGTCCTGAGGGACGAGCCCGCGGTACGCGGCCTGCCAGGACCGTACGTGAACCTCGGCGATCGCCTGGGCGTCGGCCGGGGTCGCCTTTCGGATACGCATCCATCCGTGCTATCACCCCGGGAACCGCAAATCACGCAAAGCCCCGCTCTTCCGGCGATCACCCCGAATTCATCGGCCTGTTTCGGGAAGTCGCCACTAAGGTCTGACCCGACGCACCGGTAACACAGGAAAGGCACCCCCGATGAACGACCATGCCATCACCTTCGACCTGATCGACGCCGACAAGGACGGCCGCATCTCCGCCGTCGAGCTCGTCCGCCTGATGGAGGTGCTCGGCCAGCCCGTCACCCTGGAGGCCGCCCAGGCAGGCGTGCGGAAGCTGGACAAGGACGGCGACGGCCTCATCGACGTGGACGAGTTCGGCGCGTTCCTGCAGAAATGACCGAGCCGCCCCCTTGCTAGGCGAACTCCTGCCGCCCGCCCCCCGTACGGGCGGGCGGGCGGGCGGAACCGGGCGGTTTCCGTCAGGCGGTGTGCAGGTACACCTGGCCGAAGACCTCGGACAGGTTCTTGATGTCGGTGGCGACGTCGGTCTCGGGGCTGCTGTAGTCGTAGACGGTGGCCAGCCTCGGGCGGACGGTGCCGAGCTTCTTGAGCTGGTCCCAGGTGGCGTTGGCCGCCCACTTCTCGCCGTACACGCGGTTGACCTGGCCCTGCGCGTCCTGCCAGCGGCTCCACAGGACGACCGTCTCGGCGGCGTCGGCCTGGAGCGGGGCGGCGATGCGGTCGGTGATGGCCTGGGTGGCCTGCTCGGCGGTGAGCTTGGAGGTACCGGCCGCGGTGAACCCGGCGTCCTCGGCGGCGATCTGGGCGTAGGCGTCCCAGGCGCGGGCGCGGACCTGGATCCACTGGTTGCGCTGGGCCTCGTTGGCGTCGATCTTCCAGGTGGCGTACTCGGTGGCCATGTGGCCGGTGTCCAGGGTCAGCTGGTCGATCTGGCCGCCGGACAGCCAGGCGCCGATGCGGGCCGGGTCGAGCAGCGGATACTTCTTGGTCATCTCGGCCTTGCAGGCGTCGTTGGCGCCACAGCCGAACAGCGGCACCACCGTGTGCGCCGCGAGCTTCTTGCCGGGCACGAGGTTGCGCAGCGCGGTCGTGGTCTCGGTGACGAACTTGTCCAGCTCCTCCGCCGTGGCGAAGGTCTGGTTGTAGCCGAGCTGCGAGGTGAACCTGATCCCGACGACCCCCGGCTGCGCGGCCAGGGCGGCGACCTTCTTGGCGGCCTCCGCCAGCTTGCCGGCCTTGTAGTCGTCGGCCAGCTCGGTCTCGATCCAGGTCCGCAGGCCGGCGCCGACCGCGCTCTTCACGGCCTGGCCCGCCGGGCTCTCGGCGGCGGCGGTCTTCGCGGCGGCCGAGATCTCGTCAGGGTCGACGTAGCACTTCTGGCCGTCCTGGCAGTCGTCGGGGGTGCCGCCGTCCTCGGCGCCGTCGACGTCCGGGGAGCCGACGTCGTGCATCTCGCCGTCGCCCTCGGAGTCGGTCGCGCACTCGTTGCCCGGCTCGGTGCAGTCGACCACGATCTCGCGCATCGGGCCGGAGTCGATCATGTTCTTGCCGTCGTTGTCCAGCCAGAACCGGGCGATGTCGGCGGCCTCGTCGGGAGTGGCCAGCCAGCGGCAGACGACGTACGCCGGGGTGTCGGCGGACATCAGGTCGTTGCAGCCCCGTGGATCGTCCTCCGACCAGGCGGGAACACCGACGCCGAGCAACGACAGGGCCAGTCCGATGACGAAGATCTTCCGCAGTCGCATGGCGCCTTTACTCCCATGTGGGGGTGATCGTGGGCAGATAGCACAATATCTGGACGATCAACAACGTTCAATGAGATCCACCCCGATTCCCCACAGCCAGCAAGCCCCTCGGTCGAGCCGGCCACCGGCGACTCCCCACGACCGTCACGCCGAATATTCGGACGACAACACCCGCGCAAGGACGGCAGAATAGTTCGGCTTTGACCGTTTTTGAGGGGACCGGCCCAGTGCACAGCTACCTCCGCGACCTCGGGCTGCTCCGCGACCGCAAGTTCGCCCTGTTGTTGTCCGCGCGGACCATCTCCATGCTCGGCAGCGCCTTCGCGCCCGTGGCGCTCGCCTTCGGCATCCTCGAACTGCCCGGCGCGAACGCCACGACGTTGTCGGTGGTGCTCACCGCCGAGTCACTGCCCATGATCGTGTTCATGCTGCTCGGCGGGGTGATCGCGGACCGGCTGCCGCGGCAGCGGGTGATGATGGCCGGCGAGCTGCTCATGGCGCTGGGCTATTTCGCGCTGGCGGCGATGCTGCTGACCGGCTGGGCGCCGCTGCCCGTGATGAGCGTCGCGGCGGCCGCCTGCGGCGTGGGCATGGCGATCATGTTCCCGGCGCTGACCGGCATCATCCCCGAGGTCGTGCCCGCCGAGCGGCTGCAGGCCGGCAACGCGCTGCTCGGCCTCGGGGCGAACGCCTCGCGCGTGGCCGGGGTGGTGCTGAGCGGCGGCACGGTGCTGCTGTTCGGCGGCGGCTGGGCCCTGCTGGTCAGTGGCGCGATGTTCGCGCTGGCCGGCGTGCTGATCGCGCTGCTGCGCCCGACCCCCGCCGAGCGCGCGGCGGCGGAGCGGCACTCGGTGCTGGCCGACCTGCGCCACGGGTGGCGGGAGTTCAGCTCGCGGCAGTGGATCTGGGTGGTGGTCGCCCAGTTCTCGGTGCTGGTGATGGCGATCCAGGCCGGGCACGGCGTGCTCGGGCCGCTGCTGGCCAAGGAGACTCTGGGCGGGCCGGCGGCCTGGACGGCGTTCCTGGCGGGCGAGGCCGTCGGGACGATCGCCGGGGTGCTGGTGTCGTTGCGGCTGCGCCCGCGCCGGCCGATCCTGCTCGGCACGCTGTTGTGCCTGCCGACCGCGCTGCCGTACGTGCTGCTCGGGCTCGACGCGCCGCTGTGGGCGATCGTGGCGGGGGCGTTCGTGCTGGGTGTGTGCTTCGACGTCTTCGGCGTGCTGTGGCAGACGACGATGCAGCGCGAGATCCCGGCCGAGTCGTTGTCGCGGGTCAGCTCGTACGACGCGCTCGGGTCACTGATGTTCGGGCCGATCGGGCTGATGCTGGCCGCGCCGGCGGCGGTGGCCTTCGGCACCGAGGGAGCGCTGCTCGGCTGCGCCGCCCTCGTCGTGCTGTCCACGCTCGCCGCGCTGGCCGCGCCGGGGGTGCGCAACCTGCGCGCCCCCGAGCCGGAGCCGGTCTCACCGTGAGCGGAACCAGGCGTTGGCCCTCGGCTGGAACATCAGCGTGACGGCCCCGAGCACGGCCGTCAGGTGCAGCACGCGGCTGATCGTGAAGAGCCAGGCGACCGTGTCGGCCCCCGCGGCGGCCTCGGCGATCGAGCCGCCGTGCAACAGCCACTGGACGGGCCCCACGACCAGCGACAACGTGCCGAACACACCGAGCCCGACGGCCAAGGTCAGCCTGGCCCAGTTCTGACCCCGGCGCATCCGCAGTGCCAGGACGACCGCGGCGACGAAGACGACCACCCGGAGCCCGGCGCCGGGCAGCAGGTCCACGACGCCGGACGTGCCCTCGTACAACTCCCTGCCGACGGCGAGCACGGTCTCGAACGCCCCCGCCGCCACGGCCGACAGCCACAGCAGCGTGGCGGCGTGCACGACGGGCGGCGGCTGGGGGGTACCGGGCTGGGCGGTCTGCGAGGCGAGGGCGGTGGTCATGGCGGGCTCCCTGTATTCGTCGGTTACAGGGGAAGTCTGCGCTGTGCGCCCGCGCGGATCACGCCCGTCGTCCCCCGAATCCCGGTGAGGCGGGCCCTACCCCGAGGTCACCGCTCGTCCGCAGGCCACGGGCCGCCGCGCGCTCGTGACCGAGCCCGAAACGCGGTTCGGGGACGCGTTCGCCGTCCAGGGTCGCGGCCACGTACGCGGCCAGGGCCGGGGCGTGCTTGAACCCGTGCCCGGAGTCGCCGCCGAGCAGCCACACGCCGGGCGAGTCCTCGGCGATGATCCATTCGGCGTCGGGGGTGAGCGCGTACTGGCAGACCTGGCTGAACAGCACCGGCGCGTCCGCCAGCGACGGGAACCTGCGCCGCAGGTAGCCGCGGGCCTGCTCGACCGCGGACGGGTCCACCACCCGGTCGCCCTCCTCCGGCTCGTACGGCTCCCCTTCGGCGTCGGAGGTGGCCTTCACGCCGACCCCGTCCACGTCGCCGTGCCCGTAGGCCGAGGAGCCGTAGTCCACCCAGGCGGGCGTCTCGGGGGTCGACCAGGCGGCGGGCGCGGCGAAGTGCACCGTGTCCTGCCTGGTCACCGTGACCGGGACGGCGAACAGGCCCGGCAGCCAGGCCCCGCACGCCCAGACGACCCGGTCGGCCCGCCGGATCTCGCCGTCCACCTCGACCGCGCTCAGCCCCGGCACGGGCGCCGCCTTGGCCCTGACCAGCCGTACCCCGGCCGCCACGGCCAGCCGGGCGGTCACCTGGGTGGCCCGCCGCGCCCTGAGCACGCCCGCGTGCGGCTCCCACAGCAGGAAGCTCAGGTCGTCGCCACGGTAGTCGGGGAAGAACCGCCGTCCGTCGGCCGGATCGAGCACCTCAGCAGGTATATCCAGATTTTTCAGCACTTGGGCGCTGGCGTGCTCCCACCCGTCCGGCCGGGCCGCGAACCACACCATGCCCGACTCCAGGAACAGTTCCTCGCCGGCCCGCTCGCCCAGCCGCCGCCAGCCCTCCCGCGCCTCCCAGGCCAGCCGCGCGTACCAGTCGTCCGTGCCGTGGGCGCAGCGCAGGAGCCGCGTCTCACCCGCGCTGGCCTGCCGGACGTGTCCGGGCTTGTGCTGTTCGACCAGAGTCACCTGCCAGCCGGTTTCGGCCAGCCGCAACGCCAGCGACGACCCCCATATACCGGCTCCGACCACAATGACCGATTTCATGGAACCACCGTGACCTCAGGACCGCGCCCGCGCAAGAGCTCAGACGATGATCAACCGGACCACGACGCCCGCGCAGTTGCCCGCCACGCAGACGCGCACCGGGACCTCGGAGATGCCGGCCGCCTGGGGCACGCCGCCCACGTGCCCGTCGGGGCCGATCGTCACGCCGGCGGGCAGCTTGGCGTGGTCGGTCACGCTGAAGGTCGGGATCACGCCCTGGGGGCCGCCGTTGATGCCGATCTCGCCGCCGAGCGCGATGCCTGTCCGGCCGGGGAAGGTCAGCTCGCGCGGCTCCCATGGAACGTTCCCGAGCACGACGAGGGTGATGAGCTGCTCCTCGCACGACTGCCCTGTGCAGAGCCCGACCGGGGCGATGAACGTGCCCACGCGTGAGGGCGTGCCGTACAGCCGCCCGCTCGCGTCGACCCTGACTCCCACGGCGACGTAGCCGGGGCGGAAGGCCACCCCCTTGGCGACCGGCAGCAGCCACTGGCTCACCGTGATGCCCTGGGTGAGGTAGAAGGTGTCCTCCACCAGCCGCTCGCTCGCCCGGTCGGGCGGGTCGATCAGGGTCTCCCTCGCCATGTGCGCGATCGGCGTCGTGAGCGACGGGACGGGGGGCGGCAGGGCGCAGAGAGCCAGCCCGGCAACCAGGAACAGCCACCTCTGCCGCATCTTCCCCCCCGACGCTTCTTGTCCTACGTACCCCCTCGCCGCGCTCTTTCACTGCTCTTCCACCGTCGCCCGCCACTCCATAATCGAAGTCATGGCCGCCGAATCCGCCCAGACGCTCGAACGCGGGCTGCGCCTGCTGCGACTTCTCGCCGACGGGAAGGGCGGGCGCACCCCCACGGAGCTGAGCACCGAGCTGTCGCTGAGCCGGCCGGTGGTCTACCGGCTGCTGACGACGTTGCTGAACGAGGGGTTCGTCCGCCGCGACGCCGAGGGGCGGGTGCACCTCGGGTTCGGGGTGCTGGTGCTGGCCCAGGCCGTGCAGCCGTTGCTGCGGGCGGCGGCGGTGCCGACGCTGCGCCGGCTGGCCGAGGAGGTGGGGGCGACCGCCCACCTGACCGTGGCCGAGGGCGACGACGGGCTGGCGGTGGCGGTGGTGGAGCCGTCCTGGACCGACATGCACGTGGCCTACCGGGAGGGGTCGCGTCATCCGCTGGCGAAAGGCGCGGCGGGCCGGGCGATCCTGGCCCTGCGCGAGGGCCGGGACGAATACCTCGTGACGGAGGGGCAGTTGCAGGAGGGGGCGCGGGGCATCGCCGCCCCCGTGACCGGACTGCCGTGGCTGGAGGCCTCGGTGGGGGTGGTGACGTTCGGCCCGCTGGAGGAGGGGACGGGGCCGCGCGTGGTGGCGGCGGCCGCCGAGCTGGCCGCCGCGCTGGGTTGACATCTCCACACCGATGGCGGACGGTGGTCACACATAGAGGACACATGCGTCCGGTAATCGGACAACATGGAGGGCGGATGCCGTACTACCGCGTCGTTGGGGAAGTGCCACGTAAGCGGCACACGCAGTTCAGGCGGCCGGACGGCGGCCTCTACGCCGAGGAGCTGATGGGCGAGGAGGGCTTCTCGTCCGACTCCTCGCTGCTCTACCACCGCTACCTGCCCACCGCGATCATCAAGGCCGAGGCGGTCACACCCACGTCGGCGACGCGGCTGGAGCCCAACCTGCCGCTCTCCCCGCGCCATTTCCGCACCCAGGAGCTGGCCGGCGCCGGTGACCTGGTCGACGGCCGCATCCTGCTCGCCGGCAACGCCGACGTCCGGTTGTCGTACGCCACCAGCGACCAGCCGAGCGAGCTGTACCGCAACTCCATGGGCGACGAGTGCGTCTACGTGCAGCGCGGCTCGGTCCGCTTCGAGTCCACGTACGGCGTCATCGAGGCCGGCGAGGGCGACTACGTCATCATCCCGACCGGCACGATCCACCGCTGGGTCCCCGACGGCCAGGTCAACGTGCTGGCCATCGAGGCGTCCGGGCACATCAGGCCGCCCAAGCGCTACCTGTCCCAGTACGGGCAGTTCCTGGAGCACGCGCCGTACTGCGAGCGCGACCTGCGCGCCCCTTCGCAGACCCTGCTCGTCGAGGGCGAGGAGGTGCCCGTCCTGGTCCGCACGCGGGGCGGCCTGACCAGGCTCGTCTACCGCAACCACCCCTTCGACGTGGTCGGCTGGGACGGCTACCTCTATCCGTACGCCTTCAACATCGACGACTTCGAGCCGATCGTGAAGAAGACGCACGCGCCGCCGCCGGTGCACCAGACGTTCGAGGGGCCCGGGTTCGTGGTCTGCTCGTTCTGCCCGCGGCCGCTCGACTACCACCCCGAGGCCATCCCGATCCCGTACAACCACCACAACGTGGACTCCGACGAGTTCATGTTCTACGTGGGCGGCGACTACACCGCGCGCAAGGGCTCGGGCATCGACGTCGGCTCGGTCTCGCTGCACCCGGCCGGGTTCACGCACGGCCCGCAGCCCGGCGCGGTCGAGGCGGTGATCGACGCGGTCGCCCGCGGCGTCACCACGACCAGCGAGATGGCCGTGATGGTCGACACCTTCCGGCCGCTCGACCTCGGGCAGGGCGCACTGTCCTGTGAGGACCCCGGCTACGCATGGACCTGGGCACGATGACTCTCTACACCGAACTGGTCGACGACGCGGGCCTGTTCCCGCCGACCTCCCTGCACATGGACGAGGCGCTGACCCGCAACCAGCGCGACCTGGAGCGCGGCGACGACGTGCTCACCCACCGCTTCCTCTGCCCGGCCAGCCGGCTCGACCGGCTGCGCGGGCACGCCTACCGGCCGCGGCGCATCGGGGTGATCGTGGACACGCCGGAGGTCCCCGAGTTCGGCGACCTGCCGGTGGACTTCGTGGAGATCCCGCTCGGGGCCGACGAGTCCGTCGCCGGCCTGGCCCGGCGGCTCGGCCTCCCCGCGCACGTACGGCTGTTCGTCGAGGTCCCGCCGGACAAGAAGGTCACCGGCGTGCCCGACGGGGTGGGCCTGAAGGTGCGCTGCGGCGGGCTGAAGGCCGAGGCGTTCCCGCCGGTCGAGCACCTCGCGGCGTTCATCCGGTCCTGCGTGGACGCCGACGTCCCGTTCAAGGCCACGGCCGGGCTGCACCACGCGGTGCGGCACTTCGACCCGGCGCTCGGCGTCGACCGGCACGGCTTCCTCAACCTGCTGCTGGCCGTCTGCGAGGCTGTGGAAGGGCGCGATCCCGCACCCGTGCTGCGCACCACCGACGTCGGCCACCTCGTCCGGCTGGCCGGGGCCGTGACGGAGGAGACCGCCAAGCGGGCGCGGCGGCTGCTGGTCAGCTACGGCTCCTGCAGCACCGGCACGCCCATCGAGGACCTGCGGACGCTAGGAGTGATCCAGTGAGCTGGGGAGTGGACAACCTGCCCTACGGCGTGTTCTCCCGCCGGGGCGAACCGCCGAGAGTGGGCGTCAGGTACGGCGACAAGGTGCTCGACCTGGCCGCGGCGCTGCACGACGAGGTGTTCGCCGCCCCCTCGCTCAACCCGTTCATGGCCCGGGGCCGCTCGGCCTGGCACGACACCAGGGCCCTCATCCAGAACAAGCTGACCGGCGACTCCTCGGTCACCGAGAGCCACCTGATCCCGCTCGACCAGGTGCGGATGCATCTGCCGTTCGAGGTGGCCGACTACGTCGACTTCTACTGCTCGCTCGACCACGCGAGCAACATCGGCCGCATCTTCCGTCCCGACGCCGAGCCGTTGCTGCCCAACTGGCGGCACCTGCCCGTCGGCTACCACGGCAGGGCGGGCACGGTCGTCGTGTCGGGCACGCCGGTCCGGCGGCCGCTGGGCCAGCTCAGGGCCGGGGTCTACGGGCCGTGCGCCAAGCTCGACATCGAGGCCGAGCTGGGGTTCGTGGTCGGCGTGCCGTCCGAGCTGGGCTCGCCGGCGGGGGCGTTCGAGGACCACGTGTTCGGGGTGACGCTGGTCAACGACTGGAGCGCGCGCGACATCCAGGCGTGGGAGTACGTGCCGCTCGGCCCGTTCCTGGGCAAGTCGTTCGCGACCTCGGTCTCGCCTTGGGTCACGCCGCTGGAGGCGCTGCCCAGGATCCCCGGCCGCGCCCAGGACCCGGAGCCGCTGGACTACCTGCGCAGGCAGGGCGACTGGGGGCTGGACATCGCCGTCGAGGTCCTGCTCAACGGCGACGTGATCTCGCGGCCGCCGTACCCGAGCATGTACTGGACGCCCGACCAGATGCTCGCCCACATGACCGTGAACGGCGCCTCCCTGCGCACCGGTGACCTGTTCGCCAGCGGCACGATCTCCGGCCCCGAACGCGACCAGCGCGGCTCGCTCATCGAGCTGACCTGGAACGGCGCCGACCCGATCAAGCTGTCCGGCGGCGACACCCGCACCTTCCTCCAGGACGGCGACACGGTGACGATCCGGGCCACCGCCGGCGACCTGACATTGGGCGAGGTGTCCGGAACCATCGGATAAGTAACTCAGGGTGCTTCGACCGTCGCTCACCGCTAACCTGGGAACTCCCCTTCCCTCGGAAAGCCCTCGGAGAGTGACGTGCGGCGTGCCGCGATCCTGTGTGTCGGCTTCCTCCTGGCCTGCTGCGGCTGCGGTCCCGTCTCGGAGTCCGCGACCGCGCCCGCGGTCGTGCACGTCTTCCCCGCTCTCGACTCCAAGCGGGCCCGTCCCGACAAGGGCCTGGTCATCACGGCCCGGGGCGGCCGGCTGTCCCAGGTCCTGGTCTACGAGGGAGGCGAGCACGTCCCGGGCCGGTTCGACGCCTCGCACACCACGTGGCGCTCCGACTGGACGCTCAAGCCCGCGACCGAGTACACGGTGACCGCCACGGCCGCGGGCGAGAACGGCCCGTCCACCGTCTCCATGGGCCGCTTCCGCACCCGCGCCGCCGAGCAGACGTTCGGGGTGGCCGCCACCGCGCCGCTGCCGGGCGAGACCGTCGGCGTCGGCATGCCGGTCGTCATCGACTTCGACACCCCGATCCAGGACAAGGCGGCCGTCGAGCGCTCCCTTGAGGTCACGACGAAGACCCCGGCCGAGGGCGCCTGGCGATGGACCAGCGACACCCAGGTGGTCTACCGCACCCGCCGGTTCTGGGCCTCCGGGCAGCAGGTGATGGTCAGCGCCCACCTGGCCGGCGTGCACCCCGCGCCGGGCGTCTACGGCACCCTCGACTCCACCTTCGCCTTCACCGTGGGCCGCAGGCAGACCAGCACGGTCGACACCCGCACCCACCAGATGGTCGTGCGCCGCGACGGCAAGGTGGTGCAGCAGATGGCCATCAGCGCCGGCATGGCCACCACCCGCGAATACACCACGACCAGCGGCATGCACCTGACCATGGACAAGGGAAACCCGGTCCGCATGATCTCCCCCGGCCGCTCCAAGGGCGACCCCGGCTACTACGACCTGCTGATCGAGCACGCCGTGCGCATCTCCAACAGCGGCGAGTACGTGCACGCGAAGGACAATGTCTGGGCCCAGGGAAAGGAAAACGTCAGCCACGGCTGCATCAACGCGCGTCCCGACCAGGCGTCCTGGTTCTACGCCGGTTCGCTGCGCGGCGACCCCGTCCTGATCACCGGCACGGCCCGCGAGCTGGAATGGGACAACGGGTGGGGTTTCTGGCAACTTCCGTGGGACAAATGGCTCCAGGGAAGCGCGTTGCCCGCGCCGCCGTCCAGCAGGTGACGGGTGCCTGCGGACGAATGGGGGATTACGGTGGTAAGGGGGAACCAGTCACACACACAGGCCCGTTATAGGTTCAGGAGGGCCGGAGCATGGATGAATGGGTCATCTGGATAATCCTCGCAGTCGTCCTCGGTGTGGCCGAACTGTTCACTCTCACGGCGGCGCTGGGTCTCCTGGGCGTGGCCGCTCTCCTGACCGCCCTGACCGCCGCCGTCGGGCTGCCCGTCCCGCTGCAGATCCTCGTGTTCGCCCTGTCGTCGGCGGCCGGGATGGTGGTCATCCGGCCGCTCGCCCTCCGCCACCTCCAGCAGCCGCCGTTGCAGCGGTTCGGTGTGGAGGCCCTCGTCGGCAAGCCCGCGTACGTGGTCGCCGAGGTCACCGGCCGCGACGGGCGGGTCCGCATCGGGGGTGAGGAGTGGTCCGCGCGCGCATATGACGAGACCCTGGTGATCCCCACCGGGGCCACCGTCGACATCATCGAGATCGAGGGCGCCACAGCCCTCGTGTATCCACGGGAGTGAGCACATGGACCCGTTGCTGATAGCCGGACTGCTGATCATCCTTTTCGCCGCGTTCACCGTGCTCAAAGCCGTGCGGATCGTGCCGCAGGCGCGGGCGCGCAACGTGGAGCGGCTCGGCCGCTACCACCGCACGCTCAAGCCGGGCCTCAACTTCGTCATCCCGTACGTCGACCGCGTCTATCCGATGATCGACCTGCGCGAGCAGGTGGTGACGTTCCGTCCCCAGCCGGTCATCACCGAGGACAACCTGGTCGTCGAGATCGACAACGTCCTGTACTTCCAGGTCACCGACCCCCGGGCGGCGGCGTACGAGATCGCCAACTACATCACGGCCATAGAGCAGCTCACCGTCACGACCATGCGGAACGTGATCGGCTCGATGGACCTGGAGAAGACGCTCACCTCGCGCGACACCATCAACAGCCAGCTGCGCGGCGTGCTCGACGAGGCCACCGGCAAGTGGGGCATCCGCGTCAACCGTGTCGAGGTCAAGGCCATCGACCCGCCCAAGACCATCAAGGACGCGATGGAGAAGCAGATGCGGGCCGAGCGCGACAAGCGGGCCGCGATCCTCAACGCCGAGGGCGCGCGACAGTCGCAGATCCTCACGGCCGAGGGCGACAAGCAGAGCCGCATCCTGCGGGCCGAGGGCCAGCGTTCGGCCGCCATCCTGGAGGCCGAGGGCCAGTCGCGCGCCATCGACCAGGTCTTCCAGGCCGTCCACCGCAACGACCCCGACCCCAAGCTGCTGGCCTACCAGTACCTTCAGGTGCTGCCGCAGCTCGCCCAGGGCAACGGCAACACGTTCTGGGTCATCCCGAGCGAGGTCACCTCGGCGTTGCAGGGCGTCTCGAAGGCCTTCACCGAGGCGCTGCCGAAGTCGGCCGCCACCCGCGAGGATCAGCCCCGGCCGTCGGAAGAGCTGGACAAGGAGATCGCGGCGGCCACGGAGGCGGCGGCCGAGGCGGTCGCCGACGCGCAGCAGGCCGAGAGCCCCAAGGGGCCGCGCCAGATCGCCCAGGCCGTGAACGAGCCGTCCCCGTTCGCCGACCTGGACCGCGAGCGCGAGAGCGCCCCCAAGGAGAGCGACCGCTGACGTCCGCCGGGGCCCGCGCGGCCCCGGCGTCGCTCAGCGCTGGCCGTTGTCGAAGTAGGCGGCCAGCTCCGGGTCCAGCGGCGGCACGTCGTACGGCATGCCGCCGTCGCGCAGCGACATCGTGGCCATGTAGCCGGCCGCCACGCTCATCCTGGCCGCCACGGGTGAGGTGTCGGTCGCTCCGCCTTCCCTGACGAACCGGCAGAACTCGGCCAGGATCTGCGGGTCGGCCCCGCCGTGTGTGCCCTTCGCGGCCGGCACCTGGTAGGCGATGTCGCAGTCGTCCCGGTAGGAGGTGGGGCCGGTGTTCCACACCTTGACCGTGTCCCCCGGGCCGTCGCCGAAGTTCTCCAGGCGGCCCTCGGTGCCGATGACGGTGTAGTTGCGCACGTAGTCGGGGCTGAAGTGGCACTGCTGGTAGGCGGCGATGACGCCGTTGTCCAGGCGCATGTTCATCACCGACACGTCCTCGACGTCCACCACGTGGTGCAGGTCCCGCCGCTCGGTGGGCGGCCAGTCGAAGTCCCGCAGCCAGCCCTCCGGCCGCGGCGTCCCGGGCTCGCGGCGCGGCAGGTCGCCGTAGACCATCAGGTCGCCCAGGGCGTTCACGCGGGTGGTGTAGCCGCCGGCCAGCCAGTGGATCACGTCGAGGTCGTGCGCCGCCTTCTGCAGCAGCAGGCCCGTGGTACGGGTGCGGTCGGCGTGCCAGTCCTTGAAGTAGTAGTCGCCGCCGTAGGACACGAAGTGGCGTACCCACACGGTCTTGGGCTCGCCGATCACACCCTTGCCGATGATGTCGCGCATCAGCCGCACCACGCCCATGTGGCGCATGTTGTGCCCCACGTACAGGCGGGTGCCGGTCTCGCGGGCGACCCTCAGGATGTTGTCGCAGCCCTCGACGGTGATCGCCATCGGCTTCTCCAGGTAGACGGCCTTGCCTGCCTGGAGGGCGTCGATCGCGATGCGCTCGTGCGTGTCGTCGGGGGTGTTGACGATGATCGCGTCGAGGTCCGTCCGGTCGAGCAGCTCGCGGTACTCCCCGGTCAGGAACTCCGCCTCGAACCGCTCCGACTTCGTCTTGAGCACTGCCGGGTCGGAGTCGCACAGCGCCGCCACGACCGAGCCCTCGCCGGGCCGGTGCGCGGCCAGGGCGAGGCTCGTCCGCAGCCCGAGCCCGATGACTCCGATGCGCAGGTCTTCCACAAGTGTCCTTTCAAACGGTAGAACGGTCAGCCCTTGGCGATGGAGGCCTCGTACTCGGCCCGCATCGCCTCGCCGCCCCTGCCCAGCCACTTCTTGACGAAGGCCGGCCAGTCCGACATCGACTTACGGCCGGTCACGATGTCGTCGACCATGTCCTTGCCCATGGTGCTCAGCTCACCGTTCTTCTGCGTGTAGGTGTCGGAGAAGTGGCCGGTGGTGACGCGCTCCTGAAGCATAGGCGCGATCTTGGTCTCGAAGTCGTGGATGAGCTTGGTGCGCTCGGGCTGGCCGGGCAGGAACAGCGCGGACGGCGAGCCGATCACGAACGAGAGCGGCTGCTGCGTGGTGGGCACCTCGGCCGCGCCCTTGTCGGTGAAGGCGAGGTCGCCGTCCTTCTTGGTGAAGTGGGTGCCCTCGACGCCGAAGTTGACCAGCTCGTACTCCTGCGTGCCGAACGGGGCGGTCAGGTAGTTGAGCACGCCGAGCAGGGTCTCGATGCGCTTGGGGTCCACCTTCTTGCTGATCGAGGTGAAGCCCACCGAGCCGAGGCCGGCGTTGTAGACCGGCTTGGACGACGGCGTGGCCGCGAAGGGCACGATCGCGCCCAGCTTGTACTTCTGGGTCTTGGCGTCGTTGAGGAAGCCGGGGAACGACTCGACGTACGCGCCGATCTGGCCGTTGGCGACCTTGTCCTTGATGGTGGCCAGGGCGGGGTCGGGCCAGAACAGGTTGGCCTTGAAGCACTTGACCGCGAGCTCCAGGGCCGCCTGGTACTCGGGCGTCTCGAACTGGTGGGTCAGCTTGCCCCCGGCCAGCTTCCAGGTGTTGGGGGCGCCGTACCAGTGGCTGAACATGTGCACGTGGTTGTAGTAGCTCGGTTCGAGCGGGTACTTGTTCTTCTTCACGTCCAGCAGCTGCTTGGCCTTGGCCAGGAAGTCGTCGGCGCCGGTGAAGGCCGTGCCGCCGACCGGCTCCCAGTAGTCGGTGTTGACCAGGAACACCTGCCCGAACCGGCTGTAGGCCACCGCCACGCCGTACAGCTTCCCGTCCGTGACCGCGGACTTCCAGGTCACGTCGCCCAGGTTGGCCAGGTTCGGATACTTCTTGATCGCGTCGCCGCTCAGGTACGACGTCAGGTCGTGGAACTTGGCCGCCAGCAGCTCGGGCACCCGCTGCAGACCCTGGTTCGGCGGGAACCAGACCAGGTCGGGCAGGTCGTCGCTGGCGATGATGGCGTTGAACTTGTCGGGGTAGCCGTCGCCCACCACGATGTTCATGCTCCACTCGGAGCCCAGGGCCTTGCCCAGCTCCTGGAGGTAGGTGTTCTGGCCGGGCGCGGGCGGCGCGACGTCCCACGTCTGGGTGAGCGAGGTGATCTTCTGGCCGTCGCCGGGCGCGGTGGCGACGGACTTGACCAGCTCGCTCGGGTACTTCAGGTACGCCGGGTCCTGGCCCGCGTCGATCGGCAGGTCGGGCGTGGGGATCTTGGCGGCGGTGTACGTCGGCAGCGTCAGCTTCTTGGACAGATCGGCGCCGCCCTGCTTCACACCCGCGGGGCCGCCCTCGCCTCCGCAGGCCGCGAGCCCGGCTACCGTGGCGCCGGCGAGCGCGAGTCCGAGGAATCCACGACGGGACATGATGGATGACATGGTTGCTCCCGGGTTCTCAGCCCTTGATGGCGCCGGTGAGGACGCCCTTGGTGAAGTACTTCTGGAGGAAGGGGTAGGCGAGCAGGATCGGCACGAGCGCGATGATGAGCACCGCCATCTGCACCGATGAGGCGGGCAGGTCGCGCACGATCGCGACGTCCGAGCCCGTGGCCGCGGTGCCGCGGAAGATGAACTGCCGCAGCACGACCTGGATGGGGTGCTTGGTCTGGTCGTTGATGTAGAGGATGGCGTTGAAGAACGTGTTCCAGTACGAGACCGCGTAGAACAGGCCGACGACGGCGATCACCGCCTTGGACAGCGGAATCGCGATCCGCCACATCATGCGGAACTCGCCGCACCCGTCCATGCGGGCGGCCTCGAACAGCTCCTCGGGCAGGTTCTGGAAGAACGACCTGACCACGACCACGTTGAACGCGTTGACCAGCACCGGCACGATGAGCGACTGGTAGGTGTCGATCATCCCGAGTTCCTTGACCATCAGGTAGCTCGGGATCATGCCGGGCGTGAACAGGAACGTGGCCAGCACCATGAGCAGGATCGGCTTGCCGCCGAGCATGCCGCGCCGCGACAGCGCGTAGCCGAGGAAGACCGTGCAGATCAGGCTGAGCGCGGTGCCGGTGAGCGTGATGCCGATGCTGATCAGCACCGACCGGGTGACCGCGCCGCCGGACAGGATCAGCGAGTACGCCTCGAACGTAGGGTGCGAGGGCCAGAGCACGTAGCTGCCGCCGTTGGCGATGCTCTCGGCGCGTCCCATCAGGCTCGTGCCGACGGCCAGCCCGAACGGGTACAGCACGACCACGGTGATCGCGGTCAGCACGACGAACTTGAGCGTGCGCCCGGCGACGGTCGGGCGCTCCATCCACGGCGGCCTCATCGATAGATCCCTTGCTCTCCGAAGCGGTGCGCGAGCTTGTTCGCCGCGTAGATGAGCGCCGCGCCGATGAGCCCCTTCATGAGGCCGGCCGCGGTGCTCATGCCCCAGTCGCCGTCCCGGATGCCGTGGTAGTAGACGTAGGTGTCGATGACCTCGGCCGCTCCGGCGCCCACGGCCTCCCGTTGCAGGACCATCTGCTCGAAGCCGACGGACAGGATGTCGCCCAGGCGCAGGATGAGCATCATGAGGATGACCGAGCGGATGCCGGGCAGCGTGACGTGCCACAGGCGGCGTTTCCAGTCGGCGCCGTCGATCGCGGCGGCCTCGTACTGGCTCATGTCGATCGCGGTGATCGCGGCCAGGAAGATGATCGTGCCCCAGCCGCAGTCCTTCCAGATCACCTGGGCGGTCACGAGGAGCTTGAAGGTGTCGGCGTTCGACATCAGGTTGCCGATGGTGACGCCGTGCGAGTTCAGGAACGAGCTCACCGTGCCGGCCCCGCCGATGACCTGCTGGAACATCGCCACCACGACCACCCACGACAGGAAGTGCGGCAGGTAGACGACGGTCTGGATGAACCGCTTGACGCGGTGGCCGATCAGGGAGTTCAGCAGGAGCGCGAGCGCGATCGGGGCCGGGAAGTAGAGGACGAGCTGCAGCGCCGTGATCTGCAGGGTGTTGCCGACCGCGCTCCAGAACTCGGGCTCCTCCAGCAGCATCACGAAGTTGTCCAGGCCCACCCAGGGGCTGCCCGCGATGCCGAGGAACGGCGCGTAGTCCTTGAAGGCGATGA
Organism: Nonomuraea sp. NPDC001699; assembly: GCF_053596455.1. Lineage (NCBI taxonomy): Bacteria > Bacillati > Actinomycetota > Actinomycetes > Streptosporangiales > Streptosporangiaceae > Nonomuraea > Nonomuraea sp. NPDC001699. Next base: position 46,462 of record NZ_JBSFGF010000031.1, on the reverse strand, counting down.
CGTTGCCCAGCAGCGGCACGTAGAAGAAGGCCACGAAATACAGGACGCCGGGCAGGCACAGGGCCAGCAGCGTCCAGTCGCGCTTCAGCCGCTCAAGCAGGGTGACAGCGGCCACACGCTCACCTCCAGTCGGGTCGGGATTGGCTGGAGGCTAGTACCGATTTATGCAAATAACTAGCTTAAATCGAGCAGATCTACGCACGACTGCCGGATCGATGTCACTCAGCGACATGGCCGTGACAGAACGGTGACCTAATTAACCAAGAAAGCTACGTAAAGAGCAGTCGATTCGCCTGGTCGAGGGCAAAACGGACAGCACCCAGCGTGATGCACTCGCTGCCCAGCCCTGACGCGACCACCTCCGGCGGATAGAGGCAGTACTCCTCGAACACCTCGCGCACCGGCTCGACCAGCAGGTCTCCGGCCGAGGACAGGCTGCCGCCGATGACCACCAAGTCCGGGTCGAGCGGATTGACCACCGTGATGAGCCCGGCGGCCAGGCCGCGCGCCAACTCCCTGACCGCCCGGCCCGCCCGCTCGTCGCCGGCGCGGGCCCTGGCGATCGCGAACTCGGCGCTCTGCCTGCTGGAGCGCAGCTCGCCCGGCTCGACGGCCATCGCGTACTCCAGGACGTGCCGGAAGGCCGTCCAGTTGTTGTGCGGCTGGGCGCCGATCTCACCGCCGGCCGCGTGCGCCCCCCGGTACGGCCGGCCGCCGATGAGCAGGCCCATGCCGATGCGGTCGCCGGTGAACAGGTAGACGACGTCGTCGCGGCCCTGGGCGGCGCCCCGCCAGTGCTCGGCGAGGACGGCCAGGCGCATGTCGTTCTCGACGAGCACCGGCGCGGGGATGCGGGCCGACAGCTCGCCCTGGAGGTCGATGCCGGTCCAGTCGGACAGGGCGACACTCTTCACGACGCGCCCGGAGCCGTCGACCGTGCCGGTGGTGCCCACGCCGACGACGGTGACGTCCGCGAGCGCCAGCCCGGCCTGGGCGGCGGTCGCCGAGGCGAGCTCGACGATCTCGTCCAGCCGCTCGGCGGCGGGCATGTCCCGGTGGTTGGGCGCGCGGCGGGTGACCGTGATCGTGCCGTTCAGGTCGGCCAGCATGGCGCGCAGGCTGGAACCGCCGATGCCGACGCCCAGCACGTGCCCCGCCGAGGCGCGGAACCTGAACCGCTTGGCCGGTCGCCCTCGCTGGCGGTCGCCGGCCTCCTCCTCGCACTCCTCCGCCCAGCCCTCGGTGACCAGGTCGTCGACGATGACCTCGGCCGTCGGCCTGGACACCCGGGCCGCCCTGGCCAGCTCCGACAGCGTGGCCACGTCGGCCTCGCGCAGCACGCGCAGGATGGCCGCCGAGTTGAGCTTGCGCAGGAGCGAGGCGTCGCCGCTCTGCTGTCGCACCGATACCTCCGAGTCGACGGGCAGGTCATCTACAAGCTTATTTCGTAATTGTGCCTGGTCCCGCTGCCGCGTGAAGCTGAGCTGTGGGGGCACTTAAGAATCCCTCGATGGACAGGTTCCGAGGGGAGCGGGCACAGTGCGTTAGGTTCGGAACAGGGGGAAGTGAATCGATGAAAGCGCTGGTCAAGCAGAAGGCCGAGCCCGGCCTTTGGCTGGTGGACGTGCCGGAGCCCGAGGTTCGGCCGGGCGAGGTGAAGATCCGGGTGCTGCGTACCGGCATCTGTGGCACCGACCTGCACATCCGCAAATATGACGACTGGGCGCGGCACACGCTGAAGCTCCCGCTCGTCGTCGGACACGAGTTCAGCGGCCACGTGGTCGAGGTCGCGCCCGGTGTGGAGGACATCGCCGTCGGCGACCTGGTGAGCGGCGAGGGCCACATCGTCTGCGGCAAGTGCCGCAACTGCATGGCCGGACGCCGCCACCTGTGCCGCAACACGGTCGGCCTCGGCGTGAACCGGGACGGCGCGTTCGCCGAGTTCGTCACCCTGCCCGCCTCGAACGTGTGGGTGCACCGGGTGCCCGTTCATCCCGACGTGGCGGCCATCTTCGACCCGTTCGGCAACGCCGTGCACACCGCACTGTCCTTCCCCCTGGTCGGCGAGGACGTGCTGATCACCGGCGCCGGCCCGATCGGCCTCATGGCCGCGGCCGTGGCCACGCACGTCGGCGCGCGCAACGTGGTGATCACCGACGTCAGCGACGAGCGCCTCGACCTGGCCGGCAAGCTCGGCGTCTCGCTCGCGCTCAACGTCTCCAGGGCGTCGATCGGCGAGGGCGTGCGCCAGCTCCACATGCGGGAGGGCTTCGACGTCGGGCTGGAGATGTCCGGTAACCCAGGGGCCATGCGAGACATGATCGCGAACATGACGCACGGAGGGAAGATCGCGATGCTCGGTCTTCCCGCCGAGGAGTTCGCCGTCGACTGGGCGACCGTGGTGACCTCGATGCTCACGATCAAGGGCGTTTACGGCCGGGAGATGTACGAGACCTGGTACAACATGTCAGTCCTGCTGGAAAAGGGGCTCGACCTCTCCCCCGTGATCACTGATCGGTTTTCGTACCACGACTTCGACGCCGCCTTCGACACGGCCGCGAGCGGCCGTACGGGCAAGGTCATCCTCGATTGGAGCGCTTGATGTTCACGAACGTGCGCGAGCAGCTGCGTACGACGCTCGACGAGATCACCGAGGCCGGGCTGCTCAAGCCCGAGCGGGTGATCACCACCCCGCAGAGCTCCCAGGTCGGCGTGGCCGGGCGCGAGGTGCTGAACTTCTGCGCCAACAACTACCTGGGCCTGGCCGACAACCCCGAGGTGGTCGAGGCGGCCAAGCAGGCGCTCGACCGCTGGGGCTTCGGCATGGCGTCCGTGCGGTTCATCTGCGGCACCCAGGAGGTGCACAAGGAGCTCGAATCGCGCCTGTCGGACTTCCTGGGCATGGAGGACACCGTCCTCTACAGCTCGTGCTTCGACGCCAACGGCGGCGTCTTCGAGACCCTGCTCGACGCCCAGGACGCGGTGATCTCCGACGCGCTCAACCACGCGAGCATCATCGACGGCATCCGGCTGTCCAAGGCCCAGCGCTTCCGCTACGCCAACCGTGACATGGCCGAGCTGGAGGCCAGGCTCAAGGAGGCGTCCGACGCCCGGCGGCGGCTGATCGTCACCGACGGCGTCTTCTCCATGGACGGCTACCTCGCCCCCCTGCGCGAGATCTGCGACCTGGCCGACCGGTACGACGCCATGGTCATGGTGGACGACTCCCACGCCGTCGGCTTCGTCGGCCCCACCGGCCGTGGCACACCCGAGCTGCACGGCGTGACCGACCGCGTCGACATCATCACCGGCACCCTGGGCAAGGCGCTCGGCGGGGCCAGCGGCGGCTACGTCTCGGCCCGCAAGGAGGTCTGCGAGCTGCTGCGCCAGCGGTCGCGGCCGTACCTGTTCTCCAACTCCCTGGCCCCCGTCATCGCGGCGGCCTCGCTGCGCATCCTCGACCTGCTGGAGACGTCCGGCGAGGCGCGCGAGCGGCTGCGCTCGAACACCGCGCGCTTCCGCGGCGAGATGACCAAGGCCGGGTTCGACATCCTGCCGGGCGATCACCCGATCGTGCCCGTGATGATCGGCGACGCCGGCGAGGCGGGAGCCATGGCCGAACGCCTCCTCGACCTGGGTGTCTACGTGATCGGCTTCTCCTACCCGGTCGTCCCGCACGGCCAGGCCAGGATCAGGGTGCAGCTTTCGGCCGCCCACTCGGCCGAGGACGTCGACCGGGCCGTGGCGGCGTTCGTCCAGGCTCGCCAGGGTTGAGTATTCTCGCTGCGTGATTGACACGCGGCGGCTTCGCACACTGCGGGCGGTGGCCGACCACGGCACGGTCACCGCCGCCGCGGCGGCGCTCCACCTGACCCCTTCGGCGGTCTCCCAGCAGCTCGTGGCTCTGGAGCACGAGGTGGGCCACCGGCTGTTCACGCGTGACGGCCGGGGCGTGCACCTCACCGCCGTGGGCAAGATCATGGTGGGGCACGCCAACGAGGTGCTGGCCCAGCTCGAACGCGCCGAGGCCGAGGTGGCCGCGTACACCACGGGCGAGGCCGGCGAGGTGACCGTGGCCTGCTTCGCCACCGCGATCAGCGCCGTGCTCTCCCCCGCCATCGCCGCCCTGCGCGCCACCGCGCCCGCCCTCAAGGTCCGGGTGCTCGACGCCGAGGGCGACCACAGCCTGGCCATGCTGCTCGACGGCGGGGCCGACCTGGCGGTGACGGTCGAGTACCGGGGCGGGCCCGATGCCGCCGACCGCCGGCTGTCGCGCATCCCCCTGTACGCCGAGCCGTTCGACCTGGTCCTGCCGGAGGGGCATCCGGAAGCGGGGTCGGCCACGCTGGTGTCGCTCGCCGCCGACACCTGGATCGGCCCCTACCCGGGCAATCCCGTGCACGACGTCATCACCTTCGCCTGCCAGCAGGTGGGCTTCACGCCCAACGTCGTCCACTGCTCCGACGACTTCCGGGCCGTGGTGGCGCTGGTGGGGGCGGGGGCGGGGGTGGCGCTCGTACCGCGGCTCGCGCTCCGGGACATGGCGCTGACGGGGGTCGTGGTGCGCCACACGCCGGGGCCCGACCGCCGGGTCTTCGCCGCGACCCGCCGGGGCTCAGACGCACACCCCCTGCTCCTCCCCCTGCTCTCCGCCCTGCGCACGGTCGCCGCCTCCCTCACCTCCGACTGACCGCCCCCGGAGGGCCGCTCCAGGGCCGTCGCGACCCTGTGGAAGGCCGGGGCAGCGCTCTGCCGCCTTCCGGACGGGGAAGATCGGCGATCTTGGGGTTAGCGTGGGCGTATGGGGATGGATATGCCGTATCGGGGCCTGTTCAGGATGCCGGGGGTCGGGGCGCAGGCCGTGTTCGGCTTCCTTTCCCAGCTCACGCAGCAGGTCGCGCCCGTAGGGATGGTCCTGGTCGTGCAGGCGGCGACCGGGTCGCTGGCGCTCGCCGGGACGTGCGCGGCGGCGTTCTCGGTGGGCGCGGGCATGGGCAGGCCCGTCCAGGGGCGGCTGATGGACCGGCGCGGCCCTCGGGCGGTGCTCACGGCGACGGCGTTCCTGCACGTCGCCGGGCTGATCGCACTGGTCGCTGCGGCGGCGGGCGGCTGGCCGGCGTGGACGTTCGTGGCGCTGGGCTGGGTCGCCGGGGCCGGGCTGCCGCCGATCTCGGTGAGCATGCGCGTCGAATGGGGGCGGCAGGTCGGCGACGACGCCCGTACGGCCGTCTACAGCCTGGTCTACCTGGTGCAGGAGCTGGCCATGCTGGTCGGGCCGCTGCTGTTCGGGCTGGTGATCGCGGCGGCCTCGTCCTCGCTGGCGCTGGGGGTGGTGGCGGTGGCCGCGGGGGCGGGCACGCTGGCCTTCTCGCGGGCGCTGCGGGCCGACGGGACGGCTCCCGTACGGGAGGGCGGGCGGGTCTTCGCCGACCGCGGGATGCCGGCGCTGCTGGCCGTGGTGGTGCTGCTGCTCGGCGGGACCATGGGCGCGCTGCAGGTGGGGGTGCCCGCGATGGCCGCCGCCCGGGACGTGCCCGCCGCCACCGGGCTGCTCGTGGCGGCGCTCTCACTGGGCGGCATCGCCGGGGCGGCCGGGTACGGGGCCCGTACGTGGGCGTCCTCGCCGGCGGCGCGGCTGGTGGGGTTGATGCTGGTGCTCGGGGTCGTGCTGGCGCCGCTGGCGGTGGTCGGGGCGTTGCCGGCGTTCTGGGCGATGCTGTTCGCCGGGGGGCTGGTGCTGAATCCGGCGCTGACGACGTCGTCGCTGCTGGTGGACCGGTTCGCGCCCGGGGCCCAGGGAGAGGCGTTCGGGTGGTTGTCCACGGCCATGGGGATGGGCGCCGCGGCGGGATCGGGGGTGGCGGGGGTGGCCGGGCAGTGGTCCGGGGCGTCGGCGCCGTTCCTGGTGAGCGCGGCGTCCGCCCTGCTGGGCGCCCTGCTCGCGGTCCCACTGCTCGGTAGGAAAAGAGCGTGACGGTGGTCAGGAGCGGGCTGTGGTGACGGCGTCCGTGAAGCGGGTGTAGCGGTCGAGTTCGGCCGTCACGGGGTCCAGCACGTAGTTCTCGGCGACCTCGCCGATGGCGGTACGCAGGGCCCGCGCCGTACGTCCGGCCCTGCGCCGCCCGCCCGCCCACGCGGCCAGTCGGGACAACAACGCGATCACCACCCCGGCCAGCGCGCCGCCCGCCAGCAGCACGGTCGGCCACGGCACCGCGCCCAGGGTGGGGAGCGGCGGCTGCGGCAGGCGCAGGTAGTCCATCCCGAACAGCACGCCCAGCCACAGGGCGCCCGCCGCCATGGTGGCGAAGACGACCCACTGCAACACGTTCACCATCCGCCACCACCGCGGCCTGCGGGTGGTCCCGGCGGTGGTGCGGCCCACGGCCCGGTCGACCGCGTCGGCCAGTTCCGGGGAGCGCGAGCGCGCGGCCTGCCGCACCGCCGCCGCCCACGGGCCGGGCAGGTCCGCCGCGGCCGCCTCGCCGACGTCCCTGATCGCCGTCTCGACCTGCGTGCGCTGTACGGCCGACGCCGCCGGCACCGACGTACGCCCCACGATCTCCTTGTCCGGCCGCCCCACCCCGATCCTGAGCCTGCGCAACGGGTCGGGCCGGAACCTGCGCAGCCACCGGGTGACCGGCCAGCCCGTGGCGACCACGGCACGGTGCCGGTGTCCCTTGGCCACGGCCTCCAGGACCAGCGGCACCCCGGCGGCCTGGGAGAGCGCGCCCGTGAGCCGCCGGTCCAGCCCCGCCACCCGCTTGGCGCCGGGGCCGGGCGGCGGGCCGTCCACGGCCAGGTGGCCGGCGGCGGTGGTGACGTCGGCGGCCAGGCGGGCGGCCCACGACTCGCGCCGGGCGACCCGGTCGGCCAGGATCGAGCGCAGCTCCGGCAGGCCGGCGCCGGTCCTGGCGGAGACCGGCAGCACCGGCACGCCCGCGAGCCCGTCCTCCTCCAGGAGGCGGCGCAGGTCGGCCACGCAGCGTTCCACAGCCTGTGGAGGCAGGCGGTCCACCTGGTTGAGCACCACCAGCATCACGTCGCGGTGTCCGGCCAGCGGACGCAGGTAGCGCTCGTGCAGCGCGGCGTCGGCGTACTTCTGGGGGTCGACGACCCAGACGAGAAGGTCCACCAGCGCCACCAGGCGGTCCACCTCAAGGCGATGGGAGAGCCGGATCGAGTCGTGGTCGGGCAGGTCGAGGAGGACGAGACCGGACGTCCCCGGCGCCTCGGCGGCGGAGTGGCGGCGCGGGACGTCGAGCCAGTCCAGCAGCGGGCCGGCGCCCTCGCCGTCCCACAGGGCGGCCTGGGCGGTGGAGGTCGTGGGCCTGGTGACGCCCACGGCGGCCAGTTCCTCGCCGGCCAGGGCGTTGTAGAGGGAGGACTTGCCGCTGCCCGTCGCGCCGGCGAGCGCGGCCACGGTGTGGTCGACCGAGAGGCTGCGGCGTGCGCCGGCCCGTTCCGCGACGGCCCGCGCGGCGGACACGTCCTGCTCGGGGAGGCGTCCCTCGGCCAGTTCGGCGGCCTCCAGCAGGGCGGCCAGCCGGGCGTCGAGCGAGGGGCCCTCCTTGCGGCGCAGCAGCTTCACGGCCCCTCCGCACGGTCGGGAGCGGGCGACTCGGCCGTGGGACCGTCAGGAGCGGGCAGCTCGGCTGTCGGGGCCTCAGGAGCGGGGAGTTCAGCTGTCGGGGCCTCAGGGGCGGGGAGTTCGGCCGTGCGGGGGGTGGGGAGTTCGGCGCGGTGGTCGTGGATCGCGCGGGCCGCCGCGCGCAACGCGTCGGCCGTGCCCCTGGGCGGTTCGACGGTCTCCAGCCGGGCGGTGAAGCGGGCGGCCTCCTCCGCCAGCAGCACGCGCACCCGTTCCCGCAGGTCCTCGCGGGCCCGCGTGGTCAGCGAGCGCACGGCCTGGTCGCCGAAGACGGCCTCCAGCAGCTTCTGCGACAACACGCTCGTCCCGCCCGCGATGCCGACCTCGATCCCGGTGAGCCCGCCGGTCGAGGCGAACACGGCCAGCATGAGCAGCAGCCCCGCCCCGTTGACCCCGAACGACGCGAGCCGCGCCGTGGTCCGCTTCTCCGCCCCCTCCTCCCGTACGAGGTCGAGGACGAACTCCTGCCAGCCGCGCACCGCCGCCTCGGCCCGCCTGCCCAGGTCCGGAGAGGCCCGGCCGAGCCGCGCGGCCTCCATGGCGCCGAGCCGGTCGAGCAGCCCGCCCCCGCCGGGCGCGGCCGACCACCCTTCGAGCGCGCGTTCGGCCGCGCCGTCGGCCGCGCCCCTGATCAGCGACTCGACGCCGCTCTCCAGGGCGTCCTTGAGCTCGACGGCGGGGGCGCGGCCGGTGAAGAAGCCGACGATCCGGTCACGCAGCCACCCGACCCGGCTCTCCAGGGACCGCATGAGGTCGCCGGTGCCGATGAAGTCCTGCCAGCGGGCCAGCACCTCGCCGCGCAGCAGGGAGCCGTCGCGCATGCCCTCGTCGAAGTCGGCCATGCCGCCCGCGTACGCGCCGGTCACGATCGTCCGCAGCCCGTCGAAGGCGGCCTGCTGGCGCTCGACGGCCGTGGCCAGCGCGGGGACGCGGGTGTCCAGGCTGTCCAGGGCGCCCGACAACGTCTGGCGTACGACCCGGGACCGTTCGGCGGCGTCGGCGGCCAGCCCCGTGAGCCAGGAGACGATGGGCCGCACCGACTCCTCCGGCAGCCGCGCCTTCTCGTCGGGCAGCGCGGCCTCCGGCACGGTGAACAGCCGGGTGCCCGACAGGCCGTTCTCCGCCAGGAGGCGGTCGAGGTCACGGGAGACGGGCTCGACGGCCTCGGGCGCGATCCGGTCGAGGACGACGGCCAGGGCCGTGCTGCGTTCGCGGGCCGAGCGCAGGAAGCTCCAGGGCACCTCGTCGGCGTACCGGGCGGCGGTGGTGACGAACAGCCACAGGTCGGCGGCAGCGAGGAGCTGCGCGGCGAGCTCCCGGTTGGAGGTCACCACGGAGTCGATGTCGGGGGCGTCGAGCAGCGCCAGCCCGGCGCCGAGCGCGTCGGACACGACCACGCGCAGCGAGCCGGCACCGCCGGCAGCACTGGGCCTCCCGGGGCCGCCGGTGGCGCGGGACAGGCTGGGCAGCACGTTCTGGCCCGTGAACCAGTCGCGGTCGGCCGGGCTGACGACGAGCGTGGGCACCAGCGTGGTGGGCCGCAGCACGCCCGGCTCGGCCACGTCGGCTCCGACCAGCGAGTTGACCAGCGTGGACTTGCCCGCCCCGGTGGACCCGCCGACGACGGCCAGCAGCGGCGCGTCGATCGCCCGCAGCCGCGGCAGCAGGTAGTCGTCGAGCTGGCCGGTCAGCTCGCGCAGGGCACGCCGGTCCGCCGCGGCCTCGCCGATCGCCAGCGGGAACAGCTCGCGATCGAGCGGGCGGCGCAACGACTCCAACGCCCCCAGCAGCTCCATAGGTGCCAACCCCGCTTCCCGCGGTACGCCGCTCGACACCTCGCGCCCGCAGGTCCACGCTACGGTGAGCGCGCCGGGACGGTCCACAGCGCGTGGCCGCGGGCCGGGGATCAACCGGCGGGCGGCGGCTCCCTGAGCACGTACCCGACGCTGCGCAGGGTGTGGATCAGGCGGGGCTCGACGTCGTCCACCTTGCGCCGCAGGTAGGAGACGTACGACTCGACGACGCCGGCGTCGCCGCCGAAGTCGTAGTTCCACACGTGGTCGAGGATCTGCGCCTTCGACAACACCCGTCCGGCGTTGACCATGAAGTAGTGCAGCAGCTTGAACTCGGTCGGGGACAGCCGGACCTGGCGGCCGGCCCGCCAGACCTCGCGGGCGTCCTCGTCCAGCTCCAGGTCGGCCACCTTGAGCCGGCTGACCGGCGCCCCCTCGGTCCTGGTACGCCGCAGCACCGCCCGGATCCTGGCCTGCACCTCCTCCAGGCTGAACGGCTTGGTGACGTAGTCGTCGCCTACCCGGAGACCGGCGATCTTGTCCTCGGTGGCGTCCCGGGCGGTGAGGAACAGCACGGGCGCGTCGATCCGTCTGGCCACCTCGAACCCGTCCAGGTCGGGCAGCATGACGTCGAGCACCACCAGGTCGGGCGCGGCGCGTTCGGCGACCTCCACGGCCTCCTGCCCGTCGGCGGCGGTCAGCACCTCGAACCCGGAGAAGCGCAGGCTGGCGGAGAGCAGGTCCCTGATGCTGGGCTCGTCGTCCACCACCATGATCAACGCCTCGCGGACCTCGGGTTTTGTCACGATTCCAGGGTGGCTCAGGCACCTGAGGGTTAGCTGAAGGCTCACTCCAAGGCGAGTGGGAGTTCGACCCTGAAGGTCGAGCCCTCCTCGGGCGAGCTGGTCAGCGTCACGGTCCCGCTGTGGGCCCGGACGAGCGCCTGCACGATGGCCAGGCCCAGCCCGCTGCCGCGGTCCTCGGAGGAGCGGCGGCGGCTGCGCGCGGAGTCGGCGCGGTAGAAGCGTTCGAAGACCCGCTCGACCTGCTCGGGGGGCAGGCCGGGGCCGCTGTCGGCGACCTCGGTGAAGACCGTGTCGTCGGTCGCCCCGGCGCGTACCACGATGGGCGTGCCGGGCTCGGTGTGCACGATGGCGTTGGTCATGAGGTTGCTGATGACCTGCCGCAGGCGCACTTCGTCACCGGAGACGATGAGGGCCGCGCCGCCGACCACGTCCAGCTTCACCGTACGGTCGGGCGCGAGGATCCGGGCGTCGTGCACGGCGTCGGCGACCAGGGCCAGCATGTCCACCGGGCGCATCTGCAGCGGGCGCTGCTGGTCCACCCTGGCCAGCAGCAGCAGGTCGTCGACCAGCAGGCTCATGCGCCCGGCGGCCTTCTCCACGCGCTGCATCAGCTCGGCGGGGTCGGCGCCGGGGTTCTGGCGGGCGTACTCGGCGAAGCCGCGGATCGAGGTCAGCGGGGTGCGCAGCTCGTGGGAGGCGTCGCCGACGAACTGGCGCATGCGGTCCTCGGAGCGGCGGGCCGCCGCCTCGGACGCCGAGCGCGCGGCGAAGGCGGTCTCGATCTGCGCCAGCATGCCGTTGAGCGACTTGGCCAGGCGGCCCACCTCGGTACGGGGGTCGGCGTCCGGCACCCGGCGGCCGAGCTCCCCGCCCGCGATGGCCTCGGCCGTGCGCTCGATCTGCCCGAGCGGCCGCATGCTGCGGCGGACGATGGTGACGCCCGCGACCGCCAGGATGAGCAGGATGCCGCCGCCGCCGAGCAGCTCGATCAGCACGAGCCGCCGGGTGATGGCGTCCACCTCCTCCAGGTCCACGGCGACGACCAGCGTGCGCCGCTGGAGCACGCTCTGCAGCACCCGCCACTCTCCGTCGCCGCCGACGGCGGGCGCGGTGTAGGCGTCGCCGCCGGGCGATCCGCGCAGGACGGGCTTGGGCTTGGCGTCCACGTCGCGGTCGCGCAACATCGGGACGAACTCCTCGCCCGGCTCCTTGACCAGCGCGATCGCGTCGGACTCGATGAGGATCGGGCGGTCGGGGGTCTCCCTGTCCCGCCGCCAGTCGCTCATGACCTTCTTGTGCATGCGCACACTGAGCAGGTTGAGCTGGCTGTCCACCCGGTCCATGAGGTAGCCGTGCAGCACCGAGACGCTGACCAGGCCGACGAAGGTCATGCCGCAGCCGAGCAGCGCCAGCATCGCCGCGATCAGCTTGACCCTCAGCGGCAGGGCTCTCATCAGGGGCTCGGTGGCAGGCGCAGCACGTATCCGACACCCCGCAGGGTGTGGATGAGCCGGGGGCTACGGTTGTCGATCTTCCTGCGCAGGACGGACACGTACGACTCCACGATGCCCACCTCGCCCCTGAAGTCGTAGTCCCAGACGTGGTCGAGGATCTGGGGCTTGGACAGCACGCGGCCGGCGTTCGTCATGAAGTAGCGCAGCAGCTTGAACTCGGTCGGCGAGAGCGAGACGGCGTGGCCGCCGCGCCAGACCTCGTGGCTCTCCTCGTCCAGCTCGATGTCGGCGAAGGTCAGCCTGGGCGGCGCGGCCTGCGCGTCCCCGCTCGTGCGCCGGAGCACCGCGTGGATCCTGGCCACGACCTCCTCCAGGCTGAACGGCTTGGTGACGTAGTCGTCGCCGCCGATCGTGAGCCCGCGGATCTTGTCCTCGGTCTCGTCGCGGGCGGTCAGGAACACCACGGGCGTGTGCAGCCCGCCGCTCCGCATCCGCCGGACGATCTCGAAGCCGTCCAGGTCGGGCAGCATGACGTCGAGCACGACGAGGTCGGGCCGGTGCCGTTGCACGGCGCTGACGGCGTCGAGGCCGCTCTTGGCCGTGGTCACGTCGAAGCCCGCGAACCTCAGGCTCGCGGCGAGGAGTTCGAGGATGTTGGGGTCGTCCTCGACTATCAGCAGGCGTGATTCCATCACATCCAAGGATGCCCTCATCGGGACAGTGCTGGAACAATTCCGGCAATATGCCGGGCAATTGCCAGACTTGACGTCGCCGCGGGCGAAGGGGCGTTGCGGACCAGGACCACACCGCCCTGGACGTCGACCACGAAGTCGTCCACCAGCCGCCCGTCCCTGGCGACGGCCTGGGCCCGGACGCCGCCACCGGTCCTGACGAGGTCGGCGGCGGTGAGCTCGGGCACGTACCGGCGGGCGGCCCTGACGAAGGCGCTCTTGACGACGGAGCCGTAGACCTCTTTGATCCCGGTACGCCAGTGGGCGCGCGCCATGCGAAGCGTTCCCGGCCAACGCATAATTTGACCGAAATTTCGTACATCTCGCCATCTGTAGCCTTCGTAGGCCAGAGCCAGCACCGCGTTCGGCCCCACCAGCACCTCGTCGTCGATGTGCCTGGTCAGGTGCACGCCCAGGAACGGGTAACGCGGGTCGGGCACCGGGTAGATCAGCCCGCGCACCAGCTCCTTGGCCGCCCCGGCCAGCGCGTAGTACTCGCCCCGGAACGGCACGATCCGCACGTCCCCCGGCGCCCCGGCCATCCTGGCGACCGCGTCCGTGCCGAGCCCGCCGCAGACCACCAGCCGGTCGAAGGTGAACCGCCGGCCGCCGGCCAGCACCTGGACGCCCTTCGACGTCTCGCGGATCGCCCGTACGGGGTGCGACAGGCGTACCGAGCCGCCCATCCGCGCCACGTCGAGCGCCAGCGCGCGGGCGACGGCGGGGAAGTCGGCGACGGCGGTGTGCGGCGAGTGGATCGCGGCGACGCCGACCGCGTGCGGCTCGATCTCGCGCAGGCCGAGGGCGTCCAGCTCGGCGAGGCCGGGCACGCCGTTGGCCCGCGCCCGCTCGGCCAGCGCCCGCAGCGGCGCCCGCTCGGCCCGCGTACTGGCCACGACCAGCTTGCCGACCTCGCGGTAGGGCAGCCCGTGCTCGGCGCAGTACGCCTTGAGCAGCGCCACGCCCTCCCGGCACAACCTGGCCTTGAGCGAGCCCGGCGGGTAGTAGATCCCGGCGTGCACGACGCCGCTGTTGTGCCCGGTCTGATGGGCGCCGACGCGCGGCTCCTTGTCCAGCACGGTCACCTCGGCGCCCCGGGAGGCGGCCAGTTCGCGCGCCACGGCCAGCCCGACGATCCCCGCCCCGACGACACCGATCTTTTCCGTCACACACCCGATTTTCCTGCTAAAGGCCACCCTGCCGCCATACCTGGGCGAATCGAACATGAGTACGATGGCCTCATGTACGTCCCGCCAGAGTGGCCCGCCGAGGTCCGCCCGCCCAGCGTCCCCGACTGGGAGACCTCGGCGGTGGCCTGGCTGCTCGACGCGGTGCCGCCCGACTACCGGGCCTACGAAGTGCTGAGGCGGCACCCGGTGGCCCTGGCCTTCATGGCCAGGCACCACGTCCGGGCGGCGGTCGAGGCCGCCCGCGCGGGCTATCGCGGCGCGGCCGTCGATCTCAAGGGCCACCTGCCGCCGCACGCCGTCGAGGGCGTGCTCGACACCTACCGCCAGGAGGGGCCGCGGCTGGTGCGCCTGTCGCGCTCGATCGAGGTGGTCGAGCGCGCGCTGCGCGGCGACATGTTCACCGCCACCATGCGCAACCCCTGACGGCTCAGCGGGTGCGGCGCGCGATGAAGGTGATCACGCCGGTCGCCCCCGCGGCCGCGGCCAGCCAGATCAGCACGTCCTTGGCCGTCAGGCCGCTCGGCTCCGCGGTGTCGGACGGGCGCGCGCTCTCCTGCGCGGCGACGGGCTTAGGCGTGGGCGTGCGCGTGGCCTGGGCGCGCTCGGGGAGCGGCACCCGGTAGACCGGGCTGTTCGGGCCCTCGGAGCCGACCAGCAGGGCCTTGCCGTCGGCGGTGTAGGCGACCGACTCGGCCTGCCGCAGCTCCGGCATGGTGACCCTGGCGAGGGTCTCCCCGGAGGGCCGGTAGAGGGTCGCCGAGAAGTACGTGCGGATGACGTAGGAGGAGCCGTCGGGGGCGTAGGCGGCGTCCGTGGCCATGATCGGGGCCGCGGCGACCCGGCGCAGCACGTTGACCTTGTCGGTGCGGAGCTTCTTCGGCGCGGCGTAGACGGACCCGGAGAACTCCTTGGACACGACGTAGAGGCGGCCGGTGCGCGGGTTGATCATGATGCCCTCGGCGTTGCGGCCGCCGCCGGCGTAGCGGAAGCGGTAGCGGGTGGCCGGCAGCGTGGCGTCCCGGAGCGTGCGCGGCTCGGCGACCTTGTAGATCGACACGTCGGGCCATGCGCCGTCGAGGTTGTCGCCGATGTCGGCGAACCAGAGCGTGCCCTGCCCGGTGGCGGGGTCCTTGGTCGCGGCCATGGCCTCCCAGTCCCGGGCCTCGGCGCCGCGCAGGTGGAAGGTGGCCTTCGTACGCCCGTCGGGGCCGACCGCGTAGAAGACGGGGGCGGCGGAGCTGTCGTTGTGGGTGTAGAAGACGTTCTGGTGCGTGGGCGACACGGCCAGGCCGCTCGACTCGGTGATGTTCCGGTCCTTGAACGTGAACAGCTTCTCCGGCCCGTCGTCGTCCGCCCACGCCGGAGCCGCCGACAGCGCGAACGTCGCCGCCACGGCGGCCAGAACCCGGAACACGACAACCCCCACCTCGCCATCATGCCCCACGACTCGGCCCGGGACGCTCAGGCCACCGCCTCGGCCGTGCCCACGCGGGCGCTGTGGCGGCGGAACCCGGCCCCCTGGAGCACCAGCAGCAGGCCGTTGGCCGCCGCCATGGCCACCCAGAGCCCGGTGATCCCCCACGTCCGCGCCACCGGCACGGCCGCCGCCAGGAGCGCGCCGTAGCCGAGGACGAAGTAGGCCAGGCTCGCCCCGGACCTCTTCAGCGCGGTCAGCCCGACGCCCTGCACGGCCTGCGCGGCGTCGGCCAGCGACGACAGCAGCATCAGCGGCAGCAGCCCGAGCGCCCGCTCGCGTACGGCCACGTCGCCGGTGAACAGCCCGAGCACCTCCTCGCCGAACAGCAGCAGCGCCAGGGCGGCGGTCAGCGTGCCGGCGACGGCGAGCAGCGCGGCGGTGCGGTTGGCCCGGCGAGCCCCGGCCGGGTCTCCGGCACGGGCCACCTCGGGCACCGACGCCTGCGCCACCGACAGCGAGGCCATCATGATGAGGCCGGTGAGCGTGGTCAGCACCGCGTGCGCGGCGGTGTCGCGGGCGCCGGTGGTGCTCGCGGCGAACGTGACCACGCCGAGCACCCCGAACTTGATCAGCACGGTCGCCGCCAGCGGCACGCTGACCCTGGCCAGCCGGACGATCTCGGCCATCCGGGGCCGCGCCTGCCCGATCGGCCGCCCGAGCGCGCGGCGCAGGTTGAGGCTCGCCACGACCGCGGCCGCCACCCCGGCCGCCACCCAGGCCAGGCCCACGCCGTCGAGCCCGAGCCGCGGCGCCAGCAGCGCGGTCAGCGCGCTCAGCACCAGGCCGAAGGCCAGATTCGCCCACAACACGTCGCGGCTGCGGCCGAGCGCCACCAGGATCGTGCTCGCGCCGCCGGTGGAGGCGAAGACCAGCAGGTAGGCGGCGAGGAGCCAGGGCAGCAGGCCCAGCTCGCCGACCACCTCGCCGGGCACCCCGCTCACCCGCGCGAGCGCCGGCACGCAGAGCACCGCCAGCGCCCCCAGCGTGCCGGTGGCCAGGCTGAGCCAGCGCGCGTCCCGGACGACGGGCACCGCCGCGCCCGGATCGTCCCGGTACGGCGCCACGAACGGCCCGAGCCCCCGCAACGCGCCCTGCACGGCGGCGGTGGCGGGATTGAGCACCGCCGTCATCACCGCGAAGGCGGCCAGCGCGACCGTCTCGTGGTTGCCGAGCACGGACGTGACCACCAGCGTGCCCACCATGCCCGTGACCATCGCCAGGAAGATCGGCAACGCGGCGCGGAGAAGAACGATCACGACGACTCCGCGCAGATCACGAACTCAGCCTATGGCCTGGAGCGCACTCCAGGTATTTAGTGTGGACCCCATGGACTATGTCAACCTCGGACGCAGCGGCCTCCAGGTGAGCCCGCTCTGCCTCGGCACGATGAACTTCGGCCCGCTGACCTCGGAGGAAGACTCCTTCGCGATCATGGACAAGGCCCACGACCTGGGCATCAACTTCTTCGACACCGCGAACGTCTACGGCTGGAAGAGGGGCGAGGGCATCACGGAGAACATCCTGGGCCGCTGGTTCGCCCAGGGTGGTGGCCGCCGCGAGCGCACGGTCATCGCGACCAAGCTCTACGGCGACATGGGCGACTGGCCCAACGAGCGCCGCCTGTCGGCGCTGAACATCCGCCGGGCCTGCGACGCCTCGCTCAAGCGCATGCAGACCGACTACATCGACGTCTACCAGGCCCACCACGTCGACCGGAACACGCCTTTCGACGAGTTCTGGGAGGCCATGGAGATCCTGCGCCAGCAGGGCAAGATCATCTACGTTGGCTCGTCCAACTTCGCGGGCTGGCACATCGCCAAGGCCCAGGAGACGGCGGCGCGGCGCGGCACGTTCGGGCTGACCAGCGAGCAGAGCCACTACAACCTGCTCACCCGGACGGTGGAGCTGGAGGTGCTGCCCGCCTGCGAGGACTACGGCATCGGCGTGATCCCGTGGAGCCCGCTGGCCGGCGGCCTGCTCGGCGGCGTCCTGCGCAAGATCGACAAGGGCCGGTCGGCCTCCGACACCATGGTCAGGGAGCTGGACAAGCACCGGGACAAGATCGAGGCGTACGAGAAGCTCTGCGACGAGCTGGGCGAGGACCCGGCGTACGTGGCGCTGGCGTGGCTGCTCAGGCAGCGCGCGGTCACCGCCCCGATCATCGGCCCGCGCACGCTGGAGCAGCTCGAAGGCAGCATGCGCACGCTGGAGATCGAGCTGGACGACGCCACCCTGGCCCGCCTGGACGAGATCTTCCCCGGCCACCGCACCGCGCCGGAGGACTACGCCTGGTGAGAGCGTGACCGGCCGGGCCCGGCACGACCACGGCCCGGCCGCTCGGGGCGGCTCAGGTCAGCAGGGCGCCGAGGATGACGATGAGGAACAGCAGGCCCAGCACGAGGGGCAGCAGCCAGGGGCGAGGACGGTCCACGCCCTGGAGCCTAGCCCTGCTTCACCGGTGCGAGCGCCCAATCGCCGAGTGACTCGTGCCTCACCTGGGGGCCGCCGTGGCTGCGGAACAGGTGCAGCCGCTCGGCCCGCCAGGGCGTCCCGGCGAACGCCGCCAGCGACTCCACCAGCTCCCTGAGGTCCGTGTCGGTCCGGGCCCTGGCCAGGGTGAGGTGGGGGTGGAACCGTTTCTCGTCGGTCTGCACGGCCCCCGCGCGGCGGCCGGCCGCGCGGGCCGAGTCGGCCAGCCGGGTCAGGGGGTCGCCCGCGACCCCGGCCCACAACACCCTGGCCCGCCGCGCCGAGGAGAACGCCCCGGCCCCGGCGAGGGCCAGGTCGAGCACCGTGTGTCGGTGGGCGGCCCGCGCCAGGCGCGTCTCCAGGTCGGGCAGCGCCCGCTCGGGCACCTCGCCGTAGAAGGCCAGCGTGATGTGCCAGGTGGGGCGGCCGGCCCAGCGCAGCCCCGGCACCTGCCCGACGTACGGCGCCACGGCGCGCTCGACCTCGTCGAGCGCCTCCTCAGGCGGGACCACGGCCGCGAAGAGCCTCATGTCATGCGATTGTCCCCGGACCGGGACGGCTCACGCCATCGCCAGCGCCGGTCTGGCCATCCGGTTGCCGATCAGCTTGGTCACCAGCACCGCCAGCCCGGTGCCCACCAGGACGAGCACGCCCGACAGCAGCACCCCCGCACGCGGCCCGCCCAGCTCCGACAGCCACCCGATCAGCGGCGCCCCGACGGGCGCGCCACCGGTGAAGACGAGCATGTAGATGCCCATGACCCGGCCCCGCATCTCGGGGGACGTGGCGATCTGCACGCTGGCGTTCGCGGCCGTGTTGATGGTGATCAACGCGATGCCGGTCGGGATGAGTAGCAGCAGATAGACCGGGTAGAAGGGGGCCAGCCCGGTCAGCACCTGGAACAGCCCGAACCCGATCGCCCCGGAGAAGAGCACCTTGCGCGAGAGCCTGGCCCGCCGCGCCGCCAGCAGCGCGCCGCCCAGCGCGCCCACCGCGAACATGCTGGAGGCCAGCCCGAACGACGACGCCCCCGCGCCGAACACCTCGCGAGCCATCAGCGCTATCGACATCGAGAACGACTGCGAGAACATCGACACGAAGGCGATCAGCAGGATCGGCATGAGCAGTTCCTGGCGTCCCAGGACGTACCGCAGCCCCTCCCGGAGCTGGCCCTTGGCCCTCGGCACCGGCTCGGACAGGTTGAGCTCGGAGCTGCGCATGAAGATCAGGCTGGAGATCACCGCGCCGAAGGTGAGCGCGTTGATCAGGAAGATCGGTCCCGTGCCGCCCAGCACGGAGATCAGGATGCCGGCCAGCGCCGGGCCGACCACGCGGGCCAGGTTGAAGATGGAGCTGTTCAGGGCGATGGCGTTGGGCAGGTCCTGCCGTCCGACCATCTCGACCACGAACGCCTGCCTGGTCGGCACCTCGACACAGGAGATCATGCCGAGCAGGAAAGCCATCACGAACACGTGCCAGACCTGCGCGGTGCCGGTCATGGTCAGCACGCCGATGGTGAGCGCGAGCACCGCCATCATCGACTGGGCGGCGATGAGGATGGGCCGCTTGGGGTAGCGGTCGGCGAGCACGCCGCCGAAGAGCCCGAACAGCAACATCGGCAGGAACTGCAGCGCGGTCGCCAGGCCGAGGGCCGCCGCGCTGCCTCCCGCGCCGTGCGGGCCCTTGGTCAGGTCGAGCACCAGCCAGTCCTGGGCGGTGCGCTGCAGCCAGGTGCCGACGTTGGAGACGGCGCCACCTGCCGCGAACATGCGATAGTTGCGAACCTTGAGCGACCGGAACATCCCGGTCTTGGGTTGCTCGGGTTCTATATCTTGCTGAGCTTCTCCAGGATCGGCGCCGCCTGCCGCAGGATCGACCGCTCCTCCGGTGAGAGCTCCTTCAGCCGCTGTGTCAGCCACGCCTCCTTGCGGCGGCGTTCCTCCTTCAGCAACGTCTGGGCGGCCTCGGTCACGGTCACGGTCACCTGACGCCGGTCGGTCGGGTGCGGGGTGCGTGCGACCAGGCCGCGTTCCTCTAGCGCGGCGATCACGCGCGTCATCGAGGGCGGTTGCACCTTCTCTAGCTCGGCCAATTCGCCGGGGGTTATCCCGGAATGCCGTTCCACGGCGGCGAGCGTCGCGAACTGGGTGGGCGTCAGCGAGTGCGCCGCCGCCTGACGCCGGAGTCGCCTGGTCAGCCTTGCCATCGACACGCGCAGGGCTGAGGCCAGGCCCGCGTCGCTGCGCAGGTCCATCTTGGGCTGGTTGTTCATTAGCACGTCTCATTACCTTTGCTAACTATATGCGAAGGCAAGATATTTCCCTAGGTCAGATTCGTCTCACCCCTTGATACCCCGAAGCCGCCCCACATGTGCGGGGCGGCTCCGGGAATGTCGAGGTCAGATCCCGATCGCGGCCCGGATCGGGCCGATGGCGAAGTAGAGCACGAACAGCGCGGTGACGCCCCACAGCAGCGGGTGCACCTCGCGCGCCTTGCCCCGTACGACCTTGACCAGCACGTAGCTGATGAAGCCGGCGCCGATGCCGTTCGAGATGGAGTAGGTGAACGGCATGACCACGATGGTGAGGAAGGCCGGGATGGCGATCTCGTAGTCGTCCCAGTCGATGTCGCGGATGGCGGTCATCATGAGGAAGCCGACGACGACCAGCGCGGGCGTGGCGGCCTCGTAGGGCACGACGGCGACCAGCGGCGCGAAGAAGATGGCCACCAGGAACAGCACGCCGGTGACCACGCTGGCCAGACCGGTCCGCGCGCCCTCCCCGACGCCGGCGGCCGACTCGATGTAGGTGGTGTTCGACGAGACCGAGCCGGCGCCGCCCGCCGCCGCGGCGATCGAGTCGACGAGCAGGATCTCCTTGGTCCGCGGCAGCGTGCCGTCGGCCTGGACCAGGCCCGCCTGGCGGCCGACGCCGACGATCGTGCCCATCGTGTCGAAGAAGTCGGTGATGAGCAGGGTGAACACGAACAGCACGGCCAGCAGCACGGAGATCCGGCTGAAGGCGCCGATCGGGTCGAACTCCGTGAACAGCGTCAGCGGGTTGTGGAAGCCGAAGATCTCGCCGGCCTCGGGGATGGCGGGAACGTTGAGCTGCCAGCCGCCGGGGCTCTCCGGCGTGGCCCGCTCCAGCTTGGTCAGCACCTGGACGACGACCGCCAGCACGGTCGAGACGACGATGCCGATCAGGATCGCGCCCTTGACCTTCCGCGCCACCATGGCCGCCGTGGCCAGCAGGCCGACGATGAACACCAGGACCGGCCAGGACGTGAGCTGGCCGCCGATGCCCAGCTCCAGCGGCGTGCCCGCGGCCTTGCGCACGAAACCGGCGTCCACGAAGCCGATCAGCGCGATGAACAGGCCGATGCCGACGCTGATGGCGGTCTTGAGCTGGGCCGGGATGGCGCGGAACACCGCCGTCCGCAGGCCGGTCAGCACCAGGATCGCGATGATGACGCCTTCGAGGAAGACCAGGCCCATGGCCTCCTCCCAGGTCATCATCGTGGCGATGTTGAAGGTCACGAACGCGTTCAGCCCGAGCCCGGCGGCCATCGCGAACGGCACCCGGCCGACCACGCCCATGATGATCGTCAGCACGCCGGCCACGAACGCCGTGCCCGCGGCGACCAGCGGCACCTGCGGGGTCGTGCCGTCGCCGATGACCTGGCCTTCGATGTCCTTGCCGTAGGCGAGGATGATCGGGTTCAGCACCACGATGTAGGCCATCGTGAAGAACGTGGCCAGGCCGCCGCGCACCTCACGGGAGATCGTCGAGCCTCGTTCAGAGATTGCGAAGAAACGGTCTATTGCATTACGCATGTCACTCACGCGCCGAAGAGTGACAGTAGTGGTGAACTGGGAAAAGTGTCCGCAATCGGATCGAGACCCGATTGGAAGCTAGGCTGGACACGTGAAGCAGCAGTGGCACCCCGATCCCGAGCCGATCAAGACCAACGACACGGCCGCCGTCGGGGTCGGCACCGCCCTGTGGGCCGTCGCGCTGATCGTCCTGCTGATCTTCCGCCCGGCGCCCGAGAACACGTGGTGGATCTGGACCTGCGTCACCGGGGTCGGGTTCGGCCTCTTCGGCATGTGGTTCGTCCGCCGTCCGCGCCGGGGGTGACGTTCGTCGTCCTCCGCACATCCTCGAAGTCGTCAGGAACCCATGTCTCTCCCCACCACCTGGACCGATGCCGTGTCCGCAGGCCGGCCGGCATGAAGAAGGCGATGTCGGCGCTGCTCGTGGGAGCCGCCGTTCTCGCGGGCTGCGGCACCACGGGTGGGCCCGCGAAGCAGCCCGGTCCCGCCGGGAGCGCCGTCGCCTGGAGCCCGTGCGCCGAGCTGACCGGGCCCGACGGCAAGCCGCTGCCCGCCGACGCGTCCGTCCAGTGCGGGGCCGTGCGGGTG
Organism: Nonomuraea sp. NPDC001699; assembly: GCF_053596455.1. NCBI lineage: Bacteria > Bacillati > Actinomycetota > Actinomycetes > Streptosporangiales > Streptosporangiaceae > Nonomuraea > Nonomuraea sp. NPDC001699. Next base: position 24,471 of record NZ_JBSFGF010000031.1, on the reverse strand, counting down.
CCCCTCGACTACGGCGATCCCGGCGGCCGGAAGATCGACCTGGCGTTGATCCGGGTGAAGGCCACCGGCGAGCCCCTCGGCTCGCTGGTCTTCAACTTCGGCGGGCCCGGGGCGTCCGGCGTCGACACGCTGGCCCAGGTCGCGAAGGCGTTCGGCAGCCTGGGCGGCCGCTACGACCTCGTCAGCTTCGACCCCCGCGGCGTCGATCGCAGCGCCGGCGTCAAGTGCGGCGGCGAACTCGACGCCCTCCTCGCCGCGCCCACCGGCGCCGACGGCGACGCGACGGCGAAGAAGTTCGCCGCGGCCTGCGAGAAGGACTCCGGCCCGATCCTGCCCCACGTGGGCACCGTGGACGCCGCCGAAGACCTCGACCGCATCAGGGCCGCCCTCGGCGACCGTCAGCTCAACTACTTCGGCTTCTCCTACGGCACCCACCTCGGCGCCGTCTACGCCACCCGCTTCCCCGCGAACGTCGGCCGCTTCGTCCTCGACGGCGCCTTCGACCCCACGGTCACGTTCGAGGAGCGCGCCGTCACCCAGGCCACCGGCTTCGCCCGCGCCTTCGAGGCGTTCGCGAAGGACTGCGTGGCGCAGACCTGCGACCTCGGCCAGGACCCGGCCGCCGTCAAGAGCGCCGTCGAGAGGCTGCTCGACGGCCTCAGGACCAGGCCGCTCAAGGTCGGCGACCGGCAGCTCACCTACGGCCTGGCCCAGCTCGCCGTCATCACCCCGCTGTACGCCAAGTCCGCCTGGCCGGTGCTGGAGCAGGCCGCCGCGGCCGGGATCAGGGGCGACGGCGCCACCCTGCTCGCCCTGGCCGACGCCTACACCGGACGGCGCCCCGACGGCACCTACTCCACCATGATGACCAGCCTGCAGGCCATCACCTGCGCCGACACCACCGAACGCCCGAGCGCCGCCGACATGGCCCGGGTCGACGACCGGATCAAGAAGATCTTCCCCATCCTGGCGGCGGACGGCGCCGCCACCGCCTGCGGCCACTGGCCCACGCCCGGCGACGACGCGGCCAAGCGCATCGACGCCACCGGCTCGGCGCCCATCGTGGTCATCGGCGGCAAGGGCGACCCGGCCACGCCGTACGAGTGGGCCACCGCGCTCAACGCCAAGCTCAGGACCGGCGTGCTCATGACGTACGAGGGCGAGGGGCACGGCGCCTACCTGAGCGGCGACAGGTGCGTGACGCGCACGGTGGACACATACCTGCTGACCGGGAAGGTGCCCGCGGCGGGCACCACCTGCGCAGCCTGAACGGGAAGATGCCCGCGGCCGGGACCGCCCGCGCGGTCTGACAGCGGCGGGCCGCCTCCGCGACGGGGAGGCGGCCCGCCGGTCTCAGGACAGGTCGGCCTCGGCCAGCAGCAGCGGCACCGCCTCCGGGTCGCGCAACATCGCGGCCACGGCCAGCCGGTCGTTCCACTGGCCCGTGGCCCAGGCCAGCCCGCGGGCCAGCCCGTCGACGCCGGTGCAGTGGACCGCGCCCTCGAAGAACCGCCATGTGCAGGCGACCCCGTCGACCAGCAGCTTCTCGTGCTCCACGTACGTCTCGGGCGCCGTCGGCAGCAGGGAGCGCACCTGCGGCGGCACGTCGCGCACCTCGCCCTGCGAGGTCACCTCACCGGTGGCCAGCTCGCCGGCCAGCGGCAGGTCGAGCAGCTCCGACAGCGCCTCGGCCAGGTCGTAGGAGGCCAGCACGAGGGGCCGGTCGGTGACGAGCTGCAGCAGGTCGGGGGCCTCGACCACCACCGCGTCCTCGGCGGCGGCCACCACGATGTCGCCGCCGAGCACCGCGCGCACCCGCGCGGGCGGCTCGACCCGGGCCGGGTCGACGGCGGCCAGCGCGATCCACAACGCCCGCAGCTGGGCCCGGTCGACCTCGATCGCCGGGTCGGCCATCAGCTCCAGCAGTTCTTCCGGCCCGCCGTGGGCGGCCAGCAGGTCGGTGAGCGTGGTGCGCACGCCGAGCATCGACAGCGCCGCCTCGTCGAGCCCGGCCGGGGCGTCGGCGTAGAGGCCCTGCAGGAGCGGGTCGGCGCCGGGCAGCCGCAGCTCAAGCGGCTTCCGGCCGCCGAGCACGGGACGGTGGGCCAGCCACCACGCGGTGTAGGAGGGCACCTCCACACCCTCGACCCGCAGCGGGTGCAGCGCGGCCCGCAGCGGCGGCCGGGTCAGCAGCGGGAGCGCGGCCTCCCAGTCGGCCACCAGCTCAAGGTCGCGCACCGCCGCGAACTCGGCCACCACCGGCGGCACCGCGAGGTCGGGCAGCAGGTCGAGCACGTGGTCGAGCCAGTCGGCCTCGCCGTCGAGATCGTGGTCGCAGTCGTCGTGGTCGAGCAGCACGTCGGAGTCGTGCGCGACGGCGAACCCGTCGAGCACGCCCGCCGCCGCCAGCACCCGCGGCCCGTAGGTCTCCTCCAGCTCGGGCGCGGCCACGCCGAGATGGGTGTCGGCGGCGAGCAGCCCGGCCAGCGCCCCGTCGGCGAGCATCAGCTCACCGGCCGGGTAGAGCTCGCCGTCGGCCCCGCGCAGCGCCAGCTCGGCCAGCCACGGCGCCTCGCCGGGAACCAGCCCGGACGCCGCCACCAGCGACAACACGGCCCGCGCGACCGGCTCGGGGTCGGGGCTGTCGAGCGACTGCGCGACGGCGGCCTTGGTCAGCGCGTCTTCCAGCACGGTACGCGGGGTCGCCTCGGCCGCGCCCAGCCTGAGCAGCGCCGGATGGGCCGCCTCCGGATGCACGATGCGCAGCCCGAGCGGGGTGAGGTCGAGGTCGGCCCCGCCGTCGGTCAGGATGAGCGTGCCGCGCGGGCCGCGCACCACGCGGCCGTCGGTCAGCGGCACCGGCAGCGCGCCCAGCGACTCGGGGTCGTCGGCGGGCAGCACCGCGTACAGGGAACGCCACCAGGACGGCTCACGCGCCTCCACGGCCTCGCCGGACAGCAGGTCGACCACGTCGGCCAGCTCCACCCGGCGCACGCCCAGGGCCACCATGGCGGGATGCCTGGCGGGCCACCCGGCGGGCAGCAGCCCCGGCACGAAGTCGGCCACGGTGTCGAGCAGCTCGGCGGTGGCGCCGGCCACGACGGCCGCCTCCCGGCCCGCGACCACCCAGCCGTCGCCCTCGGGCTCGCGCGCCGGATGCTCGACCCGCCACTCGGCGTCGGGCTCGTAGACCTCGGCCTCGGCGAAGGAGGGAGTGTGGACCGCGGGCGCGGGCGCCGACAACGCGGGCAGCAGCGGCGCGGACGGCAGGCGTTCGAGCACGGCCCGCCGGACGCGGGCGTCGAGCTCGCCCTTGCCCATGAGGGACGGCACCAGGTCGAGCAGCCTGGACGTGCGGGGCAGCTCGCCCAGCAGCCGGACGTAGGCGTCGGCCACCCGCTCGACCAGGAAGTCGGTGAGCGGCCCCTTGGCGACGTGCCGCCGATCGGTGGCCATGGGGAAGGACGCGATCAGCAGCGCGGGCAGGTCGATCGGCTCGTCGCTGGGCGTCGGGGCGTGCACGACGGGCGGCACGGCGGCGGGCAGTGGGCCGGGCTCGCCGGTGCCGGTGACGGGCACCGCCCAGCGCAGCGACCAGAAGGGCCGCGCCCGCTCCTCGGTCGGCCGGTCGGCGAACAGCCTGGCGACCTCGTCGGGGGTGAACTCGCCGGACTCCGACACGACGTGCCAGCCGTCGGCCACGACCGTGCGGGTGGCGCCGTCGAGGTCGATCTCGATGGCCTCCAGCGCGGGCAGGCCGAGCAGCAGCGCCGGGCTGGTCTCGGCGAGCATCACCCGGACGGCGTCGACCGCCGCGGCGTCGCGCAGCGGCAGCCGGACGATCGTGTCGAACCCGTCGGGCACCTCCATCGGCGGCGCGTCGAACGGCAGCCTGAGCAGCGGCACGTGGCCCGCCCGGTCGGCCAGCTCCCCCGCCAGCACGGGAACGTCGGCGACCAGCTCGGACGTGCCGGCCCGCGACCAGCGCACCGAGCCGCCGCCGCGCGAGCCGATGGCCGGCTCGTCGCAGACGGAGACGACGGCCGCGAAGCCCACGCCGAACCGGCCGGCCGCGCCGATCTCGTCGCGTTTGCCCGACACGCGCAGTGTGGACAGGCCCTCCACGCCGGTCGCATCGAGGGGGGCGCCGGTGTTGGCGGCCGTCAGCACGTCGCCGCGCAACGTCAGCCGCAACACCCCTGGCACCCCCGCGCGCAGCGCCGCGTCGGCGGCGTTCTGGGCGAGTTCGACGATCAGCCGGTCGCGGTAGCCGCCGAGCGCGAAGTCCTCCTCGGCGTTGGCGTCCTCGCGGAAGCGGGCGGGCGAGGCCGTCCAGGCGGAGAGGACGGCGGCTCGCATCCGGTCAGTGCCAAAGGTGTCGGTCATCGATCACGATCCTGGTCGAGTGAAGAGGGGCCAGGGTAGGTTAGCCCCCCTGACCGACGAAACCGCCGTTCCGCGCTCGCGCCCCGGTCAGGAGTGGCCGAGCTCCTCGGTGGCGGATTCGTCCACCGAGCCCTCTTCCTCCTCCATCAGGTCGTAACCCAGGTCGTCGAGGATCGGGCTGGCCTGCTCGACCGGCGGGGGCAGCACGGCCGCCTCCGAGTGGGCGCCGCAGCCGTGGTCGGCGGCGACGACCTTGCCGTCGTCGGGGGCGTACTCGTTGGTGCAGACGCCGAACGACAGCCGCAGCTCACCGGAGAGCAGCCAGTAGAACCCGCAGGTGGAACACTGCGCGGGCGCGGCGTGTGCGATCGGAGTGTGCGGCCCGTGCTCGCCCGCGTGCCAGCGTCTGGCAGCCCGGTCCCTGCCGATGGCCGAGAGCACACGGGCTCGGCCCAGGCCGTACTCGAAAACCATCTGGCGGTCGGCATCTTCGTCGAGCTCGGTGAAACCGGGCGCCAGCCTGTCGTCGTCTTCCGGGGACGGCAGCAGGTCGCCGACGCCCAGGTCGCCCGGCCGCAGCCGCTCGCTCCACGGCAGCCACTCGGGGGCGAGCAGCGCGCCCGAGCCGGGCAGCAGCACGGCCTCGCTGACCGTGACCTTCTTCGCGCGCGAGGCACGGGTGACCGTGACGGCCCACCGCCAGCCGCGATAGGCCCGGTCGAGGCAGGCGAAGTAGTGGGTGACGATCCGGTCGCCCTCGCTCTCGAAGCCGAGGTGCTCGCCGGCCTCGCCCGGGTACGCCAGCTCCTGCGCCGCGGCGCGCGCCAGATCGACTGCGGCGACACAGGCCTGGTCGGGAGCGGGGACGCGGGCCCGGGTGCGGCTCATCGGGCCGCCTCCGCCTGAAGGTGCTGTTCGCTCACACTTCATTCTCACCCATGGCCGGACCGGGCAGGCCCACAACCGCCGATCCGAGGCTGAGAACAGGGGTGAATCGGGTAAGACTGGTAGACGTGGGGGGCGGCTGGGAGCAGGCTCGGGAGATCTCGCGGCGGGTGGGTCATGCCATCGGCGGCGCGGGTCGTGCCGGCGTGCGCGCGGGCCGGGCCACCGCGAGCGGCACCGTCCGGGCCGGCCGCGCCACGGCCAGGGGCGCCCACCAGGTCGGCAGGGCGACCAGGAAGCTCACCTACGCGGGCGGCGCGGGCCGTACCGGGCTCGGGCGGCTGATCGAGCTGTCGGCCGGCAACAGCGCCGCCGACGCGCTGGTCACCGTCGCCCTGGCCAGCACGGTGTTCTTCGGCGTGCCGGTCGGCGAGGCGCGCGGGTCGGTGGCGCTCTACCTCGTCATCACGATGTTGCCGTTCGGGCTGCTGGCGCCGTTCGTGGGGCCGATCCTCGACCGGTTCAGGTCGGGGCGCCGCTACGTGATGGCGGGCACGCTGTTCGGCCGGGGGCTGCTCTGCTTCGCCATGGCCGCCGCGGTGGGGGCGGGCGACCTGCCGACGCTGTTCATCGGCGCGCTGGGCGTGCTGGTGTTGTCGAAGGCGTACAACGTGTCCAGGGCGGCGATCATGCCGAGCGTGCTGCCCGCCGACATCACGCTGGTCTCGGCCAACGCGCGGGTGGCGCTGTTCACGCTGGTGGCGGCCGGGGTGGCGGTGCCGGTCGGCGCGGGCCTGACCGCGTGGCTGGGCAGCGCCGTGGTGCTGCGCGTGGCCATGCCGGCGTTCCTGCTGCTCGGCGTCGCCGCCGTACGCCTGCCGCGGCACGTCGACTCGCCCGACCAGGAGGAGGAGGGCGTGGCGCCGCGCTGGCGCACCCTGCTCAAGGTGGGCCCGGCGGTGGCCGAGGCGGTCTGGGCCAACGTGGCGCTGCGGATCTTCTCCGGTTTCCTGGTGTTCTTCCTGCTCTTCCTGGTCCAGGACCAGGCGGTGCCGTGGCTGGCCCGGCCGACGGCGGCCACCTCGTTCTTCGACGTGCCGAAGACGATCGCGCTGCTCGCCCTCGCCGCCGGGCTGGGCGGCCTGGTCGGCGCCGCGGTCGCCAACTGGACGCGCAACCACGCCCCCCAGGTGATCGTGCTGGTCACGCTGGCGGTGACGGCCGCGACCACGATCGCCACTGCCGTCTTCTTCGACCTGTGGACGGCGCTGGCGGTCTCACTGGTCACCGCGTTCGCGCAGGAGCTGGGCAAGCTCGCGCTCGACGCGATCGTGCAGCGGGAGATCGGCGAGGAGGTGCGCTCGTCCACGTTCGGGGTGGTCGAGGCGGTGCTGCAGTTCGCCTGGGTGTTCGGCGGCCTGCTCGGGCTCGTGCTGTCGCTGACCCGCAGCGCCCTGGCCGGGTTCGTCGCGCCGGCGGTCGTGCTGACCGGCATGCTGGGCTGGCTGCTGGTCACCAGGCGCGGGCGGGTGCGGGCGGCCGACGCCAAGCTGGCCAGGCAGCGGGCCGAGGCCCCCGATCAGCAACGGACCGAGACCCTCGACCGCACCAAACCCCTGACGAACCCCAACGGTTAGGCGTCGAGGTCGTCCGCGACGGCCCTGAGCACCTGGGCGATCTTCTTGGCGTGCGCCGCCTCGGGGTGCTTGCCGCGCTGGTAGGAGGTGGAGACGTCGTCGAGCAGTTTGATCAGGTCTTCGACGATGACGACCATCTCGTCGGGCGTCTTCCGCTTGGTCTTGGGCTTCGTCTTGGCCAGGGTCGGCGGCTGCTCCAGGATCCTGACCGACAGCGCCTGCTGGCCCCGGCGTCCCTCGGCCACGCCGAACTCCACCTTCTGGCCTGGCTTGAGCGGGCCGGCGTTTGTGGGAAGCGCGGAGGAATGCACGAAGACCTCACCGCCGTCGTCACGGGTGAGGAAGCCGAAACCCTTGTCGGCGTCGTACCACTTGACCTTGCCACTCGGCACAGGAGGACCTCGTTCAAACAGTCGAAAAGGATGAATGGATGTAGGTTATGCCCCGAAGCGCGCGGAGGCGACCGGGAAAATGCGGGGCAATTACCGTAGTTCGTCGCGGGCACGCCAACCGGCGAACCAGTCGGCGAATTCGGTCAGGTCGCCGAGCGCCACATCGGCTCCGTGCTCACGCAGCTCTCCCACTGTGTAAGGGCCCGTCGCGACGGTGACGCTCATGGCGCCGCCCGCGCGTGCCGCCTCGATGTCGGCGACATGGTCACCAACATAAGCCGCCGCGCCGAAGCGCGCGAGTGCCGATCCCTTGGCTGCGCCGAACACCGATCCGACCACTTCGTCCACGGCCAGCCCGAGCAGTTCGACGGTGCCGGCGGCGTCGCGCGGGTTCTTGCCCGTCACCACGATCACCCGGCCGCCGCGGGCCCGTACGGCGGCGATGGCCTCGTACGCGCCCGCCATCGCGGTGTGCACCGGAACGCCCACCGCGGGATAGATCTCGCGGAACAGCTCGGCGGCCGCGGGAATGGCCTCCGCGGGCATCCAGTTGGCCAGCTCGTACTCAAGCGGCGGCCCCAGCCGGGTGACGATCTCCCCGCTGTCGATGCGCACACCCAAACGGCTTGACAGCTCGTCGTAAACAGCCGCGATGCCTGATCGCGTGTCGGCCAATGTCATGTCCAGGTCGAAACCCACTGAGGTAGTCACCCGTGCAGGATGCCAAACGCCGCATCGACGTCGGTAACGGCCCTTGTTGTAGGACTCGTTGTGGGACTCTGGGAATGGGCAGAAAGGAATTACTTATCGGAGAGGAGTGACCGTGTCCGAGACCCCCCGCACGACCGGCACGGAGGACCGGCTCGTCGCCGCCGCTCCCCGCCCCCATCGGCCCGCCCGGCCGCGCGGCACGCCGGCGACGGTCTGGCAGCGGGTCGTGGCGATGGCGGCGTATGTGGTGCGGCTGGCGTCCAGGGCGGCGGCGCTCTCCTTGGTGTTCCACGCGCTCTTCACGGTGTTCCGGGCCAAACCCGGCCAACCCCTGGTACCAGCTCGTCGAGTCGCTGGCCTCGGGGGTGTCGCTGGGGCTGGCCGACCTGTTCCAGCTCGCCGACCCGCGCTGGACCACGTTCGTCAACGACGGCCTGGCCGCGGTGGTGTGGCTCATGGCCGGTTCGGCGGTCGCGGGCCTCGTCAGGCGCGCGGCGGCCTAACGACTACTCTCATTACGGAGGTATCTGCACAGACATGACCAGATCGACCCGTGAGCGGATCATCGACGAGGCACTGCGGCTGTTCGCCGAGCGTGGCTACTCCGCCACCTCCGTGGCCGAGATCGAGGCCGCCTCAGGGCTCTCCCCCGGCGCCGGAGGGCTCTACAGGCACTTCAAGTCCAAGTACGAGGTGCTCGCGGCCGCGATCAACGAGCATGCCACCCGCACCAGGAGCCAGGTCGCCGAGAGCCTGGCCGAGCTGAGCACCATGGAGGCCGCCGCCGGCCTGGAGGAGCGCCTGTCTCTGCTGTGCCGGGCGGGTCTGGCCAAGGTGCGGGAGGAGTCCGAGCTGACCCGGGTGTTCTTCCGCGACCTGAGCCAGTTCCCCGAGCTGGTCGCGGTGGTCCGCGAGGGCCTGCTCCAGCCCATGTTCGACGCGATCACCACCTGGTTCCGCGCCCAGCCCGAGTACGCCGACACCGACGTCGACTGGACGGGCATCGCGGCCGTGCTCGGCGGCTCGGTGGTCCACTACCGGCTTTTCCAGGAGACCGTGGGCGAGATGCCGGGCCACGCGGAGAAGGACCAGTTCGTCACCGCCTGGGTACGCCTGGCCGTCGGCCTGCTCCCCAGCCCCGCGCCGGTCAGCTGACGTCGAGCAGCCGGTAGCCCAGCCAGGCGGCGCCCAGGGCCGTACCGATCATGAACATGACCCCGCTGACCTCGAAGAACCGGGCGACGAACGCCTCCAGGCCCGGCTCGGCCACCTGCGATCCGGCGACGAGCACGCCGCCGACCGTGTAGCCGAACAGCGGCGCCCCGGCACCGGCCAGCTTGTCGCCCACCGTCCACGTGTCGCTGAACAGCACGGCCGCCGCCCCCGCCGCCCAGACCAGCACCGGAACCTGGAAGATCGCCACGGCCGGCAGCCCGAACGGCACCAGCGACGCGGCCAGCACCAGCATCACGATGGCGGCGACGTCCCGCGGACGTTCCCTGAGGGCCCTTCCACGGGCGGCCACCGGGCCGGTCGCGGCCGTGACGGCCGGGAGACGCAGGGTGGACCGCGCGCCCGCAGGCGTTCTCGGTGAGCCGGTGGCGGGGGCCGCTGGTGGTCGGGCCAGGCGGTGGGCCTCGCGTTCCGCCAGGGCCGCCGGGTCGCCGAAGCGTGCCAGCACCTTCGCGACGTCCCGGGCGTTCGGGCTCCCCCGTCGCTCCGCCTCGATGTCGGCCCGCAGCCGCCGCGCGAAGTCGAGCCGCTGGTCGGGCCTGAGCACGCCGTGGGCGGCGTCGGCCGCCTTGCTGACGTAGTTCAGCACCATTTGGTCCGCACGCTCTGTCACGTCCGGCAATGCTGCCCCCGATCAGGGGGGACATACCATGGCAACGATGGAGTTCACGGAGTGGATCAGGGGGCGCACCGACGAACAGCTTCGGGCGCTCGTCTCCGCGCGTCCCGAGTTGATCACTCCGGTGCCCGCGCATCTGGAGGGGCTGGCCGCGCGGGCCGCCAGCCCTTCGGCGATCGGCAGGGTGCTCGACCGGCTCGACCGGTTCACGCTGGCCGTCGTCGAGACGCTGGCCGTACAGGACGGGCCGGTGACGAAGGCGGCGCTGCGCGGCCTGGTCGGACGGGCACTGGCGGCGGGCCGGCCCGAGCCCGCGCTCACCGCGGCCCTCGACCGGCTGCGTGACCTGGCGCTGGTCTTCGGCCCCGACAACGCGCTCGACCTCGGGCCGGGCGTGCGCAAGGTGCTGGAGGAGCCCGCCGGGCTCGGCCCCAGGGCCGCCGACGTGTTCCGGCACCACCCGCCCGAGCAGCTCGACGAGATGGCCGACGACATCGCCCCCGGCACCGACGGCCCCGGCAAGGAGCGGCTGGCCGCCGTGCTGGCCAGCCCCGAGGCCCTGGTGGAGGCGGTCTCGCCCGAGGCCAGGGGCGCGCTCGACCAGCTCGTGTGGGGGCCGCCGACCGGGCGGGTGCCCAACGCCAGGCGCGAGGTGCGCGTGGCCTCGGCGCGTTCGCCCATCGAGGAGCTGCTGGCGCGCGGGCTGCTCGCGGCCACCGGCGAGGAGAGCGTGACGCTGCCCCGCGAGGTGGGCCTCCACCTGCGCGGCGGGCGCGTCCACCGTGACCTGCTCGCCGTGCCGCCCGCGCTCGGCGGGGCCGCGCGCGACCGGGAGCTGGCCGACCGCACGGCGGCGGGCCAGGCGTTCTCGTTCGTCAGGTCCGTGGAGGAGCTGTGCGAGCGGTGGAGCGTCGATCCGCCGGGGGTGCTGCGCACCGGCGGGCTCGGCGTACGCGACATGAAGCGCACCTCGACCGACCTCGACCTGCCCGAATGGGCGGTGGCGCTGGTCGTCGAGGTGGCGCACGCGGCGGGGCTGGTCGCCGCGGGCGGCGGCGTCGACGGCGAGTGGCTGCCGACCTCCGGCTACGACCTGTGGCGGGTCAGGGCCACCGCCGACCGCTGGGTGACGCTCGCCGCGGCCTGGCTGCACATGGACCGCGTGCCCGGCCTGGTCGGCGAGCGCGACGAGCGTGACCGGCCGCTCAACGCCCTGCACACCGACCTGCGCCGCGCCTCCGCGCCGGGGGTGCGCAAGGCCGCCCTCGGCGTGCTGGCCGCCGCGCCGGGCCTCGCGCCCGACCGCGACTCGGTGCTCGAACGCCTCGCCTGGGAGCAGCCGCGCCGCCGCGGGCCGCTGCGCGAGCAGCTCACCGAGTTCGCGCTGCGCGAGGCCGAGCAGATCGGCGTGACCGGGCTCGGCGCGCTGTCCGGCCACGGGCGGGCGCTGCTCGAAGGCGGCGACGCGGCCCGGTTGCTCGCCCCGCTGCTGCCCGAGCCCGTCGATCACGTGCTGCTGCAGGCCGACCTCACCGCCGTCGCCCCCGGGCCGCTGACCAGCGAGCTCAACCGCTGGATGACGCTCACCGCCGACGTCGAGTCCAAGGGCGGGGCGACCGTCTACCGCTTCGGCGAGAGCTCGATCCGGCGGGCGCTCGACGCGGGGCACGGCGGCGAGGAGCTGCTGGCCATGCTGTCCCGCCATTCGGCCACGCCGGTGCCGCAGGCCCTGTCGTACCTGGTGACGGACGTGGCCCGGCGGCACGGGCGCATCCGGGTGGGCACGGCGAGCGCCTACGTCCGGTGCGACGATCCGGCGCTGCTCGACCAGATCACCGCCGACCGCCGCGCCGCCGCGCTGCGCCTGCGCCGGCTGGCCCCCACCGTGATCGCCTCGCGCTCGTCCAGGGCGGCGCTGGTGGACTCGCTGCGGGCCATGGGGTACGCGCCGGTCGCCGAGTCGCTCGACGGCGACGTGATCATCTCTCAGCTCGACAGCAGGCGTACCGAGGGGGTGGCGCCCGTACGCGCCGTGGCCTCGGTCAACGGGCTCGATCCCGAGGTGGCCTCGGCGGCCGTACGCGCGCTGCGCGCGGGCGACGCGGCCCACCTGGCGCGGCGCGAGCCGGTCGACGCCCCGGGCGGCGCGGTGCCCCGGGGCCCCGCCACGGCCACGATCTCGGCCCTCCAGGACGCCATCAAGCAGGGCGTACGGGTGTGGATCGGGTACCTCGACTCGCAGGGCAACGCCACCTCACGCATCCTGGAGCCGGCCCGGATGGAGGGCGGCTACCTGACGGCGTACGACGAGACCAGGGCGGCCGTCCACCGCTTCGCCCTCCACCGCATCACCGGCGTCGCCGGCCTCTGACGGCGTACGCGCCGGGCCGGGGTCAAGCCTGCCCGAGGGTGAGCGCGTGGGCGGCGAGCCGCCCTGTGGGCCCCTCGGCGGTGGACAGGCGTCGCAGGTGGGTCGCCGCGTCGGCCGGGTAGCGCAGGGACAGCCCGCCGCACAGCCCCACGACCGCCGCGACCGCCCGTGGATCGGCCGGGTCGCCGGCCCAGGTGAGCGCGAGCCGCAGGGCCTCGGGGGCGAGGGCGTCGTCGGCGCACATGTACGACAGCCCCTCGCCCGCCGCCAGCCGTTCGGCCGGCCGCCCCTGGGCCCACACCTCCAGGAACTCCTGCTGCGCCTCCTTGAGCGAGCAGGCGGCCAGCAGCGCCACCCCCTCGGCCGCCCGCGCCCGTACGTCGTCCCCCTCGCCGGCCAGCGAGCGCGCCCATTCGCGCAGCGGCTGCCACAACCAGAAGCCGTACCGGGCGACCAGCTCCCCGAGCACCTGCGCGCGGTGGTCCGGGACGCGGAAGACGACGCGGCCGTCGTGCACGGCGATCAGCGGATGCGGCGCCCCGGCTGGCCGCGGCCCCGCCTCGTGGGCCTCCCTGGTCCGCTCGAACCCGGCCGACCGGCGGGCGAACTCCGGCTCGGGCAGCCCGTGCGCGAACGCGAGCGCCGCCACCGCGCGTACCTCGTGCATCGGCGGCTTGGTGTCGAACCAGGCGGCCACCTCCTCACCCGCGGGTTCGTCGTCCCGCACCAGGCGCGTGGCCAGGCGGACGACCTCGGCGGGCGTGGGCAGCGCCAGCGCGCGGACCCGGGCGGTGGCGGCCCCGGCGGGCGCGTTCCGGCCGCCGAACGCGCTCAGGTACAGGTCGAACAGGTCACCGGGGTCGGGCGCGCCCCACGGCTGCTCCACCTCGACCGCCTGCGACGGGTCGCCGTTCCTGGTGATCACCAGGTACGACCCCAGCTCGGCGAGCTTGCGGGCCAGGTTGAGCAGCTCGATCCGGTCGGTGCTGCCGGCGATCCAGTCGTGCAGCAGGTACGCCCGCCCCGGCCCGTACTCGGTCCTGGAGAGCAGGTCGGCGGCGCTGCCGGCGGGTGAGAGCACGGTGATCCTGCCCTCGGCCAGCGACATGCGCGACAGCAGGGCGATGGCGCCGAGCCGCTTGCCCATGTCCGCCTCCCCCACCAGCACGAGCAGGTGGCGCATGGACAGCCGGCGCACCGCGTCGGCGAAGCCGGCGGGCTCCAGGTACGAACGCAGCAGGGTGTCGGCCGCGCGCCGGTCGAGGTCGCGGGCCACCGGGACGACCAGGGGCCCGAGCTGCTCGATGATGGCGATCACGCTCTGGGTGAGCGTTTTGTCGTCGAGGTCGGTCCCGCCTGGTTCAGGCGTGTCGATCACGAAGTCCCCTCGGGCCTGACGGGAAAGTTGTCTACGGAAAAAGTTTTTCCCGAAACTTTTTGTCCGGCAAGTTGTTTCCCCGGCTTATGGATTGAGCGTGCGCCGCCTGGCTGCCGCCGTTCCGACCAGGCGTTCCTCGCGAAGCTCGCGGCCACGGCCGCCGGCGCGCGCATGTCGATCATGTCCTCCATTGCTCTGGGCGACGGGCCGGTGACAAAACCGAAGTAGGTGCCATCTGGTAGCACGGATCCCTACTTATCTCACCAATACACGATCTAGCGCCACCCGAAAACTCGAATGACCCTCTAGGCCGATATTGGACATTTACTCGGCATGAGAGCATCATCCACAATCGTCAGTCAAGGGCGAACACGCGGACGATCAGGGTTGACTGCGCACGGGCCGTCCCATCAGGTTGTGCATGTGACCGAGCAAACGCTGGGCCAGCTGGCCGAGGAGTCATGGAACCGGTTCGACGACCACGACTCGGTGTTCTACGACGGGGTCTGGCACCGCAGCCACGCGCTCGCCGAACGTGCGCGGCGGATGTGCGGCGGGTTCGTCGAGGCCGGGATCCGGCCGGGTGACCGGGTGGTCGTGATGATGGCGACCTCCCCCGAGGTCCCGATCGTCTACCAGGCGTTGTGGGCGGCGGGCGCGGTGGTGACGCCCGTGGTCTTCCTGGTGGGGGCCGAGGAACTGCGGCACATCCTGCTCGACAGCGGCGCGTCCGCGGTCGTCACCTCGCCCGAGCTGGCCGAGACCGTACGGGCCACCGCGGTGGACGTCCCCATCTATGTGGACACGGCCGAGCTGGAGACCGCCGCCGAGCACGAACGGGTGCGCAGGGACCCCGGCGACCTGGCCGCGCTCATGTACACCGGCGGCACCACGGGCGTCGCCAAGGGCGTCATGCTGAGCCATCGCGGGTTGTGGAAGGTCGCCAAGGACGCATACGAAATTTCCCACCAAGAGGGGAAAAATCGTGCGATTGTGCCTGTGCCGCTCTCGCACGCGTACGGGTTGATCATCACCGTGGCCGGGCTGCACGCGACCGAACCCCAGCAGGCCGTGCTCATGCGCTGGTTCGAGCCGAAGGCGTTCCTGAGCCTGGCCGCCGAGCAGCACGTCCAGTACGGCACCGTCGTCCCCGCGATGATCCACATGCTGCTCGCCGAGCCGCTGGAGGCCCACCCGCTCCCCGACCTGGCCTACCTCACCTGCGGCGCGGCGCCGCTGGGCCGGGAGGCGCTGCAGGAGTTCGAGCGCCGGATGCCGGGCACGCAGATCCTGGAGGGCTACGGCCTGACCGAGACCAGCGCCGTCACCACTTTCAACCCGCCGGGCAGGCGGCGGCCCGGCAGCGTCGGCCTGCCGCTGGCGGGCTACACGATCACCGTCCGCGACTCCGCCGGAGAGGCGGTGGAGTGCGGCGACGTCGGCGAGATCTGCGTCAGCGGCGACTCGCTGATGCTCGGCTACTGGGGCGAGCACGAGCCCGACCCCGAGGGCACCGCACTGGACGGCGACGAGCTGCGCACCGGCGATCTCGGCTGCGTGGACGACGACGGTTACCTCTACATCGTCGACCGCAAGAAGGACCTGATCATCCGCGGCGGCTTCAACGTCTTCCCCCGCGACGTCGAGGACGCGCTCAACCAGCATCCCGATGTGGTCATGTCGGGCGTCGTCGGCCGCCCCGACCCGCGACTGGGCGAGGAGGTCGTGGCGTTCGTGCAGCTCAGGCCGGGGGCCGAGGAGAGTGCCGAGGAGCTGATCGAGTGGGCGCGCGACCGGGTCGGACGGGTGAAGTACCCGCGCGAGGTGCGGTTCGTCGAGTCGATCCCGGTCACCAGCGTGCTCAAGCTCGACAGGAAGGCCCTGCGCGGCCGGTTCTGACCTTCCGCGCACACCGGGCCAGGCGCGTCCGTATTCCGTGATAAACGTTGACGTGTCTGGAGGTGAACGTGAGTCAAGAAGATCCGTCCGGCTACCCGTACCTGCCCTACGGGGCGCCCTACGGCGAGCAGCCACCTCCGCAGTACGGCTACGGCTACGGCGTCCCGCCGCGGCGCGACGAGGGCCCGCAGGCCGGCGCCATCGTCGCCGTCGTGCTCAACTTCCTGTCCCTGGCCTCCTGCCTCAACGTGCT
Organism: Nonomuraea sp. NPDC001699; assembly: GCF_053596455.1. Taxonomy (NCBI): domain Bacteria; kingdom Bacillati; phylum Actinomycetota; class Actinomycetes; order Streptosporangiales; family Streptosporangiaceae; genus Nonomuraea; species Nonomuraea sp. NPDC001699. The sequence continues at coordinate 8,707 of NZ_JBSFGF010000031.1, read as the reverse complement.
CGGGCTGCCCGGCGGCATCCTCGCCGCCGTGGCGCTGACGCGGGCCCGCGAGCAGCCCGGGAGCGCCCGTTCGCTGCTGCTCTGGAGCTGGGTGCTGTTCGGCGCCGGTCTCGTGCTGAACGTCGCGCTCTTCCTCTTCCTGGGCCTCACCGGCCGCCTGGACGACTGATCGATTACCCGTTCCGGGACTGTTCCTGCCGTCGTGTGTGTTGGATAAGGGTCAACCGTAGGAAGGGATGTCCGTGAACGACGGCCCGCTCATCGTCCAGTCGGACAAAACGCTGCTGCTCGAAGTCGACCACGAGAAGGCCGACGCGTGCCGCAAGGCGATCGCGCCGTTCGCCGAGCTCGAACGCGCGCCCGAACACGTCCACACCTACCGCGTCACGCCGCTGGCCCTGTGGAACGCGCGTGCCGCCGGCCACGACGCCGAGCAGGTCGTCGACGCGCTGATCGGCTTCAGCCGCTACCCGGTGCCGCACGCGCTGCTCGTCGACATCGCCGAGACCATGGCCCGTTACGGCCGCCTGCGCCTGGAGAAGGACCCGGTCAACGGCCTGGTCCTGACCTCGACCGACCGCGCGGTGCTCGAAGAGGTGCTGCGCTCGAAGAAGATCCAGCCGATGCTGGGCGATCGTCTCGGCGCCGACTCGGTCATCGTGCACCCGAGCGACCGCGGCAACGTCAAGCAGGCGCTGCTCAAGCTGGGCTGGCCCGCCGAAGACCTGGCCGGCTACGTCGACGGCGAGCACCACCCCATCAAGCTGCTCCAGGACGGCTGGGAGCTGCGCCCCTACCAGCGCGAGGCGGCCGACGCCTTCTGGCACGGCGGCTCCGGCGTGGTCGTGCTGCCCTGCGGCGCGGGCAAGACCATCGTGGGCGCGGCGGCCATGGCCCACGCGCAGGCCACCACGCTGATCATGGTGACCAACACGGTCAGCGCCCACCAGTGGAAGACCGAGCTGCTCAAGCGCACCACGCTGACCGAGGACGAGATCGGCGAGTACTCCGGCAACAAGAAGGAGATCCGCCCGGTCACCATCGCCACGTACCAGGTGATGACCACCAGGCGGAAGGGCGTCTACAGCCACCTGGAGCTATTCGACGCGCGCGACTGGGGCCTGATCGTCTACGACGAGGTCCACCTGCTGCCCGCGCCGATCTTCAGGATGACCGCCGACCTCCAGGCCCGCCGCCGGGTGGGCCTGACCGCGACGCTCGTGCGCGAGGACGGCCGCGAGGGCGACGTGTTCTCCCTCATCGGCCCCAAGCGCTACGACGCGCCGTGGAAGGAGATGGAGAACCAGGGCTGGATCGCGCCCGCCGACTGCGTCGAGGTGCGGGTCACGCTGACCGACGAGGAGCGGCTGGCGTACGCGATGGCCGAAGCCGAGGAGCGCTACCGCTTCTGCGCCACCACGCCGTCCAAGACGTACGTGACCGAGGCGCTGGTCCGGCGGCATCTGGGCGAGCAGGTGCTGGTCATCGGCCAGTACATCGACCAGCTCGACGAGCTCGGCGAGCACCTCAACGCGCCGGTCATCAAGGGCGAGACCAGGGTCAAGGAGCGTGAGCGCCTCTACCAGGCGTTCCGCGACAAGGAGATCCAGGTGCTGGTGGTGTCGAAGGTGGCGAACTTCTCCATCGACCTGCCCGAGGCGGCCGTCGCGATCCAGGTGTCGGGCACGTTCGGGTCGCGGCAGGAGGAGGCGCAGCGGCTCGGACGGGTGCTGCGGCCCAAGGCCGACGGCGGTGGCGCCCGGTTCTACACGGTGGTCAGCAGGGACACGGTCGACCAGGAGTTCGCCGCCCACCGGCAGCGCTTCCTGGCCGAGCAGGGGTACGCGTACCAGATCATCGACGCCGACGACGTGCACGACGAGGTGTGACGGGGTTGAATGCCCGGCCGCTCGTTGCCTGAGCGGCCAGGCACGGCGTTTATGTCACGTCCACGAGACTCCACGGGTCGTCGACATCGAACCACCCCCCTCACCTGCGTACTATCACGCCGCCTGCGACATACCCTCATGATCCGACAAACGCACCTGAAATGCCCGACTTTTTCGGTATTCCCACGTTCACTCAGAGATACGGTCTTTGCCGGGTTCTACGGCTCCAGCCAGTCGCCAATGGGCTGATCGAGAGTTCGGCTCTCACGCCGGGCCGGTTCACGCAAGCAGGAGTGTGGCCAGTGCCGGGCCGAAGGCGCCGCCCAGCTGGTAGCAGAGGGTGAACAGGCTCACGGCGGTGGCCCGGTGCTCGTGCGGCACGACCTCGCCGACGCGGGCCGCGTACCAGGCCATCGCCGCTGTGGCGGCGAACACCGCGAACGCGGTGGACGCCACGACGAGCACCGGCCAAGGGGAGAGCAGCGGCAGGGCGACAGCCACGGCGCCCGTGGTCAGCAAGACAGGTCGGGTGACGGCCGCACCGAGCCGGGAGGTCCACCGGCTGAACGACAGTGAGGCGATCGAGCCGGCGGTCAACATCATGAGCGTCATCAGCCCGATCCGCTCGGTCGTCCAATGGTGTTCCAGCAGCCGGGGCACGGTGTAGAGCAGGGCGAAGTAGGAGGTGGACAGCGTGCCGGCCGCCGCTGCCGCGGTGACGAACGCCCGGGAGCGGATGACCGGCCGAGGGACGAACCCCGCGGGCTTCCTGCGGACGCGCAGGGTCAGCAGCAGGCCGGTCACGGCGGCGGCGGCAGCCGCCGTCAGTTCCAGACGCGGGATCAGGACCAAGGCGCTGACCAGCGTCACCACCAGCAGGACCCCGATGACGTCGGTGCGGGCGGCGGTGGCTTCCCGGCTGCCGTGATGCGCGGCGTGGCGGAGGACGGCGGGGACGGCCAGCAGCGCGGGCAGGGACAGCAGCAGCGGCACCCGCCAGGAGATCACCGACAAGGTCGAGCCGGCCAGCGGGCCGAACGCGCCGACCAATCCGACCCCGGCGGTGATGGCGCCTGCTCGCGAGGTGGTCCCGGCCAAGGTGATGGCGATGGTGACCAGGCCTCCTCCGCCGGCGGCCTGGGCGGCGCGGCCGGCCAGCAACACCGGCAGCGCGGGTGCGCCGGCCACCAGAAGTGTGCCGAGAAGTATGAGGGTGGCATTGACGAGTGTGGCGGCGCGCATGCCGCGGGTGCGCAGCAGGGCGGCGGTGAGCGGAGCGCCGAGGACGCCGCCCCAGCCGAAGGCCGTGGCGGCCCAGGTGGCTTCGGCGGCCGAGACGCCCAGGGCACGGGCCAGCTCGGGGATGACGGTGATGGTGCTGTTGGCGCTGAGTGAGGTCGGCGTGGCCAGGAGAACGAGGTAAAGGACGGCGATGTGTCTCTTCTGCGCGATTACGGGGGGCACCCGCCTCAAAGTACACCAATCGGTTTCCGATTGACACTGACTAGTGTACTTTGGTCGCGTTGCCTGAACTCCCGAGGAGAGACATGCCCGAGCTCACCGTCCTGGCCTTGTCCGGCAGCCTGCGCGCGGGCTCCCACAACACGGCCCTGCTGCACGCGGCCCGCGCGCTCGAACCCGGTGGGGTCGTCATCGACATCGATCACGACCTGGGCCGGCTGCCCCTCTACAACCAGGACCTGGACACCGGCACGCCACCGGCGTCGGTCACGACGCTGCGCGCCCGCATCGCCGCGGCCGACGCCTTGCTGATCGCGACGCCGGAGCACAACGCCTCCGTCCCGGCCGCGCTGAAGAACGCCATCGACTGGGCCAGCACGGCCCCCGCAGGGCTGCTGCGGGGCAAGCCCGTGGCCATCGCCGGCGCCTCCCCTGGACCGTTCGGCTCGGTACGCGCCCAGCTCGCCCTTCGCCAGATCCTGGCCTCGGTGGGAGCGGAAGTCGTCGTCAAGCCGGAGGTGACGGTCTTCCACTGCGACACCCGCTTCACGCACGACCGCCGACTGACCGACCCGGACACCACCGACCTGCTGCGCGAACTGCTCGACGCCCTGGCCCGCAAGGCCCGCCAGAGCCCCGGACGCCCCTACACTGCACCGAGGAGTTTCCAGCGGGAAGGACGTTGATGACCCTGCGCCAGGCCGAGCCGTACGGCCGACCGGAAAAGCGCCAGGCGATCACCCGTGCCGCCCGTCGCGTGTTCGGCCGCGACGGCTACACCCGGGCCGGCGTAGACGCGATCGCCGCGGCGGCGGGGGTGTCCAAACGGACCATCTACCGGCACTTCACCGACAAGGAGCAACTGTTCCTGACCGTCGCGCTGGAAGGCGCGGACGAGGTCACCGCAGCGATCGCACAGATCATGGACCGACACCTGCACAAGATCGTGGATCTGGAGCAGGACTTGATCGACTTCTCCCTCGACCGGGTCGCCGCGGTCACCGCCTTCCCCGACCACTTCGCCCTGGTGCGGGCCATCGAGGCGGAGGCGGCCCACATCCCACCGCCGATCCTCAAGGCCTGGGTCGCGGCCGGCCCGCAGACCGGGCACCTGCGCCTGGCGCCGTACCTGCGCCGGATCGCCGAGCGCGGCCTGCTACGGATCGACGACGCCGACGTTGCCGCCGCCCACCTCACCCTGCTGACCGTCACCGACGTGAACCAGCAGACCTTCTACGGCGCCATACCGCTTTCCACGGAGGAGATCACCCGGCTCGTCACCGCGGGCGTGCAGGCCTTCCTCCGCAGCTATGCCGCCACCGCCGGGTAGCACACCGACACAGTATTCGGTGGCACCCGGACTGCCGATCGTCGGCGTCCGGTCATCGGCAGGTCGGTCGGCTCCGGGCGACGGGCCTACCGGGCGAGCAGGCCGCCGAGGAACAGCACCCCTCCGGCGACGATCCACGTGGCGACGCCCATCCCCATGAGGCGGCCGAACGTGCGCGGGTCGTGTCGCGACGCGGGGACCAGCCAGGCGGCCAGCGTGGAGCAGGCGGCCACCGCGGCGAACACCCCCGACACCGTGGAGACCGTGCCGAGGCGTTGAGAGCACGCCGACGAGGGCCCGCCGCCCGAGCAGAACGCCTCCAGCCCCCAGCCGGCGAAGACCGACAGGCCCCAGAGCGCCGCCAGCAGGAAGCTCGCGACCGTGGGGATCATCGGCGAGAAGCCGAGGCGAAGCCGCGCCACCTTCCCTCTTTACCCCGCCGGGGACAGGTAAATGCTTTGGAGCCACCGGAAGGCCGCCGCTAAACTGGTCGATTCGCTGCCTTGACCACCTCCGTTTCCGACCTTGGGAGGCGCTTCCGCGTGCCCGCACATCAACTGGCCCCCGACATACCCTCCGACGTGCTCTCCGCCGAGCAGGCCCACCTGGCCGAGTCCAGGGCCGCGCTCACGGCGATGCGGGCCCATGCCCAGTCGTTGTCGGCCGACGCGGCCGGCGACTGGGTCTCGCAGCAGATCCTCCAGTCGCTGCTGGACCAGCGCGTGGCCGCCCTGGCCGACCATCCGGACACGCCGCTGTTCTTCGGCCGGCTCGACCGCGAGGGCGGCGACGACCTGCCGGTCACCATCTACGTCGGCCGCCGCCACGTGCACGACGGCACCAGCCGGCCGCTGGTCATCGACTGGCGCGCGCCGGTGTCCCGCGCGTTCTACCAGGCCAGCCCCGCCGAACCCATGGGCGTCGTACGCCGCCGCCGCTTCGGGTACCACGGCGGCGCGCTGACCGCGTTCGAGGACGAGCCGCTCGGCGAGGGCGGCGAGGTCGGCCCCTCGAAGATCCTTACCGAGGAGATCGAACGCCCGCGCACCGGCCCGATGCGCGACATCGTGGCCACCATCCAGCCCGACCAGGACGAGATCGTCCGCGCGACGCTGGCCCAGACCGTGTGCGTCCAGGGCGCCCCCGGCACCGGGAAGACCGCCGTGGGCCTCCACCGGGCCGCATACCTGCTGTTCACCCATCGCGAGCGGCTGGCCAGGTCGGGCGTGATGATCGTGGGCCCGAACCGGGCGTTCCTGTCCTACATCTCCTCCGTCCTGCCCGCGCTGGGCGAGGTCAAGGTCGACCAGACCACGGTGGCCGGGCTGCTCGGCGAGCACGCCGCCCAGGAGGACCCGGCGGTCTCCGCGGTCAAGGGCGACGCCAGGATGGCCGCGGTGCTCGAACGGGCGCTCTGGATGCACATCGTGAAGCCCGAGGACGGCCTGGTCTTCACGAAGGGCGCCTACCGCTACCGGGTCGCCGATCACGAGGTGCGCGAGATGGTGGCGTCCCTGCGCGGCACCACCCGCTACCTGCCGGGGCGGGCCGCGCTGGCCCAGCGCCTGGCCCACCAGGTGCTCGTACGCATGGAGCAGCGCGGCGAGTCGCCCGACGACCGGGTCCAGGACGCGGTGGCCAGGTCCAAGCCGGTCAAGCAGCTCGTCGAGGCCGTGTGGCCGAAACTGACGCCCGAACAGGTCCTTCACCGCCTGCTGTCAGACCCAGAATTCCTCACTAAAGCCGCCAAAACCGATTTGTCGCCCGACGAGCAGGAAATGCTGCTTTGGCGGAAGCCTTATCGGAGCTGGAAGTCGGCCAAATGGTCGGCCGCCGACGGCGCGCTCCTCGACGAGCTGAACGACCTCATGGAACGCACGCCGTCCCTGGGCCACCTCGTCGTGGACGAGGCCCAGGACCTGTCGGAGATGCAGCTGCGGGCGCTCGGCCGGCGCTGCCGCAACGGCTCGGCCACCGTGCTCGGCGACCTGGCCCAGGGCACCACGCCGTGGTCCACCAGCTCGTGGGAGACCGTGCTGAAGCACCTCGGCCAGGACGAGGGCGAGGTGACCGAGCTGACGCTCGGCTTCCGCGTGCCGCGCGAGGTGCTCGACTACGCGGCCCGCCTGCTGCCCTCGATCGCCCCGGCACTGGCCGCCCCGCGGTCGCTGCGTCCGGGCGCGGGCTCGCTCACGGTCCGGCAGGGCGGCACGGTCGCCGAGGCCGCCCGGGAGGTGCTGGCCAGGGAGGGCTCGATCGGCGTCATCGTCCCCGACGCGATGGTCGCCGCGGTGTCCGAGGCGCTGTCCGGCCTGCCGCACGCGGTGCTCGACCCCGACTCGGCGCAGGAGCACCGCCTGCTGATCGTGCCCGCCACGCTCGCCAAGGGCCTGGAGTACGACCATGTGATCGTCGTCGAGCCCGCCGACATCGTCGAGGCCGAGCCCCGCGGCCTGGCCCGCCTGTACGTGGTCCTGACCCGAGCGGTCACCTCGCTCACGGTCCTGCACGACAAGCCGCTCCCGGCGCAGCTCGGCGCCTGACGGAGGGCGGGCGCGGCCGCTTCTAGGATGGCCTGAAGGAGCTGTCAACCTAGGAGGATGCCGTGCCCGCACCGCTTCCGCATGAACACCTGCCCTCCGTCCCCGCGCTCGTGGTGGAGAGCGACGACATCCAGGACGGCGAGCGGCTGAACGACCTCCACGTCTTCAACGACTGGGGGATGACCGGCGGGAACGTCTCGCCGCAGCTGCGCTGGTCCGGCGCCCCGGAGGGCACCCGCGGCTACGCCGTCACCTGCCACGACCCCGACGCCCCCACCGGCAGCGGCTTCTGGCACTGGGTGCTGTTCGACCTTCCCGGCGACACCGCCGAGCTCCCCAGGGGCGCGGGCACCGGCCCCGACTTCAAGGGCCTGCCCGCCGGCGCGGTCCACGCCCGCAACGACTACGGCACCAAAGACTACGGCGGCGCCGCTCCCCCGCCCGGCGACCCCCACCGCTACGTCTTCACGGTGCACGCGCTCGGGGTCGACAAGCTGGGCGTCGGCAGCGACGCGAGCCCGGCCGTGGTCGGCTTCAACATCACCGCCAACACGCTGGCCCGCGGTCACGTCATAGCGCACTTCGGCATCTGAGTTCAGCGTCCGGGTTCAGCCTCTGAGTTCTGGGCCCGGGTTCGGGGGCCGAGTTCGGCACAACACCGCGGCGAAGGCGCCCCGTTCGCGTACGGAGCGCCTTCGCCGTGGTGCCGCGTCGGGTCTCGTACGCCCCCGCGTCACCCAGACGGGTTCAGTCGTCCTGCACGGTGCCGTCGGCGAACGTGATGTCCCCGGGAGCGTCGGTCGAGGTGTCCTCACGCTCGTCCGCCGACATGTCCTCGCCCTCGACGGAGCCCTCGTCGGCGCCCTCGTTCGCCGAGGCGTCCTCGCTCTCGTCCGACACGTCCGCGCCCTCGTTCGCCGACGTGTCCTCGCTCTCGTCCGACACGTCCGCGCGATCGTCGGACGACTCGTCCTCGAAGGCGTCCGACAGGTCCTCGCGCTGGTCCGACGACGTCCACCTCGACGGCGAGGCGCAGTAGTCGCGGTCGTACAGCTCCAGGTAGCCCGCGCAGTAGGGTACGTCCACGTACTCCAGCGACTCGTCCAGGTAACCGTGGTCGTCGGCCTCGGCCGGCATGGTCATGGCGGCAGCGGCGGCCAGCATGACGGCGCCGAGCCCGAGAACGCGCGCGGTGCGGGAATTCATGTAACTACTCCTTTTGTGCGGTGAATGTCACTTCGTGTCGTTACTTTCCGTAGTTAATAACTACTAAACGTGACCGCACTGGACACAACAAAAGGCGGCCGGATCCTTGGAGATCCGAACCGCCTTCTGATGCGTCAGCGACCAGGCGAAGCCTAGAAGTCCATGTCGCCGCCGCCGGGCATGCCGGCCGGAGCAGCAGGGGTCTTCTCGGGCTTCTCCGCGATGACGGCCTCGGTGGTCAGGAAGAGCGCCGCGATGGAGGCGGCGTTCTGCAGCGC
>NZ_JBSFGF010000030.1:0-116182 GCF_053596455.1 Nonomuraea sp. NPDC001699 | reverse complement strand
GTCACCGCCGCCAGGTCGCACACGCACAGCTCGCCGTCCAGCAGGGCGACCAGCAGCTTCAGGCGGTTGGGGTCGGACAGCAGGCCGAAGACGTCGGCGGTGTCGGTCAGGTCCTCGGCGGCGGGCATGCGCTCGTGCACGGCCGCGACGCGGTCGGCGTCGACCACCTTGACGGTGCAGCCGTCCACCACCAACACATTCTCGCCTGAAGAACTGTTCATATGTGTATTCTGTCGCCTATGCGGCGAATGTCAACAAGTACGCTGCGACGACGCTGGTCAGCGTGCGTGAGGGCCACGACCCGTCGTCAACCGGACATGCCGTGCTGGGGAGCCTCCCCCTGACCACCGGGTCGCACGCGCAAGGGCTCCGGCGACTCGGGCGAGGAGATTACCACCCCGCGCGTGCCGACCAGGTGGGTTCCGTCAGGGTGTGGTCGAGCCGGTCGCGGAGGCGGCCTCCGCAGAAATCCGGTGCTCCGCCGCAGGTGGTCTTCCTATGGGCAGAGGGCCTTGCGTCACGTGCCTGCCGGAGAGGGCTCCGTGGGCGTCGGCCGGCCGGGTGTTCCCGTGTGGGGCCCGGGTGTCATGCCCGGCATGTGCGGCATGCAGGGCATGCTCTGTTCCCCGTACCACTGGGTCAGGTACTGCCGCATCGTGCGGACCTCCGCCCACTGGTCGTCGCGCACCTTGCGGGCGAAGGCGGCGACCTCGGCGTGCTGAGCCTCGCCGTGGTTGAGCAGCTGCTGCGACATCATGATCGCCATCATGTGGTGCGGGATCATGTGCTGCAGGAACGCCTTGTCGAGCTGATCCCCGGAAAGCCCTGACAGGTCGGGCATCGTGGTCGAGCTCGGGCTCGGCGACGGGCTCTGCGGGTACCACTGTTCCAGCCAGCCCTTCATCCGGGCGACCTCGGCGGTCTGCGTCGCGACGACCGACTGCCCGAGCTGCCGCATCTCGGGCCGGTCGGACCGCTGGAGCTGCCGGGCCGCGGTGATGGCGTCCTGGTGGTGCGGCACCATCTGCGACAGGTAGTCGTACTCGCTGGTGACGGGGTGCATTTCCCCCATGCCCATGCACGTCGGCTGCGGGCTTGGGGAGGGTGTCGGCGGTGAGCCCATGGTCGCCGCGGTGGCCCCCGTACTCGCGGTCACGACGGCCAGGAATGCCCCGGTGGCCATCGCGGTCTGCACAGAGCGTCGCTTCATGCGTCCCCCTAGCGCCGATCCGACACCTACCTCCACGGTAAGCCGCCGCTCCGACCGGCCGACAGGCGGGTCCGGCCGGACGGGCGACCAGTCGCCGGCCGGCGTTCCACAGAAGAGCCGCGCCCTCCGGCCATGCGGCTCTCACTGTGCGGCTAGTTCAGCGCCCTGACCGGCTTCGACTACTTTCAGTAGGTAGTCGGCTACTCACAGCATGTGGCATCGGAAGGCAACGACTGCGTCCAACCGGATCGATCCCGCCGCGCACACCACGCACACGACCCGACGACCGCACCGACTCCGCCCGCCCACCACGCGAGGCCATTCACCCGTGCACGCCGACAAACCATCCCGGGCCGCCCGCCTGTGGTCCGCCCTGCGCCCCCGTACCCGTGGCAGGCTCCGGACGGCGCCCACGAACGCCGACGCCACCTCGACGGAAGGACACCTCGTGGCCGTACCCCAGAACCCCTCACCAGGCGGATGCGGACCCCGCATCGCCCTGATCAACGGCAGCTTCGAAGCCCCCGTCGTCACCAACTACGAGATACGGCCCGACGCCTCCCACAACGACCCCCGCGCGGTGCCCGGCTGGCGCACCACCGCCTCCGACGGCCAGATCGAACTCTGGCACACCGGCTTCCTGAGCGTGCCCTCCGACGACGGCCGGCAGTTCGCCGAGCTCAACGCCAACATGGTCTCCACCCTGTACCAGGACCTCCCCACCACACCCGGCACCAAGCTGTACTGGAGACTCTCCCACCGCGGCCGCCAGGGCGCCGACACCATGGCCCTGCAGATCGGCCCCCCGAACGCCCCGGTGGAACAGGCCCGGATGACCGACGGCAACACCGCCTGGGGCCACTACACCGGCGAATACGTCGTCCCCCCCGGCCAGACCACCACCCGGTTCGCCTTCAAGTCCATCTCCGCCGCCGGTGGCAACCCGGCGATCGGCAACTTCCTGGACGGCATCGTCTTCGGCACGGCACCCTGCGTCGTGCTCACCAAGGCCGCCATCCCCGAGGGCGAGGTCGAGGTCGGCGACGTCATCACCTACCGGGTGAACGCCAGGAACGAAGGCGGCGCCCCGGCCGACAACCTCGTCCTGACCGACGACATCCCGGCCGGCACCAGCTACGTCCCCGGCTCCCTGCGCGTCATCGACGGCCCCGACAGCGGCGGCAAGAGCGACGCGGCCGGCGACGACCAGGCGTACGCCGACGCCGGCCGCGTCGTCTTCCACCTGGGCCAGGGGGCCACCGCCCAGCAGGGCGGCCGCCTGCCCTCGACCGCGGACGCGCCCGACGGAACCACGGTGGAGTTCCGTGTCCGCGTCGAACGCGCCGGGGCCGGCCGCCAGATCGAGAACCAGGCCGGCGCCTCCTACGACAACACCCTGGGCAACGCGCCCGAGCACCTCACCTCCACCTCCAACGCCACCATCACGCCGGTGAAGCGGGTCGTCGAGCTCGCCGTCGTCAAGGCCGCCGACCGTACCGAGGCCGCCGTCGGCGAGGCGGTCACCTACCACGTGGCCGTCACCAACAAGGGGCCCAACGACGCCACCGGCGTCACGGTCGTCGACCAGCTCCCCGAAGGGCTGGCCTTCATCTCCGCCACTCCCAGCGCCGGCGGCTACGACCCGGCCACCGGCCTGTGGGACGTCGGCGCGATGGACGTCGGCACCACCCAGACCCTCACCCTGCTGGCCAAGGTCACCAAGCCCGGCCCGCTGACCAACACCGCCACCGCCACCGCCAACGAGGCCGACGGCCCCGTCACCGACGAAGTCGTCGTCTGCGCCCGCCCACCGGCCCCCTGCCCGCCTCACGGCGGCGGCGGGTGCGGTTGCGGGCGAGGCTGCTGAGCCACTGAGCGCCGCCCGGTGAGCAGGCAACCGGGCGGCGACCTGACCCCGACATCGGTCATACCGGTAGATCCGCACCGTCGGCCCCGAGGGCGAGGCCCTGGGGCCAGAAGCGAAACCGAGGTGACAGGGTGCACCTGACCCTGCATGAACAAGAACGGCTGATGATCCACGTGGCCGCGGACGTGGCCCACAAGCGCAGAGGGCGAGTGAAGCTCAACTACCCGGAGGCGGTCGCCATCCTGACCTCCTGGGTTCTGGAAGAGGCGCGCGCCGGCAGGACCGTGGCGGACCTCATGGCGAAGCAGCAACCGCCGGTGCTCATGCCGCACGAGGTCATGCCAGGCGTCGCGGAGATGATCGCCGACCTCCAGATCGAGGCCACCTTCCCCGACGGCACCAAAATGGTCACCCTCCGCGAGCCGATCCCGCTGGCGACCACCCTGCCGTGCCCGGAGCCGCCGTCGTGCGAAGGCCGGCCTGAGCCGGAGCCGCCGTGTCCGCCCGTCCCGGAGCCCGCGCCGTGTCCGCCCGACCCGGAACCCCCGCCGCCCTGCGTGGCCGGGCCGGGGAGGCAGGGTCCTCCCGGCGCGATCGACTACTCCTCCCAGGGGCGGGTGAGCTTCAACGACGGCCGCCCGACCACGACCGTACGGGTCACCAACACCGACGACCGTCACATCCAGGTCGGCTCCCACTACCACTTCTACGAGGCCAACTCCCGCCTCGACATCCACCCCGACCGTGACGCCGCCTACGGCAAACGGCTGAACATCCCCGCAGGCGGCTCGGTGCGCTTCGCCCCCAACATGCCCCAGGACGTGGAACTGGTGCCCATTGAGGGCCGGCGCCACGTCGCGGGCCTGAACGGCAAGGTCGGAGGCGACCTCTGATGGCCGAACCCCTCACGCGCGAACAGTACGCCGACCGGTTCGGCCCGACGACGGGGGACTGTGTCCGCCTGGCCGACACCAACCTGTGGATCGAGATCACCGAGGACTGGGCCGGCGGCCCCGGCCGCAGCGGCAACGAGATCGTCTTCGGCGGCGGCAAGGTGGTCCGGGAGTCGATGGGGCAGTCACTCGCGCCACGCGACGGCGCGACCCCTGGCGCCCCGAGACCGCCCGACACCGTCATCACCGGCGCTCTCATCCTGGACCACTGGGGCGTGGTCAAGGCCGACGTCGCCCTTCGCGACGGCCGCATCGCCGCGCTCGGCAAGGCCTACAACGACGAGACCATGAACCGGCTGCACGACGGGCATCCCGTCGCGACCGACTTCCTGATCGGCCCCGAGACCGAGATCATCTCGGGAAACGGCAAGATCCTCACCGCGGGCGGCGTCGACACCCACGTGCACTTCATCTGCCCCGAGCAGATCCGCGAGGCGCTCGCCTCCGGCGTCACCACCCTGATCGGCGGCGGGACCGGCCCCGCCGACGGCACGACCGCCACCACCGTCACGCCCGGCGCCTGGCACCTCGACCGGCTGTTCAAGGCCCTGGACGCCTTCCCGGTCAACATCGGGCTGCTCGGCAAGGGCAGCACGATGTCCACCGAATCCCTCCACAACCAGGTCAACGCCGGCATCCTCGGCTTCAAGATCCACGAAGACTGGGGTGCCACCCCGGCGGTCCTGCGCCGCTGCCTGGAGGTGTGCCGGGCGACCGGCGTACAGCTGGCCCTGCACGCCGACACCCTGAACGAGGCCGGCACCGTCGAGGACACCATCGCGGCCATCGGCGACGAACCTCTCCACGTCTTCCACATCGAGGGCGCCGGCGGCGGCCACGCCCCCGACATGATCAGGATGGCGAGCCTGCCCAACGTGCTGCCCGCCTCCACCAACCCCACCCGCCCCTACACCCGCAACACGGTCCCGGAGCACCTGGACATGGTGCTGATCGCCCACCACCTCAACCCGCAGGTGCCCGAGGACCGGGCCTTCGCCGAGTCGCGCATCCGGCCCGCCACGATGGCCGCCGAAGACCTCCTGCACGACCTGGGCGCCATTTCGATCATGTCGTCCGACACCCAGGCGATGGGACGCGTCGGAGAGATGATCACAAGGACCTGGCAGACCGCGCACGTGATGAAACAGCGGCGCGGCCCCCTGGACGGCGACCGCGGCGGCGCCGACGAGACCGACAACCACCGCGCCCGCCGCTACGTCGCCAAATACACCATCAACCCGGCCGTCGCGCACGGCATCGACCACGAGGTCGGCTCGGTCGAAGTGGGCAAGCTGGCCGACCTGGTGCTGTGGGAGCCGAAGTTCTTCGGCGTCAGGCCGCACCGGGTGATCAAGGGCGGCCAGATCGCGTACGCGCAGGTCGGCGACGCCAACGGCGCCATCACCACCCCGCAGCCGATCCTGCCCCGCCCGATGTGGGGCGCGACGGGCCGGGCCCCCGGCGCCAACTCCGTCAACTTCGTCAGCGAACAGGCGATCGCGGCCGGATTGCCCGGCCGGGTCGAGGTGGACAAGTCGTTCACGCCCATCCGCAACACCCGCAGGGTGTTCAAGCGAGACATGCTCCGAAACGACGCCACCCCCGTCATCGACGTCGACCCCAACGGCTATGAGGTGCGGATCGACGGCCGGCGCATCGACTACCACGAGCCCCCCACCGAACTGCCGATGGCGCAGCTCTACTTCCTGTTCTGACCCGTCATCTCACTGAAGGAAGGTGAGTCACGCCGATGAGCCGTGCCACGCTGCTCGTCCTGGCCGACGGCCGGTTCCCGGCCGGCGGGCACGCACATTCCGGCGGCGCCGAGGCGGCCGTCGCGGCCGGGCGTGTGCGTGACGCGGCCGGCCTGGAGGCGTTCTGCCGGGGGCGGCTGCACACCAGCGGGCTGACCGCGGCGGGGCTCGCGGCCGCGGCCGCCGCCGGGCGGGACCCGCTGCTGCTGGAGGAGGCCGCCGACGCGCGCACGCCCTCTCCGGCCCTGCGGCAGGTCGCGCGCACGCTCGGACGGCAACTGCTGCGCGCCGCCCGAGCCGTCTGGCCCTGCGCCGAGCTCGACGCCCTGGCCGCGGTCCGTCCGCGCGGCGCCCATCAGCCCGTGGTGCTCGGGGTGGCCGCCCGCGCCGCCGGGCTGAGCCCGTACGACGCCGCCTGCGTGGCGGCCTATGAGAGCGTCAGCGGCCCGGCCGCCGCGACCGTCCGCCTGCTGAGCCTGGACCCCTTCGACGCCACCGCCGTCCTGGCCCGGCTCGCCGCCGACCTCGACCACGTCGCGCGGCGGGCCGCCGAGGCGGCGGGGCGCGTCCACGCCGACGGCGTCGCGGCGCTGCCGTCCGCCTCGGCGCCGCTGCTCGACATCACCGCCGAACAGCACGTGGCCCGCCCGGCCCGCCTGTTCGCCTCCTGACACCTGTACGCCTGTCGTCCGACCACGGGAGCGCCATGCACCTCCACCACGACCACGACGTCTCCGCAGGCCCAGCCCATCACCCCGGCGGCCGCCACGGCGCGCTGCGCATCGGCCTGGGCGGCCCGGTCGGCTCCGGCAAGACCGCCACCGTCGCAGCCCTGTGCCGCGCGCTGCGCCAGGACCTGTCCATCGCGGTCGTCACCAACGACATCTACACCCGCGAGGACGCCGAGTTCCTGCTGCGCGAGGCCGTACTGCCCGCCGAGCGCATCAGGGCGGTCCAGACCGGCGCCTGCCCGCACACCGCGATCCGTGACGACATCTCCGCCAACCTCCAAGCCGTCGAGGACCTGGAGGAACTGCTCGGACCGCTCGACCTGATCCTCATCGAGTCGGGCGGCGACAACCTCACCGCGACCTTCTCCAAGGGCCTGGTAGACGCGCAGATCTTCGTCATCGACGTCGCCGGCGGCGACGACATCCCTCGCAAGGGCGGGCCCGGCCTGACCACCTCCGACCTGCTGGTCATCAACAAGACCGACCTCGCGCCGTACGTCGGCGCCGACCTGGCGGCCATGGCCCGCGACGCCGAGGCCCAGCGCGGCGAGCTGCCCGTCGCCTTCACCGCCCTGAAGACCGAGGACGGCGTCAGGCCCGTGGTGGACTGGGTCCTGCATCGCCTGGCGGCCCGAGCCCCGGGTCCCGCATGACCCTCGCACCCCATGCCGAGCCGGGTGTGTGCGGCACCGCACGCATCGCCGCGACCCGTGCGGGGGAGGGCACCGTACTGTCCGCCCTGGCCGGCGACGGCCCGTTCCACCTGCGGCGCCTCCACTCGCACGGTGACCAGGCACGGGTGTGCGTCCTCGGCGCCATGAACGCCCCTCTCGGCGGCGACCGGCTGCGCGTCGAGGCCACCGCCGAACCCGGCGCCCACCTCCACATCACCACCGCCTCGGCCGCGATCGCCCTGCGCGGCCCCACCCCCGAGCCCGCCACCTACGACGTGCACCTGACCGTGGGCGAGCACGCCGGTCTGCACTGGCTGCCCCAGCCGCTGATCTCCGCCGCCGGCAGCAACCTGCGCCAGACCTGCACCGTCGACCTGGCCGCCACCGCGCGCCTCGTCCTCCGCGAGGAGCAGGTCCTCGGGCGCTTCGGCGAGCCTCCGGGCCGGCTGGCCGTCCGCCTCGTCGTCCACCGCGACGGACACCTCCTGCTCGACCAGCAGACCGCCTACGGCCCGGACGCCCCCGGCTGGGACGGTCCGGCCGTCCTGGCCGGTCACCGCGCCGCCGGCCAGATCCTCGTCGTCGACCCCGAGCTGGAACGTCACCCGCTCCAGGCCCGGCTGTTCGGCGACGGCCCGGCAACCGGTCAGGCCGCGCTGACCCCGCTGGCCGGCCCCGCCGCCCTGATCACCGCCCTGGCCCCCGACAGCCTGCGCCTGCGCCACCTCCTGGACGCGGCCCACCCCACCGACTGACCTTCTCGCCTCTCAACCGGCGGTCGCCTTGGCGTAGTGGAACACCTCGGGAGGAAGCCGATGATCCAGACGCCAGACGAAGCGGACGGGCCGCTCACCCTCATGACTCACGTACCGCATGGGCCCCGCGTACGTGTAAGGCGGAGCCCCCAGCCCTTCGTCGCGCTTGGACTGCCTGACGAGCAGATGGACCGTGGACGCGCCCGTCACGTAGCGGCGGGCGGTGGCGGCCGACGAGCGCAGGGTGCTCTGTGACTCCCACTGGAACAGGTCCTCGCTGATCGCCCGGTCGTGGTAGAGCGTGGTGGGGGAGTAATGGTCCTCCGACTTGTCCACGGTGACGAAGAACAGATCCGCCTGGTGCGCCTGCACGTATTTGACCCCTTCCCGCATGTGCGCGGGCCGGTCGATGCCGAAGGCGGCCAGGACCTCGTTCTTGCTGTAGCGGGCGTGCACGTGCAGGGGCACGACCGGGTCGAGAGGCGGGACCACGTGACGCAGGCCGGAGCGCAGCACGTCCGCGAGCTCTGACAGTTCCGCCGCGCGGGCACCCGTGAGGCAGGCGAACCGGGACTCCATCCCGGAGGTCGGCTCGGTGCCGCCCCACAACATCACGTCGAGCATGGCCATCAGGCGTAGCTCACGCGGCGATTTCGGAGCCCTTCCGGCCAGCGCCTCGGTGAGGAAGGCGAGCCGCTCAAGGTCGTCGATGTGCAACATCCGGCCGAAGGCGCGTCCGAGCGCCGCGTCACCCGATGTGGCGCCGAAGCCGGCGGCGTGCCGCAGCGACGCCCAGCCCGGGCGGCTGCGACGGTAGAGGTCCTCGACGTCCAGTCCGGTCTCCTGGAGGAAGGTGGGCAGGTTGACGTCGCCGAGGTCGCGGAGTTCGCGTGTCAGGTCCCGCCAGTTCAGGTTGAGCGCCTGCCGGACGTTGTCGAGAACCAGCCGGCGTACGTCGCGGTCCAGGTCGATCACGCAGCCGGCGGGCAGCGTCGGGAAGCCCTGCTCGATCTCCCGCGCGATGCCGGTACGGCTTGCGCCGGTGAGCGCCCGGTAGCGCCGGTCGAAGCGGAACTGCTTGTGCTGGTGGCCGACGAAGTCGAGCACGGTCAGGCATGGTTTGTCGTCGGCGAGCCGCAACCCGCGCCCGAGCTGCTGCAGGAAGACGGTGGCGCTGTCGGTGGGCCGCAGGAACAGCACGGTGTCGATCTCCGGGACGTCGACGCCCTCGTTGAAGAGATCGACGGTGAACACGGCGTTGATCTTCCGGTCTCTCAGGTCGCGCAGCGCCTGGTCGCGCTCGTCACGCAGGCTGTGCGCGGTGACGGCGACAGAGGGGAGCCCGGCCCGGGTGAAGCGGTCCGCCATGAAACGGGCGTGGTCGATGCTCACGCAGAAGCCGAGGGCCCGCATCCGCCCGACGTCGCCGATCTTGCGTTGCACGGTCTCCAGGACCACGGCGGCGCGGCGGTCGTTGCCGGTGTAGACGTTGGAGAGCTGGCCGACGTCATAGCCCTGACCCCGGCGCCAGCCGATCTGGCGCAGGTCGGTGCCGTCGTGGACGCCGAAATACTGGAACGGGGCCAGCAGCCCGCGCTCCAGCGCCTCCCACAGGCGCAGTTCGGCGGCTATGCGGCCGTCGAACCAGCCCTTGATGTCCTGGCCGTCGGCCCGTTCCGGCGTGGCGGTCAGGCCCAGGAGCACCTTGGGGCGCACTCCGTTGAGCAGTTTCCGGTAGGTGGCGGCCTCGGCGTGGTGGAACTCGTCCACGATCACCATGTCGTAGCGGTCCGGCTCGGGGAGCGGGTTGGCGTCCAGGGTCTGGATCGAGGCGAACACGTGCCGCCAATGCTCGGGGCGGGCGCCGTCCACGTACAGCTCGCCGAACGTCTCGTCCCGCAGCACCTGCCGGAAGGTGAGCAGGCTCTGCCGCAGGATCTCCTTGCGGTGGGCGACGAACAGCACCGACTCCGCCTGCCCGGCCGCACGCAGGCGCCGGTAGTCGAGCGCGGCGACGACGGTCTTGCCGGTGCCGGTGGCCATGACGACGAGGTTGTGCCACCGGTCGTGGATCTGCCGTTCGGCGTCGAGCTCGTCGAGGATCTCGCGCTGGTAGGAGTACGGGCGGACGTCCACGTGTGCGAAGTCGAGCATGACCGGCCGGCCACCGGCCCGCTCGGCGGACAGGGCACGGTCGAGCCGCTCGGCATCGTGCGCCGGGTCGTAGGGCTCGAACGACGGATCGCCCCAATAGTCGTCGAACGTGGCGGAGAACGTGTCGATCAGGTGCGGCTGTTCGGCCTGGGCGAGGCGGACGTTCCACTCCAGGCCGTGGCTGAGGGCGGTGCGCGACAGGTTGGAGGAGCCCACGTAGGCGGTGGACAGGCCGTTGCCCCGATGGAACAGCCACGCCTTGGCGTGCAACCTGGTCATCCGGGTGTCATAGGAGACGCGGATCTCGGCGCCCATGGCCGCCAACCGGTCCAGCGCCAGGCGGTCGGTGGCACCGATGTAGGTGGTGGTCACGACCCTCAGCCGGCCACCGCGCCGGAGGAACTCCTCGATCGCCTCCGACAGGACCCGCACGCCGTTCCACTTCACGAACGCGCACAGCAGATCGACGTGGTCGGCGGAGGCCAGCTCGCGCTTGAGCTCATGACCGATCTCCGGCTGTCCGCGGCCGTTGACCAGCAACGCGCTTCCGGTGAGGGGAATCACCGGCCGCGCGGGAAAGCTCACGCCCCCGCCCGCGTCCCTGCCCCTGGCGATGCCCAGCAACTCATCCGCGGCCTCGACGAGTTCCTCGGGCGCGGCGGCCTCGGGCACCAGCTCACCGAGCAGGTCGGCGACCCGGTTGACGATCTCCACCTGCCGGGCCAGCCGTACCGTGTCGCTCTCACCGCGCACAGAGCGCAGCGCCCGGCGAGTGAGCGCGGCCAGGTGGCGGGCCAGCGTCTCGTGAGAGTCGGCGAGATCCAACGACCGGCGATCGATCAGCTCGTGATCGGACACCGCACGCAGCCGGGCGTCCACGTCGCGAGTGACCAGATGCTGGTAGACACCAGGCTGAAGATCGCTCATCTCGGCGACTATAGGGCGCGGCCGCCCACCGCGAAATGGTTTACGCCGAGCTCAGGAAACCTCCCCAGGAGTACGGCCCGCCCGCGACTTCGGCCCCGGCCGTCCACCATCTGCTCCAGGAGCACCGACACCGAAAGTGTCGGTGCGGCGGCGTAGTGTCACCGGCATGGCAGCCCTTGGGCGCGGCATCCGCGGCGTGAAGCCCCCGGCTCCTGCGGCATTGGGAAGATCCAACAGCCTCGCGCATCACCGGAGATGGCCAAAGCTAACCACGGCGCTACTTTTTGTCAGACTGACAAAAACATACGGTCGGGCCATGAGCGACGATCCATGGGAGCCGCCGGCCATCTTGCTCGCCGTTGACCTCGTCATCCTCACCTTGCGTGATTCGCGGCTGCACGTGCTGCTCGTCGAGCGCGGCATCGAGCCGTACAAGGGCACTCAGGCGCTGCCGGGCGGCTTTCTGCAGCACTCACAGGAGAGCCTGTTCGCCGCCGCTCATCGGGAGCTGGCGGAGGAGGCCGACCTGGACGTCGAGACGCTCCGGCTGGAGCAGCTGGGCGTCTACGACGACCCAGGCCGTGATCCGCGAGGCCGCGTGGTGAGCGTCGCCTTCCTGGCCATCGCCCCGAGGCTGCCCGAACCGACCGCCGGCACCGACGCCGCCGGCGCGGGCTGGCGACCCACCGACCTCGTGCTCTCCGGTGACCTACGGCTCGCCTTCGATCATCGCCGCATTGTCACGGACGGCGTCGAGCGCGCCCGATCCAAGCTTGAGCACTCCGCGCTCGCCACGGCTTTCTGCGGGCCGACGTTCACGATCACCGATCTTCAGGACGTGTACGAGGCGGTGTGGGGCATGCCGCTCGACCCGCGGAACTTCTACCGAAAGATCAAGAAAACCGACGGTTTCATCATTCCGGCCGACTCGGCGCGTAAAGCCACGGCCGGACGACCGGCCCGCCTGTTCAGGGCCGGCCCTCAAGAGGTCCTCCATCCCCCGATGATCCGTCCCGTCGACTCGCCGAACGGAAAGGAGCAGGTGCTGTGAGCCCCGTCGTTATCCTCACCGCCCTAGACCTGGAATACCAGGCGATCAGAGAGAAACTGGCCGGCCTGCGCCTGCGTCGGCACCCGCAGGGCACCCTCTTCGAGGTGGGCCGCCTGGCGGATGGACGATGCGAGGTGGCGCTGGCGCAGGTCGGCAAGGGCAACCACTCCGCTGCGGTGCTGGCCGAACGGGCTATCGCCGAGTTCCGTCCGGCGGCTCTCCTCTTCGTGGGCGTGGCCGGCGCGCTGCAGCCGCACATCGCTCTCGGAGACATCGTGGTGGCCACGCATGTCTACGCCTTCCACGGCGGCACCAGCGAGGACGAAGGCTTCAGGAGCCGTCCTCGCGTCTGGCCGACCTCGCATGCCGCCGAGCAGATCGCCCAGCACCTGCACCGTGGCAACTCATGGGCCAAGGGGCTCGACCCGCGCCCGAACGTGCACTTCGGGGCGATCGCCGCCGGTGAGATAGTCCTGAACTCCCGGCTTTCCGAGCACGCCCGCTGGATTCGCGACCACTACAACGACGCACGGGCGATCGAGATGGAAGGCGCCGGCGTGGCACAGGCCGGGCACCTGAACCGGGCGCTTCCCGTCGTCGTGATCCGCGGAATCAGCGACCGGGCCGACGGCACCAAGGAAACCACCGACCGCGAGCAGTGGCAGCCGCGAGCCGCCGCCAACGCGGCCTCGTTCGCCGCGGCTCTGGCCGAGGAGTTGTTCACCGACGAACCCACGACAAGGAGCTCCCCCATGCCCGAGACGGTCAGGAACATCGCCAAGGGAAACGCGCACGTGGGCGTGCAGGCAGGCATCGTGCACGGCGGCATCCGGATCACCCCTGCGACGCCGCAGCCGGCGGACCTGCCCGAGGCGCTGGCCGGCTTCCGTACCCGTCTCTGGCAGGCGTGGGCGGACGGGCGCCTGGACGAGGCGACGTACAAGGCCGCCGAGACGGAACTGGTCACGGCCGACCAGGCCCTGGAGACGAAGACGCCAGAGCGCAGGAACACGCTGACCCTGGCGCTGAAGAAGCTGCGCGGGCTCGTCGGCGACGTGGCTGAGCTGGCCGCCGAGCTGACCGTCATCATCGCCTTGGCCCAGTCCCTGTCATGACAGATCCAGGGCACCGCGTCGAGAACGCGGCCACGGACTCCCACGTCGGAGTGCAGGCGGGGACAGTGCACGGCGACGTCATCTACATGACGAGCCCACAGGACCCGCCCGAGAAGAAGTTCCGGGACGGCGTCTCCTTTCTGAAAGGCCGCATGCCGGGCCCCGCTCGACGACTCATCAACGAGGCCAGGGTCGACTACGCCACCAACGAGGTCTTCTTCTACTGGTTGCTCGCCATGGTGAGCGGCCGGACGCGGCACGAGCTGACCAAGGAGGAAGCCGCCCAGCT
Organism: Nonomuraea sp. NPDC001699; assembly: GCF_053596455.1. Lineage (NCBI taxonomy): Bacteria > Bacillati > Actinomycetota > Actinomycetes > Streptosporangiales > Streptosporangiaceae > Nonomuraea > Nonomuraea sp. NPDC001699. The sequence continues at coordinate 102,702 of NZ_JBSFGF010000030.1, read as the reverse complement.
GCGTGACCGGCGCACCATCATGCGACTGGCGGGCGACGACCCATGGCGGGACGGTGTCCGCATCATCGACCGGCTCCTGGAGTCGGCGGGGAAGGCCGAGGAGGACATCCGGATCGTCGTCAAAGACCTCGACGCGCTCCGCGAACCCCAACGCAGCCTGATCCTCGACCACTTGGAGCTGTACCTCGACGGCCCGATCGAAGACCGTCTGTGGCACCTCGCGCTGACGAAGGCCAAGAACGAGCAGATGGCCCATGACCGAAAGGATCGGATCTGGAAGTTCTTCCATCCGGCGCCGAAGAAGCCCGAGCGCTGGGTCCCGAAGCCCCCCGACACACCGGTCGCTACTCGGGCTCAGGCCCTGACCGCGACAGTTCTGCACGTCATGGCGGCCGCGTACCTCGGCTATCTGATCCTGCAGAGCGGTCGCGTCCTTCTGATGCTCGCCTACGTGCTGGGCATCGGAGGCGCCTACGTCAGTGCGCCGAACGTCGCCGACTGGCGCTTCCGTGTCGTACGCCGTCGCGCCAAAGACTGGGAGTACCTGGGGCCCAAGAGCGAAGTCAACCCCGGCAGCTTCGCGAAGAAGGCCGAGAACCGCATCGACCACTACTTCGCCAGATACCTACCCCCGGGCGTCGACCGTGACAGCTGGATGGCCCACACGGCAGGAATCCGCCGTGGCCTGCGCGATGAGATCGCGGCGGTCTACGGAGGAAGGGGGATCGGGGTTGAGCGCCTCGCCTGGCTGATCCGGCACCGGGCGACGCAGGCCAACGCCCGCCATAGAAGAGGCACGCTGCGGAGCTACCGGGAGGAACTCGCCACCCCCGGACGAACGAAGGCTCTGGCGATACTCGGACTCCTCACCCTCGCAGGTGGAGGCGGCTGGGCCGCGGTCAACGCCGTACCGGTCGAGCCCCTGCCGGCAATCGGCACGATCTTGCTTTTGCTGGCCTCCGGGGGGATCGGTTCCCGTGCGTGGCTCCACATCATCCTTGAGCGCCGCCGCCACGCCGCCGACGAGCTCGAAAGCGACGAGACCTACAAGAACGACCTGGCTGCACTGGACCGGTGGCGCGCGAGGATGGCGGACAAACCCCGCGACGAGGAGATGGCCGGCTGGCTGGACTGCGACCGTAAGGCGCTCCTCGACGAGGCGTTGCGGCACTACAGGCTGACCATGAGCCACGTCATCGCGCACGCCTTCATCGAGGCTCCCGCTCGGTCGAGCGCACACGCCCGCCTACAAGGCGGCCCATGGCGCTACAAGAAGTACCAGCTCCTGGTCTTCCTCATCACCCAGGAAGGCGTCCGCCAGGTCACCGTCAAGCTCGACTTCATGAACGGCACCTTCCACGACCGGCAGCGGCTCAACTACCGCTTCGAAACGGTCGCCGCCGTACGGGTCAGCCAGTCGGACAACGACGAACGCGTCTTCCAGCTCTCACTGGTCAACGGTGAGGAGATCAGCGTCGAGGTGAGCTCGGGGATGGAAGAGCTGCAACAGGGAGAGGTTCCCGGAGCGGTGTCCAAGGTGTCGTTGGACGCCGCCGGCCTTCCCCACACGCTCCACGTCCTGGAAGGAATCGCCGCCGAGGGGAAGAGGTGGGTCGAACAGCAAGAGCTACGCACGGGAAACCTCACGGCCGCCTTGAATGACGCCGAATAGGCTTTCGCCGAGGGCCTCCATGGCGCGCAGATCCTGATCAAGTGTCCCCGTAGGCTCTGATCATGGTCGAGAAGGTTGAGGAGATCGTCGCGCTCTTATCGGATCTGACCGATGTGAACGGCGTGCGCGACATGGCCGAGCAGCGTCTGGCGGAAGGTGATGCCGCGTTCGTCGCGGATCTCGGGGTCGCGTTGTTCAGGACGTACGGGGCGGCGAAGCGGCCGATCTGGCAGTACGGGAGTGTCTTCGACTCAGTGTTTCGCCTGCTGACCGTCGCCGCCGACGCAGAGCATCTCGGACATGCCCTGCGTCTCATCGGGACCGTCGCTTCCGGTGACCGCAAGACGGCGCGCTATGCCGCGTCGCTCCTGGCCTCAAGCCGGCCGGCGAGCGATCTGACGCGCGCCTTCGCTGGAGGCCAGGTGCACGCCGGAGGGCTGGAAGAGCTTCGTGCCTGTCTCGTACACGAGCTGGTGCTGCGCGGAGAAGCCGTCGATGACCTGCAGGGGATCGCGCAATGGGCGACATCTCGGCACCGGGGGCACCACCCCCTGAGCTGGTTGCCGCTGCACCGCTCCTCGATCGAACAGAGTCCCGATCTCCCCAGCTACAGCGTCCACGGTTCCAGCTATTCCCTACCGTTCGGGCCCTTTGACACCGGAGCCGGTCCCGCTCCCGCGGGGGACGGCGAAACCGCTTCGGCGGTGGAGACCACCACGCCATCGGCGGCGGCAGAGATGGCGAGAGCCGTCGCGAACTGGGCCGAGGAATCCAACGGCCGGATCGAGGCACGCACGTTCGCGCTCAGCGCTGCCGGCGGGTCGATCGCGAAACTTCTCTCCGTGCTGGACTTGGACTGCCTTGCCCCGGAGGGGCAGCGGTCGGCGCCATCGGCCTTCGCCTGCGCTCCCCCGCAGGTCTGGCAGGTGCTCTTCGCCGCAGCTTCCACCGGAGGCGCCTACAACAACGGTCTCCACGGTGCATATGGGCGCCTGGAGGCGTGGAAATCGATGGCGGGACTCTCCGGAGCACCGCAGGCCGCTACCTTCGCCGACGTTGAGCGTCACATCCATGACCACCGGTGGTTCACGTTCTCCGCAACGACGAAGTGGTTCGAGCAGGTCGCCTGGGACATCGCCGTCGCGGCCCTGTCACCTGACGGCCGAAGCCTCGCCGTCCTGGCGGCGACCGACACCGACTGAGGGGATCGAGCGGCTGCCGGAACGCTGCGCCGCCGGTGCGTAGCCTCTCCGCGACGGCGCCTTCGACAGCGACCACCTCTCCATGCGGGGATGGCACCACGCGGACGCCAAGACCAAGGGCCGTACCGACCCTGGTGTGGTGTTGTGGCGCCGCACACGCCGGTCGCCTCCGCGTCCGGTCATCTGTTCGATCACTCTGGGCGTGCGCGGTTGCCCTGCCGGTCTTCCGGCGTGGGGCGTGCGAGCAGTTTGTCGATGCTGCGGCGTTCGCGTTTGGTAGGACGCCCCGCGCCCCGAGCCCGGACGGCCACCGCCACGGTCTCCTCGCGCGGAGGGGGTGGAGGGCTCTTGTCGACGTAGCACTCGGCGGCCACGGCGGCGCCGACGCGCTTGGTGATGGCCCGGGAGACGACCACGATGCGTTCGCGTCCATCGTGCCGCAGTCGGACCTCGTCCCCGACTCGCAGGGCGTGCGCGGGCTTGACCCGGACCCCGTTGACCCGTACGTGACCGCCCCGGCAGGCGTCGGAGGCGATCGAACGAGTCTTGGTGAGCCGTACCGACCAGATCCAGCTGTCCACTCGCACACTCAGCTGCTCACCTGCCATCCCGACACTGTACTGAGAACGCCGTCCCGCCGACATCCCCGCCAGGACGGCTGCCGCGCCCCCGCATGCCCCCGCATTCGAGACCTGACGCCTACGAGAACGGGTCCATGTACGGCCGGTCTCTGACCAGGTCGAAGATACGACGCAGCCACGGCTGCGGATCCGGTGCCAGCCGCTCCAGCGTGCTGAGGAACACTCGCCCGTCAGGACGGAAAAGAGTGTGCGGCAACGGCGGAGGTGGATCGTCGCGGCGAACGCCGGCAGGCATCCCGCGCGCCGCGGGCATGAGCCGCCGATCGTCGTTGAAGGCCATGTACGTCCACACGTCCGCGGCCAGCGGCACCACCGTTCCCGCGGCGCCCGGCCAAACCTCGCCGGTCTGCGGGTGCTTCGGCACCAGGGCGATGTCCGTGATCGTGGGGGACAGACCTGGCCCGGCCAGGACGAGCTGTCGTGCCGGTGGCCCCGCGGGGAGCAGGCTGTCGATCGCCCGGCGAAACGCCGCAGCGACAGGCCCCTCAGGGACGGCCACTCGCCTGCCGGCCGAGATCACCAGCAGGTGCGCCAGCGCCACCGCGACAGCGGCCTCCCATGGCGGGCTCCAGCGATCATGAGGATCAATGGACGAAGTGCCCGGCAACTCGTCCCAGTTCATCACCCGCTGAACGGGGCCGTCGACGGCGACAGGACGCACGGCGTCCGGCTGCAGCCACACCACCTGCCAGAACCCGCAGTCGTCGACGCGGGTCGCCACCGGACAGCCGCACTGCGCGCAGGCCAGGTTGGGACCGTATTGGCCGTCCCAGCCGCAGCAACATCCGCCCAACCGCTCCGGGATGAAGACGGTCCCGCGGACGTCGCCGGGCGCGATGGCGATTCTGTTCGAGGGGCCCGTGATGCGGTACGTGAGCAGTCGGACGCCACGTTCTTCCGGCTCGGGTTCGGACGGCTGCCAAGGCCGGCCGTTTCCGGGGTCCACCGCGTACGTTCCGGGCTGCAGCAGATTGGCGAGCAGGTCATGGCCGTACATCTGGCCGGAGTGGTCAGGGAGCGCCACCCGCGCCACCCGCGCGGTCATCACGGCGCCGCACCCCGCACAGGCAAAAACGACCAAGCAGCCTCCTTCATCGCGGAACGGCACGATCATGGTGACGCAAATCCTGCCTTGTACGGAATCCCGCCACGGGGAGACCGGCGGCCCTGCCGGGCGTCGCCGTCTCCGACCACGTACGGCAGGGCGAGGGCCGGCGGGTCAGCCGGGCAGTCGGTCGGTCCATTCAGTGCTGATCGTGACGGGCCCGCTGGAGTGCGCGGTGCCTCCGCTGAGCGGCGCCCAGACGGAGGTACTGCGGAGCTGTCCGGTCTCCGGGTCGACGGTGAGTGTTTCCTGACCGTCGAGCACCGGCACCTGGAACCGCCGTCCGCCGTCGGCGTCGCCGAGGTCCTGGACGCCGGGCCGGGCGGCGAGTACCCGGTAGGCGGCGGCGCGGACCTCGGGTGAGACCGGGGCCTCGCTGACCAGTGACAGGAGGGTTTCCATGGCGGCCCACTCCTGCTGTTCGGCGTTCAGCTTGCCGGCGCTGGTGCGCAGATCGCCGTCCGCGATGGCTGACTTCAGCTTCTCATACAGGCTGTTCTCGTCGCCGGGGAGCTGCCGCAGCTCCTCGAAAGTCATCCGCAGAGGGCCTATCGCGAACGGCTGAGGCTTGTCGGCGAACTGCTTCAGCTTGCCTTGACCCTTGAGCGCTTCGCCCTTCAGCCAGGACTGACCGTCCTTCTTGTACCAGTACTCCTGCTGCGGCCTGCCCTCCTGGGTGATGGTGATGTGCCAGTACGTCCCTGACCCCTCGGGGGCGCGTTCCGCAGAGGTGGCCGCGACCAGCAGGACGTCTCGCCCACCAGCGGCCGACGGGGAGTTCCCCGCCTGGCCGGGGACGATCACGAGAGCGGCTGCGACTGCCGCGGCGGCCAGCCCCAGCACGGGCGCCAGTACGCCGGCGCGCAGCAGCTTGCGGCGGGGCCTTGCAGGCTTCGACTCTTCTTGCAGAGCGGTCATCACGAACTCCCTGAGCAGCTGGTGACGGCCCTCAGGAAGATCCCGTTCCTCCGAGAAGATGTTCATTGGGTGCTCTCCTGCATGGACCGGACCGCGGTGTCGCGGTCGCCATCTATCTGTCGCCGGGTCACGGCGAGTTCCAGCTTTTTCCGAGCCCGGGACAATCGTGATCTGAGCGTCCCGATCGGAATGCCCAGTGCCTCGGCCGCCTCGGCGTAGTCGAGCCCGGCCCCTACGCACAGCAGCAGCACATCCTGTTCATGTCTGCGTAGTCGTCCGATCGCCGTACGCAGCTCGGCCAACCGCTCCTTGTCCGCGATCTGCCCGACCAACTCCTCGGCGAAATCCGGGACGACATCGTTCCGGGGCACCCTGACCATCACCTCCTCGTGACGCCGCCTGGCCCGTCGCAGGTTGCGAGCCACGTTGGTGGCCACCACGAGCAACCACGGCCGCAACGAACCGCCGTCCGGGGCGAGCCGCTGCCGTAGCCGCCACGCCTCCAGGAAGGTCAGCGACACCACGTCGTCGGCCACCGACCAGTCGCCGGTCATCCGGTAGGCGTGGTTGTAGACGGCTTTGGCGTACCGGTCGAAAAGCTCCTCGAACGCGCGTTGATCGCCATCTCGTATGCGGGCGCGCATGTTCACATCCACACACTGCACTGTCCGCGGACGCGGGCGAGTTCCCGATCGGCCGGTTCGGATCGGACCTTGTCGTGATGGAGCGGCTGGACGAGGTGCAGCTGCATCGGCCATGAGCGACGGATGTCCTGGACCTCTCCCGCATGTGGCGGAGCCAGGCACTGAAGGGGTTGGCCCGCCGGCCGCGCCCGCCGGCTCAGGCGGCAGGAACACTGGCGACGAGCCCGCCGTCCACGACCAGGTCCTGCCCGGTGATGTAGGCAGCCTCGTCAGAGGCCAGGAACGCCACCGCCGCCGCGACGTTGTCGGCGTGACCGAGGGCGCCGAGCGGTACCTCGGCCGAGTTGCGTGCCTCGCTGCCCGGGTCGGGGTTGGCGTCGCGGTACATCTCGGTGTCGATGTAACCCGGGCTGACCGAGTTGACCCGGATGCCGCGCGGCGCGAGGTCGGCGCCCAGCGTCCGGGCGAGATTGTGGACGGCTGCCTTGCTGGCGGAGTACACGGAGGCGACGGACAGCCCGCGATACAGCGTCCAGGACGCGTTGATGACGATCGCGCTGCCGTCCCCCATCAGCGGCAGCGCCTTCTGGATGGTGAAGAAGACGCCCTTGAAGTTGACGCCGACGGTGTGGTCGAACTCCGCCTCGGTGATCTCGGCGCTCGGCTTGAACACACCCACGCCGGCGTTCGCGAAGACCGCGTCCAGGCCACCGCGCCAGGTTTCGATCCGCCGCATCAGAAGGTCGAGGTCCGCCGGGGAGGCGACGTCGGCCCGAACCGCGAGCACCCGGCCCGAGCCGGACTCTGGCAGGGCGTCCGTCAAGCGGGCGGCCGCAGTGTCGAGACGGACCTGGTCGCGTCCGGTGATGACGACGTACGCGCCTTCGCCCAGGAGCCTCTGCGCCGTGGCGAAGCCCATGCCACTGGCCCCGCCGGTGATCAAAACGGTCTTGCTCAGGAATCGGTTCATGCGGCAATCCTCAAGCGGATCGTCCGTTTCCAGCAGTTCCGGCTGAGCCTAGGTCTGGCACCACCACCTTCAGGCGCTCGCCATCAGCTCCGACAGCCGCGCCCCGGTGGCAGTGCCCGGCTGCGGAGTGTGCAGCATCAGCCGGTGTCCTGGCCGGTCGGGCAACGACAGTGACCTGTACTCGAAGATCAGCTCACCCGTCTCCGATGTGCGGACGACCTTGACGCCCTCGGTCGCATTGCCGACCGGATGCTCGGCCCAGATCTCGGCGAAGGCCGGACTCGCGGCGCACATGTCGGCGGCCAGCCTGCCGAATTCCAGGTCGTCCGGGTAGCGGGCCGCGTCGGCGCGGAACTGGCCGACGATCACCCGGGCCGCATCCTCCCAGTGGGTCAGCGAGGAGCTGAAGCGGGCGTTGGTGAAGAAGCTCACCAGGCAGTTGTGGTCGTGGTCCGAATAGCCGAACACCAGCTGCGCGGCGCGATTGACCGCGACTAGGTTCCAGTGCCGGTCGAGGATGTAGGCCGGGGACGGGAGCCAACCGTCGATCAACCGCTGCAACTCCGCGGAGGCCGGCCGGTCCGACGGCTCGGCCTGGGGCGGGTTGAGCCCGGCGAGCAGGTACAGATGTTCGCGCTCCGCCGTGTCGAAACGGAGCACCCGCGCGACAGCGTCCAGGACCCCGGCCGACACGTGGATCTCCCGCCCCTGCTCCAGCCAGGTGTACCAGGACACCCCTACCCCCGCGAGCACCGCCACCTCCTCGCGCCGCAGCCCCTTGGCACGGCGACCGGAGCCGGCGGGCATACCGACGTCGTACGGAGTCAACCTGGCCTGCGCGACCTCAGGAACTCGCGGATCTCGGCAGTGCGCCGTTGCCGGGCCTCTACCGGAAGTCGGGAAATATCCACTCGCCCATCGTAGGAGCTTCCGAACAGCCCCTCCGTACTACTGACACCCTGATGGCGAAGTCACCCGCGGGCTTTCTGTGGCAGCGACCGGCGATATACGATCAAGAGACTCTCGGCGGTTTGTATGTCTCAAGCGGGTCTCCATCGATCGTGTGGTCACCGCCAGCTCCGTCACGGTGGGTTGTGCGTGGGATCGCACTCATCGGCGAGACCGCTCACTGGACCGGTCATGGGAGCCACCCTTGTTACGTGCCGACCGAGCATGTTGTTCGGGTCGGCCTGCCCGGTGTGTAAGCGGCCTTCTAAAACCCCAGGTCGACACGTGAATCCAGGCGGATGGTCAGAAGGGTACCGATGGGCGGACATCGGAAATACTGGTCGATGGCCACGTAATCTCTTGATCTTGCCGTTTCTGTCGGAGCTACGGCAGTCCTGCTTTGTGACGGCTGGCCGCCGCGCAGGACGAATTCGATGGCCTCGCCGCTGTGGGGGCGTCCGTACCGTCAGCCCCGGTTGGGTGGTGTTCGAGAGTCACCCGGTCTGATCATCGGATCGAACCAATCGGCGTTCCCAGGCCAGGGCTGCGACCACACCGATGGCATAGGCGACCAGGTCCCATGGGTCGGGGAACGCGCCGACCAGGACACCGCCGATGCCCGGTGGGGCCATGCCGACCATTTGGTAGAACTCGACGGCGGCGGCGATCGCGGCCGTGGCCAGGGTGCGGCGTGCGGCGGTGGTGCGCCACAACAGCCCCAAGAACGCGTAGACCAGCATGGTGGCGACGACGTCGCTCACGTAGCCGCGGATGAATGGTTGTCCCGGCCCCCGGTAGAAGAGGACGAACGCGCCGATGGCGAGGGCGACGCCCCCCAGAAGGACCATGGCGCGGCGCATGAGATTGAAACTTTCTCCGAATCTCAACGATCAGGACGAACCTGATCATAGAGCTCGTCACCTATGGCGGCATGCTCATTGCGTCAGGTCGGCGACCGCGGTGGAGTGCCATGGCGACGGCATGCCGGCACGCTGGAACGTAGTGACGATTCATCCGTAATGAGACCCGACCAGATGAAACAGGGGGTTACGGTGCGCTCAGCACCGTCTCGATGACCGCGCCATGCCCGACCCAGCCAGGCCTCGGCGCCGCTTGATCTCATCGCCGATGCCCTCATCCCACATCCTCGCCCAGCCACCCCCCGCTCCTCGGCTCCGCCCCGGAGCACGATGGTGTCCGGCGTGTAATCCAAATGCCCAGCCACTTCCGTCGGGTAGGTTCCACTTCACTCCGTCGAAACCACCCTGGCCTGTCCGCCCACCCAGACGCCGCATGACCGTCCGCCTGGAAATTCCAAGGCCGCCGCCTGTGGAGTTGGCCCGGTTGGTGGACACCTGATCTCTGCGCGGCTCCAGCCGAACGGTAGTCCGCGAGGGCAACAGGTGAGGCCCGGGGACACTGGGCACACCGGCCACGACGGATGTAACCACCAGACGGCCGCCCCTGTTTTCCGACTGCCGTCCCGAGCGGCGACTCAGGTCCCGGTCAAGATGCTGCGGCGCTCGATCATCAGCGCGTCCCGCCAGAGACCGTGGTGACAGCCGATGCGCTCGCGGGTGCCCACGACACGGAAGCCGAGCGCCTGGTGCAGGCTCAGGCTTGCGGCGTTCTCCGGCAAGACACCCGACTGGATCGTCCAGACGCCGGCGTCCTCGGCGGCGGCGATGAACGCCGCCAGCAGCGCCCGGCCGATGCCACCACACTTCAACGCCGTGATCCATGCCCTTGATCTGCTGCTTCCCATTGTCGATCTGGGCCAGCAGTTGGCGTTCAACCCAAGAGGAGCGACGCAGTGGCTCTCTTGCGGGCTGGCTGCGGGCGCTGCCCGATCCAGCCGACGCCGACATCAAGGTCACCCGACGAGACCAGCTCGGCGGCCTCCTGCATGGAGTACGCCCAGGTCGCATGAGGAGACACAAATTCGGCACCCACAGGCAACCGCCGCCCCGCCCGTTCGTGTACGGGCGGGACGGCGCCTTCACAACCGAGGCGCCCAGGATGGCGATCGAAACCGTGACCGAGGAGCCGGCGTGATCAGGCCAGGGCGATCAAATCGGCGTAGCCGTCGTTCCACAGGTCTTCGACCCCGTCGGGCAGCAGCAGCACTCGGTCCGGCCGAAGCGCTGCGACGGCCTCCTGGTCGTGCGTGACCATCACCACGGCGCCCAGGTACGCGGTCACAGCCGCCAGCACTTCGGCCTTGGAGGCCGGGTCGAGGTTGTTGGTCGGCTCGTCCAGCAGCAGTACGTTGGCCTGGGAGCTGACCAGCCCGGCCAGCGCCAGCCGGGTCTTCTCCCCGCCCGACAGCACCCGGACAGGCTTGTCCACGTCGTCGCCGCTGAACAAGAACGACCCCAGCACCGTCCGGGCCTCGCCGTCGCTCAAGTGCGAGGCGGCGCTGGCCAGGTGCTGTCCGACCGTGTGCGCTGGGTCGAGCGTGTCGTGCTCCTGGGCGAAGTAGCCCAGCCGCAGCCCGTGCCCGTGCACGACCCGTCCCGAGTCGGGCCGCTCGTACCCGGCCAGCAGCCTGAGCAGCGTGGTCTTGCCCGCGCCGTTGAGCCCCAGGACCACGAGCCGGCTGCCCCGGTCGACGGCCAGGTCCACCCCCGCCAGCACCGGCCGCCCGCCGTACGACTTGGCCAGGCTGATCGCGCCGAGTGGCGTGCGGCCGCTGGGCGCGGGCTCGGGCAGCCGGATGCGGGCGACCTTGTTGGCGACGCGGGGCGGGGGAGTCTCGGCGAGCATGCGGTCCGCGCGCCGGGCCATGTCCCTGGCCCGGGTCGCAGTGGCCACGTTGGAGCGCATGCGGCCGGCCTGGGCATGAAGCGCTGCGGCCTTGCGCTCGGCGGTGAACCGCAGGCGCGTCCTGCGACGGTCGTCGGCCTCGCGGTCGGCGAGGTAGGTGTGCCAGCCGGTGTTGCGCGTCTCCAGGGCGCCGTGCTCAACGTGCCAGACGCGGTTGACCACGTCGGTCAGCAGTCCGGTGTCATGGGTGATGAGGACCAGGCCTCCGGAATGCCCGGCCAGGAAAGAGCGCAGCCAGGCTATGGAGTCGCCGTCGAGATGGTTCGTCGGCTCGTCGAGCAGCAGGACGCCGGGCTCGGCGAACAGCACCCGGGCAAGTTCCACGCGGCGGCGCTGCCCGCCTGACAAGTCGCCCACCGGCCGGTTCAGCACCCGGTCGGGCAGGCCGAGCCCGGCGGCGACGCGGGCGGCCTCGCCCTCAGCCGCATACCCGCCGCGGGCCTGGAACTCGGCCTCAACCCGGACGTAGCGGGCCATGGCCCGCTCGTCGCCGCGCTCGGCCAGGTCGGACTCGGCGGCCCGCAGGTCGCGGACCGCCTGGTCGAGGCCGCGGACGGACAGGACGCGGTCGAGGACGGTGACGGCCGGGTCGGCGGCGGCCGGGTCCTGCGGCAGGTAGCCGACGGGGCCGGTACGGACGATCTCGCCGGCCGCAGGCGGGAGCACTCCGGCAAGGGTCTTCATGAGGGTCGTTTTGCCGGCGCCGTTACGGCCGACCAGGCCGACGCGGTCGCCGGGGGCGACGTGGGCGGTGACGCCGGACAGCAGGAGGTGGGCGCCAGCGCGTACGTCGACGCCACGTAGGGTAAGCATGGAACTGCACTCCGGATTTGCTAGAGGACACACGGGTGGCGTGGAACCGGGTGTCCTGGCTAGGAAATTCGGGGCACAGACATGAGGCCGAGTGTATGGACAGGCCGTGATGGTTCGCCATGCATTTACCGGCCGCTCACCTTGCCGGCCGCTCGCGGCCCTGGTCAAGGTGCCCCGATCCGGTGTAGGGCTCGAATGCTCGATTCATACGGTGACCTGCAGTTCTTGGCACATTGCGCCTGCCGAAAACGTCATCCACGCAGGTCAAGCGGCGTGTGAGTATTCGTGGAGGGCTCCGCCGAACCGGTCTCGTCGGCGTACCTTCAGGTCGACGATTCTGGCTGGATCGGTGCTCCTGGGGTGAGGCCGTTGAAGGCGTACGGGTTGCGCCTGCCGGACAGATCCCGTGAGCGCTTCTTCAACGCGCTCGGTCGGCGTCGCGCCGGCGCGGCAGCGCGAGGCCGACCCGCGGTTTGCAACGGCAAGGCAGCCGTGGAACGGCTGCTCGGCCGGTTCGCCGACGTTCCCACCGTCGCTGGCTTCCGTCCTGGCAGATCAGCGCCCCGGCTGAGGTGCCCCGTTACCGATCAAGGAGATCAACTGGAGGCCGATCTCTAGTTGGGTTGCGTGCACCGGCCCAGCCGATGTCGCACGAAATTCGGATGAGCTTCGCCGATATCGATGCTGTTCTCATCAAGAGCGTTGGCGATGTGGAAACGACCGGTGTCGAAGATGAACTCCACAGCGAGGGTGCCGTCCGCCAGGTCGTGACGTGATGATGGCCGCCACTCAAGCAGAGCAACCTCGCGGAGTTCCTGGCCGACGAAGGGCTGGAGGCGCTCGTCGGTGTCGGACCAAGCTGGCGTCTGCTCAAGATATTCCCAGCCGCTGATCGCGGCCGTGGTGTCGATGGTGTTCCAGCCGATCGATAGCTCATCGAGCTTCCAGTGGCAGATCTCCGCCTGGATGCCATCGAAGTGCAGGACGACGGGGCAGTCGGCGAACCAGTCCCCGTCCTCGACGAATCGCACGAGCGCGAACCCCGTCAGACGCCGGCCACCAAGCGCGGCCAGGCCAGGTCCATATTCCTCGCAGATGGCTTCGAGCCCGACGAGAAAGGTTGGCTCGAAGCCGGAGATGCCCATCACGGTAGCGATTGTTCAGGTTCATCACGGAACCAGCCAGTCGATATCTGCCGACAAGCCGTGGGCCAGCGTGGCCCGGCTTGGCATCAGAGTCCACAGATGACGCGAGCGGTTGACGCGCCCTTCGACCGAGCCGGAACTAAGGGAGAGGGAGACCTGCCGGGGCAGCGTCGAGATTGCGGTGAGTCCCCTCTGGCGAGCGAGGAGCGTTTGGTGTTCACGCCGTAGGAGTGAACACCGTGGCTCTCATATGGGCTGGTCGCAGCCAGCTGGGCTCTGGTGGCCACGGTTGTACCCGGCGTGGGGACGCGTGCTCGGCGAGTGAGCGTGCATGTCCAGTAGGGGTTAGGCAGGTATTTGGCGCGATCATCCGTGGCGTTGGTCCAGTGTCCGGGCGGTTGTAGCGGGTACTGGAGGTCGAGATGGCGGCAAATTGGGGCCTGAACTGGGGAAACGTCTTCATGATCATCTGGAGCATATCCCCTGATCATGGTCTTACGGCTGCACGCGGACACCGTCGACTGCCTATCAAGGTCCACAAAACAAAAGACCTGCGGTTGTGAAACCGCAGGTCAGTGGCTATAAATGCCGATCTAGTGAGTGCCCCCGGCAGGATTCGAACCTGCGGCACCCGCTTTAGGAGAGCGGTGCTCTATCCCCTGAGCTACGGAGGCGGACTCTCGTAAGCCTAGCGAAAGTTGGACAGTGCGTGGGCCTTCGGGCCGGGGTGAGTTTGGTGACGTTGGTTATGGGTGCTCTGAGCTGCGGTAAAGGCATGACAAGCGGTCAGATTCCTGCGCTTCGTGCGTGGATAGCGTCTGCCTGTGACCAGGAGGCGATCCACGCAAGCTCGTAGGCGGCCCGTCGTGTTGTTCGGGGCGTTGTTGGCTCCTGCGATTCTTGCCGGCGGGCTGTTGGCTGGGGAGATGCGGGGGTTTGAGGGGGTTGGTGGGCCGGTGGGGATGGAGGGACGGAGGGCGGTGCGGTTGGCGTTCGAGCCTGTGTGGATGCCCGCGCCCGCCCACCCCGATCGGCGGTACGCAGGGGTGATTCCGGCGCCTGTGCGGAAGGTCTCTGAGGCGTCCGAGGCCTTGGAGGTGCGGCCCGCGGCGCCTAAGCCTGCGCCTGATCCGGCTCCGGTGGTTGAGGAGGAGCCGTACGCGACTACGCCTTCGCAGCCCTCGCCTGGATGTGCGGGGGAGTGGGAGGACACCTGGCTGTGGGACATGTGCCGGGAGCGTGAGCAGGAGGCGGCGCAGAATGCCCGCTATGGCTGGCTGTCGGGATTGTGAGGGCGGCGGCGGGCAGGGGCTGAGGAGGGTGTGCTCGTCGTGTGCGGTGTCGCCCGGTCGGCGACAATTCATGCCCGCGCGACCTGGTCCCTCTATGTCGTGGCGTCTGGAGGCGGCGGGAGTGGCTTGGGTGAGTCTGGTGGTGGTTGATGGAGTTGGATCTACCCTTTCGGACAGCTCTGGCGGGTGGGACATCGGTTGTCGGCTTCGACAGCTCTTGACGGTGGCTCGGTGCAAGGTCGGTGTAGGGCGCAGGGGTTGGTGGCGGTGCGCCTCCTATGAGGAGGGGCTGCTGGGCAGGTGGCGCAGCTCAGGAGCTGCATACTCGCTGCAGGCCGCATGGCTTCAGAAGGTGTCCCTACGGAGGCTGTCGGCGGTGATCTCGAGGACGCGCTGGCGGTAGGGGCGAGCTGGCCTTCCCGCACGACGGCCGAGCCGTAGGAGCTCGGGTGCCTGGGGGTTCCGCGCGAGTGGGTGTGTCGTGCGATTTCGTGACAAAGGGCACGTTGGAGGCTTGTGGAGGGTGAGGAAAGGTGCTGGAACGCGCGACAGGGAGGAGCCGGACGCCGGTCAGGGCGATGCCACGCCTCGACAGTCGACTCAAGGATGGCTGCGGGCCGGCATACGGCCTACGACCCGCAGGGAATGCAGGTCAGGACTGCGGCTGACACATCTGCCCAGTACGTGCCGTCCCGAAGCATCCACGTAGAAGACCCCAGGATGCACAGCGACGCCGGATCCCGGGCCGCCGAAGGCGAAACCACACCAAAGGGCTCAGGGAAGGCGCAGGACTTCATGGAGAGTCGGGCGTAGGGGGGTGACGGTGCTGGTGGGGAGGGGGAGCCGTACATAGTGCGCTTTTTGTCTCATAGCAGCTCTTCGGAGTTCGGTCCGGACACTCGGGGGGCTGTAGTAACGTGCGTGCCTGACCCGGGTAACGAGTGTGCAAACGGAGGAGTCGAACGTGCCATCCCCTCGATCAGCGGGTCTGATCGCGGTCGTCATGGCGATGGCTTCTCTCTTCGTGCCATCCGCGGCGCAGGCTCAGGCGCGGACCCAGATGGACCGGCGGGATCCGAGCAATCTGGCGGAGCTGCGCAAGGAGGCCGAGCGGTCGGCCAAGGAGCTTGAGGACGCCACCAAGGCCCTGGAGAAGCGGCGCGCCACGATCGCGGCCTCCGAGAAGGAACTCAAGACCAAGCTGAACGGGCTGCAGGACCTGGAGCGCAGGCTCGCGGTCATCCGGCAGCCGGTCTCGCAGCTGGCGGAGTTGCTCTACGAGCAGCCCATCGGGGCGGACGGCGTGGTGCCGTTCCTGTCGGGGGACGCCGGGGTCGGCACCTTGCGGGCGCTTTCGGACACCACCCAGATGGTCGCGGTAAGGCAGCAGGCCGTCGAGCAGACCAGCACCCTCTACAAGCAGGCCGAGGGGCTGGCCGCCGAGGCCCAGGAGTTGCGGGCGGGCAACCTGCTGGCCGAGGCTCAGATGGCGGCCGAGATCGACACGCTCAGGCAGCGTTCGGACAAGATCGTCAAGTCGCTCACCGCCGCGCTGGTGAAGCTCGGCATCAAGATCGACAAGGTCGGGCGGGCGGCGCTGGGCTGCAACCCCCTCCAGGCCGCCACGGCCAACAACTTCCCCAACGGGCTCATCCCCAAGAGCATGCTCTGTCCGTTGCAGCAGAAGGGGTTCAGTCTGCGGGCGGACGCCACGATCGCCTTCGTCAGCCTCAACGAGGCCTACCGGAGGCGGTTCGGCAAGGCGATCTGCGTGACGGACGCCTACCGGAGCCTGGCCGAGCAGCAGTCCGTCTACTACCGGCGGCCGGGGTTCGCCGCCGTGCCGGGGCGGAGCAACCACGGTCTCGGGCTGGCTGTGGACCTGTGCGGCGGGGTGGAGCGGTTCCGGTCCACGGAGTTCGTGTGGATGGAGAACAACTCCAAGAGGTACGGGTGGTTCCATCCCGCCTGGGCCTACAGCAGCCCGTTCGAGCCGTGGCACTGGGAGTACGACCCGAAGATCGACTCGCAGCTCTGAGCCGGGTCTCTAGGCGGGCACGACCTCGGCACTGCAGAAGGCACAGCGTGAGGCGGCCTTCGGGATCTCCGACAGGCACTCGGGGCAGTCGCGGGTCTTCGCCTCGATCTGGGCCGCGGCGCGCTCCTTGAAATGCGTGTACGGCTTGACGACCAGGAAGTAGACCACCGCCGCGATCATCAGGAACGAGATCACCGCGTTGACGAACTTGCCGTACATGAAGTTGGACGCGCCGACGGTGATCTTCAGCGACGAGAAGTCGGGCAGGCCGCCGAAGGCCGAGATCAGCGGGGTGAGGAGATCGGCGACGAACGACTGCACGATCGAGTTGAAGGCCGCCCCGATGACGACCGCGACGGCCAGGTCGAGGACGTTGCCCTGCATCAGGAACTTTCTGAATCCGTTCATGGCCGAGAAGCGTAGTCGAACGATTACTCGGCGTTACGTTTTGAAGGTGATGGAGAGGCGTCCCGAGATCTGGGCGCCGGCGAGCTGGGCCGCCTGGTACGGAGTGGCCGCCAGCACCACCAGCGCGCCGCCCATGCGGGAGTCGTCGGCGGCCGGCGGGATGGTGATCACCCGGACGTCGTCGGCGATGAGCTGGGCCGGCCGGCCGCCCTCCCAAGCCGCCAGGACGCCGATGGTGGAGCCGGGGGAGATGAGGGCGACGGCGTCGGGGTCGGCGATGCGCACCGGAGCGGCTACCGTGCCCGGCGGCAGCGGCACCGGATGGAGCAGGCGGGCGTCGGTCAGGGGTTCGCCCCGGCGCATGGGGCCGGCGAGGTAGCGGCCGGCCGCGTACGAGCGCACGGCCCCGTCGGGCGGACGGTCGAGCGGCGCCGGACGGAGATCGCCCGGACGCAGGAGGCCGGGGGCGAGGTCGCGGGCGGCCACGAGGACCTCGGGGCCCGCGGCGGGACGCAGGGCGACATAGGCCGCCAGGACGCCGAGCGCGGCCAGGGCCGCCGCGATCAGGCGGCGGCGCCGGGCCCAGGCGCGCAACCAGGCGGGCTGCCTGCTCACGGCAGCTCGAAGGGCAGCTTGATGCCGTCGAGGGCCGAGCCGCAGGGGCACATGCGGTCGACGGGCAGGGCCTGGACGGTCTCGGCGACGAGCGTGCGCATGCGGGTGACGTTGCGGGCGAAGAACTCCAGCACCTCGTCGTGGGTCACACCCTGGCCGGCCTCGACCCCGGCGTCATGGTCGGTGACCAGGGAGAGCGAGGTGTAGCACAGGGCCAGCTCGCGGGCCAGCACGGACTCGGGGTAGCCGGTCATGCCCACGATCGACCAGCCGTTGGCCGCGAACCACTGGGACTCGGCCCGGCTGGAGAAGCGGGGGCCCTCGATGACCACCAGCGTGCCGCCGTCGACGACGTCGCTCCAGCCGGTGGAGCGGGCCGTGGCCACGGCGGCGGCTCTGCCGGACGGGCAGTAGGGGTCGGCGAAGGAGACGTGGACGGCCCCCGAGACGTCGTAATAGGTCTGCGGCCTGCCCGAGGTGCGGTCGACGACCTGGTCGGGCACGACGATGGCGCCCGGCCCGTACTCCGCCTTGAGCGAGCCGACGGCGCTGGGGGCGAGCACCTGGGTCACGCCGAGCGAGCGCAGCGCCCACAGGTTGGCGCGGTAGGGGATGCGGTGGGGCGGGAAGCGGTGGTCGCGGCCGTGCCGGGGGATGAACGCCACCGAACGCGAGCCGATGCGGCCGACCGTGACGACGTCGCTGGGCGGCCCGTAGGGGGTGGAGAGCTCGATCTCCTCCGCGTCGTCGAGGAGGGAGTAGAAGCCCGAACCGCCGAGGACGCCGATGTCTGCGCGAGTGACCATGGCGCCGAGAGTAGCCGGACGGCCGAGGGCGCCGAGAACGCCGAACGCGGTTCTGTGGATAACCTGAATGCGGAGCGTACGCACACCAGTACGAAGAGTAGGATCGCCGCATGCGGCAAAAAGGGCTGGGCCTCATCATCCTCGCGCTGATGCTCGGGATGCTGCTGGCCTCGCTCGACCAGACCATCGTCTCCACGGCCCTGCCGACGATCGTGAGCGACCTGGGCGGGCTGGAGCAGCTCTCGTGGGTGGTGACGGGCTACATGCTCGCCTCGACCGTCTCCACGCCGCTGTGGGGCAAACTGGGCGACCAGTACGGCCGCAAGAAGCTCTTCATCACCGCGATCATCATCTTCCTCCTCGGATCGGCCCTTTGCGGGCTGAGCCGGAACATGGGGGAGCTGATCGGGTTCCGGTCGGTCCAGGGCCTGGGCGGCGGCGGCCTGATGGTGCTCGCGCAGGCGATCGTGGGCGACGTGGTCTCGGCCCGCGAACGCGGGCGCTACCAGGGCTTCTTCGGCGCCGTGTTCGCCGTCAGCAGCATCGTGGGGCCGCTGCTCGGCGGGCTGTTCGTCGACCATCTGTCCTGGCACTGGGTGTTCTACATCAATCTGCCCCTGGGCGCGATCGCCCTGGCCGTGATCGCGGCCGCGCTGCCCGGCGACGACACGCGCACCAGCCACCGCATCGACTACGCCGGGGTGGTGCTGCTCGGCGGCGCGACCTCGTGCCTGGTGCTCATCACGACCTGGGGCGGGTCGACCTATCCCTGGTCGAGTCCGGTCATCGCCGGCCTGGCGCTGGCCGCGGCGGCGCTGGTCGCGGCGTGGGCGGCCGTCGAGCGGCGGGCCGCGGAGCCGGTGCTGCCCCTGGGGCTGTTCAGGGTGCGGGCGTTCGCGATGTCGTCCGCGGTGGGGTTCGTGGTGGGGTTCGCGATGTTCGGGGCGCTCACGTACCTGCCGCTGTTCTTGCAGGTCGTGCATGGGGTGAGCCCCACATTGTCCGGGGTGTACCTGCTGCCGATGATGGCCGGGATGCTGACGTTGTCGATCACCAGCGGGCTGGTGATCTCGAAGACCGGCAAATATCGCTTCCTGCCCATCGCGGGCACAGGCGTGGCGACGATCGGGCTGTTCCTGCTGTCCGGGCTGAGCGAGCGCAGCAGCCTGCTGACGATGGGCGGCTACCTGCTGGTGCTCGGCGTCGGCCTGGGGATGACCATGCAGGTGCTGGTGATCGTCGTGCAGAACGCCGTCGACTTCAAGGACCTCGGCGTGGCCACGTCGGGGGCGACGTTCTTCCGCTCGATCGGCGGGTCCTTCGGGGTCGCCACGCTGGGGGCGGTCTTCACCGGCACGCTCAACGGCGACCTGCGGGAGGTGCTGGCCAGGGCCCGGCTGCCGGCGGGGTTCGACCCGTCGAGGATCCAGCGCGACCCGACCGTCATCCAGCGGCTGCCTCCCGCGCTGGCCGGTCAGTTCCTCCACGTGTACGCCGACGCCATCGCGACCGTCTTCCGGGTGGCCGCGCCGGTGATGTTCGGGGCGTTCGTGCTGAGCTGGTTCATCCCGCAGACGCGGCTCAGGGAGACCACCAAGGCGGCGGACCTGGGCGAGGGGCTGGGCGCCACGTCGGCCGAGCGGTCGTCGCTGGAGGAGGTCGAACGGGGGCTCATGCGGCTCGCCGATGCCGACCTGCGCAGGGGCTACTACGAACGGCTCGGGGCGCTGGCCGGGCTGAGCGGCGTCCCGCCGCAAGGGGTGTGGGTGCTCGCCAGGCTCAACGGCAAGGGCTGGGTCGGGGCGGGCGAGCTGGCCGAGTGCGCCAAGGTCAGCAGGGAACACGGCAGGCCCCACGTCGACCGGCTGGTGGACGAGGGGCTGGTGGAGCGTTCTGACGACGGCGAGCGGCTGCGGCTCACGCCGAAGGGGGACCGGGCGGCCCTGAGGCTCGTGCGTTGCTCGTGCGAGGGGCTGAGCAGGCTCGTGGCCGACTGGGGGTCCGATCCACAGCTGGAGCGGCTCGTCGATCGCATCGCGCCGGAACTGCTCGGCGCGTACGCCGACCGGCCTCGATGAGGGCCCCCGCCCGTGCGGGCGGGGTCGACGTGCCTAGTTGGAGGCCGCCGCGGGCGCCGGCGCCGGGGTGGACGACGACGAGGACGACGACTCGCTCGACTTGCTCTCGGCCGGCTTCGACGGGGTGGTCGAAGAGGCGGAGGAGGCCGAGGACGACGAGCGGTTGTCCGTGCGGTAGAAGCCCGAACCCTTGAACACGATGCCGACGGCGGAGAACACCTTCCGCAGGTTGCCCTGGCAGTTGGGGCACACCGTCAGCGCATCGTCGGTGAACTTCTGAACGACTTCGAGCTGCTCACCGCAGTCGTTGCAGGCGTACTGGTAGGTCGGCACGCGCTCCTCCTTATACGTTCTGGCACTCGAGCGATGCGACTGCTAATGCTAACCGATTGGGCCAAACACCTATTCCAACCCCCGCTCTCCGTGCCAGCCGGCCAGCTTGCCGCTGCGGCTCACGGCGCGCAGACGGCGTTCGACCTGGTCACGGCAGGCGGCGGTGGTGACCAGCAGGAGCTGGTCGTCGGCCCGGACGCGGGTGCTGTTGTCCGGTACGAACGATTTGCCGTCGCGGACCACCAGCGTCACGGCCGCCCCGGCGGGCAGGCGCAGCTCGAAGATCTCCACGCCGTGCAGGAGTGAGCCGATGGGCACCTTGACCTGGAGCAGGTCCGCCTTGAGCTCCTCCAGCGGCGCGGACTCCACCTCCAGGTCGTGCGCCTCGCCGGGCGCGCTCACCCCGAGCAGCCGGGCCGCGTACGGCAGCGTGGGCCCCTGCAGCAGCGTGAAGACGATCACGATCACGAAGACCTGGTTGAAGATCTCCTTCGACCCCTGCACGCCGGACGCCCACGGGATGGTCGCCAGCACGATGGGGATCGCGCCGCGCAACCCCGCCCACGACAGGAACGCCTGGTCGCGCCAGCTCACCCGGTCCAGCCGCAGGACGCGGGCCACCGTGGAACTGGCCAGCACCGACAGCGGACGGGCCACCATCACCAGCACGGACCCGGCGATCACGCCCGGCACGATGGCCGACGGCAGCTCTTTGGGCGTGGCCAGGAGCCCCAGCATGACGAAGAGGCCGATCTGCGCCAGCCAGGCCGCGCCCTCGGCGAACCCTCTGGTCGCGGCGCGGTGCGGCAGGCGTGAATTGCCCAGGATGAGGGCCGTGAGGTAGACGGCCAGGAAGCCGGAGCCGTGCAGCAGCACCGCGCCGCCGTACGAGACGAAGGTGAGGGCCAGCACGGCGATCGGGTAGAGGCCGGAGGCCGGGAGGGCGACGCGGCGCAGCGCGTACGCGCCCGCGGGCCCGACCGCGAGCCCCACGGCCGCGCCGATGACCAGCTCGATGGCGGTTTCCAGCAGGAACGTTCCCACGGACGCCGGCCGCTGCGACGCCCCGCTGAGCAGTACGACGGCGATGACCGTGGGCGCGTCGTTGAAGCCGGACTCCGCCTCCAGAACCCCCGCCAACCGGGTCGGGAGCGGCAACCTGCGCAGCACCGAGAAGACGGCGGCCGCGTCCGTCGAGGCCAGCACGGCGCCGAGGACCAGCGCCGCGGTCGGATCCATGCCGAGCAGCCCCTGGACGGCCAGCGCCACGACCACGATGCTCACCGTCACGCCGACGGTGGCCAGGATCAGGGCGAGCGGCACCGATTTGCGGACGTGCGACCAGGTCGTGGTCAGACCGCCCTCGGCCAGGATCACCGCCAGCGCGATCAGGCCGATCTGCTGGACGGCCTGCGGGCTTTCGAGCTTGGCGCCGAATCCCGAGGCTCCCAGAACCAGACCCAGCGCCAGGAAGAGGAGAAGACTGGGCAGACCGCTGCGATGTGCGACGCGTACGGACGCGATGGCCGCGATGACAATTCCGGCGCCGATCAGGAGCCAGACATCAAGCGTCATCCGGCCCCCTCTCGTCCCTTCGGTCACATAAGCCTAGTGAGTCCTTCCGGCGTCATCGCAAAACGGACCCGGTGGTCGTGCGGTTCGGCCGGCACGTCGTCGATCAGCTCGCCGTCGTGCAGCAGGGCCACCGTGGGGACGTTCGGCCCCACTCTGGCCAGCGCGCGGTCGTACGAACCGCCGCCGCGTCCGAGGCGCACCCCCGTGCCGCGGTCGACCGCGAGTGCGGGCACGATCACCAGCGCGGCCGTGCGGACGGCGTCGACGCCGCGCCGCGTGTCGACCGGTTCCATGATGCCGAAGCGACCCGGGGCGAGTGTGTCCGGGCCGTCGTAGACCGCCCAATCCAGGTCATTGTCCTCTTTCAGCACCGGAAGAATCACCGTCGCGCCGTGTTTCCACAGAGCGAACACGAGACCGTGCGTCTCCGGCTCCGACCCCGCCGACCAGTAGCAGGCCACCAGACCGGCCATCTGGACCCACGGCTGTTCGAGCAGCGTCTCGCGGACCTTGGTGGCGTTTGCCCGTAGTTGTTCGGAGGACAGACGGGTGCGCGCCGCGAGCAGTTGGCGACGCAGGTTCAGCTTGTCCACAGGTACCTCCACTAGGGTCTACTCATGGCTGACTTCGACCCTGTGACGAAAGCCGTCGTGCCCGCCGCGGGTCTGGGCACCCGGTTCCTCCCGGCGACCAAGGCGACACCCAAGGAGATGTTGCCCATCGTCGACAAGCCCGCGATCCAGTATGTCGTCGAGGAGGCGGCCTCCGCCGGGCTCCTCGACGTCCTCATGGTCACCGGCAAGAACAAGCGGTCCATCGAAGACCACTTCGACCGCGCGTTCGAGCTGGAGGAGGCCCTGGAGGCCAAGGGCGACGAGCAACGGTTGTCCCAGGTCCGCGAGCCCGCCTCGCTCGCCACGCTGCACTACGTGCGGCAGGGTGAGCCGAAGGGGCTCGGGCACGCGGTGCTGTGCGCCAAGCATCACGTCGGCGACCACCCGTTCGCGTGCCTGCTCGGCGACGACCTGATCGACTACCGCGACCGCCTGCTCCAGCGCATGATCGAGGTGCGCAACACGTTCGGCGGGAGCGTCGTCGCGCTGATGGAGGTGCCGAGGGAGCAGGTCTCGCTCTACGGCGTGGCCACCATCGCCGGCACCGTCGAGGACGACGTCGTGCGGGTGACCGACCTGGTGGAGAAGCCGCCGGTGGACGAGGCGCCCTCCACGTGGGCGGTCATCGGGCGATACGTGCTCGATCCCGCCGTCTTCGAGGTCCTGGAGAGCACGCCGCCCGGGCGCGGCAACGAGATCCAGCTCACCGACGCGCTGCGCACGCTGGCCGGCCGCGGCACCGAGGAGGGCGGCCCCGTCCACGGCGTGCTGTTCCGCGGGCGGCGCTACGACACCGGCGACAAGCTCGACTATCTGCGGACAGTGGTGAAGTTCGCCGCGGATCGTGAGGATCTCGCGCCGGAGTTCGTGCCGTGGCTGCGGGAGTTCCTCGATGAGATCGGTTGACGCGCATCTGGCCGAGATCCTGGCCACTGTGCGTCCGCTGGCGCCTCTGGAGCTGGAGCTGGAGCGGGCGCTAGGCACGACGCTGGCCGAGGACGTGTCCTCGCCGGTGCCGCTGCCGCCGTTCGACAACTCCGCGATGGACGGCTACGCGGTCAGGGCCGAGGACGTTCCCGGCACGCTGCCGGTGATCGACGACGTGGCCGCGGGGTCCGACGAACTGCGGGCGGTGGGCCCCGGGCACGCCGTCCGGATCATGACCGGGGCGCCCATGCCCGCCGGGGCGGACTCCGTCGTGCCGGTGGAGTGGACGGACGGGGGCACGGTCTCTGTCCAGATAAATCGTGACGTACCGCTTGGAAACGCGATTCGCCGAGCCGGCGAGGACGTCCAGGCGGGCGAGGTGGTGCTCAAGGCCGGCACGGTGATCGGGCCGGCCCAGCTCGGCATCATCGCCGGTGTGGGGCGGCGGCGCGTGTGGGTGCGTCCGCAGCCGCGCGTCGTCGTCATCTCGACCGGCGCCGAGCTGGTCGAGCCCGGGACGCCGCTGGGCCGCGGGCAGATCTGGGAGTCCAACAGCTTCACCCTGACGGCCGCGGTGCGCGAGGCCGGCGCCGAGGGCTTCCGCGCGGGGTCCGTCGGCGACGATCCCGCCGTGCTGCTCGACCAGCTCGACACCCACCTGGTGCGCGCCGACGCGATCATCACCAGCGGCGGGGTCTCCATGGGGGCGTACGAGCCCGTCAAGGAGGCGCTGTCGCCGCTCGGCACGGTCAGGTTCGAGAAGGTCGCCATGCAGCCCGGCATGCCTCAAGGGTTCGGCGTGCTGGGCGACGACCGAGTGCCGATCTTCGCCCTGCCGGGCAACCCGGTGTCCTCCTTCGTGTCGTTCATGCTGTTCGTACGTCCCGCGCTCGATAAGATGCGCGGCCTGCCCACCGACACGGCCCGGGTGACCGCCTACGTCACCGCGGCGCTGCGCTCGCCATCGGGCCGGCGCTCGTACCTGCGCGGCGTGCTGTCCTCCGACGGCACGGTCGCGCCGGTCCACGGCCAGGGCTCCCACCAGCTCGCGGCCCTGGCCTCGGCGAACGCGCTGATCGTGGTGCCGGAGGACGTGACCGAGGTGCCCGGCGGGTCCGAGGTGGAGGTGATCCGGCTGTGAGCGAGTTCACGCACCTGGACGAGACGGGCGCGGCGCGCATGGTCGACGTCTCGGCCAAGGACGTCTCCGCCCGTACCGCGACGGCGACCGGGCGGGTGTTGCTGTCGTCCGAGGTCGTGGCGCTGCTGCGGTCGGGCGAGGTGCCCAAGGGCGACGCGCTCGGGGTGGCCCGGATCGCTGGGATCATGGGGGCGAAACGCACACCCGACCTCATTCCGCTCTGCCATCCGATCGCGTTGCACGGTGTGAAGGTCGTGCTCGACGTCGAGGACTGGGGGGTGGCGATCACCTGCCGGGTGCGGACGGCCGACCGTACCGGGGTGGAGATGGAGGCGCTGACCGCCGTCACCGTGGCCGCCCTGGCGCTGATCGACATGGTCAAGGCGGTCGATCCGGCCGCCGTGATCACCGACGTCCGGGTGGAGGAGAAGGTGGGCGGCAAGACCGGTCTGTGGACCAGGGAGGCCACGTGATCCGGGCGCTCGTGGTGACCGTGTCGAACCGCGCCTCCGCTGGGATATATGCCGACAAGTCAGGGCCGTTGCTGGCTGAGTTGCTGGCGTCCGACGCCGGCTGCGAGGTCTCGGGTCCGCTGGTGGTGCCCGACGGCGACGCGGTCGAGGCGGCCCTGCGCGACGGCGTCGCCCAGGGTTACGACGTGATCGTGACCACCGGCGGCACCGGGCTCACGCCCCTCGACCTGACGCCGGAGATGACCGCCCGCGTGATCACCCGGGAAATTCCCGGTATAGCGGAGGCCATTCGCCTGGCGAATCGCGACAAGGTGCCCACGTCGGTCCTGTCCCGGGGGCTGGCCGGTCAGGCGGGTGACACGTTGATCGTGAATCTGCCCGGCTCGTCCGGTGGCGTCCGGGATGGGGTGGCTGTGCTCGCGCCCGTCCTGCGGCACGCGGTCGAGCAGATCAAGGGCGGCGACCACCCCCGCTGACCAGGTTTCGGTCTGCCGATCGATGATCCGTGGCGACATCGAGCCCGATGGGGGGATGATGAGAGGCGTGGATCGACTTCGTGGCTGGCCGGCGAACCTGAGCGAAGGCCCGGTGGGCCTTCGGCCGCTGCGGCTGAGCGACGTACGCGTTTGGCGCGAGACCAGGTTGCGCAACGCCGACTGGCTGCGTCCCTGGGAACCGAGCAACCCCGAGACCCCGCTGTTCAGAACGGGGCTCGGCCCGTACATCTCCATGGTCGGCACCCTGCGTCGTGAGGCGCGGCAGGGGCTGGCGCTGCCGTGGGTGGTCACCTACGACGGCCGCTTCGCGGGGCAGCTCACCGTGGGGGCCATCGTGTGGGGATCTGCCCGTTCCGCCCAGGTCGGTTACTGGGTGGACGGCGCGCTGGCCGGGCGGGCCATCATCCCCACCGCCCTGGCCCTGGCCGTCGATCATTGCTTTTTCACCACCGGATTGCATCGGCTAGAAGCGAACATCCGTCCTGAGAACCAGGCCAGTCGTAGGGTGGTGGAGAAGCTCGGGTTCAGGGAAGAAGGCATTCGGCGTCGCCAACTCCACATCGACGGGGCCTGGCGCGACCACATCTGTTACGCGCTGACCGTCGAGGACGTCCCCGGCGGCCTGCTCGTACAGTGGCGGCGAGCACGTGAGTCGGCCGCTCGCGGCGGATCTCCGGTCGAAGAGGTTTGACGATCTCGCGACACACCGCACCGAATGCTCGTCAATCAGTGACACACGGTCTTACGGTGCGTGACGTGAGCACAATGAAGGCGCGACGAGCACAGACGCGCTTTCGTGCTGCCCGGAGGTGGTCGTGAGCAGCGCCTTCCTCTATGTCGCCATCGTCGTGATGTGGCTGTGCGTCCTGATTCCGATGTGGTTGCGCCGGGACAAGACGAACCTCCAGGAGCTCGCCGAGCTCGAGGAGCACTACACCGGCGAGCACGCCCTGCCCGACCTGGACAATCTCGACGCCACCATCGGCGACGAGGACGCACCCGAGGTCGAAAAGGTCGATGTCCGGCAGTTCCGGCTTCGCCGTAGGGCGATCATCGTAGCGCGACGCAGACGGTTGTTGTTCTTCACCGCGTTGCTCGTGCTGGCCTCCGTCGTCACGGCCGGGGTCGAGATGATCCCGTGGTGGGGCGTGGCGCCGTCCGGGGTCGTCATGCTGGCGTACACGGCCTTTCTGCGGATCGCCGTACAGGTCGACCGGGAACGCCGCGAACGGGCGCTCCAGGCGCGCTCTGAGCGGCTACGGCGGGCACGCGAGCGGCGCCGGGCGGCGGCCGAGATGGAGGCCGAGGTCATCGACCTGACCGCACTGCACACCGACGTCCTGTTCGACCAGTACGCCGAACCGCCCAGACGAGCGGTGGGCGACTGAAAGGGTGGCGCGAGTACCTCCGGGAGTTTGCTAATCTGGTCGAGTCCTTGGGGATGTAGCGCAGTCCGGTAGCGCACTTCGTTCGCATCGAAGGGGTCAGGGGTTCGAATCCCCTCATCTCCACCCAGGGCCGTTCTTGAAACGGCCGGACTGAAGTTGACGGGATCCCGTCTGATCATCGCGATCAGGCGGGATCTTGTCGTTTCGAGGGTTTCCGAATCGGGTTCCTCCTGGTTTGGAAGTCGCGGAGCGTGCCCGGGGAGGCCCGGGTGGTCGCTGGTGGAGGACTTTCAGTTGATCTTTGTCGGTGGGTCCGCATGCCAGGCGAGCATCGGGCGGTGAACCACGCCTGGGAGGTCAGCGGTTCGTGCATGGAGCATGGCCTCATTGGGTGAAGTACAGAGCCGGGTGCCGCGGGTCGGCGGAGCAGACGTAGATCCCCGCGTCCGCGGCGTCGTCCACCATGAAACCGGCTGGCTCCCCGGGCGAGCATGTGCTCCTCCGTCCCCCACACCAGATGCTGCCCTGTCACGGTGCACAGGTATGTGTCCGGGTTCTCCGACACAAGCGGCAGGTCCTCGGCGGAGTCCGCCTGGAGCAGGAGGACGAGAGGCGCGCTGCACTCGGGGCAGTCCAATCTCTCGGGCATATCGCTGCCGGACCAGGACTTGCTGCCGCCGACCTTCCAGCCAGGCGTAAGGCTCACCTCCCAGTAGTAGAGGTCGAAAAGCTCCTCCCGTTTCTCCAGCTGCTTCCGGAGCTCGACGGGTAGCTCTTCCCACCAGGGGTACTCGACGACCAGCTTGGGATGCACGGTGCAGGGCCGGGGGACCTCGTCCCACTCCCCTTTCCAGTGCTCCCAGGGGTCAGGCTGCGCCCCTGGCTCGTGCACGACCGCGCCGGAGCGCCGCCAGAAGACCCGGCAGTGCGCAAACGAAGGCGGTGGCCCATGGACGACGCGCTTCGCGCTGTGGCGGACCCGACCCGCCGCGCCATCCTCGTCCTGGTGCGGGATCGCGAGGTGTCGGCAGGCGAGATCGCCGAGCGCTTTCCCGAGATCAGTCGCCCTGCGGTATCCCAGCACCTGCGAACGCTGACGGCAGCCCGCCTCGTCGACGTCCGCCGCGCAGGCAATCGCCGCTTCTATCGGCTACGTCCGGAGGGGCTGGCCGAGGCGGTGACGTTCCTGGAGACCATGTGGTCCACCTCGCTCAGCCGCCTCCAGCACGAAGCCGAGAAAGAAGAACGCGCGCACACCGGTGACCAGGACGTGAAGGGATCGTTGTGAGCAGGACTATTGAGCAGACGTTGCACATCCGTGCGCGTCCCGAGACGGTCTGGCGGTTCTTCACCGACCCCGCACGCCTGGCGCAATGGTGGGGAACTGCCCAGCTGGACGCCCGCCCCGGTGGCACGTTGCAGGTTGCGATGCACGAGGGCCCACGCCCGGTGATGCGCGGACGGTTCGTGGAGCTCGTGCCGTACGAACGTCTCGTCTTCACCTTCGGCTGGGAGGCCACACCGGGAGCGCCCACCATGGCACCAGAGGCGTCCCGAGTCGAAGTCATCCTGACCCCGGACGGTGATGGCACCGAGCTCACCCTGCGCCACAGTGGTCTGCCGGCCGCACTCGAAGAGGAAACCGGCGACGGCTGGGCGCACCTGCTCCATCGTCTGGGCGAAACGGCAGAACGCCAGGAACCCCGCTGAAGCGGGATGTGTATGCCGACAACACACACAGCGTCAAGGAGAGCCATGCCCCAGACCCACGGGCATGGCTCTCCTTTTCGATGACCTTCCATGGCAGTTGATCAGCAAGTGGCTCTCAAACCGGCCGACACATGGCTCTCTGATCCACCTTCATAGCGATACGCGTCAAGCGCATACCGGCCTGCTTTGACGACGCCGTGATCAAGCAGAGAAGACACTCGATCGCCACCACCGTCACCGGCTGAGGACACTGATGCCGACCATGCCCCTGAGCCGGTTACCGCATGGCACGATCACGCACTGTCATAGGTCGCCGTCATAGACGGCCACTGTCAGCGTTCCGGGGCGCCGCAGGTACTCGGGGATGGACGTCTCCAACCGGACCCTGATCGTTGTCGTCTTCTCACTGCTCGGCCGTTTGCCCAGGTGGAGGAACCCGGCCCCGGACGGCGGGAAGGAGCAGACGCCGGAGTCCTCCAGGCGCCCGTTCACCCACAGCTTCCGGCTGAGCCGCTCGGCGAGGCCGTCCCCGCAGTAGGTGACGATGGCCAGGCCGTGGCCCCTGTTCGGCACGGTGAGCGTCACCTCACGGGTGCCGGGCCAGGTGGCGCTGCCCTTGGCGACCAGGCTGAGTTCCTTCCCGATCTTCGCGAGCGGCTCGACCGGAGGCGAGGCGGTCCTCATCGTGGCCGGCGGCGTCCACTCGTACACGCCGAACCGCCATTTACCCGGAGGCGTCACCCAAGGGTAGGTCGTGACGGAGAATCTCACCGTCCGAGTCCCGGCGGGGAAGAGCTGCGTGTCGACTGCTTTGCCCTGCTCGCACGAGTTCTTCAGTGACAGCGTGAAGTCCTTGTTCAGGCCCGGCACCCGCACGCTGACACGTGGTGGCCCCGCTTTGGGATGCGGGCAGTCAGGCAGGATGGCCACCGGCTTGCCGCTCACCTTCACCTGGAATGTCGTCGATTCCTCGCGTGATGGGTCGAAGGCCGCAATGGCGAGCCTGCGGTAGACAGTGCCGTCGGACTCCTCGTACTGGATCGGGAACTTCTCGCTCACTGTCGCGGTGGTCGGCTGATCGACTTGCTCCGGCCCGCGCAGGCTGACGATCGTTCCCACGGTGACGACCGCGACGGCGAAAGTGACAGCGACAGCGACGGCCGACAACCGGCGCCGCCGCGCGCCGCGTGTCCTGGTCCGCAGTGAGTGCCACGGGATCGGGCGGTCGAGCGCAGGGTTGCTGCGCTCATCCAGCAGGTCGCGGAGTTCTCCCTGGTCGATAGCCACGGCGCTACCCCCTCCTGTCGTACGCGAATGACTCGTCCACCCGAAGCTTGGCCAGCGCCCTGCTCGCCTGGCTCTTGACCGTCCCGACGCTGCAGCCGAGCGTCGAAGCGGTCTGGACCTCGGTCAGGTCCTCGAAGAACCGCAGCACGACGACGGCCCGTTGCCGGGCGGGCAAGCGGCCGAGCGCCTGCCAGACCAGTTCGCGATCGTCGGCCTGTCCCATGTGGTCGGCCGCCTGCGCCTGGTCGGGCGGCGACTCGCTGGTCAGCTCGGCCCGTCTCCAGCGGCGCCGCCACCAGGAGACGTGCAGGTTCACAATGATCTTGCGGACGTACGCCTCACGCTCGTCGCCCAGGCGCGGCCAGGCCTGCCACGCCTTCAGCAGCGCCGTCTGCACCAGGTCCTCGGCCACACCCCAGTCACGGGCGAGCAGGTAGGCGGTGCGGAGCAGCCGGTGCCATGACGCCTCGACGAACGCGTCGTACTCCGATCCATCCGCCATGTACGGTCCTTTCTCAGGCGACAGTCACCCGTCCTTACGCCGCCGGAAGAACTGAAGGTTGCTCAGGCTCAAGAAGCTGACGCAGGGCGCGGGCTCCCTCCGTGCCAAGCGTGGTTGAGTACGGCCTCCGCTCGCTGTCGGGTGAGTGCCTTCTGGGACGTCCGTTCGTGCCCTTGGGTGTGGGGACCGGCTCGGCGACGTTCCTGAGCATCCGCCGCAGGGTATTCGCGGTGGCCGTTGTCCAGCCGGACCGGCCTGAGGAGGTCCTGCCAGTTCGCCGATCCGTATCCGGTTCCTTCTCCTTGACCTTCACATGGATGTGATGCCTTACCGTCCCGAGCATCGATTCAGCAGGTAAGGAGTAGATCAATGCCAGGTGCCGTGATCATTGGGGCAGGTGTCCGTAGCCTGGTCACGCGGCCACGACACCGGTGGACGCGGGAAGCTCTGCACGCAGGTTCCCCGCGATGACCGGCACCGGGGCTACAGACGTTCTCACCAGGCTCCTCCACGACTGGCAGCAGGCCTTCAACGCACACCGACCGGCCGAGATCGCCGCCTTGTTCAGCCAGGACGCGCTTTTCCAGGGCATCAGTCCGCAGCTGGGACACGGTCCGCAGGAGGTCTTCGACTATTACGCCAGGGTCGTTCGCGGCACGACGGCACAGGTCGAGGTGGTGTCGGGTGGCCGGCTGAGCGAGGAGATCGTGCACGGATTCGCGGAGGTGACCTTCACCGCGCCTACCGGTGACGTCCACCTGATATGCCTGTCCGTCGTGGCCAAAAGGGCGGGCGGCAGCTGGCTCATTCACCAGTACCACGCTTCCACCCGTCACGTGGGCGGAGGTTCGGCGGTCCCGGCAGGTGGGCGGCCTACGTGACGCTGGTGGCGGCGTGGCCGACGAGATCGGCGATGGTCGCGATCGGGATGCCCTGGTCACTCATGACGGAGCCGACGGGTCGCTACTCGACCACTCGTCCCGTTGTCTTCTTTCCGTCCATGCGTACGGCCAGGCAGTACACGGTCCGGTAACGCGGCCAGTCCTCCAAGGCCGGCCCAAGCCACGCCATGCCGATCTCATCCGTTTTCGACTTTTTGATGCGCATTATGGGAAGACATCCGTTCTGCGCGAGCCGCGTCATGTCCGCATCCGGATACGGTCCCTGGGGGAGGACGTATGTGGTGGCGAACTCAGCCGAATGCGGCACGTGGCAGGGGACGACGGTCACCAGGTACGTCTGGGGAAAAGGTTCGATGCAGTCGCCGGGTCGTAGATCGGTGGCGTAATACCGTTGTGTGCCGGGAATGGTGCTCTGCTGCAGGGGAGTCTGCGGGGCGGCGGCGGGTTTCGGCTGAGCGGACGCGGATGACGCCACCGGTGCCGGGCTGTCTGCGCAGCCGGCGAGCGAGATGGCTAAGCAGCATGCGATCAGTGATGTGCGAACCATGGCACAAGAGTGGCAGTTTCAGATCACCCCGGGGTCCCGGACCGGTTCGGAGATGATCGCCGCTCCAGCGGCCCCAAGGCCCTCGCCGGTCCTTCTGATCGCGCATTTCAGCAGGAGAGCCATATGACATCTGTCGTCCCTGCCCGTGACCGGGAGCGGATGCTGACGTATTCGAACGGCCAGGATTGGCTGGTGTCCTGGCACTCTGTCGATGACCCCCAGGAAGGCCGGCCTCACGGGGCCGCCGGCATCTGCGTGACGGCTGCCGATGAGCTGGTCCTGATCAGCCATGACGGCGAGCACTGGGGTTTCCCCGCAGGACGTCCTGAGGGAACGGAGACGATCGAGGAGACCCTGCGCCGGGAAATGCTCGAAGAGGCGTGCGTCACCGTCATCGGTAGCCGCCTGCTTGGATATTCGCGCAGCGAATGCGTGCGCGGGCGTGAGCTTGGTCTGGTTCTCGTCCGTTCTTATTGGCGTGCGGAGGTCCGGCTTGAGGAATGGGTGCCGGAGTTCGAGATACAGCACCGGCGGCTGGTTCCGGAGTCCGAGGCGAAGAAACACGTCCGCGATCCCGATCTGGCCGCGACCCGGGTTTCCTTCCGTGCTCTGGACGAGGCGGTGGCAGGTGACGGCCCTCGCCCGTGAGCGCCCCCGACCTGCCGGGCCAGGCCATGGCGTCGGCGTGCGGGGTTGCCTCGATCACCCTGACGTCGGCGTGGACTGGCGGGCGCGGTGGCGGCGTACCGCGTCCCTGTTGGCGCACGGCTGGGAGCAGTAACGCTGCCGGGCGGTGCGTGAGGTGTCCGCGAAGATCATCTCGCAGTCGGCGGCGGCACACCGTCCGAGCCGGTCCATCCCCCGGCTGACGAGGTGCATCGCCGTGCCCACGGAGATCAGCGCGAACAGCACCGCGCCGAGCGGCTGCAGGTCGTCGCGATAGTGCAGGTGCCAGCCGTGAGCGTGGTCGGTCAGCCGGGGATAGGCGGCCGACCGGGCCAGCATCTCGTTGACCAGCTTGGCCTTCTCGCGCTCGTTCGGGGCGTCGACGACGTTCGTCCAGGCGTCGATGACGGCGAGGGTCTGGTCGAGATCCGACGGTTCGACGGGGCGTTCCAGCACCAGCCCGGCCGTGCGGCAGCGGTCGGCGAGTTCGGGTGCGCTCGCCGGCGGGCGGTTCGCCAGTTCCGCGGCGAAGTTCACCACGTCCGCGCCGTAAGGGTTGAGGTGCACAAGCCCATTACATCAGCCTGTACGTCATGACGCGAACAGCGACAGAGCACGACATTCCGGAACTCGTCCGCCTCCGGGCGCTGCTCTTCGACGACCTCGGCGGCGACTTCTTCAACCCCGCGAACGCCGCGGACGACTGGCGTAACGCGCTCGCACGGGTTTTCCAGCAGAAGCTGACCGAACCCGACTGCCGGATCCTGGTTGCGGACGGCGACATCGGCCTGGCCGCCTGCGGCATCGGCACGATCGAGCAGTGGTTCCCCGGTCCACACTCCCGCAACGGGCGGATCGGCCACGTCATCGGCATGGTCACCGACCCGTCGTACCGGCGGCGTGGGCACGGCCGGTCGATCATGCTCGGTCTGCTCGACTGGTTCCGCGACCGCGATGCCGTACGGGTCGATCTCACCGCCTCCCGCGAGGCGGAACCGCTCTACCGGCAGCTCGGCTTCTCCGACCATCCGGATCCCCTGTTGTGCTGGAAGCCGTGAGGACCTCGCGGTACCGCTGGGTCATTCTGGCTGTCGCGACCTTCACCCAGGCCACGGCCGCGTTCTTCGTGCAGGGCATCGGCGCGATGAGCGTCCACCTGCGACGAGACCTGGAGCTGAACACGACCCAACTGGGCCTGCTGCAGTCGGCGGCTCAGTTGCTTCCTCTGGCCGGACTGCTCGTGGCGGGACGACTGCTGGACCGCCACGACGAACGCTGGGTCGTCGGGATCGGCGCTCTTGTGGTCGCCGCCGCGCTGGCCGTCGGCGGTGCGGCCCCGGGATATGTCTCCTTGCTCGTCGCCCTGCTGGTCGTCGGCGCGGGGTACAGCACCATTCAGCCGGGCGGGAGCAAATCGGTGGCGTCCTGGTTCGATGCCTCGCAGCGTGGCTTGGCCATGGGTGTCCGCCAGGCGGGACTTCCGCTCGGCGGCGTCGTCGCCGCCTCTGCGCTTCCCGTACTGGCGACGGCCTTCGGCTGGCGGTCGACGCTCGTGGCGGGTGCGCTCGTCGCCTTGTCGGGTGCCGTCGCCTTCATGGTCTTCTACCGCCGTCCACCGGACCGGCGTCCGATGCCGGACACGTCCCGCGTGCGGCTGGGACTGCTCCGCGAACCGTACATGAAGAAGATCATTTTGTCCGGTACGAGCATGGCGTCGGTGCACAGTGGTGTGGGCGTTCTCACCGTGCTGTACCTGCACGAGGTGACGTCCATGGACTCCGCCTCGGCGGCCCTGGTCTACGTCGCGGTCCAGTGCGCGGGCGCGCTGGGCCGGGTCTGCCTGGCGGCCTGGAGCGACCGTCACGGATCCGGTCGCCACGCCTGGGTCATGACCTGCCTGGCCGCCGTGATCATCGCCATGACGGTGTTGACGACGCCGATCGGCCGGTCTCCCGTCGCGGCCTGCCTGGTCTTCGTCTGGCTCGGCTTCTTCGGAATCGGCTGGTACGGCCCCTGGGTCGCCTACGCCGCCGAATCGGCGCCGCCGGACCGGACCGGGTTCGTCCTCGGCCTGGCCATGGCCGTCAGTCAGGTGGCGATCATCCTGGCGCCTCCCGTGCTCGGCCTGCTCACGGACCTGACCGGCAGCTTCGCACCCGCCTGGGCCCTGCTCGCCGCGCTGGCCGCCGCCACCATGACGATGACCGCCCGACTGTGACCAGTCCGGACGAACCTCGTGGAAACGCGATGCGGGTGACGGGGGATCAGGCGGCCATCGGGACTTCCTGTTCGGAGTCCTTCGCCGGCGTCCGCGTCCGGGGAAGGACGAGACAGGTGAGGGCCAGTCCGATCAGGCTCAGCACCGCCCCCGCCAGGCCGGTCCACCGCAGAGCGCCGGCGGCGACGATCGCGCCGCCGATGACCGAGCCGGCTGCGGCCCCGAGGTTGAAGGCGCCGACGTTGGCGGAGACCGCCAGGTTCGGGGCGGCGCCCGCGTGGTGCAGGATCAGTCCCTGCAGCGGGGCGATGGTCGCGGTGGCGAGCAGGCCGAGTACCAGGACCGCGGCCACGGCGGTGGGCTGCCACACCACGGCGAACGGGACGAGCAGGAGCGTTCCCGCCAGCCCGCCGAAGACCCCGCGTACGGTGGCGCTCATCGACCTGTCGGTCAGTCTTCCGGCGGTGAGGTTGCCGATGAAACTACCGGCGCCGTAGGCGAGCAGCAGACCGGAGACCGCCGCGGGGGAGAAGCCGGAGACGCGGATCAGCAGCGGGGCGATGTAGGTGAACACCGTGGCGACCCCGGAGAAGCCCACCGCGGTGGTGGCGATGGCGAGTATGACCGGCCGGCGCGTCACCACGCGGATCTCGTCACGCAGTCGCGTGGACGGCGCCTCCTGCCGGGGCAGGACGGCGGCCAGAAGCAGGGTGCCCACCAGGGACAGAACGGTCAGCACGGCGAAGGGAGCCCGCCATCCGGCGCCCTGCCCGAGCAGTGCCCCCAGGGGCACTCCGAGGAGCGTGGCCACGGTGAAGCCGGAGGCCACGGTGGCGATGGCCGAGCCCGTCCGCTCGGCCGGGACCACCCGGGTCGCCGTCACCAGTGCCAGAGCCAGGAAGGCGGCGTGGCTGAGCGAGGACACCACGCGTCCCACCAGCAGCAGGCCGAACGACGGCGCCACCGCGCTGATCGCGCTGCCTGCCGCGAACAGCAGCATCAGTCCGATGGCGAGCCCCTTGCGCGGCAGGCGCGAGGTCAGCAGGGCCATGAGCGGTCCTCCGGCCACCACTCCGAGCGCATATGCGGTCACCGCCTGTCCGGCGGTTCCCACGGAGACGTCGAGGTCGGCTCCGACCTGGGGCAGCAACCCGGCGATCAGGTACTCCGACGTGCCCACGACGAAGACGCTTGAGCACAATGCCGCGAGCGTCGCGAACCCCTTGTTCAGCTTCATGCGGCAGACGCTAAAGTCTCATATCGGTATGAGAGTCAAGTCGAGGCGGGGTCATGCCCGGCTCGTCGTCAGGGGGCGTCGTGCGCATCGGTGAGCTGTCCCGGCGGACCGGCGTGGCCGTCCACCTGCTGCGTTACTACGGAGAGCAGGGGCTGCTCCACCCGCAGCGGCGCGCCAGCGGCTACCGGGAATACGTCGAAGAGGACGTCGCCGTCGTCCGCCGCATCCGCAGCCTGCTGGCCGCCGGGCTGAACACCTCGACCATCACCACGGTCCTGCCGTGCCTGCGGGACACCGGCGACCGCCTCGTCCCCACCTGCTCGGACCTGGTCGCCGACCTCCACCGGGAGCGCGACCGCATCGCTCAGGCCGTCAGCGACCTTCAGACCTCCATGGACGCGCTCGATGACGTCATCGCCGCGGCCCCGGCCGACGTCACCCGCCGGGCCCTGGCCTCACTCAACGAGTGAGAAGTCCCAACACGGATCGGCGGCTCGGCCCACCGACTGCCCGGGGACGGGTCATGGGGTTCGTCTCGGGGAGCGCAACCGTACGACCAAGGCGAGCGACATGACGACGAGGGCCGCCACCTGAGTGAACCGGAGCGCATCCACGATGGTGACCACCTGAGTCGCTCTGTCCGCCGTTCCCAGGCCGGACAGGGCAGCGAGCGACCCACCGCCGGTCATCGCGGCGGTCAGCACCGCGAACAGCGCGCTGACCGCCACGGTGCCCATGCCGTTGGCGACCGTGTTCACCAGCGACAACAGCGCGGAGCCGGAGGCCAGGTCGGAGCCGTTGAGGTCGCGGCTGGAGCTGGACATCGTCGGCATCATGATCGCGCCGGTGCCCGCTCCCTGGAGGAATCCGAGCACGCCGAGCACCAGGTAGGACGTGTCCGGCCGGAGAACGATCACCTGGAGGAGGCCGGAAGCGATCGCGACGCCGAGCCCGGCGCCGACGACCAGCCGGGGACCGAGCCGTTCCAGGAGCCGGGCGGCGATCTGCAGGCTGACGCCCATGCCGACCGCACCGGGGACCATCAACGCGGCCGTCACCGAGGCGCCGTCCGAACGCAGGATCTGCACGTAGGCGGGCCCCAACAGGGCCGAGCCGAAGTAGGGGGCCGCGTACAGGGCGAGAACCGCGGCGCCCCGGCCGAACGTCGGGTTCCGCAGGAGGGCGATCCGCAACAGCGGTTCGGGATGGGCCAGCGCCCGGGCCGAGAACACCGCGACCAGCACCGCACCGAGGACGGCCGTGGCGATCCGCGTCCAGGCCGGGCCGTCCTGGGCGCTGATGCCGTACGCCACCAGGACGATGCCCGGAACCAGCAGCATCGCTCCGGCCAGGTCAGGCCGGCCAGGACGCCGGTGTGCGGCGTCGGCCGGCAGCCAGGCCATCGTGCCCGCGACGCCCAGCAGCGCCAGCGGCACCGTGACGAAGAACAACGCCCGCCACGACCCGGCGCCCAGGAGCAGCGCGCCCAGTGCCGGGCCCAGGATCGGCCCGATCAGCATCGGCAGGCCGGTGACCGTCATCATCCGGCCACGGCGTTCGGCCGCCACGGCGCCGAACCCGATCGCCATTCCCAAGGGCGCCATCAGGCCGGCGCCGAGGCCCTGCGCCGCTCGTGCGGCGATCAGCCAGCCCAGGTCGCCGGCCAGGCCGGCGACGGCGGAGGCGGCCGCGAAACCGGCCAGCGCCCCCACGTACACGCGGCGGGCTCCCCACCGTCCGGCAAGACCGGCGGCGAGCGGCATCGTCGCGACCATCGCGAGCGTGTACGCGGTGATGATCCACTGGGCGGCGGTCAGCGACGTGTCGAACGTCGCCATCAGTTGCGGCAGCGCCACCGCGACGATCGTGGCGTCCAGCACCGCCATCAACCCGCCGGACGCCAGCACGCTCGCGGCGCGCAGCTCCGGACCTGTCAGCCTGCTCATGCCCGACCGGCCGGATCCGCCGCCCGGAGGGGGGCGCATCGCGCGTGTCCACGTCTGCCGGCCGCTGAGTTCGTCTTGCGTCATGGCATCGACGCTAGAAGTTCGTCCATAGGCGAACACAAGTCGATCGGCGGCCGGCAGCCGTCGCCGCGTCCGCGCCGGGCGGCTCCAGCGGCTGCCGTCAGTCGCTGCCGCGCCCCAGCGGCCCGAACGCGACGTTCTTCTGCTGCCGAAGGATCTTCCCGTCGGTCCCGTACGCCGTCACCGTGACGGGCGGCGAGTCCAGGATCGTGGCCTCCTTTCTCTTGGGGTCCTCAGGGTCGCGCACCAGCTTGCCGATGATCCGTACGATGAAGAACCCGTCGGCGATCCGCGCGGACGTGCGCCGCCCGTCCGCCCAGTCGACCTCGACCCGCCGCACGGCGTCGCTGACCCGCCCGGTGACGACCCGGTACACGTCGTCGTACTGGACCCGCTGCTTGCCGACGGTGTACGGATACGTGTGGTTGGTGTACGCGTCCACCTGCAGATCACCGGAGAACCCGGCCAGGTTCCCGGGCGGCCTGAACCCCCAGTAGGTGAAGACGGCGCGCTCGGCCATGTCCTTCTGTTCGGTCGGCGTGCAGAGCACGAAACCGGCGTCACTGCCCACCAGGGCAGTGACGCCGCCCTTGTCCCGGTACTCCACCAGCACCCGGAAGTCGTCGGTCACCCCGTGCTCGGGGATCCGCAGGTTCCCGTCCATGTTGTGCACGGGTCCGCCCTTGGGCATGCATTCGCGTGCCAGCCGCAACTGCTCGGGGGTGTTCGCGCAGGCGGGCGACGGCTTGATGGGTCTGGCTGCGTACGGTGCCCACCGGGCAGCCCATGATCTTGGCGACCTCGGACTCCGGGAGGTCTTCGTAGTAGCGCAGTACCAGCACCGCTCGTTTGCGCGCGGGCAGGACCCGTAACGCCTTGGCCAGCGTGATCCGGGTCTCCACCTCGGAGGTGCGGTCGGCCTCGCCGTGATCGGGAGGCGCTTCGAGCACGCGTTCGCGGCCCCAGCGCGGGCTGCGCCACCGCCCGACCTGTTCGTGGTACATGACCCGGCGGACGTACGCCTCCGGGTTGTCGCGGATACGCCGCCAGTGGGCGGTTGTCTTGGCCAGGGCCGTCTGCAGCAAGTCCTCGGCGGCGTGCTGGTCGCCGGTCAAGACGTAGGCGAGCCTGATCAAGCTGTCGGATCGGCCGGCGACGAACTCGGTGAAGTCGCGCTGATGGTCAGGGTGCAAGGGCTCTCCTCGTGTCTCGCACCCTAAGACGCAGGAGGGCTGACGGATCTATGGCGCGCGCCCGGGAGGCGGTTCCGGGCGTGAGGTCAGAGTTTGCCGAGGCCGCGGGCCAGGATGGTGGCGGTCTTCGCGATGGTCCCGTTGTCGGTGGGCAGGCCCGGGGTGCGGTTGGTGTAGACGGCCATGATGATGGGGGCGGCGCCCTTCTCGGGCCAGATGACCGCGATGTCGTTCCCGCCGCCGAAGCCGTCGGAGTTGGTGCCGGTCCTGTCGCCGATCGTCCAGGTCTTGGGCAGGCCGGCGCGGATGCGCTCATCGCCGACCTTGTTCGCGAGCAGCCAGGCGACGAGCCGCTCGCGGTCCTCGGCGTGCAGCGCGTTCCCCACCGTGAGCAGGTGCAGGTCGCGGCCGATGGCCGCGGGCGTGGTGGTGTCGCGCTTGTCCTTGGGGGTCCAGTCGTTGAGCTCGGGGTGCCAGCGGTCCATGCGGGAGATCGGGTCCTTCAGCGTGCGGAAGTACCTCGTCAGTCCGGCGGGCCCGTCGATCTGCTTGAGCAGCAGGTTGGACGCGGTGCCGTCGCTCCGGGTGACGGCCGCCTCGCACAACTGGGCGACGGTCAGGCCGTCCTTGATGTGCTTCTCGGTGACCGGAGAGTTGGGCTTCATGTCGGCGGCCGTCCATTTGACGACCTTGCTCATCAGGCCGGGCTCGGCGGTGCGCGCCTTGTCCAGCACGGCCGCGCACAGAGGCGCCTTGAACGTGGACAAGAGGGGGAAACGCTCGCTCGCCCGGTACGCCACGGTCTTGCCGGTGGCCGTGTCGATGGCGTACGCCCCGATACGGCCCTTGAAGGACGCCTCCAGCGCGCGCAGGTCCTTCCTAACCTGGCCCTCTCCCAGAACCGCCGCGGGGGCCATCACCACGGTGGCGGCGGCGGACGCGGTTCCGCCGCCGAGGGTGCCACCGGACACGAGGGCGATCGCCAGGGCGGTCGCGGGCAGAGCGGCAGAGAATCGGCGGGCGTGGAGATGTCGCATGTCGAATCCTTGCTGGTCGTCGATCAGAGAACAGCAGCAAAGCAGGTGTGATCAAGTGATGTCTAATATCGATATCGGAAATAGGCCAATATCAGTTTCTGTATGAGCGCCAGTCGGATGGCGAGTGCCGAATTTGCATCCGCGCAGGCCACATGGCTGACGCCTCGACCGGTTGTCGATTCCCGGGGTGCACGCGATACGACAACCGGGACGCGGCGGCCGGTGGGTCGCCGCGTCCCGGAGTCAGAGGGCGGGAGTGGTCGCTCCCTCGTCGCGCGGGAAGAAGGGGAGTTCGATGTGGACGCGGTCGGCCGCGGCGAGGATCTTCTCCGCGTCGTCGACCGGCGGGTGGATGGCCTGGTTGATCCGTACCTTGATCTCCTTGCCGTCGTCGCCCGAGGCCATCACCCGCCGGTCCCAGCCCCGGGTGAAGACCCCGCCGGCGGCGCCCAGGTCCAGGCAGGTGACGTACGGGCCGGGGGTGAAGTCGCGCGGCGGCACGCCGAGCAGGTCGGCCGCCGCGTTGTACCCGGCGACCTTGCCGAGCGGCGTGGCGTGCTGGCACGCCTGCATGACCGTGTGCTCGGCGTCGAACGCCGCCGCCGCGGTGTCCCCGGCGACGAACACCTCGGGAAGGGCGCGCAGCCACCGATCCACCGGTATCCGGCCGAGGTGGTCGAGCTCGTCGTGGATCTGCCGGGTGAGGTCGCTGGCCCGCATCCCCACCGACCAGACCACCGCGTCCGCCTCGACCTCGGTGCCGTCGGACAGGGCGGCGTACCCGTCGCCGACCTCGGTCACCGTCGTCCCGAGACGGCGTTCGACGCCCAGCTCGTCCAGTGCGGCTTCGATCTCCGTACGCGGGCCCGGGCCGAGCTGGTGCCCGACCACCTGCGACCGGTCCACCAGCAGCACCCGCCCACGGGTGGCCAGCGCGGTCGCGGCCTCCAGACCGGCGAACCCGGCACCGACGACCACGGCCGTGTAGTCCTCCCGGTGGCGCAGATGGTCGGTGAGCCGCCGGGCCCCGTCGAGGGTGTCGATGTCGAAGAGCCGTTCGGCGCCGGGTAGGTCGTGGGGCCGGATGAGCCGGCTGCCGGCCGCCAGCACCAGGCGGTCATAGCCGATCTTCATGCCGTCGGCCACCACTGTGCGGCGGCCGGTGTCGATCTCGGTCACGGAGGCGCGCAGATGGTCGACGCCGATCGGGCCGAGAATCCTGCGCAGCTCCACCTTGGCCAGGTCCGGCTCCGGCTCGTACAGGCGTGGCCGCAGCACCAGGTGCTCGTTCGGCGCGATGAGCGTGATGCGCAGATCCGCGGTTCCGCCCGCCCGGCGGCGTGCCAGCGCCGCGCCCGCCGCGCTCCAGACGCCCGCGAAACCGCCTCCGATGATCACAACGTGGGCCATTGTCCAGTCCTCTCAACCTCCCCTGGGGATCAGGGGTCGGCAGGGAGACCGGACAGCGGGCTCAGATGTGACCGATGTGGGCGAACTTCTCGGGATTGGCCAGTCTCCGCCAGGTCGTGATGCGCCCGTCGGTGATCTCCACGGTGTCGAGCCAGACCAGCTCGCCGCCGCGGTACGTCGCCAGGGCCGGCTGCCCGTTCACCTCGACGACCTGGAACGCGTCCGGACGCCTGATCTCGATCTGCCTGACCGCCAGCAGCGCGATCGCCGCGGCGCCCTGGACCGGTCGGCGCGCGGCGGTCACCTTGCCGCCGCCGTCGGCGATGTAGACGGCCTCGGGGTGCAGCAGTTCGACGAGCCCAGCCAGGTTCCCCGCGTCGGCGGCCGCCCTGAACGCCTTGAGCAGGCGTTCGGTCTCGGCCCTGGACGCCTGGGGCAGCTCCTTGACCGCGGCGACCCGCGCCCGCGCGCGGGAGGCGAGCTTGCGGCCGGCGGCGGGGGTGCCACCGAGCACCTCGGCGATCCGGCCGAACGGGAAGCCGAAGACGTCGTGCAGCACCAGCGCGACGCGCTCGGCCGGGCTGAGCGTCTCCATGACCACCAGCATCGCGGTGCTCACCGACTCGTCCATGAGCACCTGGGCGGCGGCGTCGGGCCCGGTCAGCAGCGGTTCGGGCAGCCAGGGCCCGACGTAGGACTCCCGCCTGACCCGCGCCGACCTGAGCACGGTGTAGGACGCCCGCGCGGCCAGGGTCACCAGCCAGGCCCGCAGATCACGCACTTCGGACAGGTCGGCGGCGGCGGCGCGCAACCAGACATCCTGCGTCACGTCCTCGGCCTCGGCCACACTGCCGAGGATCCGGTAGGCCGCCCCGAAGACGGCGGGACGATGCACCTGCCAGTCGGCCTCCGCCAACGCGCCGGTCGGCTCCACCCTCCGCCCCTGCCCTTCTCGGATCCGTGCCCGACCGCCGATTGTAGGGGGCGGGTGCATCGGGCCATCGGGTGTGAGGGGCGTCCAGGGGATCGCGGTCGCGCGATGAGGTCCGTACGGGTGAGGGAGGCGGACGGGTGAGGGAGGCGGACGGCGTCGCACGACACGTGCGACGTCGTCCGTGGCCTCGTGGATCGCGGTGGTGACGCCGCCGGGCGAGCGGCTCAGCGGCGGGACACCTGGCCGCGCCGGTGAGCTACTTCCTCAGCCAGAGCATGTAGAACGGGCTGTCCCAGCGGCACTCGTACTCCTTGTACCCCTTGGTGACGAGCAGGGTGGTCCCGGCCGAGACGCAGTTCTGAAGGGTGCGGTACGCCTGGTAGGGGGCCCAGCCCGTAGCCGTGGCGCCGGCCGGAGCCGCGGTGGCGAGGGTGCCGGCGGCGAGGGCTCCGGCCATGGCCAGTGTCACACCGAACCGTGCGGCCTTCTGTCGCATGCATGGTCCTTCCTCGTGGGGCGGCACACGCCGCCGCAGTGATCATTTCCACGGTAGCGCTCGTTGATCTTCATTGGTGCGTTTTGTGGATCTTGTCTCTTTTTTCCGATGCGCGAAGAAGGGCGCGCCCTTGCGCGGGGCGATCGGCCCTGATCAGCTCCACCAGTCCCGCTCGGGAAGCCTGAGCCACATGTCAGGTCGAAAGGTGAGCGATCGGGCGTCGGCCGGTCGCAGGCCCGCGCCGGCGAAGCAGTACGCCACCGCCCGGTGGTGGTAGAGGTAGGTGGCGAGGATCTCCTCGGGGGGCTCGTCGTCGGAGACGGAGCCCCCGCCGGGGTGGGTGTCCCAATCCTCCATGACGCCGTCGCGGCAGACGGCTCCCTGGTTGCCGCTCTTGGGGTTGGCGAACATGCCGTAGCAGACGGAGCCGGCCGACAGGCGCTTCATGACGCCCGGGGTGGACGCGTTGTACCCCTCGGGCTGGAAGACGACGCATCCGCCGGGCACGTCCGTGACGCCGATGATGGCCAGGCTGTTGTCGAAGTCCGCGAACGGGTCTTCCATCACTTCTTCGACGTCGGCGTCGTCAGCCGGTACGGCCTCCAGCCGCCGGGCCGCCTCGGCGGCGCCGACGCCCGCCACGCAGGCGAGGCTGAAGCCGTCGTCCTCCGGCTCGCCCAGCACGTCGATCAGGTGCCTGGCGTCGGCCACGGCCGCGGCCTCGGTGTCCGACAGGCCGGTCTCGCCGGCGGGGAGGGGGAACAGGTCAGGGGTCGGGGTGGCCAGGCTGAGCCGTCCGGGGGACCAGCCGTTCATCATCGGCCGCCACGGGTCCGCTCCGGCGGCGACGAGGCTGCGGGCGTTGTCGGGACGGTTGTTGAAGACGGCTTCCCAGAGGGCGGTACGGCCCTCCTGCTCGGCATCGACGTCGTCGACGCGCCGGGACAGTTCGGTGACCACCTCGGGCGAGCCCCGTTCGGCGGCGGCGTGCAGCGGCCGTTCGTGGAAGTACACGCCGGAGTTGGGGTCGGCGCCCGCGTCGAGCCGGGAGCGGACCACGCTGAGGTTCGTCCAGCTGTCCCGGTCCATGCCGGACCATCCGGTTCTGTCGTCGGCGACCATGACACTCCTTGGGGGCGTACGGGGTGGGTGATCGCCGATCATGGCGTATGGCCACGACAAATTCGCCGACGCAAAGCCGACGAGGTGCCCGGGCTGTCCTGCTGGACCGGCACGATCGCGTTCTGATGATCCAGCACAGGTACGACGGCGTCATCGTCGTTCCCGGGTCCCCGGTCCGGGAGTTGTTCTGGGTGCCCCCGGGCGGAGGGCTGAAGGCGGGCGAGGACTTCCTTCAGGCCGCTCGCAGGGAACTGCTGGAGGAGACCGGGCTGACGGAGGTCGAGTGGGGGCCGTGCCTGTGGATCCTCGACGGGGTCGTCCGCTGGGACGGCGAGCCCGTGCACGTGCAGGAGCGGTACTTCCTCGCGCGGACGCGGGGCACGCAGGCCGTCACCCGCGCCCACCTGGAGCCGGGGGAGGAGGAGGGGATCGTGGGGCATCGATGGTGGTCGTCGGCCGAGCTGGCCGCGGCCGAGGCCACGGAGTCCCTGCGGCCAGTGGGGCTTCCGGGCCTGTTGGCGGAGGTGCTGGCGGCGGGGGGACGCCCGTCGGGTGAGCCGCGGGTCCTGCGCGTGTAGAGCGAGCCGACGGGGTCACCGGGCGGAGCGCAGGCCGTCC
This sequence comes from Nonomuraea sp. NPDC001699, assembly GCF_053596455.1. NCBI lineage: Bacteria > Bacillati > Actinomycetota > Actinomycetes > Streptosporangiales > Streptosporangiaceae > Nonomuraea > Nonomuraea sp. NPDC001699. The sequence continues at coordinate 57,727 of NZ_JBSFGF010000030.1, read as the reverse complement.
AGCAGGACGGTGAGGTAGGCGTCGGCGAGGGCCTGCGAGGGTGGCTGGGTGCGCGCGACGGCCAGGGCGGTCCGGCCGATGAGCGTCGTGACGACGGCGGGGTCGAGGTCGGTGCGGATCGCGCCCTCGCGCCGCGCCCCCTCGATCATCTCCTCCACAGCGGCGACCAGGCCGGCCCGCAGGGCGGTGGTGGCCGGCAGATCGAGGCCGTCCAGTTGGTCGTTGACGGCGTGGTGGGCGGTCTGGAAGGCGACCAGCTCGCGGAGGAAGGTGCGCAGGGCCTGGTAGGGCGTGGTCTCGGCGAGCAGGTCGCGGGCGCGCCGGACGACCGGTTCGAGCAGACGGGAGACCGCGGCGTCCAGCAGGGCGTCCTTGCCGCCGAAGGCGCGTACGACGGTCGCGGCCCCCACCCCCGCCTGCTTGGCGATGGCCTCGACCGTGAGGGGCGCGCCGGGCTCGGCCAGCAGCGTCATGGCCGCGTCGAGGGCGAGTCGGCGGTTGCGCACGGCGTCGGCGCGGCGTCTGGGCTCGGCGGGTGTTGACAACTGGAATGTCCATTCCACATAGTTAACTGGAACGCTTATTTCAGTTAACTCTAGCGCGATGGAGTCCCCATGAACGAGCGCGTCCTGATCTCCGGCGCGAGCATCGCCGGGCTCGCCCTGGCCCACTGGCTGACCCGGCACGGCTTCCGGCCCACGATCGTCGAGCGCGCTCCCCGCCTGCGCACCGGCGGCAACGGCGTGGACGTGCGGGGCGACGCCGTCGAGGTGGCCGCGCGGATGGGCATCATGCCGCGGGTGCGCGAGCTGGCCGCCGACGTGCACGGCATGAAGTTCGTGGACGCCGGCGACCGGCCCGTGGCTCGCGTCGAGTTCCGCGACCCCGGCTCGGTGGAGATCATGCGCGGCGACCTGGTGGCGCTGCTGGACGAGGCGACCGACGTGGAGATCCTGTTCGGCGACACGATCCGCGGCCTTGAGCAGGACGACGACGGCGTGCGGGTCACCTTCGAGCACGCGCCCGCCCGCGCCTTCGACCTGGTCGTCGGCGCCGACGGCATGCACTCCCACGTACGGCGGCTGGTGTTCGGGCCGGAGGAGGAGTTCGTCCGGTACAAGGACCACTACTTCGCCTTCGCCGACGCCGACGCGGCGCTCGGGGAGGACCGCTGGGTCACGATGTTCAACCCGCCGGGCCGCATGGCCGGGATCTACCGGTCGGGCAACCACGCCCAGGCCAAGGCGTACTTCATCTTCCGGTCCGCGCCGCTGGACTACGACCACCGGGACGTCGCCGAGCACAAACGGCTGGTGAGCCGGACGTTCGGGGACGAGACGTCCTGGCGTACCAGGGAGCTGCTCGACTCGGCCCTGGCCGACCCCGACTTCTACTTCGACGCGCTGGGCCAGGTGCACATGGACTCATGGTCCCAAGGGCGGGTCGTGCTCGTCGGCGACGCCGCCTGGTGCGCGTCCCCGGCTTCGGGGGCGGGCGCGGAGCTGGCGCTGGTGGGGGCGTACCGGCTGGCGGGGGAGCTGGCCGCGGCCGGCGGGGATCACCGGGTCGCCTTCGCCCGGTACGACGCCGTCCATCGCCCGCTGGTCGAGAAGAAGCAGCAGATCGGGCCCAACGTGCGGCTTATGGTGCCCAGAACCGAGGGCGGGCGCTGCGTCCGTGACGCCCTGGTCCGGCTGCCGCTGATGAAGGCCGTCGGCGCGGTGGAGCGCCGCGTCCAGGGCAGGAACGCCCGTCCCCTGCCGGTGTACGGCCCGCGTCACTGAGCCGTCCGGCGATCAGCGAGCCGCGCTCGCACGGGTGAAGGCCGCCCGGTAGGCGGTGGGCGTGAGGCCGGTCCGGTGCGCGATGTGCTGGCGCAGGGAGTCCGTGGTGACCAGCCCGCTGAGCTGGGCCACCTGGCTCATGGGCAGGTCCGTGCTCTCCAGGAGTTCCCTGGCCTGCTCCACGCGCTGGTGGAGGAGCCATTGCAGCGGGCTGTGACCGGTCTCGGCGTGGAAGCGGCGGCTCAGGGTGCGAACGCTGGTGCGGGCGTGGGCGGCGAGGTCGGCGCGGGTGAGCGGCTCGTGCAGCCGTTCCAGCGCCCACGCCCTGGTGGCGGCGAGCGAGGTGCCGGTCTCGGGCGGCAGCGGGGACGCGATGAACTGGGCCTGCCCGCCGGGGCGCACCGGGGCGGCGACGACCAGCCGGGCCACGGCGTTGGCCGCGGCGGCGCCGTAGTCGGCCCGTACCAGGTGCAGGCACAGGTCGATGCCGGCGGACAGGCCGGCGGACGTCCAGATGTTCCCGTCTTCGACGTAGAGCACGTCAGGACGCAGATCGACGGACGGGAAGCGCCGGCGGAACTCCTCCGACCTGGCCCAGTAGGTGGTGGCGCTGCGCCCCTCCAGCAACCCCGCCCGCGCCAGGACGAAGGCCCCGGTGCAGATCGACGCGACGCGCCTGCCCTCCTCCGCCGCCCGGCGCAGGGCTCGCAGGACGCGCGGGTCGATGTCGTCACGGGCGCCCGTTCCGGTGACGATGACGGTGTCGGCCTCGTCGGCGATCTCCAGCCCGTGCGCGACGGTGACGTGGAGGCTGCCACCGGTGGCCAGGGCGCCGGGCTCGGCGGTGCAGATCCGGACGTCGTAGCCGGGCCGCCCGTCCACGGTCAGCTCGCCGAGGACGAGTTCCGGAATGGACAGGTCGAACGTCGTGGCCGGCGGGACGGCGATGACGGCCACCCGATGCATGGCCCGAACCTCCGGATACTTGGCATTTGGGCCACTATCGTACCGATCGCCTGCGGGGCAGGGTGGACAACCGATGTCACCATCCCCGTACTTGGAGAAGATCGTGTCCTTGCATGTCATCGTCGGCGCCGGCGCCACCGGATCGGCCGCCGCCTGGCTGCTGGCCGAGGCCGGGCAGCAGGTCCGCCTGGTCACCCGCAGCGGCGGCGGCCCGGCCCACCCCCTGATCGAACGCGTGTCCGCCGACGCCGGCGACGTCGGCCGGCTGACGGAGCTGACCGAGGGAGCCGCCGTCCTGTTCAACTGCGCGATGCCGCCCTACGATCGCTGGCCGGCCGAGTGGCCGCCGCTGGCCGCCGCGTTGCTGGCCGCGGCCGAACACAGCGGGGCCGACTACGTCATGCTCGGCAACACCTACGGATACGGGCCGGTCGAGGGTCCCGTCACCGACGGGTCGCCGATGGCGCCGACCAGCCGCAAGGGCCGGGTTCGCGCTCAGATGTGGCACGACGCCCTCGCCGCCCACCAGGCGGGCCGGGTCCGGGTGACCGAGGTCCGGGCGAGCGACTTCCTCGGCGCCGGCGCGTACTCGCCGTTCACGATCATGGTGGGGGCGCAGGTGCTGGCCGGCGCGCCGGTTTCCTACCCCGGTGACCTGGACGCGCCGCACTCCTGGTCCTACACCGGCGACACCGCCCGCACGCTCGTCGCCGCCGCGCGGCACGAGGCGTCCTGGGGGCGGGCCTGGCACGTGCCTTCGACGTCCGGGCTTGCGGTGCGCGGGCTGGCCGAGCGACTTGCCGCGACCGCCCAGGCGCCCGCTCCGAAGCTGGCGCACATGTCCCTGGGCGAGCTTGAGGAGATCGGGCGCACCGACTCCGTCATGGCCGAGTTCCCCGAGATGTTGTACCTCTACGACCGGCCGAACCTCCTCGACGCGTCCCCGACCCTGGAGCTCCTCGGCGTCGACGCCACGCCGCTCGACGACGTCCTGACGGAGATGGCCGACGCGGCGAGGACCGCCCGGACGTCGCAGTGACCGCAACGCCCGTCACTTCGGGCCGGTCAGGCGGCGTTCCCCGGCTGTGGTGAGCACGAAGACCTGCCAGTTGTAGTACGCGTAGTACGCGCGCGGGTCGCGCCGCATCTGCCGGGCGTGCAGGAGCACGGCGTCCACGTACGCCCGCGACCGGTTGTAGGCGTACAACGCGCGCCGGTTGTCGCCGGGGGCGCCGCTGGCGTGCAGGTAGTTGGCCGCGGCCATGACGGCGTCCCGGGGGTTCTGCACGTCGCCGCCCATCCCGTACGCCCGCCAGGTCGCCGGCATGAACTGCATGGGCCCCTGGGCTCCGGCGTGGCTGTCGGCGCGAACCCGGCCGAACTTGCTCTCGACGAGCATCACCGACGCCAGCACCTCCCATTCCACCCCGAAACGGCGCTCGGCCCGCTTGAAGTGGCCGAGCAGCTCGTCGGCGGGGCGGGCCCGCTGGACCTTGAACACGGCGGACGGCTTGATGGGCCGGGTCAGGGCGAGCAGCTCGCGCAGGGCGGTGACGTTGTCCCTGGCCTGGGCGGCGAGCGCGGCGGGCAGGCGGGCGAAGGCGCGGTCGGCCAGGTCGCGGTGGCGGGCGGCGTGGCGGTAGAGGCGCTGCTGGTAGAGGGCCAGGAGCTCGACGTCCCGCGGCGGGGTTCCGTTCGCGGGCCGCCAGCGGTCGATGGCCGCGTTCAGGGCGGTGGCCGTCTCGCGGAGCGCGGTCGCCAGACGGGCGGGGTCGGTGGGGAGCGGCGCGGCGGGGGCCGGCAGCGCCTGACCGGAGGAGGCCCCGGCGCTCGCCGTCGCGGTCGCCGATGCGGGGGCGGGCTCGGGGGCGGGCGCGGCCGTGCCGGTGGCGTCCGCGCTGCCGCATCCCGCCGTCCCGGCGACCGCCGCGCCCACCAGCAGGAGACCGGCGAGCGTACGGCCGCGGCCGGTGCGGGACATCGGCGGGCGGGCGCGGAACGGGCGTCGGAGGTCGTCCATGGTCGGCCAACCTACCTGTCCCACGGCTTGATCCCGGACATCTCATCTCGTATCCCCCGATGGGCGGCGTCCACCACCCGGGATGCGTACGCTTCTCACCAATGGCGGCGTGGGCCCGAAGCAGACGGGTAGAAGAGCAGGCACCTGGAGGTGGACGGCATCGACGGCGAAGAGCTTGAGACGAGCTGGCAGGGGCCCCGGTTGCGGGCGGAGACGAGACAGGCGGACGGTTGCCTGGTCATGGAGTTGAGCGGAGACCTCGACTTCACGCAGAAACCCGAGTTCCGGAAATGGGCACTCGGCATCGTGGCCGGCGACGGCGACGGCGACGGCGACGGTGACGGCGACGGTGACAGAGACGGCGACAGAGACGGCGACGGGGGCGGCCGGGCCCCGATACGGATGATCGTGCTCGACCTCGAAGGCGTCGAGTTCTTCGACTCCACTGGGCTGGCCGTCGTCATCGCGCTGTGGAAGCACGCCCATGAGACCGGCGGCGACCTGGCGGTGGCCAGGCCCCCGTCGAACTGCGCCAACATGATGCGCCGTACGGGGATGGCCGAGCACATCGCCATGGGCGACACCGTGCTCGCCGCGACGGCCGGAGCCGCGGTCTTCCGTCGCGCGTCGGGCCGCGAGAGGGGCCTCCCGGCAGCCGGCTGGGTCACGGCGGGCTGAACCCGGCCGAAGGCGGGCTCCGGACGGGTTCCAGAGGCGGGACGGTCGCCCGGCGAGGGTCAGTCCTGGGTGAAGGAATGCTGGGTGACGGCGGCCGGGGCGCCGGTGAGGTGCTCGTACGTGCCGCTGACGTCCAGCAGCCGCTCCAGCACCCGCGGGCGCTGCTCCAGATGCAGCCGGGTGCCGGCCGACACGGCGTGCTGGTGGATCATCAGCAGCGCCGACAGCCCGCTGGAGTCGCAGAAGTGCAGGCCGTCGAAGTCGAGGTGCAGGTCGGTCAGGGCGCCGTCGGCGAGCGCGGCGACGGCGGTGGCCAGCAGCTCGCGCGCGGTGTTGTAGTCCAGGTCGCCGTTGACGTGGACGCGCAGCACCCCCGGGTGGGGCGTGTCCTGGGCGAGGGTCAGCGGATCGGGGGCGAAGGCGGTCATGCGATCTTTCCGTGGCCGGGGAGAGGGGGGTCGTCGGTGGGGGAGGACGCGGCGCGTATGGCATCGCGCCCGTGGGTGATCAGGGCCGAGGCGCGCGGGAAGTCCTCCAGCCGGCCGCCCAGCAGGTCGAGGGCCGGTAGCAGCGCACCGGCCGGGACACCGCGAGCGGTCAGGACGCCCGCCGTCCAGGTGAGGAAGCGGCCGAACAGCGCGGGGTCGTCCACGTAGAGCGCGGTGGCCAGGAAGTCGACGATGTGCAGGACGTCCTCGGCGGTGTGCCGGCGCTGCTGCGGCGTGTAGGCCGCCATCGCGGGGACGCGTTCCTCCAGGCCGCCCATGACGTCCCTGACCAGGCGCCGGGCCGACCGGCTGACCAGGGTGTACTCCTGGTCGCCCAGGTGCGGCAGGTCGTCCACGGCCTGGCGGGGGGCGGTGGGGCGGGGCAGCGGGCCGGCGGCGAGCCGGTCGGCGGCGGCGGCGCCGTCCGCGGCCCAGGCGTCGGCGCCGAGGAGGCGGGCGTAGAGGCCGTCCGGTCCGAACGCGGCGCCGCCGGCCATCACCGGCGTGCCGGTCGCCTGGCAGGCGGTGATGGCGGCGTGCGCGCCGGGCAGCCGGGTGGGGATGGAGCTGGACAGCGCCACCACGTCGCAGGCGGTGCGGTGCAGGTGCGTGATGAGGTGCGGCGTCGGGACCTGGGCGCCGAGGTAGTCGACCCGCCAGCCGCGCAGCCGCAGCACCTCGGCCAGGATCCGGGCGGGCATGGCGTGCCACTCGCCGTCGATGCAGGCGACGGCGATGCGCCCGAGGACCGGGCCGTTCGCGGCGGCGGCGCGGGCGGCCGGATGGTGGGCGAGCGCGGCCAGCACCCGCTCGTTGACGGCGGTGGCGGTGTGCTCCTGCGCCACCGTGATGCGATTGGTCTCCCACTCAAGGCCCACCCGGGCCTGTACGGGGGCGACGACCTTCAGCAGCAGGGTTTCCAGAGGGATGTCCTGGTCGAGCGCGGCGAGCGCGGCGTCGGTGGCGGCGTATTCGTCGCCTGCGACAGCGGCGTTCCAGAGTTTTTCGCGCCAGGCGGAGAATCCGTCTGCGTGCGTCATGCGGTGAACCTTCCCCGTCCGTGTCCTCCCACCGCGCTCAGATGTGCTCCGCGCGGCGCCGTGATGGCGATCACGGCCATGTCATCGTGATCGCCACCCCCTACCCACTGGGAGGACAACATCTCCACACGTTCCGTGATCGCCTCGGGCGGCATGCCGCCGCACTGCCGCAACTCCTCCAGCAGCCGTTCGTCGCCGAACATCTCGTCGCCCAGCGGGCCGCCGACGGCCTCGGTGATGCCGTCGGTGTAGAGCAGGCAGGTCTCGCCGGGTTCGAGGACCACGGTGTCGGTGACGCTGGTGACGCGTTCGAGCATGCCGATGAGGGTGCCCTTGGTGCCGGCCACGTCGACGCGCCCGTCGCCGCGTACGACGACGGGCGGCGCGTGCCCGGCGCTGGTGACCCGGACCAGGACGCGGTTGCCGGCACGCCGGATCGAGGCCAGGACGAGCGTGACGAACCGGGAGCGGTCGCTGCTCTTGAGCAGGACGCCGTTGAGCAGTTCGAGCACGCGCTGATGGTCGTCGGCCAGCGGCAGCAGGGCCTGGAGGGTGTGCCGGATCTTGCCGGTGAGCACGGCGGCCTCAAGGCCCTTGCCGGCCACGTCGCCGAGCACCACCAGCGACTCCTGGCCGGGTTCGGCGGGCGGGTGGAGGTCGTAGAAGTCGCCGCCGACGCGGGCGGTGTGCTCGGAGGGCCGGTAGCGGGCGGCGACCTCGACGCCGTGCAGGCTGTCCACGCGGGGCGGCAGGAGCTCGCGCATGAGGGTCTCGGTGATGTCGGCCTGCTCGGCGTACAGGCGGGCGGCGGACATCGCGGCCCCGGCGCGGGCCGCGAACAGCCGCGCGAAGACCTCCTCGCCGTCGGAGAAGCCCGCCTGGCCGCTGCCGCGCAGCAGCACGAGCGCCCCCGCCGGGACGCCGTGGCCGGGCAGGGCGGTCACGACCATCGAGCCGACCTCGCCGAGCCCGTCGCGGGCCAGCCAGCCGGGGGCGGCGGCGGGATCGATCCAGCGGGAGGGCAGGGGCGGATAGCCCTGCAACGCCTCGGCCAGGCCCGGCACGGCCTCGGGGTCGACGGCCAGGTCCTCCCGGACGACGGCGCCGTCCGGGCCGCAGTAGGCGATCGAATGCCTGCGCCGGTACGGCGGCAGGATGACCAGCGCGGCGTCGGCCAGGTGGCGGGCGGCCAGCCGGGCGGTCACCTCCAGGCAGCGGTCGAGGTTGAGCGAGGACAGCAGCTCGCCGGAGGCCTTGTCGAGGAACGACGTGCGCTCGCGTTCGAGGTGCAGGGCCTGGGTGGCGCGTACGAGGTCGGTGGCGTCGGTGAGCCACCAGGCGGTCACGTCGCCGTCGCGGACCGGACGGGCCTCGAACGTGGACTCCCCGATCAGGCCGCGCACGCCGGCATCGGCGGAGGCATCCGGAGATCCGGGGGCGTCGTGGGCCCGGGAGAGCCAGGCGGGGACGCTGTCGGCCAGCGCCGCTCCGGGGACCGCCTCGGGCAGCAGCCGCAGCGCCGCGTCGTTGGCCTGCGCGATGACACCGGCGGCGTCCACCAGCAGGACCGGGTGGGGGGCGCCGCGCCACACGGCCCCGGACTCGTCCTGCCCCAGGCTGCTCGTCAGACCTCTCACGACAACGAGCCCGCCGCGGCGGGCTCTGCCTCCCCAAAGTCATAGGTGCTTATGCACAATCTCCTCTCCACTGTAGCCGAGGCTCGCCCGCCGCCCCAGCCGAGGACCATCCGGCCGAGGGCACTCCACTGGCCGTCTCCAGTGCTTTCCAGCCGTTTCCAAGGGGCCGGTGCCAGGGTGATCTCGTTTCTGGCCGGCAGGACGGGACGCATTCGGTGGACGGGGAGAAGATGGGCGTGGGGGAGACGAGGAAACGGTCGGTTCTGGGCCGGACGGGGGCGACGCTCGTCCTGAGCGCGGTGCTCGGGTGCGCGCCGGGCCCGGCCGACGCGGCTGACGTGAGCATCGCGGCGGCGGCCTACGCCGTACAGGGACGGGTGGTGAACTCGGCCGGGCGGCCGGTCGAGGGCGCGAAGGTCGTGGTGAAGGACCGGCGCTACTACAACAGCGACATCGTGCTGCTCAGCGACCGTAACGGCCTCTACCGGACGCGACTGCCGCACGAACCGTCGTCCTGGGTGGTCAGCGCCTCGGTGACGCGGCAGTTCAACGGCAGGCAGTACACCTTCGACCTTGAGCCCTCCTCGACCGCCTCCGTCCGGGCGAGCGCCGGCGGCGTACGGAACTTCACCTGGCGCGTCACCGGCAGGCGGCCGGGCGCCGACGGCCGCTACTACGGCGGCCTGGTCGCCACGAACCTCTGGTTCGACAACCTCCCGGAGAACGTCGACCAGGAGAACGTACGGCTGACGATGACCCCGGTCGGCCCGCTGATCGACGGCAGCAAGGGCAGGGTCGTCTCCGGCCGCAAGCCGGTCTACACCGACAGCGGCTGGGCGGTGGTGGACGTGCCCCTGGGGCGGTACCGGATCACCGCGACCTACCGCTCGGCCGGCAGCGGCAAGGTCTACCCGCTCCAGGTGAAGCTAACCGGCAGCTCTTCCTTCGGCTCGCAGGTCACCGCCGACTTCGAGCAGAGCGGGACCAACCAGCGGATCAGGCTGGAGGTCAGGTTTGCCTGAACCCGCCGTGCCACGGACGACCTCGACGGACAGGGACGACCCCGGCGAGAGTCTGCGCGGGCGGGTGGCCGCCGGCCTCCTCGTCCTGGCGGTGGTCGTGGTGGCGGCTGCCCTGGTGGGCGGGCTCGGGCACTACGTGGTGCTCGACCGGCCGGTCCTGCTGGGGACCGTGGCGGCGAGCCTGGTCATCGTCTCGGGGGCGCTGGCGCTCGGGGCCGGTCCGACGCTCGTGGTCCGCAGGAAGGACGGCCCGCTGACCCGCGAATGGCCCCTGGTGGAGCGCTTCACCACCGAATACGACGACGGCCTGCCCAGGGTGACCTGGCTCGACCCCGCACACGTCCGCCTGGACGACTGGCCCGGGGACGACCGTGGACTGTGGGGCGGGCAGACGATCACCCTGGACCCCCGTTCCGGACGGCCCCTTGTGCCGGGCCGGCTCGGAGGCGGCTGAGAGGCGAAGGGGCAGACGGGACGGGCGGCGTACCGGTATAATGATCATGCATCCCGGCGGGCAGGCGCCCCCGGGATCTTGCCTTTCATGCCCTCCCCACATCGTGCGCTTCTCGCCGCCGCCGTTCCGCTCTACCTGTCCATGAGTGCCGGCGTCGTCGCCCAGCTCGTCGGCACCGCCCTACTCGGACGCCAGGCCACCGCGCAACTGGCGGCGTTCGCCCTCGTCAACGCGGTGCTCACCCCGGTCACGGCCGCGGTGTCGGGCGGGCTGCGGGGGATGGCGCCGTTCGTCGCCGCCTGCCGGGACCGTCCGGGCGAGGCGCTGGCCGTCCTGAAGGACGCGCGCTGGCTCACCCTCGGACTCGGCGCGGCCGGCGCGGGCGTCATGCTCGGGGTCCCGGTGATCGCGCGGATCGGTGGGGCGCCCGGCGAGGTGGCGGCCGAGTTCGGCGCGTTGCCGCCGCTGATGGCGGCCCAGGTGCTGCTGTACGCCGCGGGCAGCGGCGCCGGCGGCATGCTGGTCGCGCTGGGACGCAGCCGGCTGGTGCTCAGGTCCGGCCTGTCGAGCACGGCTGCGAACATCGTGCTGCATCTCGTCCTGGTGCCGCGAATGGGGGTTCAGGGCAGCGGTGTCGCGCTGCTGGCGTCCACCGCCGTGGCCGTCGCCGTGTCCAACGCGCTCCTGCTGCGCCTGCCCGAGCTGCGCGGACGGTCGCCGTGGCCGGGACGCCCCCGTCCCCGGGAGATCCTGCGGATGGCCAGGGTGGGCCTGCCGATGTCGGCCACGCTCGTCGTCAAGTTCGCGGTCCTGGGCGGGGTGACCTACGCCGCCGCGCGGACGGGGGCCCAGGGGGCGGCGGCCCACGCCGTCCTGCTGTCGCTGCACGGGTTGCTCGGACTGGCCGCCGTCGCGATCGCGCAGGCCGCGACGCCGGAGATCGCCCGGGCCGTCCTCCCCGGCGAGGCCCGTCGGCTGAACCGGGCGGCCCTGACGATCGGCGCCGCCGGCGTGCTGGCGGGCGGGCTCGTGCTGGTCCTCCTGGGGGAGGCGGTGCTCGGGCTGTTCACCTCGGACGCCGCCGTGCTCGCCGTCGCCGTCGGCCTGGTGCCGTTGTCGGTGGTCCACGCCCTGGCCGACCACTGCGCGATCGTGATGTCCGCCGGTCTGACGGCGCTCCGGCGGTCGTCCTGGACGCTGGGGTCGGCCGTGCTCGGCAACGGCGTGCTCGCTGCCGTGGCGGGCCCGGCGGCGCAGGCGTGGGGGCTGAACGGCCTGTGGCTGGCGCTGATCGCCGGCTCCCTGATCGCCGCCACGACACAGACGGCCGGTTTCCTGCGGTTCAGCGCACGTTGATCGGAGGCCCGGCAGCCGCGGTCGGGCTGCCGGGCCGTCGTCAGGAGCGGTTGTCCGAGCTCAGGACGCTGGACAGGAACGCCCTGGTCCGCTCGTGCCCCGGGTTGGCCAGCAGTTCGGCCGGCGGGCCGCTCTCCACCACGACCCCGTCGGCGAAGAAGGCCAGCCGGTCGCCGACCTCCCTGGCGAAGGCGATCTCGTGGGTGACCACGACCATCGTCATGCCGTCGGCGGCCAGGCCGCGCATGACCTCCAGCACCTCGTCCACCAGCTCGGGGTCCAGCGCGGACGTGGGCTCGTCGAACAGCATCAGCTCCGGGCTCATCGCCAGGGCCCTGGCGATGGCGACCCGCTGCTGCTGGCCGCCGGAGAGCTGGTGGGGCCGCTTGTGGGCGTGCGCGGCCAGGCCGACGCGGTCCAGGTGTTCCATGGCGGTCACCCGGGCCCGATCCGCCGGGACGCCGAGCACGTGGACGGGGGCGCAGGCCACGTTCTCCAGCGCGCTCTGGTGGGCGAACAGGTTGAACCGCTGGAACACCATGCCGATCCGCTGGCGGAAGACGGCGAACTCCTTGGGCGTCCACGGCCGGTAGCGTCCCTCGCGCAGGCTGTGACCGACCTCCTCGTCGAGCACCCGCAGGCTGCCGCCGAGCACCTGCTCCAGCCCGTTGACGCAGCGCAGGAAGGTCGACTTGCCCGATCCCGACGGCCCGATCACGCAGCTCACCTCGCCGGGCGCGACGGTGAAGTCCACGCCGTTGAGCACCTGCGTGTCGCCGTAGCCCATGCGCACGCCCGTGGCGTGCACGACGGGCTTCACGCCGCCGCCTTGGGCAGGATCCGGGCCGCCAGCCCGCCGCCGCGGACCAGCCGTACGGCCTCGGAGCCGAACCGGCGTTCCAGCCGGCCCTGGAGGAAGGTCGCCACGGCGGTCATGAGCATGTACCACAGGCTCGCCACGATGAGCAGCTCCATGATCAGGTTGTTGGCCTTGTAGATCTGGCTGGCGTTGGTCATCAGGTCGTGCCCGGCCACCACGTAGACCAGGGACGTGGTCTTCAGCATGGAGATGAACTCGTTGCCGGTGGGCGGGATGATGATGCGCAGCGCCTGCGGCAGCACGATCACGCGCATCCGCTTGGCCGGCGTCATGCCCAGCGCGTACGCGGCCTCGCTCTGGCCGTGGTCGACGGCCTGGATCCCGGCCCGTACGGTCTCGGCGAAGTACGCCGCCAGGTTCAGCCCGAGCCCCAGCATGGCCGAGGTGAAACCGGTCATCACCAGGTTGGTGTCCCACTTGACGCCGATCATGGTGAACGGCACCTTGAGCACCAGCTCGGGGAACAGGAAGGCCAGGTTGTACCAGAAGATGAGCTGCACCAGCACCGGCGTGCCGCGGAAGAACCAGATGTAGAGCGTGGCCAGCCCGCTGAGCACCGGGTTGTGCGACAGCCGCATGATCGCCACGACGACGCCGAGCACCAGCCCCAGCACGGTCGCCAGCACCGAGATCTCGATGGTGACCCAGATCCCGGCGAGGATGCGGTCGTTGAACAGGTACTCGGCGACCTTGCCCCAGTCGAGGCGCGGGTTCACCACGACCAGGTAGACCAGCCAGCCGGCGATCGCCGTCACGACGGCCGCGGCCGCCAGGCGTCCCCAGTGCCGCGTCCTGGCGACCGGGATGTGCTCCCCGGACGGCCCGGTGAAGGGTTCCGTGCGCATGGTCACTTACCGCCGTTGACGACAGCGGACTGGACGGCCAGCTTGTCCAGGTTCCACGCCTTCAGCAGGTTCGCGTACTCGCCGCCGGCGATGAGGGAGTCCAGGGCGCCCTTCACCGACTCGACGAGCTCCTTGTCGTCCGGCTTCATGCCGATGCCCCACGGGCTCTCGGTGCCCTCCAGGGCCATCGCCTCGACGTCCAGCTTGGGGTCGGCGGCCTTGCTGGCGGCCACGACGTAGTCGGTGATGGTGGCCTGGGCCCGGCCGCCGGTGACCTGGATCAGAGCCTCCTGGTCGCCGGGGAACTTCAGGATGTTGACGGCCGGCTTGCCGTCCTTCTTGCAGTCGGCGTCGTACTGCTCGGCCAGCTCCATGGACGAGCCGTTGTCGACGACGGAGACCGTCTTGCCGCACACGTCGGCCGGGCCGTTGATCTTGGCCGGGTTGCCCTTCTTGACCAGCAGACCGGCGCCGGCCTGCACGTAGTCCACGAACGTGACCTGCTTCTGCCGCTCCGGCGTGTCGCTCATCGAGGAGATGACGAAGTCGTAGCGGCCGGTGAGCACGCCGGGGATCTGGGAGTTGAACTCCTCGTCGGAGATGGTCACCTTGGCGCCGAGCTTCCTGGCGATGGCCCTGGCCAGCGCCGGGTCGAAGCCGATCGCCGTCTTGCCGTCGCTCGCGTACACCTCCATGGGCGGGTAGCCGACGGACGTGACGACCTTCAGCCCCTGCGTCTTCAGGCGGGCGGGCGCCTTGGCGGCCAGGTCCTTGTCCGGGGTGATGGCGTTGATCACGTCGGCCGCCTTCTCCTCGGTGGGAGCCTGGTCGAGCGTGACCGCCGCCGTGCCGCCGTCCGCGGGGGCGGCGGCGCCGCCGCTGTCCAGGGACTGGGCGCCGCAGGCGGTGGTGGCGGCCAGCAGCGCGCCGGCGGCGAGGGCGGAGATGGTGCGGATGTTCACGAGGGGGTGCTCCTTCAGGATCGCTGCCAGCGGACTTCGCCGCCGACGACGGTGGTGAGGACCTGGGTGCGCAGCACCGCCTCCGGCGGTTCCAGGTACGGGTCGGTGTCCACGGCGATGAAGTCGGCGAGCATGCCGGGCGCGAGCACGCCCTTGCGGTCCTGCTCGCCGGCCGCGTACGCGGCGCCGAGGGTGTGTGCGGTGATCGCCTCGGCCATGCTCAGCCGCTGTTCCGGCTGCCAGCCGCCGGCGGGCGTGCCGTCCTGCCTGGTACGGGTGACCGCGGCGTAGAGGGCGGCCCACGGGTCGGGGCTCTCCACCGGCGCGTCGGAGCCGAAGGCCAGCGCGACCCCGGCGTTGAGCATGCCTCGCCAGGCGTAGGAGGCCAGGTCGTGGCCGGCGAGCAGCGAGTCCACCAGGGCGATGTCGGTGGTGCAGTGAACCGGCTGCATCGAGGCGACGACGCCCAGCCTGGCCATCCTGGTCAGGTCCTGGGGCCGCAGGTGCTGGGCGTGCTCGATGCGGTGCCGCAGGCCGGCGGTGGTCCCGATCGCCTCGTAGGCGTCGATGACCAGCCGGTTGGCGCGGTCGCCGATGGCGTGCGTGGCGACCGCGATGCCGGCCGCCGCCGCCTTGCTGAAGATCCGTACGAGATCCTCGTACGGGGTGACCGCGATGCCGGTGTTGTCGTGCTCACCGGCGAACGCCTCGTGCATGTGGCAGGTGTGCGAGCCCAGCGCGCCGTCGCTGAACACCTTGACCGGGCCGGTGCGGACCCAGTCGTCGCCCTGGCCGGTACGGCGTCCCTCGGCGATGGCGGCGTCCAGGGCGACCGTGGGGATCGCCTTGTGCACGCGGATCTTCAGCTCGCCGGACTCGCGCAGCTCCAGGTAGGCGGCCCGGCAGTCCTCGCCGTCGATGTCGTGCACGCTGGTCAGCCCGAACGACAGCAGCTCCTCCTGGCCGGCGCGCAGCAGGTCGCGCAGGTCGCCGGAGACCATGAGGGCGCGCAGCGGATAGGAGGCGGACTCGCGCAGGATGCCGGTGGGCTCCCCGTACTCGTCCCGGACGATCTCGCCGCCGACCGGGTCGGGGGTGGAGGCGTCGATCCCGGCCATCCGCAGCGCGGCGGAGTTGGCCCAGACGGTGTGGCCGTCGACGTTGGGCAGCGCCACGGGCAGGTCGGGGCAGACCGAGTCGAGGGCCTTGCGGTCGGGCTGGACGGGCGGGTTCCAGATGTTGCTGTTCCACCGGCCGCCGAACAGCCACGCGCCCGGCCGCAGGGTCGCCGCGTGCTCGGCCACCTTGGCCAGGGCCTCGTCCAGGGAGCGCACGTCGCGCAGGTCGACCGCGCCGAGGCTCTGGGCGTACTGGGCCGTGTGGATGTGGGCGTCGTACAGGCCGGGCAGGACGGCGGCGCCTTCGAGGTCCACCAGCTCGGCTCCCGAGCCCGCCGCCGCACGCACGTCGGCCTCGTTCCCGACGGCGACGATCAGCTCGCCGTCCACGGCCATGGCCTGGGCGGCGGGGGCGCCGTTGGTGCCGGTGCGAATGGTGGCGTTGCGGTATACGCGCATGTCATGGATCTCTCAGGGGTTTCGGGTGGGGTGGTGCGGCTCACTGTAGAAGTGGCAGAAAGAAGTAGGAAGCGATATAAACACGACATTTAGCAGCGCTGAGGGCAAGGAACGCTTATGCTCAAGCCAGAACATCTGCGCACACTGGGTGAGGTAGTGCGTCTGGGGTCGTTCGCGGCCGCGGCGAATCGTCTCGGATACACCTCTTCGGCCGTCTCCCAGCAGATGGCCGCGCTGGAACGCGAGACCGGCGTGCGGCTGTTCGACCGCTTCGCGCACAGCGTGCTGCCGACCAGCGCGGCGGAGGTGCTGGCCAGGCAGGCCGAGACGGTGCTCGCCGACATCGAGCGCATGGTGGCCACCGTCCAGGCGGTGCACCGCAACAGCGAGCCGCAGATCCGTCTCGGGCTGTTCCCCAGCTTCACCGACGTGCTGGCCGGGGTCCTGCGGGAGATGGAACCGGAGGACCGGGCCGGGATCCGGCTGTCGGTCGCCGAGTCGTCCCAGCTCATCGCCCGCCTGGGCAGCGGCGGCGAGATGGACGCCGCCGTGGTCTACCAGGTGGGCAACACCGGGCTGTCGTGGCCGTCGGTGCTGAACAGGCGGTGGATCGCCGAGGACCGGTACAAGCTCGTCCTGCCCAGGCTCTGGCCGGACCTGTCGCCGTACCGGGCCGAGCAGCTCGTCGACCTGCCGTGGATCATGCACCATCCGGCCAGCAGCGACGCCACGCTCTTCGAGGCCCTGTTCGCCCACTGGTCCCTGCACCCGCGCGTGGTCTGCCACTCCGACGACTTCAAGATCACTCTGTCGCTGATCGGCGCGGGCGTGGGCGCGGCCCTCATCCCCGACCTCGCACTGCGCGGCCACGGCGAGGACGTCGTGG
Organism: Nonomuraea sp. NPDC001699; assembly: GCF_053596455.1. NCBI lineage: Bacteria > Bacillati > Actinomycetota > Actinomycetes > Streptosporangiales > Streptosporangiaceae > Nonomuraea > Nonomuraea sp. NPDC001699. The sequence goes on along the minus strand of NZ_JBSFGF010000030.1, from coordinate 41,132 downwards.
TGGTCGACGTGCCATGGCTCAACATCAGCCGCAGCATCTTCACGCTGGTCCATCCCGACCGGGAGACCGCCCGCCTCCAGTGGCTCCTGGACGCGCTGACCGTCTGACCCGCCTCTCGACGCGGCCAGGGCCGATCTGCCAGCATGTGCCGGATCACCCCCCGGGCCGCGACCACCTGGCGTCGCCGTGCCCGCGCAAGGTTAAGGAGATCTTCCACCGTGGAACGCGAGGCGGCGATCGCCCAGTCCGCCGAGGCAATCCGCCTCCACAGCGGGCACGACATCCTCATCGAGGCCGGTCCCGAGCCCGTGCTCGACCGGCTCGGGCGCGACGTCCGTCCCACGCCGGGCGGGCCGCTGCGGAACTGGACGTACGTGGTCAAGGACATGATCGACGTGGCCGGCCTGCCCACCACCCGAGGCTCCGCCCTGTACGGCGCCGAACCGGCCCTGGCCGACGCCCGCTGCGTCGAACTGCTGGACGAGGCCGGCGCGCTGCTGGTCGGCAAGGCCAACCAGCACGAGTTCGCCTGGGGCGTGACCAGCGAGAACCCGCACTGGGGAGACGTGCGCAACCCGCGCCACCCGCGCCTGACCCCCGGCGGTTCGAGCGGCGGCACCGCCGCGGCGCTCGCGGCCGGGATCGCCCGGTTCGGGCTCGGCACCGACACCGGCGGCTCGGTGCGCATGCCCGCGGCCTGCTGCGGCGTGGTGGGCCTGCGCCCGCGCTCGGGGGCCGTGCCCGCCGCCGGGGTGGCGCCGCTCGCGCCGGCCTTCGACGTGGTCGGCCCGATGACCACCTCGGTCGCCGACTGCGCCCGGGTCTGGCAGGCGCTGACCGGCGAGGTCGTCGAGCCACCCGACTCGCTGGCCGGGCTGGTCGTGGGCGTCGCCGAGGGCTGCGGGCAGGCCGGGGACTTCGCCGAGCTGGGCGCGCGGCTGCGCGAGGTGGCCCTGCCCGCCGAGGTGCTGGAACCGTACTGGACGATCGTGAGCGCGCAGGCGCGCCGGACGCACGAGGGCACCTTCCCCGAGTGCGCCGCCCGCTACAGCCCCGGGGTACGCGCCAAGCTGGCGGCCGCCGGCGGCATCGGCCACGAGGAGCACCGGCGGGCCGTCGAGCGGCTGGCGGCGCTGCGGGCCGCGTTCGCGGCGGACACGGCCGGGATCGACCTGCTGGTCATGCCGACGCTCGGCGCCCCCGCGCCCCGGGTCGGCTGCGACGAGGCCCGCGTACGCGGCGAGGTCGGCCGGATCACCGCCACGGTGTCGGCGCTCGGCCTGCCCGCCCTGGCCGTCGGCGACCTGCAGCTCGTCGCCACGAGCGAGGCCGCCGTGCTGCGCGCGGGCATGTGCAGGGAGTCCCGCGGCGGGACGGTCCCCGAGCCCCGCTGATCACGCGGCCCGCGGAAGGCTCCACGGGTCCACCGGGACGACCTCGGCGCACCGGCCGTACGGGTCGAGCAGCCGCCCGTACAGCTTCGACTGGCGCAGCACGATCTGCCGGTCGGCCACGTTCACGTGCGGGAAGCGCTCCTCCAGCCGCACCACCAGCGGATGCAGGTCGGCCACGCCGTGCAGGCCCACCGTGAGGAGCATGTTGCGCGGCCCGGCCAGCGCCGCGCACGTACGCGTCTCCGGCCAGCCGAGCAGCGCGCGGCCGGTCTCCTCCAGCAGCGCGTCGGGCATCCGCAGCCACAGCAGCGCGGCCGAGTGCCAGCCCGCGTGCGAACGCGCCAGGTCGCAGCGGAAGTCGAGGTCGCCCGTGGCCACCAGCCTGGTCAGCCGGCGCTGCACCGTGCGCTCGGACGTGCCCACCACCCTGGCCAGCTCGGCGTAGGGCGCCCGGCCGTCGGCGAGCAGGGCGGTGAACAGCCGCCGGTCGATCTCGTCCATCTCCTTGGCCGACTCCGGCGCGGCCGGCCGCCTGGCCAGCGCGGCGGCGGCGCGCGGCGGCAGCACCCGCAGCCGCCACCGGCACGACGCCTCGAACACCCGCGTGGCGACGTGCGTGCGGACCTTGGCCACGCCCGGCACCCGGGGCAGCGCCGTGAGCACGTGATCGGCCAGGGCCGGCAGCGACGGGGCCACCGCGATCACGAACAGGTCGTGCCCGGCGGCCACGTGCTGCACGGTGATCAGGTGGCGCTCGCGCGCCAGCGCCGCCGCGACGTCGGCCGCCGCGCCCGCCGCGCAGTCGATCTCCAGGAACGCCATGCTCAGCGCGTGCATCTGGCGCGGGCCGAGGGCGACCGAGGTCCAGGCCTCGCCGGTGCTCGTGAGCCGCTGCCAGCGCCGGGCCGCCGTCACCGGGTCGGCGCCGACGGCCGCCCCCACCTCCACCCAGCTCGCCCGCGGGCTGATCTGCAGCGCGTCGATGAGCTCAAGGTCGGACTCGGCCAGCAACGACGGCGGCTCGGCGCCGGAATCCTGCACTGATCCTCCCTTGATGTCTGATTGCTGCGTTCCAGAGGTCGGCACACCCTATACCGCGATCCTGGGCCCGACCGCCGTCGGAGGAAGCCACAGGAAAGGGAGGCCCCACGGATGACCGCGCTCGGCCGGGCCAGGATGGTCGGCGTGCTGGGCGGCATGGGCCCCGCCGCCACCGTCGACTTCTACGGCAAGCTCGTGGAGGAGACCGCCGCGACCGGCGCCACCGGCGACCAGGAGCACGTGCCGGTCGTCATCTGGGGCGATCCCCGCGTCCCCGACCGGTCGACGAGCCTGCTCGGGCGCGGTGAGGACCCGACCCCGCAACTGCGGCACGGCATCGGGGCGCTGAGCCGGGCCGGGTGCGAGGTGCTGGCCGTGCCGTGCAACACCGCGCACGCGTTCGTGCCGCGCCTGGCCGAGGAGGCCGGGCTGGAGCTGGTCAGCATCGTCGAGGTCACCGCCGCCGCCCTCGCCGCCGACGGCGTCCGCGCCGCCGGGCTGCTGGCCACCACCGGCACGCTCCGCGCCGACCTGTACGGCCCCGCGCTGCGCCGGCACGGCGTCACCCCGGTCGAGCCGGACGAGCCCGGCCAGCGCGAGGTCATGGACGCCATCGCCGCCGTCAAGGGTGGCCGCGCCGGCCGCGAGCACGCCGAGGCGCTGGCGGCGCAGGCCCGCTCGATGGCCGCCCGCGGCGCGGAGCGCGTGGTGGCCGCGTGCACCGAGGTGGTGCTCGCCCTGGACCCGGCCACGGTCCCCGTCCCCGTCATGGACCCGGCCCGTCTGCTGGCCCGCGAAGTCGTCCGCGTGGCGCTGGCCCGGGGGGCCTGACGCCGGTCACTCCTGCCTCTCAAGTCACATCCAAGTCGCCTTCAAACCCCGGATGGTGGGCTTGGCACATGAGCTGAGGACGTGTTCGCGCGTCCGCGAGCCGGGGGGCTCGCAGCTCACTGTGAAAGGAGGTAACGACCATGAGCAAGAAGATCGTGAGTCTGGACGATCTGGGTGACGAACTGGCGGTGATCGAGGAGGTCGATCTCGGCCTCGTCGCGGGTGGCATGCGTCCTCAGCGCTGCTACGGCACCAACGGCAACCCGCCCACCGACTGGGTCTCCGACTACTGATAGAGACGATTCGCGGCCGCGTGGGAGGGGCTTGCCCTCCTCCCACGCGGCTGGGGGGACACGTGCTACTGATTCTGAGCGAGCCCGGCGACGCGACCGTGGACCTCGTCCTGCCCAAACTGAAGGCCCGGGGCGCGGACGTCCTGTGGTGGGACCCGGGCGAGTACCCGTCCGCCGCCCGGCTCACCGTCCGGTTCGGCGCGGACGGGGAAGAGCTGGTCCTGACCAGGGACGGGCAGGTCTTCGACCTCTCCACGACGACGGCCGTCTGGACCCGGCGTCCCGGACGCCCGCGCGCCGCCGCCGACGTCACCGCCGACGACCTCCGCGAGCGGGGGGCGGAGCTGTCGGAGTGGTTCACGGACGGCTTCTGGGACCTGCTGGACGCGCGCTGGCTGCCGGCCCGCCGGCCGGTGCTGCGCAGGGCGCACAACAAGCTGGTCCACCTGGCCCTGGCCAGGCGGCTGGGGTTCGACGTGCCGCGGACCGTGGTCACCAACGACCCGTCCGAGCTGGTGCCCGCCTACGAGAACGCGGGCGGGCGGCTGATCGCCAAGGCGATGGAGCACACCAATTTCGCGATCGACGGCGGCGCGCACGCCGTCTACACGACCGTCGTGAACCGGCGGTCGCTCGGCGGCCGGGGGCGCATGGTCCACGAACCGGTCATCCTGCAGCCGTACGTGCCCAAGGCGGTGGAGCTGCGGGCCACCGTGGTCGGACGGCAGGTGTTCACCGCCGAGATCGCCTCCCAGGACTCGCCGCGCACCCGCGACGACTGGCGTCACTACGACTTCGCCCGCGCCCGCCACAGCGTGCACCGGCTGCCCGGCGACGTCGCCCGCCGCTGCGTGGACCTGGTCGCCGCGCTGGGTGTGTCGTTCGGGGTGATCGACCTCATCCTCACCCCCGACGGCCAGTACGTCTTCCTGGAGATCAACCCCAACGGCCAGTGGGCCTGGATCGAAGACCTGACCGGCCTGCCCATCAGCGACGCCATCGCCGACTGGCTCACGGCCGGAGAAACGGACGCGCAATGACTCAGCTCTCCCTCGGCCCGGCCCTCGAAAGCGGCGTGAACCTGCTGCGCGGGCTGGCCCGCCGGCGTTCTGCCGTGGAGGAGGCCCGCCGCACCGCCGCCGCCTGGGCCCAGGCGCACCCGCGGCTCGGCGCCCAGCTCGTGACCAGCCCGCGTCCCGGCTCGCCGGTCGTCGACTACGACCTGCTGATCGACCACCCGTCGGGCGGCACCATCATGCTCGCCGTGCAGGCCGAGGACGGCACGTCCTGGCTGGTGGACCATTCGACCCATTGGGCCGCCGGTTACGTGCTGACCGTGAACGGGACGCACGTGTCGGCGTCCGAGGCGATGCTCATGCTGCGTTCGCTGACGCGTCCCGGGCTGTCGCCGCAGGAGGAACTGGTCCGGTTCTGCGTGCTGCGGAACGCCGCCGAACAGGAGGACGTCGGCCTGGAGGAGGTCCAGGCGGCCGCGGACGGGTTCCGCAGGCGGCGCGGCCTGCTCGGGCACGACGCGATGCTGGAGTGGCTGGACCGGATGGGCATGACCGCCGAGGCGTTCCACGAGCACATGACCATGACCGCCAAGGACCAGCGGTTCCGCGGCCGGATGCGGGCCGAGCTGGCTCCCGCGTACCTGGACCGCCATCGTGACCGGTTCGCCCAGGTACGGGCGGCCTGGGTGCTGTCGGACGCCCCGGTCGAGGCCGCCGAGCTCGACGGTTCCCTGGCCGGACGGTGGGACCTGCGGCTGACCAGGACCCGGACGTGGGCGGGCGAGCTGCCCGAACCGCTGCGGGACGTGCCGCCCGGTGGCGCCGCCGGTCCGGTCCCCTTCGAGGAGGGCTTCCTGACCGGCCAGGTCCTCGAACGACAGGAGGCCGTCGCGGACGCGGCCACCCTGAAGGCCGCCGGCGAGGCCGCCTTCGACGAATGGGTGACCGACGCCGCCCGGGAGGCGCACATCACCTGGCACTGGCTCTGACGCGTCCGGCGCTCGTCTCGGCAGGGTTCGTCCGGTTGGTGTGATTCAGAGGCGTCCGGCGCTCGTCTTGGCGGGATTCGGCCAGTTGGTGTGATTCATCGGGACGTGTCGGTGCCTTCCGATACTGTGCCGCACGTGCGGCGGATGATCACATCTCGGGGCTTATGGTGGGCGCTTTCGGCGGCGGCCGTGGCGGTGACCGCGGCGGTGGCGGCGATCGTGCTCGTCCGCCGCTCCCGAACACCGGAACCGCCGCCGCCGGCGGACCGGCCGGACTCCGCCCGGCCGGTCCCCGAGCAGCCGGGCTCTGAGGGGCCGGGCTCTGAGGGGCCGGGCACTGAGCGGCCGGGTTCGTCGCGGCCTGGCTCTGAGACGGGCGCCGGGAGCGCGCCGTCGCCGTGGCCGCCCGCCCCCATCCTCGGGACGCCGACGAAGGCGGACGTCGAGCGCTACGCCACCAGATCGGCCACCTTCTTCGACAACCCCGCCCTCGCCGCCTTCTTCGCCGACAGGACGCCCCTCGACGGCGCCACCCGGCGGCGCCTGAACCGGTGGGCCATGGTGGGCCTGGCGATCGTCGTGCTGGCCGGGGCCGCGCAGGCCCTGGAGTCGGCGGTGTTCTCCAAGGGAGGAGACCCCGCGACCGAGGTCGAGAATGTGCCCTGCGCCCCGGCCTACGCGGACGCCGGCGTCCGCTGCGTGACGGACCTCGACCTGGCGGTGGAAAGCGGTTCGGAGCCGGACACCTGGTGGGACCAGGCCGCCGAGCCGGCGCCCGCCGACCAGCAGCCCGCCGAACCCCAGGAACCGCCTTCCGTCCAGGAGATGGTCGACGCCGACTGCCGTCCACGGCCGGCCGAGCCGCACGTACGCGAGATCGATCCCAAGGTGACCCGCGCGGTCGACCGGCAGTGGCGGCGGATCGAGACGTGGCTCAAGGTCAACGCCCCCAAGAGCTACCGCACGCTCGGCGCCCCGGGAAAGGCCACGACCATCGCGGTCGCCGAGGCGCAGACGGGCCTGTCGTTCCCCGCCGACCTACGGGCCTCGCTGCTGCGCCACAACGGTTCCGCCATCACCGAGGGCACCTGGCCCTTCGGCTTCCTGGGCAACCGGAACGAGAGCATCCGGGAGATCCGCGACCACTGGCGCGTCCTGTGCGGGATCGACGCCACCGACGACACGGACGACCCCCGCGACGAATGGTGGGACGGACGCATGATCCCCATCGCCTCCGACGGCTCGGGCGACAGCCTCGTGATCGACTCCGTACGCCGTGACGTCGGCGAGACCGACGAGGAGGGCAGCATGAGCTTCACCCCCGGCGGCATCCGCATCCGCTCGTACCACGCCCTGCTGAAGGCGACCGCCGACGCCCTGGAGACCGGCGGAACGATCGGCTACCTGAAGCCGAAGGCGGTCGCCGGCCAACTGGAGTGGGACGTCCCCTGACCCGCCCGCCGCCCCTGTCGACAGCGCCGTGCCCGGGTGTCACGATGCGAGGATGATCGCCCCCCAGGCCGTCGCACCCTCCGCGCAGAGCGTGGCCAGAAGGCTGGTCCTGGCCGGCGCGGCGGGGATCGTCCTCACCGTCGCCCTCGTCGCGTGGGCCGTCCTGATGCCGAACCTCATCCCCTCGGTGGAGGCGCGCTACTGCGGCGAGTACACCGGCTGCATCGGCTACCTCTTCCTGACCTGGGAGTACGGCCGGTGGGCCGCGCTGGTCGCCGCCTGGCCGCTGCTCCACCTGCTCCGCGTACGCCGGACACGAAGGCCCCGTCAGCCCGTCGTCCGCACCATGGCCGTCGCGGTCGCCGTGGCGACGGTCCTGCCGTCGGGGTCGAGGAGCTCGCCGGCGAGGAAGCACACGTCCTTGCCGCGCCTGACCACGCGCCCCCGCCCGACGAGCCGCCCGGGCCGCGCGGGACGCAGGAACTGCACCTGCAGGTCGAGGGTCAGCGCGAACTGATCCGCCGGCAGCGTCGCCACCAGCGCGGGCCCCATCGTGTCGTCGAGCATCGCGGCCAGGAAGCCGCCCTGCACCACGCCGACCGGGTTGGCGAACCGCTCGCCCGCCTGGAACGCCACCTCGATCGTGCCCGCCTCCGGATCGACCTCGACGAGCTCCCAGCCGAGCAGCGCCGCCGCGGGCGGCGGCGGAACCTTGCCCGCCAGCATGTCCCAGAACATCCCACGCCTGCCCGCGTCTGCCGTCATGCCTTCCATTGAACAGCCCGCCACCGACAGACCGGCGGCCATGGAGTGGTGAGGCAGGAAATCAGGTGCCGAGGGCGGTGAGGAAGTCGGCGACCGGGCCCAGCGTGATCAGGCCGCTGCCGGCTCCGGCCAGCTCCGCCGCGGCGGGGGTGAGGGCCTCGCGGGCGCGGGCCGCCGTCCGCCGGTCGCCGACCGCGATCGCGGCCCGCGCGACCAGGCACCACATGGCCTCGAACAGCAGGTCCCGGGGCGGCTCCGGGACCAGGCCGACCGCCTCGGCAGCCTGGGCGCCCCGCCCCTCGTCCAGCAGGACGAGCGGCCGCACCCACGGCTCGTACGGCCCCCACTCCACGGGTTCCCCGCCGAGGACGGGCAGGCCGTGCCGCACTCGTACGGACAGCAGCGCCAGCGGCAGCAGCCCCTGCCGCAACCCCGGCATCCCGACGTCGTCCAGCCGCGCGGCGGCCACCCGGTAGGCCGCCTCCTCCTCGGCCGCGGGAACCCGCCCGGAGGCCGCCCCCCGCAACACCCGGTACCACTCGGTGAACACGCTGACCAGCGGCAGCTCGTTCCGTTCCGCCAGCCGGTCGGCGGCGTCCGCGTGCCGGTCGGCGGTCGCGAAGTCGCCGAGCGCCCCGCGCGCCTGGACGCGGACGAGATGCCCCAGCACCTCGAACGTGACCAGCCCGTGCCGCGACGACAAGGCGACCAGCTCGGCCCCGATCCCGTCCCGGTAGGGGGCCAGCCCCGCCCGCTCGAACGCCTGCATGAACACCCCGTTGAGCGCGAACGCCAGCAGCGCCGGGTCGTCCAGGCGGCGGGCGATCCGCTCGGCCTCGGCGGCGGCCCGCCGTCCCCGGGCCGAACGGGTGCCGCGCGACTCGACGGCGATCGTGGCCAGCAGCCGCGCCCGGGCCGCCTCGGAGGCGCCGGGCGGCAGGGCGTCCAGAGCGCGTTCGGCCGCGGCGACGACCTGGGACGCCTGCTCGGGGTCGTCCGACCGGGTCCAGACAGCCGGCACGTCGTAGGCGCCGATCACCCGGGCCGTCAGCTCCGGATCGCCCAGTTCCTCGGCCGCCTCGATGGCCGCCGTACGATGCCCGCGCGCCGCCTCCAGGCCGCCGCCCCCGGTCACCGCGAGGTTGCGCAGCAGGCCGACCGTCGACTCCAGCCGCGCCCGGGCCCCGGCCCCCACCGTGCGGTCGTACGCCTCGGCCGCCTGCGCCCACACCCGGGCCGTGGCGTCGGCGGGGGCCGCGAGCCCGCGGTCCTGGTGCAGGATGTCCGACTCCAGGCGGCGCAGCCGGGGCCCGGGGTCCACGCCGAGCTGCTCGACGAGGAGCGTCCGCGCCCGGCGCAGCACGGCCAGCGCGTCCCCCTGACGCCCGGTGCGGTAGAGGGCGAGGGCGAGCAGCCGCCAGGCATCCTCGCGCCAGGGGTGCTCGGCGACGTGCGAGTCCAGGTCGGGGACGGCCTCCGCGGCCCGGCCCAGCGCCAGTTGCGCCTCGGCCCGGCGTTCGACGGCGTGCAGCCGCAGCTCGGTCAGGCGGGCACGTTCGGCGCGCGCCCAGTCCTCGTCGGCGAACTCGGCGTAGGCGGGGCCGCGCCACCAGCCGAGCGCCTCCTCCAGCCGGGCCGGTTCCGGCGGGCCGCCGGTCACGGCCTGCTCGAAGCGCCAGGCGTCCACGGCGTCGGGGGCGGCGCGCAGGGCGTACCCGGGGCCCTCGGTGACCAGCAGCCGGGCGGGGGCGCGCGGCGGGCGTCCGGGTTCGAGCGCCCGGCGCAGGGCGGCCACGAACGTGCGCACCGCGCCCACCGCGTCCGGCGGCGGATCGTCCCACAGGTCCTCGACCAGCCGCGTCACCGGGACGACGCGGCGCCGGGCGACGATCAGGCGGGCCAGCACGGCGCGATGCCGCGGCCCCTTCAGCGGGATCGGCTCGCCCTCGTCGTCCCAGGCCACCACGGGCCCCAGCACCCCGAACACGCCCCCCATCCTTCCTGCTCACCGGATGCTCATCCGCCCCCGGCACGCTGGGAACCGACCCGGTCACCCACGAAGGAGGGCACCATCATGACCATCCCCGGATTCGACCACCGCCGTGTCGCCGTCGCCGACGGCGTCACGATCCACGCGGCCGTCGGCGGCTCGGGCAGCCCGATCGTCCTGCTGCACGGCTTCCCGCAGACCCACCTGATGTGGCGGCACGTCGCCGCCGACCTCGCCGCCGACCACACCGTCATCTGCCCCGACCTGCGCGGTTACGGCGCCAGCGACAAACCGGCCGAGACCGGCCCGGACGTCTACTCCAAGCGCACCATGGCCGCCGACGTGGTGGCCCTGGCCGCGGCTCTCGGCCACGAGCGCTTCGCCCTGGCCGGACACGACCGCGGCGCGCTGGTCGCCTTCCGCGCCGGCCTCGACCACCCGGCGGCGATCAGCCACCTGGCCTGCCTCGACGTGCTGCCGACCCTCGACATGTGGGACGTCATGCGCGGCGTCACCGCCTCCGTCGGCTTCCACCTCTTCCTCATGGCCCAGCCGCCCGGCCTGCCCGAGCAGCTCATCGGCGCCAGCCCGGACGCCTTCTTCGGCTACTTCCTCGACCTGTGGACCAACGACCCGGCGGCCATCCCGGCCGAGGTCCGGGCCGCCTACCTGGACGCCTGCCGCGCCGCCGTCCCGTCGATCGTGGCCGACTACCGGGCCTCGGCCGGAATCGACGTCGAGCACGACCGCGCCGACCTGGCGGCGGGCAGCCGGCTGCGCATGCCGGTGACCGTGCTCCAGCAGGACTGGGGCGCCGCCCTGGGGTACGACGCCGCGGCGCTGTGGCGGGCCTGGGCGCCCGACCTGCGGCACGACACGGTCACCTGCGGACATTTCATGGCCGAGGAGTCTCCCGCCGAGATCGCGCGGGCGCTGCGCGACCTCGTGTCCCGGTAGCCGGTCGTGCTGGTCAGAGCCGATAGTCGTAACTTAAAGTAATTGACATGTCACGGTAAGTTATTCGACAATGACAGCGCCAAATGAGGTCGTCCTTCCGGTGAGAAAAGTACGGGCCGGAAAGCCGAGCACGCGACGGAGTAGAGGCGCTCTCCAGCATGTTGCACGCATTCATCGTCGGGATGGGCAGATCCGGCGCAGGGCTGCATCTGCCTTCCCTGGCCAAGGTGCGCGAGGCGGCCCCCGGGCTGCTGGCGCCCGGCCCGGTCGTCGTCCTCGACCCCCTCCTGCCGCCCGGCGGCGTACGGGGAGCCGTGCCGGCCGGGTCGCCCGAGGAGGCCGCCGCGCTCGCGCCCCCCGACCGGACCGTCGTGCACCTGTGCACCCCGCCGCACGTCAGAGCCGGGATGCTGGCCCGGCTGGCGCCGCTCGGCTACCGCAAGTTCATCGTGGAGAAGCCGCTCGCCCTCGACCTGGTCGGGCTGGCGGCCGTGGCCCGGGTGCGCCGGCGCTGGAACCTCGACCTCACGGTCGCCACCCACTGGCTCGACAGCACGCTCACCGGCCGGCTCCGGGCGGCGATGCACGCCGAGGAGTTCGGCCCGCTGAGGCAGATCCGGGTCGTGCAGAACAAGCCCAGGTTCACCCGGAGCGCGGCGCGTCCCGACGCCACCACGGCCTTCGACATCGAGGTGCCGCACGCGCTCGCCGTGGTGCTCAGCCTGGCCGGCGGCGCCCGGATCTCCGAGGCGTCCTGGGAGGACATGGTCACCGAACGCCACCGCCTCCCCCGGCTCGGACGGGCCAGGCTGCGGCTCGACCACTACTCCGGCGTGCGCACGGAGATCGACTCCGACCTGACCTCACCCGTACGGGAGCGGCGCATCACCCTGCACTTCGAGCGGGGCACGCTCACCGGCCACTACCCGTGCAGCGACGCCGACCACACCGCCCAGCTCAGGGTGGCCACGGCCGAGGGCGAGCGCCGTTCGGTGTTCGCCGACGACGCCCTGCCCGCCTTCCTGCTGGCCGCCTACCGGCGCTACGCCCGCGCCCACTGCTCGCCCGGCGCGCTGCCCGTCCAGGTCGACGCCGTGCGGCTGCTCACCGAGGCCAAGCACCTGTGCGCGGCGCACGAGCCCGGGCCTGAGGAGGCGCCGCGTGCAGGCACCACCTGAGCTGGCCGGCATAGGCGACGAGGCCGCCCCCGACCTCGACGGCCAGCTGGCCGCCGTGGGGGAGCTGGGCTGGAACCGGCTGGAGCTGCGCACGATCGACGGCGTGCCGGTGGCCGGGCTCGGCGAGGCGGCGTTCCTGCGCACGGCGCGGCGGCTGCGCGATGCGCGGGCCGAGGTCGTCGCGGTCGCCTCGAAGATCGGCGACTGGTCGCGGCCCGTGACCGGCGACTTCGCGCTCGACCTCGCCGAACTCGACGTGTTGGCACGCCGCTGCCCGGCGCTGGGGACGCGGCTGGTGCGGATCATGTCCTTCCCCTCGGGCGGGCTGGCCGAGCCCGAGTGGGGGCGGCGGGTCCGCCACCGGCTGCGCGAGCTGGCCCGCCGGGCCGAGGACGCCGGCCTGCTGCTGGTCCACGAGAACTGCGCCGGCTGGGCGGGCGACCGCGCCGACCGCATGCTGGACCTGGTGACCGGGATCGGCAGCCCGGCGCTGCGGCTGCTGTTCGACATCGGCAACGGCGTCGCCCACGGCTACCCGGCGGCCCCGATGTTGCGGGAGGTCGTCCCGTACGTCGCGCACGTCCACGTCAAGGACGCCGTCACCGGCCCCGGCGGCGAGGTCGTCTACGTGCTGCCCGGCGAGGGACGCGCGGGCGTCGCCGAGTGCCTGCGCCTGCTGTCCGCCCACGGCTACACCGGCGCCCTGTCCATCGAGCCGCATCTGCGGCTGCGCCCCCACCTCGACGACCCGGGCCGCGGCGACCAGGCCGCGTTCGTCCGGTACGGGCGGGCGCTGGAACGGCTGGTGGGGCAGGTCGATGGACGTTGACGCCGTGCCCCTCGACGCGGCGGAGCGCGACCTGCTGCTGAGGCTGCTGCGGCTGCCCACGGCGGGCCCGCTGGAGACCGGGCCGGCCGGTCCGCGCCCGCGGCTGCGCCAGGCCCAGGACGAGTACGCGCGGGCCGCCGCGCCGCTCGGTTTCCGCACTGTACGGCACACCTGCGTGCGCCCGGCCGAGCTGCACCGCGCCGACGTCCCCGCGCCCGTGCGCGAGGCCCTGGACCTGCCCGGCTTCCTGGACGCCCAGCCCAGCCTGGTGCTCCGGCTGGGCCCCGGCCTGCCGGCGTCCCGCACGGTGATGTTCAACGTGCATCTCGACACGGTCGCCGGCCTTCAGGCGGCCGGGTTCGACGGCGAGCGGTTCCACGGCCGCGGCGCGATCGACGCCAAGGGCCCGGCCGTCGCGCTGCTGGCCGGGCTGCGGGCGGCGCGCGCCCGCCGGCCGGCCATCGGGCGCGAGGTCGGCGTGCTGATCCAGGCCGTGGCGGGCGAGGAGGGCGGGGCCATGGGCGTGCTCGGCACCCGCCCGCTCGTCGAACGCGGCTACGTCGGGCGGCTCAACGTCTTCTGCGAGCCCACCGGCGTACGGTTCCTGCCGCGCAGCACGGCCGCCGCGACCGCCCGGATCGTGGTGGACGGCGAGCACGCCGTGGACGACCGGCCGGCCGCCGGGCACAACGCCACGGTCCTGCTCGGCTTCCTGGCCCAGCACCTGGCCAGGGCGCTCGACCCGGACACCGTGTGCGTGGCGGGCGTGCACACCGGCACCCGCCACAACCAGGTGTACGGCCGCGGCTCCCTCCTGCTCAACCTGCCCTACGCCACCCCCGCCACCGGACGGCGCCTGGAACAGGACCTCACCCGGGCCCTGGACGACGGCCTCGCGGCCTTCACGGCGGCCTTCGGCGGCACCGCCCTGTTCGCCAGGACCGCCCGCGACGCCAGGGCCGTCACCCGGCTGGAGTGGCGCAAGCGCGGCCTGCCCGTGCTCGACGACCGCGACGCGTGGGGGCACGCGCTCCTGCGCGACCGGGCCGGGATCCCGCCCTGGCCCGCCGGCGAGCCGGCGTTCACCTGCGACGCCATCTGGATGGCGGGCGTCGAGGACGCCTGCACGGTCGTCCTGGGGCCGGGGGACCTGGCCGGCAACAACGCCCATGCCGGAGGGGAGTTCGCGCGGGCCGACGAACTCGCCGGGTTCGCCGCCGCCGTGGCCCGCCTGATGATCGCCTTCACCGACGACAGGATTGGACGAGGAGCATGAACCCCACTGCCTCACCCGCGACGGACGCACCGCCCGCGCATCCGTACCCGCCGGTCCCGAGGGCCGCACCGCGACAGGAGCGGGCGGCCGTACGGGTGCGCCACGACGACCTGCTGGACTTCGTCGCCGCCGTGTTCACCACCCGCGGCCTGGCCCCCGAACGCGCCCGCGAGGCCGCCGCCGCACTGTGTTACGGCGACCTCGTCGGCATGACCTCCCACGGGCTGGCCAACCTGACCCGGCTCTACCTGCCGCTGTTCGACGAGGGGCGGGTCGACCCGCTGGCCGAGCCGTCCGTGCTGGCCGACCGGGGCGCGGCCGTGCTCCTCGACGCCGGTCGCGCGCTGGGCCTGTGGGCCGCCGGCCTGGCCATGGAGATCGCCGCCGGGCGGGCCTCGACGTACGGCGTCGGCCTGGTCTCCGTACGCGGGGGCACCCACCTGGGCTGCGCCGGCCACCACGCGCTGCGCGCGGTCGAGTACGGCATGGTCGGCGTCATCGCCAGCAACTGCGGCCGCCAGCGCATCGCCAGACCGCCGGGGGGCGCGGTGGCGATGCTGGGCACCAACCCGATCAGCGTCGCCGCCCCCGCCGGCGGGCATCCGCCGTTCGTGCTGGACATGAGCACCACCGCCATGCCCACCGGACGGGTCAGGCAGGCCGCGCGGCACGGCGACGAGCTGCCCGAAGGGGTGCTGGCCGACGAGGACGGCGCTCCCGTGACCGACGCCGCGGCCTTCGACGAGGGACGGGCTCACCTGCTCTGGCTCGGCGGCGAGGCGGGGCAGTACAAGGGCTTCGGGCTGGGGGTGGCGGTCGAGGTGCTGGCCGCGCTGGTGCCGGGCGCGGGCCTCGGCGCCCACCCCGACGCGTACGACGGCGACGGCGGCCCGAGCGGGCGCGACGACGACATCGGCTTCCTCGCCCTGGCGATCGCGCCGGGGGTGCTGCGCGAGGGCCTGGAGGGCGACGCGGCCACGCTGTTCGGCGCGTTGCTCGGCTGCCCGCCCGCCGGCTCCGGCCTGCCGGTGAGCTATCCCGGCTGGCACGAGCATCGCCGGGCCGAGGAGCACCGGCGCTCGGGCGTCCCGCTCGGCGCCGACCTGTACGACGAGCTGGCCGCCCTCGCCGCCGCCACCGGACTCGACGCCCCCGCCCTGGTGGTGGAGCGGTGAGCGCCCGGCTGCGGGTCGCCGTCATCGGGCTCGGCGTGATCTCGCGGTTCTACCTGGCGGCCCTGCACGCCTCGCCCGGCCTGCGGCTGGTCGCGGTCTGCGACACCGACCCGCGCGCCCTGGAGGGTCACCGCGTCCCCGCCTACCGCGACCATCTGCGGCTGCTCGACGAGGAACGGCCCGACGCCGTCGTGGTCACCGTCCCCAACGACCTGCACGCCCGGGTCTGCGCCGACGCGCTGGCGCGGCGGATCCCGGTCTGCGTGGAGAAGCCGCTCGCCCTCGACGCCGCGCAGGGCAGGCGGCTCACGGACCTGGCCGCCGGCTCGGACGTGCCGCTGTTCACCGCCTTCCACCGCCGCTACAACTGCGCCGTCGGACGGCTGCGCGCCGCGTGCGCGGGCGCCCGGGTCGAGGAGCTGACCGTGCGCTACCTGGAACGCATCGAGGACCACGCGGGCGCCGACTCCTGGTACCTGGACGCACGGCGCTGCGGCGGCGGCTGCGTCGCCGACAACGGGCCCAACGCGTTCGACCTGGTCGACCTGCTGCTCGGCCCGGCGCACGTCGTCTCCGCGCACGTCGACCGGGACGCCGCGGGGGTCGACCGGCAGGCGGACGTCGAGCTGCGCGCGGGCGCGGCCCGCGCCCGGATCCTGCTCGACTGGTCCTACCCGGGCGAGCGCAAGGACCTGGAGCTGCGCCTGGCCGACGGCCGCGCCCTGTACGCCGACATGCTGGCCGGCCACGCGGGCTTCAAGAACTCCCTGTGGCACGAGTACGAGGGCGTGCTGGCCGCGTTCGAACGCTGCGTGCGCTACGGCACCCCCGACGGCGAGGGCGGCCTGCCCGCCCTGCGCTTCGTCGAGGACGTCTACCGCCTGGAGAAGGCCGGCGCCGGACGGGGGGCCGCGTGAACCCCGACGAGGACGGCCCCAAGACCGCGGTCACCGGCACGCTGCTGAAGGTGCTGGTGCACCGCAGGCAGGACCGCGGCATGCTGCTCGAACCGCACGCCAGCCGGTGCGTGCGCGCCGGCGAGGTGCACGAGCTGGTGGCCACCGACCACACCGAGACCGACGCGGGGGCCAGGATCGACCGGGTCGCCTTCCTGGGTTTCGCCGAGATCGTCGCGGCCGGCGTGCTGGACCGCGGCGACGAGGTGTGGATCGGCGGACGCCGGGTCGGGGTGCTGCTCGGCTTCGACGGCTGCCACCTGCCCAACCACTACAACGTGCTGATCCATGCCGACCCCGCGGCCACCGGCCGCGAGCTGGGCCTCATGCCGGGCGAGCCGCTGGTGTTCAGCCAGCCCCTGCCCGGCGACCCCGAGGAGGGTGGGGCCCGCGTGTTCCGCTGGCCGCTGCTCTAGAGAGTTTCGATTACTTTCCGTGACCTCTGGTTTACCAATAGTCACACAGGGTAATCTGTTGATTGCGCACAGTAGTGGGAATCGCTCGTTTCGGACTCCCACTAGAGGTCGCGTCCCTCCCCCCGATGATCCCCACGACGGCGGGCGGGCGCGTGTCACGAAAGGACAGACAATGGCTGCGGGCACCAAGACGACCAGCCGGCTGGAAGAGCGCTTCCGCCTCTGGGACAACGACGGCTCCGGCGCGATCGAGCGCTCCGACTTCGAGAACGAGGCCGACGGCATCATCGAGGGCCTGGGCGTGCAGGGGACGCCACAGGCGCAGCAGCTGAAGCAGGCGTACCTGGCCATGTTCGACCACCTCGCCGGGGCGGTGGGCGCGTCCAGGCTCGACCAGGAGCAGTTCGTCCGGGCTGCCGAACAGGAGATCATCAGCCGCGGCGACGCCGGCTTCGCCCAGGTCGTGCGCCCGACCATCCAGGCGATCGTCAACGTCCTCGACCGCGACGACGACGGGGAGGTCGACTCCTCCGAGATGGCCAAGTGGTTCGCGGCCATCGGCCTCGACGGCCACGTCGCCGACGAGGCGTTCCGGCAGATGGACACCGACGGCACCGGCAGACTGTCCGTCTCCGAGCTGGTCGACGCCGTCCGCGACTACCACCTCGGCAAGAACGACATCCCTCTGCTCGGCAGGTGACCCAGGCCTGAGCAGGCCGAAGGGTCGCCCAGAGCCGCTGTCTCCGGGGCGGCTCTGCCGAGAGGGCCGTCCGGGGGCCGTGTGTCCCCGGGCGGCTCCGCCCGAAAGGGGCCGTCCGGGGCCGCATCCCCGGGCGGCCCCGCCCACCACCGCACCAGGACGGGAACCTTGGAGACAACACTCTCTCCGCCCGGGGGATCGCCGCCCCGCGCCGCCGCTCCCATCCCCTTCTTCTCCCAGGCGGCGACGTTCGACCGGCTGTGGAAGGAGATCCGCACCGGCTGCGTCGACGTGCTGGACCGCGGCAAGTTCTCCCACGGCGCGAAGGTCGCCGAGCTCGAACGCCGGCTCGCCCTGTGGACCGGCGCCACGCACGTCGTCGGCGTCAACTCCGGCACCGACGCGCTGGTGCTGCTGCTGCGCGCGGCCGGTCTGCGTCCCGGTGACGAGGTCGTGGTGCCCGCCTACAGCTTCATCGCCACCGCCAGTTCCGTCGTGTTGGCCGGCGGCGTGCCGGTCTTCGCCGACATCGAGGAGCGCGGCCACGGCGTCGACCCGGCCTCCGTCGACGCCGTGGCCGGGCCGCGCACCCGCATGGTCATGCCGGCGCACCTGTTCGACCGCCTGGCCGACCTGCGGGGCGTGTGCGAGGTGGCCCGGCGGCGCGGCCTGACCGTGCTGGAGGACAGCGCCGAGGCCATCGGCATGCGCCTCGACGGCACGCACGCCGGGCTCGTCGGGGCGGGCGGCGTCCTGTCGTTCTTCCCCTCCAAGACCCTCGGGGCCATCGGCGACGCCGGAGCGCTGCTCACCGACGACGACGACATCGCCGACACCGCGCGGGCGCTGCGCCACCACGGCCGCGGCGGCCGCACCCTCGACCACTTCCCGGGCATCGCCAACCCCACCGTCCTGCCCGGCTGCAACAGCAAGATGGACGACCTCCAGGCCGCCGTCCTGCTGGCCAAGCTCGCCAGGCTCGACGCCGACATCGCCCGCAGGTCCGAGCTGGCCACCCGCTACGACGTCCGGCTGCGCGACCTGCCCGGCGTGCTGGCCGTGCCGGGCGCGGTGCCGCCGCACCCGGGCGGCAACCGGGTCTGCTACGTCTACCTCGTCGAGGTCGAGTCCCGCGACGCCCTGGCGGCGCACCTGGCCGCCGCGGGCATCGGCACCGAGATCTACTACCCGCTCCCACTGCACCTGCAGCCCTGCTTCTCCCACCTCGGCCACGTCCGGGGCGACTTCCCGAGGGCGGAGGCGGCCTGCGAGCGCGCGCTCGCCCTGCCGCTCTACCCCGATCTGTCCGACGCCGAGGCCGACCGGGTGTGCGACGAGATCGAGGGCTTCTACCGGGGACGGCGCGCATGAGCCGGGTGCCCTTCTTCGCCGCCGACCTGTTCGAGGACGACCGCGCGACCCTGCTCAGGACGGTCTACGCCGTCGGCACCGGCGACGCCCAGAAGTTCATCCTGGGCGAGCACACCGCCCGCCTGGAACGCGAGCTGCGCGGCCGGCTCGGCGCGGCCGACGTCGTGGCCTGCTCCAGCGGCACCTCCGCGCTCACCCTGCTGCTCGCCGCCATGGACGTGGGCCCCGGCGACGAGGTCGTGGTGCCCGCCTTCGGCTGCGCCCCGCTGGCCGCCACCGTCGTCGGCGCCGGAGCGCGGCCGGTCTTCGCCGACATCGACCCCGTGACGCTGACCGCCGACCCCGCCGCGGCCGAGTCGCTGGTCACCGTGCGCACCAAGGCGGTGATGCCCGCCCACATGTTCTCCGTGATGGCCGACATGCCGCGCTTCCGCGACCTGGCCGACCGGCACGGCCTGCGGCTGGTCGAGGACTCCGCGCTGGCCCAGGGCGGCACGCTGGGCGGGCGGCCGGCCGGGCGGTGGGGGGACGCGGGCGTCTACTCGTTCGTGCAGGTCAAGACGTTCGGCATGCCGGGGGAGGGCGGCGTGGTGATCACCGACGACCCGGCGCTGGCGGCGCACGTACGGGTGCTGCGCAACCACGGGCAGGACGCCGCGCGGCGCTTCCACCACCACCGCGTCGGCTACAACAGCCGCTTCGACGAGGTGATGGCGGCCTTCCAGCTCCACCGGCTCACCGGCCTGGACGACCGCCTGTCGCGCCGGGCCGAGATCGCCTCCTATTACTCCCGCCGTTTCGCGCCCCTGGTGGAACGCGGGATCGTGGCACCGCCCGTCGGAGGGGACGGGCGGTTCCACTACGTCTACACCGTGCTCACCGAGCGCCGGGACGCGCTGGCGGCCCACCTGGCCGCCCGCGACATCGCGACCCACGTCTACTACCCGCGCCCGCTGCCCGCCCAGCCGGCCTTCGCCCGGTTCGCGCCGCCCGGCGCGTCCTGGCCGGTGGCCGAGTCGGCCGCCCGGCGCAACCTGTCGCTGCCGCTGCACCCGCGGCTCGCCGACGCCGAGGTCGAACGGATCGCCGACGCGGTCTGCGCCTTCGCCCACGGCTCCCCGCAGGAGAACCCATGACCGACCAGGTGGTCACCCGCGGCCTCGGGCCCTACGCGCGGCTGGCCAAGCTCGACATCTACGACTACTACCTGGGCCTGCCGCTGGTGTGGTCGCTGCTGCCGGCGGCCGGGCGGTGGCAGCCGTACGCGGTCGGCCTGCTGCTGGCCGTGCTCATCGCCGAGGCGGTCGTGGTGGCCGCGATGGTCGGGTTCGACGACATCACCGGCCACCGCGACGGCAGCGACGCGGCCAACTACTCCTCCGACGCGGCCCGGCGCAGGCTGGCCCGCAAACCGCTGGTCGCCGGCACGCTCACCGAGCCGCAGGCGCTGCGGTTCGCCTGGACGGCCACCGCGATCAGCGTCGTGCTCTGGGCCGCGGTGGTGGCCGCCGCCCCGTACCGGCCCGCGTGGGTGGTCGTGACGGCGGCGGCGTGCGTGGTCGCGGCCGTGCAGTACTCGTGGGGGCTCAAGCTCAGCTACCGGGGGTTCCAGGAGCTGTTCCTCGTCGGGCTCGGCGTGGGGTGGGTGCTGGTGCCGTACGGGCTGCTGACGGGGCAGGCCGGCGGGTTCGTGGCGGTGCAGGCGGTGCTGTTCGGCCTCGGGCCGATGATCTTCGGTCTGTACTCCAACACCAACGACGCCCGGGGGGACCGGGAGGCCGGGCGGTTCACCGTCGCGGCCCGGACGTCCCCGCGGGTCAACGCGGCCTTCGTCACCGCGGTGACCGCGGCCGAGAGCGTGGTGGTCGGATGGGCGGTGGCCGCCGGGGTCGCGCCCGGGTGGTTCCTGGGCGTGCTCGTGCCGCTGGTCTCCCTTCGCGTGGCGCAGCTCGTGATCGGGTTCGTCCGCGGGGACATCCTGCGGGCCCGGCGCGTGGCGATCCGCACCCACCGGGTCACCGTCGGCGTGCTGATCCTGGCCAACCTGGTCCTGGCATGAACGTGGACGTCGCGGTGGTGGGGGCCGGGCCGGCGGGCCTCGCGACCGCGTACGCGCTGGACCGGGCCGGGTTCGCGGTCCGCGTCCTGGAGGCGGCCGAGGAGGTGGGCGGGCGGATGCGCACTCTGCGGGCGCGCGGCTGCCTGATCGACACCGGCGCCGAGATGTTGCCGTCGGCCGACGGCTATCCGGCCACCTGGCGGCTGATCAAGGCGGTCGGTCTCGACGCGGCGGCCGTGCCGAGGGTGCGCGACGCCGTCGGCGTGTGGCGGGACGGGCGGGTCCACCCGCACGTGGGCCGCCCGCTCGGGCTGCTCACCGGCGCGGGCCTGCCGCCGCGCGCCCGGCTCGACCTGGCGCGCCTCCTGCTCCGCCTGGCCCGCCACCGCCCCGACCCCGCCGCCACCGTCGCCGACCTGATCCGGAAATACCATCCCGACCTGCGCGGATTCCTCATCGAGCCGCTGGTCGCCGGGTTCTTCGGCTGGGACGCCGGGCGCTCGTCCGCCGCCGTGTTCGCCGAGCACCTGACGACCGCCGGGAGCACGAACACCTGGCACACCTACCGCGACGGCATGGACACCCTGGCCCGGGTCCTCGCCGCCGGGCTCGACGTGGTCACCGGGCACGAGGTGACGGGCGTGGTCACGTGCCCGGGTGGGGTGCGGCTGGACTCGCCGCGGGGGAGCGTGACCGCGCGGGCGGCGGTCCTGGCCGTTCCCGCGCCGGTGGCGGCCCGCCTGCACCCCGGCGCCCCGCCGGAGGAGCGCGCGTACCTGGAGGCGTGCACGTACGCGCCCATGCTCCGGCTCAGTCTCGTGCTCTCCCGGCCGGCGGCTCCTGGCTGGCGCGGGTTCGCCACGCTGGTGCCCGCGGCCGAGGACCCCGTGCTCAACGTGATCACCGTGGACCATCACAAGCACCCCGGCCGCGCTCCCGCCGGCACCGGGTTGATCTCGCTCATCACCTCGCCGCGGGGCACCGCCGCGCTGATGGGCGAGAGCGACGAGAAGATCGCCGACCAGCTCGTCGGGCGCGCCGAACGGTTCGTCCCCGGCCTGGCCTGCCGGGTGGCCCGCTTCCACGTGCACCGGTTCCCGTACGGGCTGCCGGAGGCGACGCCGCGCGCGCTGGCGTTGCGGGCGTCGTTCGAGGGGCGTCCGGGATCGGCGGTCGACTACGCGGGCGACTGGGTCTCCCTGCGGCCGTGCAGCGAGGGCGCGGTCGCCGCGGCGGAACGGGCCGCCGCTCGGGTGCTCGCCCGCCTGTCATAGACATCGCCCGCCACAGACACCGCTCGTCACGGACAACCGCTCGTCACGGACAACCGCTCGCCACAGACAACCGCCCGCCACAGACAACCGCCCGTCATCGGCGCCCGCCCGTCAAGACGCCGCCTGTCATGGACGTACGCGCATGGAGAGAATGCAGATGGCCTTCTTCACCCGGCCCATCGAGTTGGGCACCCTTTTCGACGACCTCGCCGAGCGCGGGCGCAGGACCGGCGTGCATCTGAGCCGCCCCCTGGACATCGCCCCCCATCTCGGCACCGATCTCGAAATCTCGGACCTGGCGGAGCTGGTCCGGGAGGCCGCCGGCTGGCTGGCCGCCGCCGGCGCGCGCCGCGGCAACCGGGTCGCCATCGTCAAGCGCAACCACTGGGACTACGTGCTGCTGTCCTGCGCCGCCGCGCGCATCGGGGCGGTGCCCGCCACCCTGTCCGCGCACCTGGCGCCCGACGTGCTGGAGATCCTGCTGAAACGGCTGGAGCCCGCGCTCCTCGTCACCGACTCCGCCCTCGCCGCCCTGCCCGGCGTGGCCTGGCAGGCGCCCCGCGTCCTGGTCGTCGACGGCCCGGCGGAGGGGCTGCTGTCCCTGGACGACGTCCGCGGCTGGGCCGTGCCGCCGGTGCACCGGCCCGCGCTGGACGACCCGCTGGCCGTCATGCACACCTCGGGGACGACCGGCGTGCCCAAGCTCGTCGTGCACTCCACCCGTACGCTGCTGCGCCGCCTGGCCGGGTTCGAGGCCCACCGGTGGCCGGTGCTGGGCAGCCGCCCCGACGACGTCGTGGCCGGCGCCATGTCCTTCGCCCACGGGCGGGCGCTGGCCTGGACCGCGAGCGTGTTGTGGCTGGGCCCCGCCAAGCTGCTGGCCGTCTCCGCCCCCGGCTGGGACGAGGCCGGCCCGTTCCTGGCCCGCCACCGGCCCACGACGCTGGAGGCGCTGCCGGCCACGTACGTGCGATGGCAGCGGCGGACGCTCGGCGACGGCGGCCCGTTCGCGCGGGTACGCCTGTTCGTCAGCACGTTCGACGCCATGCACCCGCCGACCGTACGAGCCTTCCTGGACGCCACCCGGCACCGGCGGCCGGTGTGGATGCAGGGCTGGGGGCAGAGCGAGACCGGGCCGCTGACCTTCCGCCTGCTCACCCGCAGGTCCCTGGCCGACGGCGACACCCGGCACCCGACCACGCGCGACCTCGGACGCCCGGTGCCCACGCGCACCCGGCTGCGGG
Source organism: Nonomuraea sp. NPDC001699 (assembly GCF_053596455.1). NCBI lineage: Bacteria > Bacillati > Actinomycetota > Actinomycetes > Streptosporangiales > Streptosporangiaceae > Nonomuraea > Nonomuraea sp. NPDC001699. The sequence continues at coordinate 17,926 of NZ_JBSFGF010000030.1, read as the reverse complement.
TGGTGGACCGCGAGACGCTGCGCCCGGTGCCGCGCGGCGCGAGCGGCCTGGTGGTCTGCCGGACCAAGGCCCTGTGCCTGGGGTACGTCGGGGAGCAGGAACGCTGGCTGGGCAAGCGGCTCGGACAGTGGTGGCACACCGGCGACCTGGGGGCGATCGGCCGTACCGGGCGGGTGCGGTTCGTGGACCGGGAGACCGACACGATCCCGGGCGTGAGCTGCGTCGAGCTGGAGGACGTGATCGACGACCGGCTGCCCGGCGTGCTGGAGTGCGTGATCCTGGGCGTTCCCGGACGGCCTTCCGTGCCGGTCGTGGTCACCGAGGACGGCACGCTCGACCGCGACGCGTGGCGGCGGGCCGTCGCCGACCTGCCCGAGCTGGCCGACCCCGTGGTGATCACCTGGGATCAGGTCCCCCGCACCGGTACGGGCAAGGTCCGCAGGACGGCGCTGCGCGAACTGCTGGGCGAGACCCCGGACACGTACGGCACAGGGCGTTGGACGTGATGCCGGGGCCGCGGGCCGCCGGCGAGCGGGACGTGGCCGCCTGGCCGCTGGCGGGGGTGGTCGTGCGGGCACGGGGCGAGTCGGTCGCGCTGCGGGTGGCCGTCCAGCGGTTGTACGCGCTGGGCTGCGAGGTCCGGTTCGACGACGCGCCGCCGCCGGCCGGGGCCCCCGCCGGGTGGCTGGGGGTCGCGTCCGCTCCGTTCGGCATGCCGGGGGAGGCGCTGCCGGAGTGCGGGATCGGCTGGTCGGGGCCGGTGGGCGTGCCGATGGCGGGCGAGCGCGACGTGCAGGCGGCCTGCGGGATCGCCCACGTGCACGGGCGGGCCACCGGCGGGCCACGGGCGCTGCGGCTGGACTACGCGTCGGTGTGCGCGGGGGTGCTCACCGCCCAGGCGCTCACGGCGGTCCTGCTCGCGCTGCTGCGCGGCGGGCCCGCCCTGGCGGCGCGCACGTCCGTCGCGCAGGCGGCGCTGCTCGCGCTCACCCAGTACATCGCCGTCGCCACCTGCGAGCGATCCGACCCGCCCGTCCTCGGTGCGCCGGGGCGCACGGCGTGCTCGGGGGAGGGGCGGGTGCCCCCGTTCCGGTCGGCGGACGGGGTGCCGTTCGAGATCGAGACGTTCGACGCGGAGCGCTGGCGGCTGTTCTGGGCCGCGCTGGACGCCGAGCCGAAGGCCGTGGCGGCGGGCTGGCCGCCGTTCCAGCAGCGGTTCGCGACGGCGACCTGCACGTTGCCGCCGGCGCTGGGCGAGACCGCCGCCGCCGCCCGGTACCGGGACGTCGTGGCGGCCGCGGCGGAGGCCGGGGTCAGCGTGCTCCCCGTCCGGGACGCGGACGCGCCGCTGGCGCCCTCGCCCGCCTCCCCGTGGCGGCTGCGCGAGCTGACCGGCGTCGCAGGGGAACCGTCCGGGTTGCCGCCGCTCGCGCGGGACGCCCGGGGCCCGCTGGCCGGGCTGCTCGTCGTGGAGTCCACCAACCGGGTGCAGGGGCCGCTCGCCGGGCACGTGCTCGGGCTGCTCGGCGCGGACGTCGTACGGCTGGAGCCGCCCGGCGGGGACCCGCTGCGCGGCGTGCCGCCGATGGCGGGGCCGACCTCGGCCCGGTTCCTCGCGCTCAACCGGGGCAAACGTGCCCTCGAAGCCGACCTCAAGTCCGGCGCGGGCCGCCGGGCCGCCGTACGCCTGATCGCCTGCGCGCACGTGTTCCTGCACAACTGGCCCCCCGGACGGGCCGGCGCGTACGGGCTGGACCACGAGGACCTCGCGCCGGTCCGGCCGTCCCTGGTGTACGCGCAGGCCGGGGGTTGGGCCGAGGCGCTGCCTCCGCCGCAGCCCATGGGCACCGACTACCTGGTGCAGGCGTACAGCGGGGTGGCGGCGCTGCTGGCCGGACCAGGCGAGCGGCCCGCGCCGTCCCTCATGACGCTCACCGACGTGCTGGGCGCGCTCATCAGCGCCGAGGCCGTCGTCGCCGCCCTGGTGGCCCGTGCCCGCAGCGGCGCCGGGGTGCGCGCGGCCACGGCGCTCATCGACGCGGCCCGCCTCCTGCGCGCCACCCCGCCGGGGAGGGCTCCGGCCGGTCCGCGGGTCACCCCCGTGACGGATCTGGCCGCCATGGCCGACGACCCCGCCTTCGACGACGTGCTCGACCGCACCCCCCAAGCCGCCTACAGCCGTGCCCCCTGGACTTTCGTGCCAGCCCACCGACACGAGGAGGCCCTCTGAATGCGTACCGACCCCCTGCCCTGGACGTCCGCCAACGGGATCGTCCTGGCCGACCGCGTACCCAGGAGCGTGCGCGCGGAATGGACCGCCCGCGGCCTGTGCCCCGACCTGGACCTGTACAGCCTGTTCAGCCGGCACGTACGGCGGACGCCGGAGCGTGAGGCGGTCGCCGACGAGACCGGCTCGCTCGACTTCGCCGCCCTGGACGCCCGCGTGCGCCGGGCCGCCGCCGCCCTGACCGCCGCCGGGCGTGGGCCGGCCGACATCGTCGCCGTCCTGCTGCCCAACGGGCGCGACGCGGTGGTGGCCGAACTGGCGGTGGCCGCCGTCGGCGCGGTGGCCCTGCCGATCCCGCACACGCGGGGGCAGCGCGACATCACGAGCCTGCTGAACCGCTCCCGGGCGGCCGCGCTGATCACCGTGCCCGAGCTGGCCCTGGGGCTGCGGGCCGGGCTGCCGTACCTGGAGCAGACGTGGACGTTCGGCGCGCCCACGCCGGGCACCCGCTCGCTCGACCAGGTGGACGAGCAGGACGTGCGCGCGTGGCGGCCCGCGTGCCCGCCCGCCGAGTGGCCCGCCCGCATCCTGCTCTCCTCCGGCACCGAGTCCGAGCCGAAGATGGTCGCCTACTCCCACAACGCCATGGCCGGCGGCCGGGGCGCCTACCTGCGGGCCGTGCTGGGCGAGGACGGGCCCACCCGCAACCTGCTGCTGGTCTCCCTGGCCTCCTCGTACGGCTCCTGCGGCACCTCCGTCCTGCTGGCCCGCCACGGCGGCACCCTCGTCCTGCGCGCCCGCTTCGACGCCGCCGACGCGTTGCGCGCCGTCGAGCGGCACCGCCCCACCCACCTGTACGGCGTCCCGACGATGTTGCGCCGCATGGCCGACTCGGCCGCCGAGGCCGACCTGTCGTCGCTGCGCCGCGTCGTCACCAGCGCCCAGCCCCTGCACGGCGAGGCCAGGCAGGCGTGCGCCCGCCGCTTCGGCGTGCCGCTGGTCAACGTGTACGGCTCCACCGACGGCGTCAACTGCCACACCGGCCGCACCCCGGACCGGTGGGCCCCCGGCCTGGCCGGAACCCCGGACCCGGCCGTGGCCGAGATCACGATCCGGGACGCCGAAGGGCATCCGGCGCCGCCGGGCGAGGCGGGCGAGATCTGGGCGCTGGGCCCGATGACCCCCCTGTGCTACGTCGCCGCCCCCGACCTGGACGACCGCTACCGCGCCCCCGGCGGCTGGGTCCGCACCGGCGACCTGGGCCGTCTCGACCCCGACGGCACGCTCTGGGTGCTCGACCGGATCAAGCGCGTCGTGATGCGCGGCGGCCTCAGCATCTCCCCGGCCGAGGTCGAACGCGAGCTCAGCGCCCATCCCGACGTCGCCGACGCCTTCTGCGTCCCGGTGCCGGACGACGACCTGGGGGAGCGCATGTGCGCCTGCGTGTCGCCCAGGCCGGGCGCGAGACCGCCGTCCCCGGCCGAGCTGATCGTCTACCTGCGCGAGGAACGCGGCCTGGACCGGCGCAAACTCCCCGAACGCTTCCTCTGGCTGCCCGAACTGCCGCTCGGCCCGACCGGCAAGGTGTGCGCCGCCACCCTCGCCCGCCTGGCCGCGCAGTCGGCGGTGCCCGTCCCCCGCAGCCCGATGAGGAGCGGCCGATGAGCCGGACGGCCTACATGTTCGGCGACCGCCGCGACCACGTCGCCGAGCAGCACCGGTGCCTGGAGCAGGCTTACGACCCGATGACCCTGGAACGCCTGGCCGAGGCGGGCGTCGGCCCCGGCATGCGGTGCCTGGAGGTGGGCGCGGGCGGCGGCAGCGTGGCCGAGTGGCTGGCCCGTCGCGTCGGGTCCGCCGGGAGCGTGCTGGCCACCGACATCGAGCCCGCCTTCGAGCCCGTCGCCCCCGGGCTGGAGGTGGTCCGGCACGACATCGTCCGCGACCCGCTGCCGGAGGCCGCGTTCGACGTGGTGCACGCGCGGCTGGTGCTGCTGCTCCTGCCCGAGCGGCTGGCCGTGCTCGACCGGCTGGTGCGCGCGCTCAGGCCGGGCGGCGTGCTGCAGCTCGACGAGTTCGACATCACGTACGGCCCGGGGCTGCTGATGCCCGGACCGGACGCGGCCGAGCTCTACGACACGTTCATGCGGGCCAAGATCCGCGTGATGACGCGCGCCGGGGTGGACGTCGCCTGGGGACGTCACGCGGCGGACGCGATGCGGCGGGCCGGGCTGACCGGCGTCGACCCCAGGCCCCGGGTCGAGCTGTGGGACGCGCGCTCGCCGGGGGCGCGGCTGGTCGCCCATCACACCAGGCACCTGCGCGACCGGTTCGCCGAGGAGGGCCTGACCGACCGGCAGCTCGCCGACGTGCGCGCCCTGCTGGCCCACCCGGACTTCCGCGCCACCTCGTGCGTGACCTATTCCGTGCAGGGCCGCCGCCCCCTGGAGGCGTCGTGATGCGCATCGACCTGTACGGCGCCACGCCCGGCGTGCACTCCGCGATGGCCCGCTTCGACGCCGCCGCGAGCCGGGAGCTGGACCCGGCGCTCGCCGAGCTCGTCCGGGTGCGCGCCTCGCAGCTCAACGGCTGCACGGTCTGCCTCGGCATGCACACCCGCCGCGCCCTGGAGGCGGGCGAGGACGAGGAACGCCTGCGCACCCTCGCCCTCTGGCGCGACAGCACCCTGTTCACCGGGCCCGAACGCGCGGCGCTGGCGCTCACCGAGTCGATGACCAGGATCGACGAGGCGGGGGTGCCGGAGGAGGTGTTCGACGCGGCCCGCGAGCACTTCGACGAGACCCGGCTGGCCCACCTGCTGTGGACGATCGCCGCCATCAACGTCTGGAACCGGGTGGCGATCGCCGCCGGTCCGCCTGCCGGATAGGCGGCCGCTGTGGCACGATCGGAACATGCGATCCCGTACGGAGGTGGCCTTAGCGGGCCTGATCGTGCTCACGCTGACCGGCGCCTGCGCCGACCCGGCGACCCGGCGGGTGTCCCTGGTGAACGCCCCGTCCGCGCCCCCGTCGTCCAGCCTGGCGCCGGCGATGCCCCCCGTGGACACGGGTTCCTCGACGTCGCCGGGGTCGACCCCCTCGCCGTCGTCCTTCCGGCCGCCGCCCTTGGTCCCGGCGACCTCCCTGGCCGAGCCCATGGCGACGGGCAAGCGCCTGACGGCGACCGGGCCGCCGCGCTTCTTCGTCACCGCCAGGGCGCCGATCTTCTCCTCCACGGACTCGTCCAAGACGGCGCACGCCACGCCGGTGCCGCCCGCCGTGAACGACGCCGTGACGGGCGCCTTCGTGGCGGCCGTGCCGCTGCCGCCCGGGGTGCGCTCCTCCTGGCACCTCGTCGCCGCCGCCCCCGACAACCGCACGTTCGTGCTGGCCGGATGGACGGGGCCGGACACGCCCCTGCGGCTCTTCCGCATCCGTCTCGACGAGAGGGGACGGCCCGGCGAGCCGGAGCTCGTGCCCGCCCTGGAACCGGAGCCCGACCAGGTGACCGCGATGGCGCTCAGCCAGGACGCCACCAGGCTCGCCTACACCGTCACGCTCATCGGCGGCGGGACCAAGGTGGCGGTCCTCGAACTGGCCACCGGGCGGCGGCGCGACTGGGTCACCCGCGAGAACACCCACGTCATGGGCCTGGCCTGGGCCCCGGACGGGCGGCGGCTGGCCACGGCGATGCTCCCAGGGGGCGTCAGCGTGCTCGACCTGGGGAACGAGGGCTCCGATCTGGTCGCCGCGTCGCGGCCGGTCACGCCGGACAGGGCGGTGTGGATCCCCGAGTCGGTGGCCTTCACCCCGGACGGGGACGCGTTGCTCTACTCCACCGGTCACGACGTCGAGCGGGTCCCGGTGGGGGGTGGGCGGCCACAGGTGGTGGCGCGGCTGACCCTGCCGCGGGGGGCCTCGGCGGGCCTCCACTTCAGTGTCGACGGGGCCGGCGGGCAACTGCTGTACACGTACGGATGGCGGGCGCACCGGGTCGACCTCGCCGACGGGTCCACCACGTCCGTGGGGATCGACGCGGGGAAGCGCTCGGGCGAGGGCGAGTCGCCGGTCGTCGCCTGGTGAGGGGTCAGGTGCCGAGGTGCCGGGCCTCGTGTTCCCACTGGGCGCGGGGCTGGGTGTGCAGACGCCAGTAGTGCTCGGCGATGTCGTCGGGGTCGAAGTCGGTGCCCGGGGCGACCGCTCCGGCCACGGTGATGCTGGCCACGTGGACGCCGTCCGCGCCGTACTCCTGGTCGAGCAGCGTCACCAGGGTCCGCACGCCGGCCTTGCCCAGTGACAGGCTCACGTACGTCGGCTTGGGGGACGGCATGCCGCCCGTGACGATGAACGTGCCGCCTCCGCGCCGCGCCATCCCCGGCGCCACGTGGGCGGCGGCGGTGAGCGCGCCGACGACGTTGACCGCGTACGCGTCGAGCTGGGCCCGCGCCGTCAGCTCACCCGGCCGGTCGGCCTGGATGATCGCGGCGTTGTAGACCACGACGTCGGGCGGGCCCAGTTCGGCCGCCGCCTTGTCGAGCGCGGCGCGCAATGCGTCCTCGTCGGTGCTGTCGGCCACCGCCGTGGCGACCGGCACGCCGTACGTGGACAGGGCCGCCGCCGCGGCCTCCACGGTCCGCGCGCTCCGCGCGACCAGGCCGACCGGCAACCCCTCGGCGGCGAACCGGCGCGCCACCGCCTGCCCGATCCCCGGCCCCGCCCCGATGATCACTGCTCCGGACACCTTCATCTCCCATCTGCATTGGCGACAATGGGCACGATAAAGGGTCACATCCATGTGAAGGTCAATCCGGAGGTTCCCATGCGAATCGGCGATCTCGCCCGGCAGACCGGAGTGAGCCGCAGGCTGCTGCGTTACTACGAGGACCAGGGCCTGCTCAAACCGCTGCGCCTGCCGAACGGCTACCGCGAGTACGCCGAGACGGACGTCGCGGAGGTGCGCCACATCCGCGCGCTGCTCGAAGCCGGTCTGCCCACGTCGGTCATCACCCGGGTGCTGCACTGCGTCCACGACGACGGCGACCACATGGTGCCCTCGTCCTGCCCCGAGATGAGGGACAACCTCAACCGCGAGCGCGCCCGCATCAGCGGCGAGATCAGCCGCCTGGCCGCCTCGCAGAAGGCGCTCGACTCGATGCTCGCCACCGCCCGCGAGCCTCTCCAGAGGGAGCGTTCGACCAGGTGAGAGGATGGACGGCATGGATTTGGGTGCCATCCGGACGATGGATCGCGAGGAGTGCCTGGCCTTGTTGTCCTCGGTTCCCGTGGGGCGGGTGGCGTGGGCGCGGCCGGGCGGCACGATCATCGTCCTGCCGGTGAACTTCACGCTCGACGCCGACACCGTCGTGTTCAGGATCCCGCCGGGCCGCATCCTGGAGGCGATCGAGCATCACGTGCCGATGGCGTTCGAGATCGACGACATGGAGCCGGCGATGCGGGCCGGGTGGAGCGTGCTGGTGACCGGGGTCGCGGAGGTCGTCCGGGATCGGGAGGAGGCCGGGCGGCTGGAACGGCTGACCGGCGCGCCCTGGCCGGAGCTGGCCGACCCGGTGCTCGTGCGGCTGCCGTTGGACCGCATGTCCGGCCGCCGCCTGCCCCTGCACCCGGGCGGGGTCGTGGTCGAGCGGCTCGACCAGGAGGCGTGAGGCCGGCGCAGGTCACACCGGTGGGACGAGCGTGAAGTAGCGGTCGAGCAGGGCCCGGTCGCCCCGCACGTCCAGCCGGTCGGCGGGCAGCCGCCGCCACAGGTGCAGCAGCAGGTCGGAGGCCGTCCCGGCCAGCTCGACGGCCCCCTCGGAGCCGCCGGTGAGCCGGACGTCGTCGCCGTCGAAGCACACCGCCCACGTCCCCGGCCCGTCCGTCTGCCGGAACAGGTAGCGCTCGCCCGTGCCGGGCGGGGCCTGTGTCCAGGATCGGCGGGCGGGGGCCATTACCTCGAAGACCTGGGTGACGGCGTCGGCGGCGAACGCGGCGTCGATCGGGGCGGCCGGGCCGATCGCGTTCTCGGCGTCCCAGCGGTGGACGGCCGCCTCGATGGCCTGCATGCGCTGCCAGAACCCGACGGTCTGCTCCCGGGACCACGTCCAGGCGGGGGCGTCGGGGGAGTCGGCGGCGAACCGTGCCCCCAGCAGCGAGGCGCCCTCGGCGAACCAGTCGAGCACGGCCGGGGGCACCGGCCCGGTGTTGGGGGCGCGGTCGGGGTGCGGCCAGTCGCCGATGTCCGCGGGCAGCCCCAGGACGGCGAGGTCGCCCGGGTCGGGCAGCCCGGGGAGGCGGTCACGGACGACCGCGTGCACGTGCCGGTGCACCGCGCCCAGATGGATGACCAGGTCGGCGACCGACCACCCGGGACACGACGGCACGAGGGGCGCGCCGCCCGACGAGGTCGCCCGCCGCGCGGCCGCCTCGAACGCCCGGACCTCCCTGTTGAACTGCGCGACATGATCCATGGGCTCACTCCGATCAGCCGGGTTCGGATTCCGGAGGTGGTTATGCGCGAGATCCAACACTCGAAACTGTACCGGTCAGCCGGTATAGTACCGGTCATGCCACGACCGAGTTCCAAGGAGCGGCTGCTCGACGCCGCCGCCGACGTGCTGCTGACGGAAGGGGCGGAGTCCCTGACGCTGGAGGCGGTCGCCCGGCGGGCCGGCGTCTCCAAAGGCGGCCTGTTCTACCACTTCCCGACCAAGCAGGCCCTGGTCGGCGCCATGGTCGCGCGGCTGACCGACGCCTTCGACGCGGCGCTGGCGACGGCGGGCGGCCGGCCGGGCGACTTCCTGCGGGCCTACGTACGGGCCACGATCCCCGAACGGCACACCGCGTCCGCACCGGCCGACCGGGTCACCGCCGCGCTCCTGGCGGGCGTGCTGGTCGATCCGGCCGGGCTGGAGCCGCTGCGCGAGCGGTTCGCGGCCTGGCAGGCCCGGCTGGCCGACGACGGCATCGACCCGGCCGCCGCGACCGCCGTCCGGCTGGCCGTGGACGGATGGTGGGCCGCCCGCCTGCTCGGCCTCAGCGAACCCGGCCCCGACCTGCACGAACCCACCCGCCGCTACCTGATGGAGGCCATCGACCGTGCTGCGCGCGACTAAGGCGTTGATGCTGCTGACGGATCTCTGCTTCGTGGCCTACTTCACGGTCACCGGCCTCGGCCTGATCCCGCCCGAGTGGGCCTTCGCCGACTATGCCGATCCGCTGATGGTCGACTGGAACTGGTCGTTCCTCTGGATCGACCTCCTGGCCAGCGCCACGGGCCTGACCAGCCTGTGGCTCCTGCGCCGCGGCCGGCCCGCGGGCGAGCCGTTGATGCTGGTCTCGCTGGTGCTGACGATGGCCTCGGGGCTGATGGCGATCGCGTTCTGGACGCTGCGCGGCGACTTCTCGCTCGCCTGGTGGATCCCCAACCTCTACCTGCTGCTCTTCCCGCTCCCGGCCATCGCCGCGCTCACCGCCCGGGGAAGAAGTCCGCACTCTGGACGTATTCCATCGCCTTGACGAACTCGGGGTCGGTCAGGCGGCGCTGCGCCTCCTCGGCGGAGACGTCCTCGACGTGGGTCTGGATCCACCACAGGTTGCCCCAGGGGTCGCGCACCCGGCCGACCAGGTCGCCGAAGAACAGGTGCGTCACGTCGGTGACGGACGTGCCGCCCGCCTCGACCGCCCGGCGGTGGACGGCCTCGGCGTCGGGCACGAACAGGCGGAGGAAACCGGGGGTCGCCGGCCATTCGGGCCGGGCGTCGAACATCATCACCACGGCGTCGCCGATCCGCACCTCGGCGTGCTGGACCTCGCCCTCCGGGCCGGCCATCCGGCCCAGCTCCACGGCGTCGAAGGCGGCCTTGAGCCAGTCGATCAGCCCTGCCGTGTCACGCGAGATGATCCACGGCGTCACGCTGGTGTAGCCCTCGGGGACGGGGTTGACGGTCATGAGGTTCCTCCTCGATCGGTGCGTCGAGAAGACGGTAGGACGTCAGTAGGTCAGTTCCTGTCCTACATCGACGGCATTCTTGGACGCATGACGTCCCTGCGGTTGCTGAACCTGCTGTCGCTGCTCCAGACCCCGCGCGAATGGCCCGGCGGCGAGCTGGCCGAGCGGCTCGGGGTCAGCCGCCGTACCGTCCGGCGCGACGTCGAGCGGCTGCGCGACCTCGGCTACCCGGTGGTGGCCGCCATGGGGGCCGACGGCGGCTACCGGCTGGTCGCGGGCACGGCCATGCCGCCGCTGCTGCTGGACGACGAGGAGGCCGTCGCGATCGCCGTCGGCCTGGTCACCGCCGCCCGGCATCCCGTGCAGGGCATCGAGGAGGCGTCGGTACGCGCGCTGGCCAAGCTGGAGCAGGTGCTGCCGTCCCGGCTGCGCCACCGGGTGGCCTCGCTCGGCGCCGCGACCGTTCCACTGCCCGGAGTGGAGGGGTTCGACGTCGATCCCGGCCGGCTCACCGCGCTGGCCATGGCCGTCGCCAATCGCGAACGGGTGCGCTTCCGCTACCTGGCCGCCGACGGCGCCGAGAGCGCCCGGCTCGTGGACCCGCACCGCCTGGTGGCCGCCGGCCGGCGCTGGTACCTGCTGGCCCACGACCACGACCGGGACGACCGGCGCCTCTTCCGCGTCGACCGCATCGATGACATACGGGCCACGGGCGCCCGGATCACCACGACCGAGCCGGAGGACCCCGCCGCGTACGTCGCCGCCAAGCTCTACTCGGGCGTGCCCACGTACGGGGCGGTCGTGACCCTGCACGCGCCCGCCGAGGACGTCGCCCGGGCCGTCCCCGGCGAGGTCACCCCGCTGGACGGGCGCACCTGCCTCCTGCGCGCCTCCGCCGACACCCTGGACTGGCTGGCCTTCCGGCTGATCACGCTCGGCTGCGAGTTCGAGGTGCACGAGCCGCCCGAGCTCGTCGCCCACCTGCGCGGACTGGCCGCCCGTCTCACCCGCGCGAGCGCGCCAGGAACTCCAGCACCAGCGGGCTCGCCACCTCGCGGAACTCCTCGAAGTAGGCGTGCCGGGCCCCCTCGATGAGCCGGAGCTCCGCCCCGGGGATGCGCCCGGCCAGCAGCGGGGCGTTGGCGGCGGGGTTGAACACGTCGTCGGTGCCGTGCACGACCAGCGTCGGCGCGGTGATGGCGGGCAGGACGGCCCAGGCGTCGTGCCCGGCGCTGGCGGCCAGATGGCGGCGGCGGGCGTGGGCGGGCATGCCGGGATCGCCCACCGTGCGGTACGGCCCGGGATGCGTGGCCAGCCAGCCCGGCGTGTACATCAGCTCCAGCAGCGCCCGCCCGGCGGCGGCCCGGTCGGGTTGCGCCAGCGAGCTGCGCACGTCGTCGCCGCGTTCCAGCCCGTGGACGCCGCCGGGGGAGGTGCAGCCGAGCACGAGCGCCCCCACGCGGCCGGGATGGTCGGCGGCCAGCCACTGGGCCACCCGGCCGCCCATCGACGTGCCGTAGACGTCGGCGCGGGTGACGCCGAGGTCGTCGAGCACGGCCAGCACGTCTTCCGCGAACCCGCGCGTGGTGTACGGCTCGTCGGGCTTGTCGCTGTCGCCGGTGCCGCGGTAGTCGAAGGTGATCGTGCGGTGGGCGCGGTCGAAGTCGTCGCGGACCGGGTCCCACCAGCGGTGGTTGTTGGCCTGGCCCTGGAGCAGCACGAGCGCGGGGCCACTGCCGCGGACCTGGTAGGACAGCTTGACGCCGCCCGTCGTCATGGCGAAAGGCACGCCTTCGATGGTGCCATGGCGGCGCTGGTGCCCTTGACGGAGTGAGTACTCACTCCGTACCGTCGAAGGCATGACGAACGAGACGAGCCGGCGGCGAGCGCCGGCGATGAGCCCCGAACGACGCCGCGAGATGATCGTGAAGGCCGCCCTCCCGTTGGTGGTCGAGTACGGCACCTCCGTGACCACCGCCCAGGTCGCCCGCGCGGCGGGCATAGGCGAGGGCACCATCTTCCGCGCCTTCGGCGACAAGGAGGCGCTGCTGGCCGCCTGCATGGCGGAGGCGCTGCGCCCCGACGACACCCTCGCCCACGTGTCCGCGATCTCCCTCGACCTGCCGCTGGCCGAACGGCTGCTGGAGGCGGCCGAGGCGCTGCGCGGCTACCTGGCCAGGATGGGCGCGGTGGCGGGCGCCCTCGCCACCACGGGCGGCCTGCGCCGCCCCGCCCCCGCCCCTGGCCCCGCCTCTGGCCACGGCGAAGGCGAGCGGCCCGGCTCTGGCCAGGGCGAAGGCGAGCGGCCCGGCTCTGGCCACGGCGAAGGCGAGCGGCCCGGCTCTGGCCAGGGCGAAGGCGAGCGGCCCGGCTCTGGCCAGGGCGAAGGCGAGCGGCCCGGCTCTGGCCAGGGCGAAGGCGAGCGGCCCGGCGCGTCAGGCGGTGCGGGAGGGCGGCCCGCGTCCGGGCGGGAGGAGTCGATGGCGGCGTCGCGTGAGGCTCTGGCCGGGCTGTTCGAGCCCGAGCGCGACCGGCTCAGGCTGGCCCCCGAACACCTGGCCGACGCGTTCCAGTTCATGGTGATGGCGGCCGGTCGCGGCCCGTCCCCGCTCGGCTCGGCGGAGCTGGTCGACCTGTTCCTGAACGGCGCGCTCACGGGCGGCGAACGTCCTTGACCGACCTCTACGAGGACCTGGCGCCCCGCAGCCGCACCGCGGTCACCTTCGCCTTACTGGGCTGCGCCTTCCTGGGCATGCTCGACGGCACCGTCATCGGCACCGCGCTCCCGCGCATCGTCGAGCAGGTCGGCGGCACCACCTCCTGGTACGTCTGGCTGATCACCGCCTACCTGCTCACCTCCTCCGTGAGCGTCCCCGTCTACGGCCGCTTCTCCGACCTGTACGGCCGCCGCCGCCTCCTCCTCTCCGGGGTCGCGATCTTCCTGGCCGGCTCGCTGGCCTGCGGACTCGCTGGCTCGATGGAGATCCTGATCGTCAGCCGGGCCGTCCAGGGGATCGGCGCGGGCGCCCTGCTCACCCTGGGCATGGCGCTGATCCGCGACCTCCATCCGCCCCACCGGGCCGAGGGCCTGATCCGCATGCAGACCCTGCTGGCCACCATGATGATCGTCGGCATGGTCGGCGGCCCCCTGGTCGGCGGCCTGCTCGCCGACCACGCGAGCTGGCGCTGGGCGTTCCTGGTCAACCTGCCCGTCGGCGCGGTCGCGGCCACGCTGATCGCGCTGCTCCTGCCCGACCGGCGTCCGCCGCGCACCTCCGGCAGACTCGACGCGGCCGGGATCGCCCTGCTCACCGCAGGCCTGTCGCTGGTGCTGATCGGCCTGAGCCTCAAGGGCAACACCGGCCGGGGCTGGACCGACCCGGCGGTGCTCGGCTCGCTGCTCGGCGGGCTGGCGCTGCTGGTCGCGCTCGTCCCCGTCGAGCGGCGGGCCGACACGCCGGTGCTGCCGCCACGGCTGATGCGCCGCCGCACGTACGCGGCGCTGCTCGCCGGGGGGTTCTTCTTCCAGGTGGCGGGGCTGCCCGCGGGCGTCCTGCTGCCGCTCCATCTTCAGCACGTACGCGGCTTGTCGGCCACGGTCTCCGGCCTGCTGCTGCTCCCGATGCTGGTGGGCATGATCGTCGGGAACCGGCTGACGGCGGTCCTCGTGCTGCGTTCCGGGCACACCAGACCGGTGCTGCTGACCGGGGCCGCGCTGGTGACGGCCGGCACGCTCGCCTTCGCCCTGCTGGGTCCTGGCACCTCGCCGTTCCTGGTCGGGTTCTGGCTGCTGCTCGTGGGGCTCGGTACGGGCCCGGCGATGGGCGGGCTCACCATCGCCACCCAGAGCAGCGTCCCTCAGGCCGACATGGGCACGGCGACGGCGGGTTCGGCGCTGTCCAAGCAGCTCGGCGGCTCCTTCGGGCTGGCCTGCGCCCAGTCGCTCGTCGGCGGGCACGTCACCGCGGCGGCCGTGGGCTCCACCGTCGCCTGGACCGGGGGCGTCGCGGGCCTGCTGGCGGTCGCCGCCCTGCTGCTGGTCCGCGAGACCGGGCTCCCGGCGAGGCAGCCCGCCAGAGTTTGAGAGGAAATCGGGGAAACGCGGGGAATGTTCCGGCAGGGACCCCCGTTACATAAACCGTGGCCGGTGTGTCCAGTGTCCCCGGGCCTCACCTATTGCCTTCGCGGACTACCGTTCGGCTGGAGCCGCGTTGTGCCTTTCGCCGAGAGGCGACCTGCACACCGGTACACGCACACGTGGAAGCCCGCCCTCCCCGGAGGGCGGGCTTTCGCGTCTCCTACGCCGGACGGTTCTTGACGTAGTACGGATCGGTGACGCCGCCAGGGCAGGCCACCTCCTCGGTGTCCAGGTGGGTCAGCTTGGCCCCGGCCTGGTAGGCGCTCTGCAGGAACTCCAGCACACCCGCCACCGGGTCGCCCATGGCCCGCACGTCGTCGTAGCGCAGCACGGCCAGATGGCTGCCGCGCGCGGGCAGCCACTCGGCCTGGCCGGGTTGCAGCGGCTCCCGTTCCAGGCCCTTGGGCTCGGGCGCGGTGTAGGAGTAGAACGCCGGCCAGGGCCGTTCCTTGTCGCCGAACCAGAACCCCGCGCTGATCACCTCCCGGCTGTACGCCTCGCGCGTGACGGGGTCGGCTTCCTCCGACACCTCGGCCGGGCGGCCGGTGAAGAGGGTGACCGCGATGTCGAACGTGTGCCAGAAGTGGTGCACCGGGCTGACCTTGCCGCCGAAGTCCGCGGCGAACCGGTCGAGCAGTTGGGCCACCTGTGACAGGATCCGCCAGTAGCGGTTGATCAGGATCGGGTCGTAGTGCGCGTGCCGGGTGTCCTCGGCGAACGGCGTCTCGTCCTCCAGGTCGTAGGGCACCGCCCAGATCTCCGGCCGGATGCCCAGGTCGGCCAGCGTCTGGAAGAGCCGGGACTGGAAGGTGGCCACCGACAGCCCGATCAGGCTGAACTCGGCGCTGCGGCCGTCGAGGACGTCGATCAGCAGGCGGTGGCGGACGAGGTCGAAGTCCACGCAGAACAGCGGCTGCTCGCCGAGCCCGCCCATGGGACGCGTCGTCAGGCCACGCCCGGTCAGATGGAACGGCACCTGCCACCAGTGGTTGCGCCGGTTACTCACCGTCAGACGGATTTTCCCGACGATCTGCGCGAAGCGGTGGAAGGTCTCCTTGGTGTCGGCCCACTCTTCGAGTGGCATGGCCGGAAAGAGCTCCATGTCCTCTATCGTAACTACGCTGCGTAATCGCTCGTCGGAGGGGCTCCGCTAATATCCGGCTTGAAGGGTGGTTCAAGTCGAGGAGCCGGGGCATGCGGGACACGTTGATCGACATTGGCGAGGTGGCCAGGCGTACCGGGCTGGCCGCGTCCGCGCTGCGCTTCTACGAGCGCAAGGGGCTCATCGAGGCCGAGGGGCGCAACGGCCTGCGCCGCGTCTACCTGCCCGAGACGCTCGACCGGCTGGCGCTGATCACCTGCGCCCGCGACGCCGGTTTCACGCTGTCGGAGATCGCCGAGTTCCTGCGGGCCAGGCCCGCGGACACGCGGCTGCGCGAGCGCATGGCCGCCAAGGAGCGCGAGGTCGACCAGCGGGTGCAGCAGCTCACCCGGCTGCGTGACAGCCTGCGTCACGCGGCCGTGTGCGAGCACGACCCGCTGGTCGAGTGCCCCGAGTTCAAGCGCGCCGTGAGGGCCGTCAGCCAGAGCTGACGTACTTGCGCGGGCGCAGGGCGTGGGCGCGCAGCGCGGAGAGGGCCGCGTACTGGCCGGGCCTGGCCATCCGCACGGCCAGGTCGTCGCTGAAGGCCAGGCCCAGCGCGGTGAGCTGGGAGACCAGGTCGGCGACCGGCGCGGCGACGTCGTCGAGGGTCGTGGCCGGGTGCCAGCCCTCGCCGCCCACCACCTCGGCCACCCGTTCGCGCAGCTCGGCGGGTGACATCAGGACGCCGTCCGCCAGCAGCATGAGCGCGGCCTCGCGGGCCGAGACCTCGAACTCGTGCTCGCCTCTGGCCAGCAGCAGCCGGGTGACCGCCTCCCACATGGCCTCCGGCGAGCCCAGCAGGTGACGGCCGTAGTCGGTGATGGCCAGCCGGGCGCCGTCGCGGCTGATCGCGCCGAGCTCGCGCTCGGCCAGCTCGCGCAGCCGCAGCGCCGGGGGCGAGGGGGCCAGCCGGAGCGGCAGGCTGCCCTCGGAGGCGGCCAGGGACAGCAGCTTGCGCAGGGCGGGCAGCGGCTGCGGCGTCACCGGCGCGTACAGGCGCACCTCGAACGGCTGGGCCAGCTCCCGCCGGGCCGGGCCGCGCCCGAGCACCCAGCGGTTGAGCCGTTCGCCGTGCACGCGGTTGAGCCAGCTGTCGCCGCCCAGCTCGGCGCGGGGCTCGGTGAGCCAGCGACGGGTGAGGGCGGTGCGGTCGAGGTCGTCGCCGGCGACGATCGCCAGCTCCAGCGCCGCCGAGCAGGCCACGTGCGCGCCCAGCTCCTCCGGGCCCATGATCATGCTCCATTGCAGCTCGGGAACGTCGGGCGGGAGCACGCCCGTGGCCTCAAGGGCCTTCTGGTAGGCGCTGGTGCCGGCGTCCTCGCCCTCCTGGGCGTAGGTGCGCAGGATCTGGACGGTCGTGGGCGACACGCACAGGGCGGCGTAACGTTCCATGCCGCCCAGTTGCAGCAGTCGCCCGAGCGAGCGGGACAGGCGTTCGTGGTCGCCTCCGGGCCGGAGCGGGCCCACCTTGATCGGAAGCGTGTACCAGAGGAACTCGCAGACGTCGAGCTGGGTCACCGTCTCCAGCGGCTCCCCACCCGTCAACCATTCGACGGCGGTCCTGGCCTCCTCGGCCAGGTCCGGCTGAGATCGCTCCAACTCGGCGAGAAGGGCGGTGACATCCGGTGCACTCATGCCTCGAAGTTTGCCGTATCGCACCCAGCCCTGACGATGACCGAATGCGGTGCGTATTGGGTCTTGCACAGCGACTACCCTACGAAACCGATGTTTACCTACAGTGAGCGGGTCAGATCCACCGTTTGTCGAACAACATCCGGGCCTTCCATTCGGTGTACGGGATCACCTCTGCGGACAAGATCGGGTGCAACCACCAGAAATTGATCAGTGCCAGCAGAGCGTACGCGCCGACCACCGCGGCGCCCAAGGTGCGGCGCATCGGCATGGCTCCGGCGGCCGTCGGCGTGGCGGGCCCGATCAGCAACCCGGCGCACAACGTCAGCGCCAGGATCATGAACGGCACCATGGGGATCGCGTAGAACAGGAACATCGTACGGTTCTCGGAGATGGCGAAGTAGAACCAGGGCAGCCAGCCCATCGCGTACGCCAGCAGCACCGCCCCCGCCCGCCAGTCGCGCGAGGAGACGTACCAGGCGATCAGGGCCACCAGCGCGGCCAGCGCGCCGAACCAGATGACCGGCGTGCCCACGCCGAGCACCGCCTCCGAGCAGTCCTTGGCCCCGCACACGTTCTGCTTGCCCTCGTAGAAGAAGGCCACCGGACGCAGCAGCAGCGGCCACTGCCACGGCTCCGACATGTACGGATGAGAGGTCTCCAGCCCGTTGTGGAACGAGAAGACCTGCCATTGGTAGTGGATCCAGGAGCGCATGGAGTCGAACAGGAAGAAGAAGGGGCCGGAGGAGGTGGCCTGGTCCCAGTTGCGGCCGTAGCCGTTGGCGGAGGCGAACCAGCCGGTCCAGGTGGCCATGTAGGCGAGGAAGGGGATGAGGGT
>NZ_JBSFGF010000029.1:0-116575 GCF_053596455.1 Nonomuraea sp. NPDC001699 | reverse complement strand
TCGTTGCCCAGCAACCAGTCGAACGACTCGGTCTGGAGGGCGAGAAGGTCAGGAACTTCGAGGGGCTCCTGGATACGCGCGAAAGAGACGCGACGAGGACCAGCGGGTACGGCGGAGGCGGCGGGAACACTACGCGAGGCTGCCAACAGTTGTCCTTCCGGAGGGCACGGACGGGATCGAACTGCGCGCACGCCAAACGCCCGGATCGAAATCCGGGGCGTCGAAAGGCAGCGCGAGGAAGCAGCATAACCCAACTGAGAAACGAGTGTCCACACTTACTATGAGTGTCAACCTCGGTGCCGCCTTCAGCTTTTCACAGCAGGGTCAGCTCGTCAACTCCCCGAGCCGGATTCCCGCCTGAGACGTCCGATTGGCGCCAGCGACCCACGGTGGACGCGCGGGATGCTCGCCACATGAACATGACGAGGACGTCCGACGCGTGGTCGGTCATGGAGAGGTTCTACGCGGCCGAGGCGGCGTACGTGGCCGCGGGCGGTCACGGCAGGGCGGACTACGCACCCGTCGCCGCCCTGCTGGACCCGGAGGTCGTGCTGCACCAGGCTCCGGGGCTGCCGTTCACCGGGACCGGGGAGTGGCGCGGGCACGCGGGGATGGAGCGCTTCCTGGCCGTCTTCGGCGAGACGTGGGAGTCGATGGAGTTCCTGGAGCAGCAGCACTGGGGGGACGAGGACACGGTCGTCGTGCGCAACCGGGTGCGCTTCCGTGCCCGCGCCACCGGGCGGGAGGTCGACACCCTGATCGTGCAGCTGATCACCGTACGGGACGGGCGCATGCTGGAGTGCCGCCCCTTCTACTGGGACCCCCGGGCCGTCGCCGCCGCCTGCGGCGGCTGACGGACGAGCGGGGTGCGGGCCCGCGCGGTCGGCGCGGGCCCGGAGGCGCGGTCAGCGTTCGCTGGAGGCCGCGCGGTAGTGCAGGTCCTGCACGTACGGCGTCGCGGTGATCGGGTACGGCGAGACCACCTTGGCCGCCGTCGCCGAGCCCCTGGTGACGGTCGCCGACGCGGTCCCCGCCTTGAGCGGGAACGTCCTGGCCGACACACCGGCGGGCGCGTCGTAGCTCTGCGTCGTGCCGCCGACGGTCACCGACACCTTGCCCGGCGCCGTCAGCATGGTGAGCACCTCGACCGTGTCACGCGCGGCCGTGCTGCCGCCGCGCAGCTTCATCAGCTTGGTCTGCGCGAAGGACGGCTGGGCCGCCACCGGCTGGACCCGGTGGGTCAGGTACGCCGCATCGTTCGTGATCTTCGGGCAGCCGAGCTTGTGGCAGGTCAGGTAGTAGGCGTTGATGTCCAGGTACGTCCAGCCCGCGTTCCTGGACGGCGCGAACTGTGTGTTCTCCGAGTAGTCGTTCCAGGTCGTGAGCTGGACCCAGTCGGCCTTGCCGTCGATCGCGCCCTTCCACGTCGCCCGCAGGTTCTCGGTGTTGCCCGCCTCGTCGAAGACGCCCTGGTTGGGGCGTTCGTCCTGGACCGACACCGGCTGCATCCAGATCTTGCCCATGCCGTGCGCGCGGTCGATGTTGCCGCCCAGGGCGGCGTTGGCGGCGGGGTTGCGGTTGCCCCAGTTGGAGAAGCCGTAGCTGATCGAGGCGAACGCGTCCCGGTACTTGCCGAAGTCGAGGAAGCAGGGCACCAGGGCCACCTTGACGCCGTGCTCGGTCTCCATCGTCTTCATCCAGGCCGCCCACCAGGCGGGGGTACGCCCCTCGGCCTTGAACGGCGCCACCACCAGCCGGTCGTCGGCGAGCCGGTAGACCGACTTCGAGGCGGCCAGCTTGGCCATCGCCGTGGCGAACGCGGCGCTGTCCACCGAGGCCAGGCCGTTCGTGTCCGGCATCAGCACGATCTTGAACCCGGGGTCCACGGCCTCGGCCGCCTTGATCAGGTTCTGCACCCGCGTCCAGTGGGCGCTGGTGATCGACAGGATGTCGACGGTGAACCCGTCCAGGCCGGCCGCGACGGCCTGCTTGACCTCGGTCTTGAAGTCGGCCACCGCGTAGTCGCCGCTGATCGGGTCGCGTCCGAGCGGGCGGTCGCGCAGCAGTCCGCCGTAGGCGGCGTGCTTGCCGCTCTCGCCGTCCGGCTTGAGGTAGTTCCTGGCGTAGTAGTCACTCGCCGGGGCCTGGTTGTCCAGCGACACCGGATACGGGGTGAAGTAGTGCGCGAACACCTTCTTGGCCGAGCCGCGCAGGGCCGCCGTCCCCGGCAGGACGAACGGCAGCGGCCCGTCGGTCTGCCGGCCGCTTCCCTCGGTGTAGGTGACCGTGAGCTTGGGGCCGCGGTTCCCGGTCTCGCGCGAGGACATCAGCACGGTCGCGGTGGAGTCGGTGCCGGTGAGCGCGAAGGCGTACGTGCCGTCGCCCTTGACCGCGGCGGAGACGTCCAGCTTGGCCGTCGTCCCGGCGGTGAAGCCGGTGTGCGAGGCCACGGCCGCGGCGCCGCACTCGGGACGGGTGTTCCAGGTCGTGGCGGCCTCGGTCCAGGAGCCCGTGACGGGGCGGGCCGACACGGTGGTGTCCGTCGTCCTGGCGGAGACGACGTCCAGCGTGACCTTGACGTCCTCGGCGTCCTCCGGGATGCCGGTGACCTTGAAGCGGGCCAGGCCGACCCGCTGGCCCGCGGCGGCGCTGCCGCACGCGGCGCCGCAGACGCTCACCCAGGTCGCGGACGCGAAGCTCTTCGCCGGCTCGGCCTGGCTGATGAACACGTCCTCCGTGGCGGCGAACGTCACGGTGAGGGGTGCGACGGCGGACGCCTGCGCGGGCGCGGCGACGGCCGCGCCCGCCAGCGCGGCGAGCATCGCCACCGCGGCCGGCAGAGCCCGATATCGGTTGAGCATGGAACTCCCTTGGCTCTCGGTGCGCCTCCGCCGCAGCGGAGCCGCGTTGCATCGCCAACGATGGAGCACGCCCGGGCAACCGGACCGGCTTTTCGGATAAATCCCCCATTTGGAACGTTGCCAATTTTCGGGTCCCTCACCCCGGGATTAAGGCCGATGGCCGGTTCCGGGGCACTTCCCCGGCCGGGCATGGCGCGGAAGCCGTGACTCCGGCAGGATGGACCGGCCCTGTCTGTCTCCGCTCGGCCTGCGCGCACGACCGGGTCGGTGTCATCATGGGCACCCGGCGTGTGTTCTCGGGTAGGAGCGACCGATGTCCGAGCCTTCCCCCGATGCTGCGGCGAGCTGGCCGATCAGCCGCGACCTCGCGGAGTTGCGCGAGCTCGTCCGCCTTCACGCGCTCCAGGCCGGGCTCGCCTCCCAGTGCGGCGAAGACCTCGCGCTCGCCGTCAACGAGGCCGTCACCAACGTCCTCGACCACGCGGGCGGGGCCGGGTGGGTGCGCATCTGGACCGACGACGACTTCCTCACCGTCGACGTCGACGACCACGCGGGCCGCCTCCGGCCCGACGCCTGCCCCGACGTCCGTCCCCAGGTGGGGCCGGGCGGTTACGGCCTGTGGGTGATGCGCCGGCTCTGCGACGAGTTCGTCATCACCCAGACGCGCGCCTCCTCCCAGGTCCGCCTGCGCATGAAGCGCGCCCGCGTCACCGGCCGGGCTCCCACGCCCTGACCGCGTCAGGACTCCCGGCGGGCCCGTCCGAGGGCGTGGACCAGCTCGCCGAGCGTGCGCTCGTCCGCGCCGAACGTGATGCGGACGTGGGTGTCGGGGGCGTGCATGTCGGCGCCGCGCACCGTCGCGACGCCGTTGCGCAGGAGCACGCGGTCGATGGCCGCCGGGCTGTCGCCCAGGCGCGAGCAGTCGGCGAGCAGGAAGGCGCCGCCCGTGGGCCGTACGGGCCGGGGCAGGCCGCTGGCGGCGATGCCGTCGCAGACGAGGTCGCGCTTGGCCTGGTAGGTGGAGAGCGCCTCGTCGAGCCAGTCGCGCGGGCCGGTGAGGGCGGCCACCGCGGCCCGCTGCGGAACCACTCCGCAACAGACCGCCTCCCACTCGAAGCGGCGGTTGAGCGCGTCGACGATCCGCGGCGGCGCCAGGACGTAGCCGAGCCGCCAGCTCGCCAGCGCGTAGTACTTGCTGAGGCTGGTGACGGTCACCAGATGCGGCCAGCGGTCGGCGAACGCCTCCACCGGGTGGTACCGGCGGCCGTCGTAGGCGAAGTGCTGCCACGAGTCGTCGGAGACGACCAGGAGCCCGTGGCGCGCGGCCAGGTCGACCACGGCCGCCAGGGTCGCGGCGTCGGGGAGGTAGCCCGTCGGGTTGGTCGGGTTGCACAGCAGCACGGCCCGGCTGCGGCTGGTGACGGCGGCCGCCAGCCCGGCCAGGTCGAGCGCCCAGCCGTCGCTCTCCCGGGACGGGACGCGGACGGGGGTCGCGCCGGCCTCGCGGACCGCGCCGTCGAAGAAGTAGGTGGGGGTCGGCACGATCACCTCGTCGCCGGGGGCGAGCACCGTGCGCAGCACGAGGGAGAGCCCCTGCATCGCCCCGTGGGTGATCAGCAGGCGACGCTCGGGATCGACGCGCAGGCCGTGCTCGCGCTCCAGTTCGGCGGCGATCGCGGCGCGCAGTTCCGGCAGGCCGCGGGTGTCGCGCGGGTCGGGCCGGTCCATCGCGCCGGCGACCGCACGCCGTACGTGCTCGGGCATGGGGAGGATCGGGGCGCCTGCGAGCGGGAGCATCCGCACGCCGTCGCGGGCGCGCCGGTCCGCGCGGGCGCGCGTGCTCATCGCACCCAACGCCGGGAAGTCGCTCGTGGCGGGAAGGACCCAGGGATTCGAGCTGCGTCGCTGCATGGACAAAGCATGACATATTGAGATATCAGCAACAAGAATTAATATCTCTTCTCATGACATGTCGGACGAGCTGCTGTATCAACACTCCGAGTTGATATCCTGACGTGATGTCCGACATCCATGGCGTGGTCAGCGGAACGCCGCACATCCCCGCTCTGCTGCTGGTCGGCAGGGACGAGACCGGCCTCGACCGCACAGGCCAGGCCTATCGGGCGATCAGACGCCAGATCATCGACCTGACGCTCCCGCCCGGCAGCAGCTTCACCGAGACGTCGCTCGCCGAGCAGTGGCGCATCAGCAAGACCCCGGTGCGCGAGGCGCTCGCCCGGTTGAGGCGCGACGGGCTCGTGACCGCGCTCCCGCGCGCGGGCTACGTCGTCAGCCCGATCACCCTCCAGGACACCGACGCCCTGTGCGCCCTGCGCACGCTGCTGTCCGGCGAGGCGGCCGCCTCCGCGGCGCGGCTCGGCGTCACGGCGCCCGCGCTCGAACGGCTCGAAGCGCTGTCGCAGGTGCCCATGGCGCTCGCCGCGGGCGAGGTGGAGCAGGAGGAGTCGCTCCAGGCCGGCATCGAGTTCGAGGGCATCATCGCCAACTTCAGCGGCAACCCCCGTCTCGGCAAGTCGATCGTCGACGTGCTCGACGAGCTGGAACGGGTGCTGCGGATGGCCGCGTTGATCGATCCCGGCATCGCCAGCCCGCCCGGAGAGCTGGCGGCCGTCTTCGAGGGGCTGCGCGCGCGCGACGCGGACGCCGCCCGTGAGGCGATGCGCGCCCGGTGCGAGCGCGTGCGCCGGGACCTGCTCCAGGTTCTGGCGAAGAGCACGTCCGTGAGCAGGGCGCACATCGAGCTGCCCGCCGCGCGCCCACCGGCCTAGCCCGTACGGGCCCCCGGGCTGGTCGGGGGCCCGTATCGCCAGGTCAGACCGCCGTGGGGAAGGAGAGGTCGCCGCGGGTGCGCGGGCCGTCCTCCCTGTCCTCCGGCCAGCGGGTGGTGACGGCCTTGGCCCGCGTGTAGAACGCGACGCCCTCCGGGCCGTGCATGTGGTGGGCGCCGAACAGCGACTGCTTCCAGCCGCCGAACGAGTGGAACGCCATGGGCACCGGGATCGGCACGTTGACGCCGATCATCCCGACCTGCACGGATCGCTGGAACAGGCGGGCCGCGTGGCCGCCCGTGGTGAAGATCGCCGTGCCGTTGGCCAGGTTGCCGGTGTTGATCAGGTCGATCGCCTCCGCGAGCGAGCCGACGCGCACGACGACGAGCACGGGGCCGAAGATCTCGTCGCGGTAGACGTCCATGTCGGGTGTGACGTGGTCGAACAGCGTCGGGCCGACGAAGAAGCCGTCGCCGCCGATGTCGAGCGCGCGCCCGTCGAGCACGAGGTCGGCGCCCGCGGCGACGCCGGAGCCGATGTAGCCCCTGATCCGTTCGAGCGCCTCCGCCGACACGACCGGGCCCATCTCGGACCCGGCGTCCAGTCCCGGCCCCACCTTGATCGCCTGCGCCTTCTCGCGCAGCAGCTCGACGAGCGGCTCGGCCACGTCGCCCACCGCGACGGCGACCGAGACGGCCATGCAGCGCTGGCCCGCCGAGCCGTACGCGGCCGCGACCAGATGGTCGGCGGCGTGGTCGAGGTGGGCGTCCGGCAGCACGACGGCGTGGTTCTTGGCGCCGCCGAGCGCCTGCACGCGCTTGCCGCCGGCGGTCGCGCGCTCGTGGACGTACCGCGCGACCGGCGTCGAGCCGACGAACGACACCGCGGCGACGTCCGGGTGGTCGAGGATCGCGTCGACCGCCACCTTGTCGCCGTGGACGACGTTGAAGACCCCGTCGGGCAGACCGGCCTCGGCGTAGAGGTCGGCGACGAGGTTGGCGGTCGACGGGTCGCGCTCGGAGGGCTTGAGCACGAACGTGTTGCCGGTCGCGATCGCGATCGGATGCATCCACAGCGGGACCATCGCGGGGAAGTTGAACGGCGTGAT
The DNA here is from genome assembly GCF_053596455.1 of Nonomuraea sp. NPDC001699. Lineage (NCBI taxonomy): Bacteria > Bacillati > Actinomycetota > Actinomycetes > Streptosporangiales > Streptosporangiaceae > Nonomuraea > Nonomuraea sp. NPDC001699. The sequence continues at coordinate 109,817 of NZ_JBSFGF010000029.1, read as the reverse complement.
CCCGGCGCAGACGCCGAGCGGCTGCCGGAAGGAGAAGAGGTCGACGTCGGTCGAGACCTGGTCGGAGTACTCCCCCTTGAGCAGCTGCGGGATCCCGCAGGCGAAGTCGATCACCTCCAGGCCGCGGACGAGCTCGCCCCTGGCGTCGTCGAGGACCTTGCCGTGCTCGGCCGAGACCAGCCGCGCGAGGTCGTCGAGGTGCTTCTCGACCAGGTTGCGGAAGGCGAACATCAGCCGCGACCGCCGCATGACGGAGGTGTCGGCCCAGCCCGGCAGGGCGGCCCGCGCCGCCCGCACCGCGGCGTCGACGTCGGCGGGCTCGGCCAGCAGCACGTCGGCCTGGCGCTCGCCGGTCGCGGGGTTCCACACCGGGGCGGTGCGGATCGACTCGCCGGCGGTCTCTCGGCCGCCGATCCGGTGCTGGATCATGCTGACTGTCCCTGTGCTCACAGAAAGTTCACCTTCTCGTGGAAGTGCGGGTTGCGGGTGGTCGGCGGCGCCGCGTCAGACGATCAGGTCGCCGCCGTTGATGTCGATGGCCGCCCCGGTGATGTACGCCGCGCGGTCCGAGGCGAGGAACGCGACGAGCTCGGCGACCTCCCAGGGCTGCCCGACGCGGGGCACCGGGAAGGACCGGGTGGCCTGTTCGAGCGCCCCTTCGGGCAGCAGGGCGCGTGCCATCGGGGTGTCGATGAGCCCGGGGCAGACGGCGTTCACGGTGATCCCGTCGCCGCCGTAGTCCTTCGCCAGGTGCCGGGTGAGCCCGAGGACGCCGTGCTTGGCCGTCGTGTAGTGCGCGCCGCCCGCGGTGCTCACGGTCTTGCCGGCGGTGGAGGAGAAGGTGACGATCCGGCCCCAGCCTCGGCCGCGCATCGCGGGCAGCGCCTGCCGGCAGCACAGGAACGTCCCGAGCACGTTGACCGCGAGCACCCGTTGCCATTCGGCCGGGGTGATGTCCTCGAACGCGGTCGGCGGCGCGACGCCCGCGGCGTTGACCAGGATGTCCAGCCGCGACCGCTCCGCCAGCAGCGCGGCGAACGCACGCCGGACCTGGTCGTCGTCCGTGACGTCCACGGCGGCCGACCGGACGCGGTCGGCCAGCACCTCCAGCGTCGACGCCAGCTCGCCGGGGGCGGGCGCGGCGAGGTCGAACACCGCGACGGTCGCGCCGCGGCGGGCCAGCGCGTGCGCCGCCGCGAGGCCCATGCCGCTCGCCCCGCCGGTCACGACCGCGACCCGGCCCGCCAGTTCGCGGCCGTCGGCGCTGGTCGGCGCCCGCAGCCCCGCGGCGCTCATGACCCCGCCAGGACGGCACGCGCGCGGCCGAACGCGGCGGCCGCCCGTTCGAGCTGGCCGGCCGTGTGCGAGGCCGACACCTGCACCCGGATGCGCTCCTCGCCCGCCGGGACGACCGGATGGGAGAGCGCGAAGACCAGGACGCCGTCGCGGCGCAGCGCCGCCGCCACGTCGGCGGCGAGCGTGCCGCCGCGCAGCATCACGGGGATGATGGCGTGCTCCCCCGGCGGCACCTCGTAGCCGAGATCGCGCAACGTCCCGCGCAGCCAGGCGGTGTTGGCGGCCAGGCGCGCCCGCAGGTCGGGACGCCTTCGTGCGACGCGGATCGCCGTCAGCGCGGCCACGGCCAGCGCGGGGGCCATGGCATTGGTGAAGATGTAGGGCCGCGAGAGCTGGCGCAACGTCTCGACCAGCGCGCGGTCGCCGGCGACGAAGCCTCCCGCCCCGCCGCCCAGCGCCTTGCCGAGCGTCCCCGTCAGCACGTCGACGCGGCCCCGCAGGCCGAAGTGCTCGGCGGTGCCGGCGCCGGTCGCGCCCAGGACGCCCGTGGCGTGCGAGTCGTCGACCACGAGCACCGCGTCATGGCGCTCGGCCAGCTCGGCGAGCCGGGGCAGCGCGGCGAGGTCGCCGTCCATGCTGAAGACGCCGTCGGTGACGATGAGCCGGTGGCGCGCGTCGGCGGACGCGGTGAGGAGGCGTTCGAGTTCGTCGAGGTCGGCGTGGGGGTAGACGTGCCGGCGGGCGCGGGTGAGGCGGATGCCGTCGATCAGGCTGGCGTGGTTGAGCGCGTCGCTGAGGACGACGTCCTGCGGGCCGACCAGGGCGTCGAAGAGGCCGAGGTTCGCGTCGAAGCACGAGTGGTGGAGCACGGCGTCCTCGGCTCCGACCAGCTCGGCGATGCGCGCCTCCAGCTCGCCGTGGACCGCCCGGGTGCCGCAGAGCACCCGTCCCGCCGCCACCCCGAGGCCCGTCTCGCGCAGCGCCCGCCGGGCCGCGTCGAGGACCTCCGGGTCGCCGGCGAGGCCGAGGTAGTCGTTGGAGGCGAGGTTCACCAGCCGCTCGCCGCCCACGTCGAGCGTCGGGCCCTGGGCGCCGGAGACCACGAGGTCGCGGCGCAGCCCGGTGGTCGCCCGGCGTTCGTCCAGCTCGGTCCGGAGGCGCTCCAGCAGCGCGGCGTTCACGACAGGCCCCCGTCCAGCCGCTCCATCCGGCGTCCCACGGTGAGCAGGACGGCCAGCCCGGCGGCCATGATGATCGCGATGGCCAGCAGCGCGTACGTGAAGCTGCCCGTCGCCGACGCGATGGACCCGGTGAAGTAGGGACCGACGAATCCGCTGACGTTGCTGACCGAGTTGATCAGCGCGATGCCGGAGGCGGCGGCCGCCTCGGTCAGGCCGATCGCCGGGATGCGCCAGAACTGCGGCATCGCGGTGATGATCCCGGCGACGCTCAGGCAGACGGCGAGCACGAACAGCGTGCCGCTGCTGGTGAAGGTCGCCAGGACCAGCCCCACCGCGCCGAGGGCCATCGGCACGGCCGTGGCCGTCACCGCCGTCAGGCGGGCGGCGACGCGGGCCCAGACGAGGAGGGCGAGCGCGGCCACCACGTAGGGGATCGCGGACAGCAGCACGCTGCTGACGTCGGCGGACTGACCGACGCTCCGCGTGATGGACTTGATCATCGTGGGCAGGAAGAACTGCAGCGGATAGAGCCCGAACGCGATCGCGAACCACGTCACGGCCATCGCCCAGACCCGGCCGCTGGTCAGCGCCTGGCGCAGCCCGGTGAGCGCTCCGTGGGCACGCTGTTCGGCGGCCTCGGCGGCCAGGATGTGGCCGATGGCGGCCTTCTCCTCGTCGTCGAGCCAGCGCGCGTCGGCCGGCCGGTCGGGCAGGAAGACGAAGATCAGGACGCTGACGACGACCGTCAGGACGCCCTCGACGAGGAACAGCGCCCGCCAGCCCGCGATGCCGAACACGCCCTGCCCCCACTCCAGCAGCGCGGCGGCCAGCGGAGAGCCGATGATCGAGGACAGCGGGATCATCAGGATGAACGTCGACAACGCCCAGGAACGCTGGCGGCGCGGGAACCAGAACGTCAGGTAGAGCAGGATCCCGGCGGCCAGACCCGCTTCGGCGAACCCGAGCAGGAGCCGCGCGACGAACAGCGCGGCCGGGGAGCTCACGGCCGAGGTCGCCGCCGTGACCAGACCCCACGTGATCATGATCCGGGCGATCCATTTCCGCGCGCCGAACCGGCTGAGCATCATGTTGCTCGGCACCTCGAACAGCACGTAGCCGATGAAGAACAGCCCGGCGGCGAGGCCGATCTGGCTGCTGTCGAGGCCCATGTCGCGGGACATGGGGGCGGCGATGTAGCCGACGTTGGCGCGGTCGATGTAGCTCGCCACGTAGGCGAGGCCGACCAGCGGCATGATCCGGATGCCCACCTTGCGCCAGGTGCGGGGTGGGACGGTGCTCTCAGGGGGTGCGACGTTCGTGCTCATGGGGGGTTCCAATCGATCCGGGGGGTGGGGAGGCGGCCTTCAGCGCGCGTGGCGTCGCAGGCCGGCTGTGGCGTCCGCGTCGATCACGCCGTCCGCGGAGATCACGACGCCGTAGTCGCGTTCGGCTCCCTCGCGGGTGACCTTGCCGTCGAGGACGTCTTCGAGGACCAGGTCCGGGAGGCGTTCGAAGGGGTGGCCGTGCCCGCCGCCGCCGGCGGTCACGTGCCGGTGGCGGGTTCCGGCGGTCATCACGAAGTGCGGCTTGGACTCCAGCAGGCGTTCCTCGGGCCCGCCGGGGTCGAGCACGTTCAGCGAGGGGGTGCCCTGCGCGCCGCCGGCCAGCCCGTACGGCAGGAACGTGCGCCGGTCGGACCTGATCTGCACCCTGGCCTCGGGCGCCAGGAGCGTCATGTCGCGGAAGGTCGCCAGGCCGCCGCGCCAGCGGCCCGCGCCGCCGCTGTCGGGCAGGTAGCCGTAGCCGTCGATGCGGAGGTGGCCGGAGCGTTCCAGCTCCTCGACCGGGGTGTTGGTCAGGTTCGCGCCCAGGGAGCTGATGCCGTCCACGCCGTCGCGGTCGGGACGGGCGCCCCACGCCCCGGCCAGGGGGTCCCACAGCACCATGGACTCCCCGTCCGGGCCGACGAGGCCGATCGCGATCCCGTCCGGCCCGCCTTCCCCGGCGGCCGGAACCCGGGCGGGGAACACCGGGGCGAGCGCCCCGAGCACCGCGTCGATGATCCGGAAGCCGACCAGCCCGCGGGCGCCGCGCGCGGACGGCCGCTGCCCGTCGAGGATGGAGGCCTGCGGGATGACGAAGGTGAACGGCCGGTAGAAGCCGCTGTTGGCCGGGATGTCGGAGGCGAGCACCCCCTGTAGGGCGGCGTAGGCGGCGGAACGGGTGAAGGAGGCCGTCGCGTTGAGCGCGGAGCCGACCTGCGGCGAGGAGCCGGTGAAGTCGAGCTCGATCCCGGCCCCGGACAGCGTGACCTTCACGCGGATCGGGATCGGCCCGGAGCCGAGGCCGTCGTCGTCGATGTGGTCGAGGAACTCGTAGGCGCCGGGGACGGCCTCGGCGAGCGCGGCGCGCAGCAGGGTCTCGGAGTAGTCGAGCAGCTCGTCGACGAGGGTGGCGAGCCGTTCGACGCCGTGCCGCGCCGCGAGGGCGCGCAGCCCTTCGGCCCCCGTGTGGCAGGCCGCGAGCTGGGATTCCAGGTCGCCGCGCAGCAGCTCGGGTTCGCGGACGTTGCGCAGGATCAGCCGCAGGAACGTCTCGTTCACGGTCCCGGCCTCGACCAGGCAGGACGGCGGGATCTGCACCCCTTCGGCGAAGATGCTCGTCGACTGCACGGCCATCGACCCGGCCGCCCAGCCGCCGACGTCGGTGTGGTTGACGACCGTGACCGCGAAGCCCAGGAGGGTGTCCCCGGTGAACACCGGGGCGACCGCGAAGATGTCGGGCAGGTGCATGCCGCCCAGGGACGGGTCGTTGAGCAGGTAGACGTCTCCCGGGCGGATCCGGTCGCCGAACTCGTCGAGGATCGCCTCCATCGCGTCCGGGATGGAGCCCAGGTGCACCGGCAGGGTGTTGGCCTGGGCGATCACCCGGCCGCGGGCGTCGCACAGAGCGGCGGAGAAGTCCATGCTGGACGCGACGAGCTGCGAGTGCGCGGTGCGCAGGATCGTGATCGCCATCTCGTCGGCGATCCCGGTGACGGCGTTGCGGAAGACCTCGAAGGTCACGGCGTCGCGGATCATGAGGCGCTCCAGGTGATGACGATGTTGTTGAGCCGGTCGCGGTGCACCAGCGCGCCCGGCGGGACGAGGGTGGTGGCGTCCATGTCCTCGATGACCATCGGTCCCTCGACCGGGTCGGGGCCGAGGTCGGACCGTCCCACGACGAGCGTCGTCACGGTCTCGGCGAACCGGCACTCGCGGGTGGTGGGCTCGTCTGCGGCGGCGAGCGGGAGGCTCAGCACGTCGGCGATGGACACCGGGGTGGGGAGCCGGCCGCGTACCCGGAGGTTGACCAGCTCCACCAGCTCGTCCGCGCCGGCCCGGCCGTAGGTGCGCCGGTGCTCGGCGTGGAAGCGGGCCCGCGTCTCGGCGAGCAGGTCCTCGGTGAACTCGCCGTCGGGCACCCGGATGCGCAGCTCGAACCGCTGGCCGCGGTAGCGCATGTCCAGGAGCCGGTCCACGACGGCGTCCGCGCCCAGCTCCGCGCGCACCTGGGCGGACAGCCGGGCGAACTCGTCGGCGAGCGCGCCCACGTCGGCGAACCCGGGCCGGTACGGGGTGAGCTCCTGGCGTTCGGTGTCGGCCACGAGCAGGCCCAGACTGCTGAACAGGCCCGGATGCACGGGCACGATCACGGTCGAGATGCCCAGCTCGCGGGCCAGGGCGGCGGCGTAGAGCGGGCCCGCGCCGCCGAAGGCGACCATGGTGGCCTCGCGCGGGTCACGGCCCCGTTCGCTGGTCACCGCCTTGACCGCGGTCGTCATGCTCGACACCGCCACCTGGTACGCGCCGCGCGCGGCGCCCGCCACGTCGTCGCCGAGCCGCTCGGCCACCGGCGACAGGGCCTTCACGGCGAGCTGCGGGTGGATCGCCACACGGCCGCCGGCGAGCGCGTCCGGGCTGAGGTAGCCGAGCGTCACGTTGGCGTCGGTCAGGGTCGGCAGCTCGCCGCCCTGGCCGTAGCAGGCGGGGCCGGGACGCGAGCCCGCGCTGACGGGCCCCACGTGGAGCGCGCCCGCCGCGTCGACGGAGATGATGCTGCCGCCCCCGGAGCCGACCTCGGCGATGTCGATCGACGGCGCCCGCACCGGGTACCCGGCGCCGGAGCTGAGGCCGCGGGCGACGTTCATGCCTCCGCCGACCTCGTAGTCGGCCGAGACGAACGGTTCGCCGTGCTCGATCAGGGACGCCTTCGCCGTGGTCCCTCCCATGTCGAACGCCACCACCGTGGACAGGCCGATCAGCTGGGCGAGCTTCTGCACGGCGGTGACGCCGGCCGCGGGGCCGGACTCGATGATCTGCACCGGCCGCCGCGCGACGGAGGCCGCGTCGAGCAGCCCGCCGCTGGACTGCATGACCAGCAGGGGCGCGCTCACCTGCTCGGCCTGCAACCCCGCCTCCAGGCGGGTGAGGTAGCCGTGCACGGTGGGGCCGACGTAGGCGTTGACCGTCGCGGTGCTCATGCGCTCGAACTCGTGCGGCTGCGGCGAGACGTCGACCGAGGCCGTGACGTACACGCCGGGCAGTTCGGCCCGCAGCAGGTCGGCGACCCGCCGCTCCTCGTCGGGACGGACGTAGGAGTTGAGCAGGCACACGGCCACCGCTTCGATCCCGTCCGCGCGCAGGCGTGCGGCCAGCGTGCGGACCTCGTCCTCGGCGGCGGGCGGGTCGAGGCGTGCGTCGGCGGTGATCCGCTGGCCGAGTTCGTACCGGTGCCGGCGTCGGGCCAGGGGCTGGGGCTTGGACCAGGACAGGTCGTAGAGCACCGGCCGGCGCAGCCGCCCGATCTCCAGCACGTCGCGGAAGCCGCGGGTGGTGACCACCGCCGTGCGGACGCCGCTCATCGACAGGATCGCGTTGGTGGCCACGGTCGTGCCGTGCAGCATCGCGACCACGTCCGCCGGGCGGGCCCCGGCCAGGGAGAGCACGCCGGTGGTCGCCGCCACCACGCCGGCGCCGTAGTCGGGCGGGGTGGAGAGGACCTTCATCGGTACGACCTCGCCGCCCGGGCCCAGCGCGATGACATCGGTGAAGGTGCCGCCGATGTCGGCGCCGACTCGCCAGCCGGCCGGTCGAGGATCGTGACTGGGGGGCACTGGATCTCCTTCGTTCAACGAGCGACTGGGATCACAGTACGAGCGAGCTAAGATATCAGCAATGGTCCGTTGTCATTTTTATCGAGTCAGGTGATATGACTACGCCTCGTGGACCCGCTCGGACGGCTCGCGCAGCCACAGCTCGTGCGGGTGCGCCTTGGCGGAGGCGGGGTCCATGAAGACGTACGCCGCCCGATCGATCGGGCGGTCCGGACCGAGCAGGCCACGGAAGGCGCGCGCCCGGCCGTGCGGGTAGTGCACGACGGCGAAGGACGCCTGCCGGAAGGGCGTGCCGGCGAGCGACCGCAGCATGTCCACGGGCCCCCGGCGAGATCCGTCCCGATCTGGACGCCTTCGAGCTCATACGCGGCGTGCGCAACCTGTGCATCGAGGCCGAGGCCGACCCCCGCTACGACGCCCGCCGCCTGGTCGGGCTGCTCGTCGCGGGCCCGCGCTCGTGAGCCCCCGACAAGCACATCGTCGCTGGAGATCTTCGGGGGCGACGCCGACCGGTTGATGACCGGAGTTCCACCATTGTGTGATGGTTTGATGACGACCGCACTGACCAGGAGTTTTCCGCTGGTTGGGTGAAGTCATGCACAACAACAGCAGCCTTCCTGCGCGACGCCGTCCGATCAAGAGAACCGCACTGGCCCTGACCGCGGTAAGCCTGAGCGCTACCCTCGCCGCCTGCGGCGACGGTGTCGGCGGCGGCAACAATGCCAGGACCACGGCGGCGACCTCCGGCACGTCCGAGTCGACCGGGAAGAGGGTTCTGTGGCTCGGCGACTCCATCGCCGGAGCCGAGGCCCCCGCGCTGGGCGCGGCGTTGAAGGCCGGCGGCGTGGCGTTCGAGAACGCCACCTCCAGCGGTGGCGGCAACGTCGTCGCCGGTGAGCACCCGGTGACGAAGATGGGCGCCAAGGACACGATCACCGACACCGGTCCGACGCCCGCCGGTCCCGCGGCCACCGCGCTGGAGGGCACGACCAGCCGGTCTGCCACCGTGCACGTGTACTTCTCCTCCGCGCTCGGACTGGAACGGGTGTCGCGCCTCCACCGGGGCACCGACACGCTGCACGCCGCGCTCGAAGCGCTGGCGCAGGGCCCGGACGCGGCCGAACGCGCGCGTGGCCTGGTGAGCTTCGTCCCACCGGGCGCTCCGCTCCCGCCCGTCCGCATCGGCCCGCGCGGGCCGGTGGACGTCCGGCTGTCCTTCGGCTGGGGCATCGACCGTACCGCCGAACGGCAACTGGTGTGCACGGTGGCCGACACGGTCAGCACGACGACGCGCGCCGCCCTGGGCTCCGTCCGGGTCAAGATCCATCGGGTCGACGGCTCGACCGGCACCCGCACCTGCACGCCATGACCGCATCTCGGAGATGTGCACGGTGACGCGCGGCCGCGCGTAGGTGAGCAGTCCGCGGGACGTCGGCGATTTCGGCGAGGTCTTTCGTAGGCGTGGCAACTCACGATGTCGGTGATGCGATGCCGTGGCCGGTTGCGGTTCTGCTGAATCGGCGGGCGAGGTGTTCGAAGGCGTCGGTGAGTTCGTCGGGGCCGATGACTTCGATGTCGGCGTCGAAGCGGGCGATGGCGGCGGCGAGGCTGGGCCAGGACCAGGATCCGAGGGTGAGCCGGCAGCGGTGGGGGCCGGTCTCCTCGACGATTCCCTCGCGGGTGTAGAGGGCCACGGTGGCGGCGGGCAGGTCGAGGATCACCGTGCCTTGGCAGGGCCAGTTGCCCGAGGCGTCGCCAGAGCCGCGGAACGTGCTGGTGACGAAGGTGGCGGCGTCTCCTCCGGGCAGTACGCGTGGAGTGAACCGGGGCCCGTTGGGGGTGCGCGGGGTGATCCGGTCGGCGCGGAAGGTGCGCCAGTCGTCGCGGTCGAGGTCCCAGGCGATGAGGTACCAGCGCCCGTCCCAGGTGATGACGTGGTGGGGTTCGACGCAGCGCGGGGGATTGTCCGTGACCTCGGCGCCGTAGTCGAAGCGCAGGATCTCGTGGGCGTGGACGGCGGCGCTGATGGTCAGGAGCACATCGCCGTCGACCGGGGTGGCCGGCCGGGTGACAGGTCGTTCAACGGCGGTGACGCGCAGCGCGTCGATGCGGTGCCGGAGTCGGGAGGGCATGATCTGCCGGATGGTGTTCAGTGCCCGTTCGGCGGGTTCGGCGAGGCCGTTGCCGGGGTTGGTGGCGACGATCTGCAAGGCGATGGTGAGGGCAACGGCCTGTTCGTCGTCGAACAGCAGCGGGGGTAGTTCGGTGCCGGCGCTGAGCCGGTAGCCGCCGTCAGGGCCTTTGACGGCTGCGATGGGGTAGCCGAGCTCGCGGAGCCGGTCGACATCGCGGCGCACGGTGCGCAGGCTGATGTCCAGGCGATCGGCCAGCACCGTGCCGGGCCAGTCCCGGCGGGTCTGCAGCAGCGACAGCAGAGCCAGCAGTCGGGCAGAAGTTTTCTGCATGAACCTCATTCTGCCCGGAGTAGGTGCCACATCCTGTCACCTACCGCTGCGAACCTTTGTATCGAGCCGGTCCGAGGACCAGCAGCACCGTGGGGACGCGCCGATGCGGCCGCCCGACGCTGACGAGACCTACCAGCCCATACCGGGCGTACCGCGCCCGGAAAATCAACAAGGAGTCACCAGCATGGCCATCGCCACCACCCACCTGAACTTCCGCGGCGACGCTCGCGCAGCGCTGGAGTTCTACCAGACCGTGTTCGGCGGCCACCTCACCACCATCGCGTACGGCGACTTCGGCATGCCGAAGGAACTGCCAGACGCCGACAAGATCGTCTTCGGCCAGGTCACGGCCGACAACGGCTTCAGCATCATGGCCTACGACGTGCCCAGCCAGGCACCGGCCGCCGCCGCGCCCGCCGCCACCACTCGCGAGCACGGCATGACGCTGACCGGCGAGCGGTTCTTCGTGTCCGTCCGCGGCGAAACCACCGAGGAAGTCGGGGCGCTGTGGGACAAGCTCACCGACGGCGCCGACATCATCGAGAAGTACGGCCCGTCGCAGTGGGCCCCGGGCTTCGGGATGCTGACCGACCGCTTCGGCGTCACCTGGATCCTCGACGTCGCCGCCCCGCACGCCGGCTGACCACCGACGCACTCATCCGGTCCGAGGCGGCCCGCCCTGGCCGCCTCGGACCACCCGGCCCGCCGCCTTTGGAAGGAACAGATCATGCGCACTCGCCCCCTGGGCCGTACCGGCATCAAGGTCAGTCCCTACTGCCTCGGCACCATGATGTTCGGCCCGTTCGGCAACCCCGACCCCGACGACTGCGTCGCCATCATCCACCGGGCCCTCGACGCCGGCATCAACTTCATCGACACCGCCGACGTCTACGGCGGTGACGGCGAAACCGAGCGGATCGTGGGCAAGGCGCTGCGCGGCCGACGCGACGACGTGGTGCTCGCCACCAAGGTCAACGGCCCCATGGGCACCGACCCCAACCATCGCGGCAGCTCCCGCCGCTGGATCGTCACCGCGGTCGAGAACTCGCTGCGGCGTCTCGGCGTCGACCACATCGACCTCTACCAGGTCCACCATCCCGAGCCCGGCACCGATATCGAGGAAACCCTCGCCGCCCTGACCGACCTGATGCAGGCGGGCAAGGTACGCGCGATCGGCCATTCCAGCCTGCCGGCCGCGGAGATCGTCGAGGCCCAATGGGTTTCCGAACGGCGCGGGCTGGCCCGCTTCCGCACCGAACAGCCGCCGTACTCGATCCTGAACCGCGGTATCGAGCGCGACGTCCTCCCGGTCTGCGAGCGTTACGGGCTGGGCACGCTGGTCTGGAGCCCGCTGGCCTCGGGTCTGCTCACCGGCCGCTACCGCAAGGGCGGCAACGAACAGGTCTCGAGCGCCCGCATGCACTGGGTGCCCAAGCACATGACCGACCAGCGCAACCACGATGCCGTCGAAGAACTCGTCCCGATCGCCGAGCAGGCCGGTCTGTCGCTCACCCATCTGGCCCTGGCCTTCGTCATCAGCCATCCCGCGGTCACCTCGGCGATCATCGGCCCCCGCACCATGGCGCAGCTCGGCGACCTGCTCGCCGGCGCCGGCACCACCCTCGACGACGACACCCTCGACCAGATCGACAAGGTGGTCCCGCCCGGGGTGAACCCGGGCACGCTCGACATCGCCTACGTACCACCCGCACTTGAGCAAGCCGACCTGCGCCGCCGCCGCACCGGCGACCGCGCCGCCGCCTGACGTACCTGTCCACGACCACTGGTAGGCCCAGTGCTCCCGAATCCACGGCGAGGGGCAAAGCAACTCGCCGGGTACCCCTTCACGCCTTCGCCTTCAGAAAACCTTCTTGGGCTCGGCCGATGACGACCAGCGAGCAGGCGTGCTCGCTGGTCGCCTACCGGCGGGAAGGGGGGTCAGCGGGGGCGGCTGAGGGCGGCCTCGGCCAGGTCCGTCCACTGCTCGGCCGAGGAGTGGGGCACGACGACCCAGTCCTTGACCACTCTGCCCTGTCCCGAGGGGTCGAACAGGCACGCGCCGGGCAGCTCAAGCGCGGACGCGTGCTCGGGGGTGTCCCTGACCAGCCGGAACACCATCGCGCCGTCACGCTGCAGGCTCGCGAACACCTTGCCCGCCTGGTCCTTGAGGGCGGGCCTGCCCATCATCCTGGAGATCAGCACGCCCAGGTCGGCCAGCTCGGCGCCGACCTGCTTGAAGTCCTCTTCCGCGCTCATCCTCAGTCGCCCCCCGACTCCATGGCGGCGTGGGTCGAGCGGCTCACGGCGGCCGGGGTTCCTCCCAGGGCACACGCTCGTCCCGGCCCCGCCTTCCGGCCCGAACGGCGATCAGGGTAGCAGGACCGCCCCGATCCGAAGAACTCCCCCAATCCGGCCACGAACCAGGGGTCCGTGGCCGAGGAGCCGCGGGGGTGCCGGAGTCGGTGGGGGTGGGTGTTGCTGGTTATTCTGTGGCACGTCGAGCCGGGTACGGCTCCCCGCCACGAGCCCCCACCGGAAGGCGACGACCGTGACAGCCTCCCCGCGCCGGCGCACGTGGCCGGCGACGACGGTGGCGGCGCACGCGGTCCTGGCCCTGCTGACGGTGCTCGTCCTGGCGGCTGTGCGGCACCTCGGGGCGGATCTGTGGCAGGTCGCCGCCGCGGCGGGCGCGGTCGTCCTGCTCCACGCGGGAGCGGCGGTGGTCCGTCGGCGGCCGTGGCCGGGGTACACGATCGGCGCGCTGGCGATGCTCGTCCTGGTGCTGACGCCCGCCCTGAGCTGGTCGCCGAGCCTGCTGCCCTCGGCCGTCTGCTTCCCCTTCGCGTTGTGGCGGCTGACCGGCCTGGTCCCGGTCAGGTCGTCGGTGGTCGCGCTGGCCGTCGCCGTGCTCGGGATCGTCCTCACGGAGGTGGTGGCGTGGGCCCGGCTGCCGCCTGACACCCCTGTGTGGCCCCGCCTGGTCGAGGGCGGGCTGCTGATGCTCGTGGTCGGCGGGGTGTGGCTCGCCGCCCTGCTGGTACGTCGCAGGCACGAGGCCGACCGGCGAGCCGAGGGCGAACGGCTGGCCGCGGCGGTCGCGACCGAACGGGCCGGCATCCGCCGCGACCTGCACGACGTGATCGCCCACACGGTCACCGTCATGGTGGCCCGGATCGAGGCAGCGGCGGTGACGACGGCGGATCCGGCGACCCGCCGCGAACTCGGCGACATCGCCGAGGCCGGCCGGGACGCCCACCAAGGTCTGCGCGCGATGTTGGCCACCCTGGGCCCGGCCACCGCGGCGCCGCGCGCCGCCTCCCGGCCCGCGGCGGTCCCGATCTCGCTCGACGCCCTCCCCGGCCTCGTGGCGTCGGCGGCGAGCCCGCTCCACGCGGTGACGTACGCCGAGGTGGGCGAGCGGCGGCCGCTGAGCCTGAGCGCCGAGGTCGCGGTGGTCCGGACCGTGCAGGAGGGCGTCACCAACGCGCTGCGCCACCTCGAACCACCGGTCGAGGTGGCCGCCCGCCTGTGCTGGAGCCCGTCCGAGGTGGTCGTGGAGGTGCGCGACGACGGCGGCAAGGCGCCGCGCGACGCCGGCAGCACGGGAACCGGCCTGATGGGGATCGAGGAACGGGTGCGTACGGCGGGCGGCACCCTGTCGATCGACGACGGGGACGACGGATGGGTGCTGCGGGCGCGGCTCCCCACGAAGGAGGGCGCATGACCGGCATCCACGTCATGCTCGTCGACGATCAGGAGCTGCTGCGGGCCTCGCTCCGCACGGTGTTGTCGGCCGACGAGCGCATCGAGGTCACCCACGACGTCGGCGACGGCGGCGACGCCGTCGAGGTCGTCCGGCGGCACCGCCTCGACGTGGTGCTGATGGACATCCGCATGCCGCGCATGGACGGGGTCGCCGCCACGGCGGAGATCGTCCGGATCGCGCCGGCGACCCGGGTGCTCATGCTGACGACGTTCGACGACGACGAACTGGTCGTGGCCGCCATCCGGGCGGGTGCGAGCGGCTACCTGACCAAGGACGTCCGGCCCGCCGCGCTGGCCCAGGCCGTGTGCGACGTCGCCGCCGGCACGTCGGCGCTGGCTCCGGGCGTGGCCGCGACGATCCTCGATCTCGTCCGGCAGGTGCCGACGCGGCGGACGGCGGCCCTGGACGGCCTCACCCCGCGCGAGGTCGAGGTCTTCGGCCTGCTCGCCCGCGGCAGGTCCAACGCCGAGATCCGCGCGGAGCTGGTGCTGAGCGAGAACACGGTGAAGTCGCACGTCCGGGCCATCCTGCAGAAGCTGGGCCTGCGCGACCGCGTGCACGTGGTGATCCACGCCTACGAGAACGGGCTCGTGGCGCGCGACGACCTGGCCGGCCGGATTCCATCCCATCGAGTGGCGCCGCCTCACCCGTTGGTGTGATGTCGCCCGAGGACGCCCGGCCTAGGTTCGACGTCGTGCTTTTTTCACGTCTGCCGCGCCTGTCCCGGGTGGCCTCCCTCCTCGTTCTCACCGCCGTCCTGCTCGGCTGGACGGCACCGGCGCACGCCGCCGGCGATCGGCTCGTCGACGACTACCGTTCCGTCTACGGCACGCCGGGCGTCGCGGCGGCTGTGATCGACGGGTCGTCGGTCGAGACGATCGTCCGCGGCCGGGACGGGGACGGCGAGGCGGTGACGTCGCGGACCCGGTTCCGGATCGCGTCGATGAGCAAGTCGATGACGGCGGCGGCGGTCATGCTGCTGGTCGACCGTGGCCGCCTCTCCCTGGACGACCCGGTCGTCAAGGTCCTGCCCGACTTCAGGATGGCCGACCCGCGCTTCACCCGGATCACCGTGCGCCAGGTCCTCAGCCACACCTCGGGCCTGTCGAACAGCACCGACAGCGAGTACGTGTTCCCGCCCGCGCGCGACGCGCGGGAGATCGTGGCCGGGCTGGCCGGCAAGACCCTGGCCGCCGATCCGGGCACCCGCTGGGAGTACCACAACACCAACTACTCGATCGCGGCGAGGATCGTCGAACTGCTGTCGGGGACGTCCTTCGACGCCTTCCTCCGCGCCGAGCTGTTCACGCCGCTGGGCATGACCGCCACCAGCTCGACGCCGGGCTGTTCCGATCGCGCCGAGGGCCTGCCGTCCGGGTACGAGGTCGTTCTCGGGGTCGCCGTCGCGGCGCCGGAGATGCCGGGGATGTGCTTCGGCAACGGCGGGGTGGTCTCGACGCTGGACGACATGGTGCGGTGGCTGCGGTTCAACCAGGGGACTTTCGGGGCGGGCCTGCTGAGTGCCGGCTCGCTGGCCGAGCTGCACACCGGCCAGGCGAAGGCCGGCGGTTACGCCCTGGGCTGGCGGTCCCGTCCCGTCACGGCGGGCGGTCCGCCGTCGCTGGTCGGCCACGGCGGGACGCTGGCGACGTGGACCGGGGACATGGTCTTCTCGCCCGGGGCCGGCGTGGCCGCGCTCGTCCTGACCAACAGCGGCGGCGACCCCGGCCTGCTCTCGGCCAACCTGCTCGCCGAGCGGCTCGGGGCGGCGGCGACGCCGATGAGCAACCCGCTCACCGTCGTGAACGCGGTCCTGCTCGGGCTCACTGTGGGGATGACCGCGCTGCTGGTCACCGCGGCCGTCCGGGCGCGCCGCTGGGCCGGGCGACGCCGTGCGGCGCGCCGGCCGCGGCTGGTTCCGCGGCTGCTGCCCCTCGCCGTGGTGACGGTGCTGGGCGCGCTGTTGCCGGCGCTGGTCTGGGGGCCGTTCGACGTCCAGTACTGGATCGTCACCGTCTGGCTGCTGCCGCTGCTGGCGATCTTCTCCCTCGTCTGCTGCGTGCTCGGGGCGGTCGCGTTCGGCCGTCGCCTGCGGTGCTGGCGCCGCATGGCGAAGGAGTCTGCCTGAACGCGTCTCACAGGCCGTCCAGGAACGCGCGGACGACCTCGGCGAACCCCACGGGATCGTCGTCGTGCACCCAGTGACCGCAACCCGCGAACTCGCGCAGCACGGTGCCGGGCCGACGCGCGGCCATCCGCCTGGCCAGGGCCGTGGGCAGGACGAAGCTGTCCAGCCCGTGGACGAGCAGCGCCGGGCAGTCAGAGCCGAGCCAGTCGGCCCACCAGTCGCCCACCAGCGCCCGCTGCGAGGCCATCATGTCGTCGTGGTCGAACAGCAGCTCCCATCCGTCGCCGCGCTCGACGGCGCTGTCCAGGAAGTAGCCGGCGTCGGGGATGCCGCGCGCCTCGATGGCGCGGCGCAGCTCGTCCAGGGTGGCGGCGCGGCGGGGCCACCCGCTCACGTCCAGCACCGGATGCGGCACCTCCGGCGGACGGTTGTCCGCCCCGCCCTCCTCCACGACCAGCGCCCGGACCAGCTCCGGGTGCCGGGCGGCCAGCCGGAACGCGACCACGCCGCCCATGGAGTGGCCCAGCACGACCACCGGCCCCAGGCCGAGACCGCGCAGGAACGCGGCGGCGTCGGCCACGTACGCGTCCGGCTCGAAATCGCCGTCGCCGCGGGCGGAGTGCCCGTGCCCGCGCTGCTCCAGGGCGATCACGCGGTAGCGCGGGGCCAGCGCGCCGGCCAGGGACGCGAACATGCGCGCCCGCCCGAAATGCCCGTGCAGCGCCAGCACCACCCCGTCCCCCGAGGGCCGCCCCTCGCCCGCGTCCAGCCAGGCCAGACGCAGCCCGCGGACGGTCGCGTACCTCTGCGTCGTGAACGCCATCGACCCGCTCCTCCCCCGGACGGGCTCCTCCCGCCCAAAGATGATCATGGCAGACCGCGGACAGCGCTCCGCCCGCAGGATGACGGCTGATCATCCATCCGGCGGACGACGCCCCGGACGCCGCCTCCCTACCGTGTTCCACGCGATGGGGCGCATTCGGCTCCCCATGCAGACAAAAGGGCGGGAATGATCATGGGGAAGACGCGTACCAGCATCGACGACATCGCCGCGTACGGCGCTGAGCTCGACGAGGGCCAGCTGCTCCAGGTGAGCGGCGGCGCCAAGAGCCAGGTCATCGTGATCCACGGCGGCCACTCGCACACCTCCGGCGACAGCAACTAGTGCGCCGCGGGGGCGCGGCCCGGGTCGCGCCCCCGACCGGAACCACGCTGATGATCCTCGTACTGACCTGCGACGCAGACGAGCACGCCGAGCGCGTCGTGGGCACGCTCGCCGGGGCGGACGTCGCCGTCTTCGACCCCGCGCGCTTCCCCGCCGACGCCACCTTGCAGATCGGCCATCCGGGAGACGGCTCGACCGTCCGCACCCTCGTCCAGGACGGACGACGTCTCGTCCTCGACGAGCTGACCGCGATCTGGTACCGCCGCCCGGGCGACCCGGTGGCCCATCCTCGGACCGTCGCCCGCGACCACGTCGAGGAGGAGTGCCGCGTCCTGGCCGAGAGCCTGTGGGACGGCCTGGGGTGCCTCAAGGTCCCGGCCTCCAGGCCGGTCATCGACCGTGCGGGGCGCAAGCCGTACCAGCTGGAGGTGGCCAGGCGGCTGGGCTTCGACCTGCCCGCGACGTTGATCACCAACGATCCCGACTGCTTCCTCGACTTCTACGACCGGCACGAGGGCCGGGTGATCACCAAGCCCGTGCACGGCAATCAGCCGGAGGCGGGCGGTGAGCGGTTCGGGCGCTTCGCGGCGCCCGTGACCCCGGCCGACCTCGGTCACGCCGACGCCCTGCGCCTATGCCCGGTCATCGTCCAGGCGTACGTTCCCAAGCGGGTCGAGGTGCGGGTGACGGTGGTGGGCGGCGAGCTCTTCGCCGCGGAGATCCACTCCCAGGTCAGCAACCACACCCGCTACGACTGGCGGCACTACGACCCGGGGGCCACCCCCGTCCTGCCGCACGACCTGCCCGGCGACGTCGCCGGACGCTGCCTGGAGCTGGTCGAGCGGCTCGGGCTGACGTACGGCGCGATCGACCTGATCCTCACGCCGGACGGCCGCCACGTCTTCCTGGAGATCAACCCGAACGGCCAGTTCCTGTGGATCGAGGACGCGACCGGGCTGCCGATCAGCACGGCGATCGGCGAACTGCTCAAGAACGGAGTGCGGCGATGACGTACGGGCCGATGCTCGCCGACGCGGTGGGCCTGCTCAGCTCGGGCGCGCCCGAGGGCGGCCTGGAGGGGTTCCGCGCGGCGTACCCGCACACCCGGACGCGACTGGTCGCCCAGCGCGAGGAGTTCGACGGGTCACTGCACCACGCCCTGCTCATCAAGGATGGCGACGGCGCCACGATCTCGCTGTCCTGGTGCGCCGACCGGGCCCTGCCGTGGCCGTTGCGCGGCGTGCACCGCGCGGGCGAGCACCTGCTGCTCCGGGTCAACGGCATCGAGACCCCCGTGGCCAGGGCGATCGCCTGCCTGGACTTCATCTGGGACGAGTCCGCGCTGGCCGACCGGCTCATCGCCGACAGCCTCGTACGCGAGGAGCTGGCGGAGGCGCGGGAACCGCTGAGCGACGCCGCGCTGCAGCAGGCGATGGACGCCTTCCGCCGCGCACGCGGCCTGCTGACCGGGGCGGCGACCCGGGCCTGGATGGACCGCAACCGCATCTCCCACCGGGAGCTGGAGGAGCTGGTCGCGGTCGAGGCCGCCGTCGCCGCGCTGCGCTCGCGGGTGGCCGCGGGACGGGTGGAGGACTGGTTCGCCGAACACGGCGGGGAGTTCGACGTCGTCCGGGTCGCGCGCGTGGTGTTCGCCGACGTACCGGCCGTGCCCGACGCGACCGCGTTCCTCCAGATGGTCGAGCGGGCCTTCGCCGACGGCAGCGCCCGGCCGGGCGAGGTGTTCGCCACCCTCCGCCGGGGCGACCTCGACGCGGAGACGGCCGAGCGGATCTTCGGGGCGCCTCCCGGGACGGTCGCCGGGCCGTTCCCCGTGGAGGGCGGGCACCTGCTGGTCAAGGTCCTGGCGGTGGAGCCGGCCGTGCTCGACGGGACGGTCCGCGACCTCGTCGAGCGCCGGATCTTCGGCGAATGGATCGAGGAGCGCAGGCACGCGGCCAAGATCGAGTGGTTCTGGGGGGTCGCGGAACGGACGTCGGGCAGGTGACGCCGCTTCCATGACGGGGAAGGCGGTTCGTCCCCATCGGGGCGCCCCGGCGGCCGCCCTCGCCCTGGCCACCACCGCCGGCCTGGCCCTGCTGACGGCCGCCCCTCGTCCGCCAGGGTCGGCAGCGGTCAGCCCGGCACGTCGGTGGGGAAACGTTCGTAGCCCAGCACCGCGAGGAGTTCCAGCTTCTCGCGGGCCTCGGTGCGCGGCGGAGCGGTGAGCACCAGGAGCGCCTGCGACTGATCCTCGGTGAACAGTGCCTGGCAGTCGAGCTCGATCGGCCCGAGCCGGGGGTGGACGATGATCTTGTGGTCCGCGAAGCGGGCGGCGACCTCGTGCCTGTCCCACAGCGCGACGAACTCCGTGCTCGCCTTGCACAGCGTCCGCACGAGCTCGCCGGCCCGCGAGCGCGGCCCCATCGTGCCGTACGCGGCCCGCAGGTTCGCGACCAGGGCGCGGCTCTGCCGGTCGCGGTCGTCCTCGGGGTAGACGAGCCGCTCGCCGGGGTCGGTGAACCAGCGGTAGATGTCGCTCCTGGCAAGCCCGGTGTGGGCGGACCTGTCGCCGAACAGCGCCTCGGCCATGCGGTTCTGCACGAGCGTCTCGCACAGGTTGGACATGATGAGCGCGGGGGTGTCGCTGAGCCGGTCGAGAACGCGCAGCAGCGCGGGGGCGACGTGCGTGGCCGCCGTGACGGCGGCCGGGGCGTTCTGGCCCGCCACCCGGAACAGGTAGTCGCGCTCGTCGGTGGTCAGCCGCAGCGCGCGGGCCAGCGCGGCGAGCATCTGGAGGCTGGGCTGCGGGCCGCGCCGCTGTTCGAGCCGGGTGTAGTAGTCGGTCGACATCATGGCGAGGGCGGCAACCTCCTCGCGCCGCAGCCCCGGGGCGCGGCGGCGGGCACCCGCGGGCAGTCCGACGTCCTCGGGCTGCAGCGACTCGCGGCGGCGTCGGAGGAAGTCGGCGAGCGATGCGCGGTCCATGCCTCCCAGTATCGTGCCGCCTCACCAGGGCTGATGACCGTCAGCCAGGGATCGCCGATCCCCCGATGAGCGCTCTCTGCACCCGCTGCGCCCGGAGGGGGAACCTGGACGGCATGAACATCTCAGGCAACACCGTCTTCATCCCCGGTTCCACGAGCGGGATCGGGCTCGCTCTCGCCCTCGCGCTGCATGCCAGGGGGAACACCGTCATCGTCGGCGGGCGGCGCGCCGACCTGCTGGAGCGGATCGCGGCCGAGCACCCGGGCCTCGACACCGTGCGGATCGACACCTCGGACGCCGCGAGCGTCGAGTCGGCCGCGAAGGAGGTCCTGGCCAGGCACCCCGATCTCAACGTGCTGGTCACGATGGCGGGGATCATGCGCGTCGAGGACTGGCACGACCCCGCGACGTTCCTCGCCACGGCCGAGGAGACCGTGACGACCAACGTGCTGGGCCCGATCCGGCTCATCGCCGCGTTCATCGAGCACCTGCGGTCCCGGCCGGACGCGACGATCGTCACCGTCTCCTCGGGGCTGGCGTTCGCGCCGCTGAGGATCACGCCGAGCTACAACGCCTCGAAGGCGGCCGTCCACATGCTCAGCGAGTCGATCCGGCTGCAACTGGCCGACACGTCGGTGAAGATCGTGGAGCTCGAACCGCCGGCCGTGCGCACCGCGCTGCTGCCCGGCGAGGAGTTCGTCGAGCACGCGATGCCTCTGGAGGAGTTCGTGGCAGAGGTCATGGAGCTGCTGGAGACCCGGCCGGACGCGAAGGAGATCCAGGTCGAGCGGGTGAAGTTCCTGCGGTACGGCGAGGCGCGCGGCGACTACGACCAGGTCGTGGCCACCCTGAACGCCTAGCGCGACGTCCCCTGCCTCGCCGGACGCGAGCTCCTCTGGCAGGGTTCGGCCATGCACGATCAGAACCTGGACGACGGGGTGGTACGGCTCCGCGCGTGGACCGACGAGGACGCCGGCTGGTACGCCGAGAGCGTGCGCGACCCGCTCATCCAGCGGTTCACGACCGACTCGCCGACCCTGGACGCCGCGCAGGTGCTGGCCGCGATCGTCCGGCTGCGCGAGTCGGAGGCCGACGAGGGCTTCCTCGTCTGCGACTCGGTCACCGGGCGGCGGCTGGGCAACATCGCGCTGCGGCATGACGGCCGGTTCGGGGAGATCTCCTACTGGGTGGCCGCCGAGGCGCGCGGGCGCGGGGCAGCGACCAGGGCCGTGGCCCTGTTCAGCGCCTGGGCCTTCCGGAACGTCGGCCTGGGCGAGCTGTGGCTGCGTGCTCATCGCGACAACGTCGCCTCGCGGCTGGTGGCATCGCGCACGGGGTTCCGTCGTGATCCACAGCGGGACAAGACGCAGGAGGTCAAGGGCGAGGTGTGGCCGATGCTCGGTTATACGCTCGCCCGGCCCGCGTCCTGACCGGGGACGGCGTACTGCGCCATTCCAGGCCGGCGGCAGTCTCCATTCGAGTATGCGGGCCTGCGCCATTCTCAAGTTCAGGCCGGCGACATTCTTGCTGTGCGACCATGGGCGGGTGTCCCCCGTTTCCGGTGCCGTCACGTGGACCGCCGTTGCCGCCGCGCTCATCCAGGCGGTCGCAACAATGCATGACGTTCGTCACGGCCGGAATTCCGATTCACCCATGGCGGCGGCGAACACCCTGGTGATCAGGATGTGCCTGGTCGCCACGGTGTTCGCGGCCGTGTGGGTGGCAATGGTGAGCTACGCACAGGAACGCCGGCAGTTCGCCGCATTTTCCTACATCGCGATCCGCGACGACCTGGACACCCCGTTCGTTCGAGTGGCGCTCTTCGTCGGCGACGTGGTCGCCGAGATGCTCTTTCCCATTCTGGCCGCGGCGATACTCGGCGCGGCCATCAACACTCTGCTCACCGAACGCCCGAGCAGGCCCGAGACGTTTGTCCATGTCGCCACGCTGGTCACGATCACGGCAGCCGGCGTGTCGGTCATCGCCACCGAGTTCAGCATTTCCAATAACTTTCACATTCCCTGGCTGATCATCGTCATCGCCACCGTCAACAACCTTCTGGCGACCGCCATCGGCCCCTTCCGACGACCACGTGACGACGGCGGCCACATTGACGGCCGGGCCGTTCAAAGCCCCGCCCGCGGACGGGTGCTGACCGTTCTGGGATGGACACTGGGCGCCCTGGCATTGTTGGTGCCCCTCATCGGCAGCTCGCTGTACAAGGAGCTGGTGTCCGATGCGGATCTCCCCCTGTGGGCGCCGCCGCTGATCGCGGTCGCGATCGTGGTGCCTCCGATGCTGCTCTACGGTGTCAGCGCCGATCTCCTGAAACGGGGAAGGCGGCACCGCCACCGGATCATCCCGTCGTTCGAGGAGCTTGCCGGGAAGCGGTATCTGCTCTATCTGCGCCCCTTCGCCATCGACCCCGCGATGGCCCTGCCCCCGGACCAGGCTCCGGGCTGGACCACCCGTTCGCCCTTCGAGCTGCCCGGGACGCAGGAGGAGTTCCTGGTGCGTCAGTTCCGCGGGCCGGGTCGCGTCGTCGCGATCGGGCAACCCGGCGAACGCCTGCCGGAGCTGGGGGCCGAACGCGGATATCTGCCGGTCGACGACTGGCAGGGCACGGTGAGCGGGCTGATCCGGGGCGCGCACGCGGTGATCATGACGGCGGCCCCCGGTCCCGGGACGATGTGGGAGTTCACCGAGGCGCTCCGCACCACCACGCCCGTCCGGCTGCTGCTGCTCGTCTATGACGACGAGATCTACCACGCCTTCCGGGAGAGTGCCGCCCAGGAGTACGCGACGAGGTCGTCCGCCGAGCCGGACGTCGACTGGCCGCCCCTACCGCTGCTGCCGGACATCCCGCCGCCCGACCCGCACGCCAAGGGCCTCCGCTGGGACTTCCCGCTCCAGGGAATCCTGTCCTTCGACCACGCGTGGCGTCCGCGGTTCACCCCGTTCCCGCCGACCGTGCCGCGACTGAGGCATGTGTGGACCATCCGCCGGCTGGTGCGGCGCAAACTGAGGCCCGCACTGCACCCGGTGTCCCAGTTGCCCCCGGCGCCGCCCCGGTGATGAGTACGGACACGCGGCTGGACGGGGTCGACGAGCTCACGTTCTCGGGGATGGCGGAGCGGCACCGGCTGCTCGACGAGCTGCCCGGGGGCGACGCGGACGAGCCCGAGACCGTCGCGGTCGCGCGGGAGACGGTCGAGCTGGCCTACCTGGTCGCGGTCCAGCACCTCGCGCCGCGCCCTCGGGCTCACCGCGCTGCCGCGGGACGACGTCCGCTGCTCGATGCCGCCCACGCCGGGTCTGTGCGTCGGCCGCGACATGGTGGTGAACGACTGGGTCGAGAGCGGCTTCGTGGACCTGAGGGGCCTGCGCGCCGTCCCCACGGCCGTGAACCGGCAGCCCGCCGTCGCCTTCCACCTCTGGCGGCAGGCGGAGGGCGCAGGCCGGGCGGTTCCGGTGGACGGCGGGGTCGCTGACCGCGATCTCGCTGGTCCCCGTCCTGGCGCGCAGCCTGCGCGCCAGGACCGGCTGACGGTCCCGCTACGGGTGTCCGTCGCGCTCGCCGGCGAAGGCCGGGGCCGGTCAGGCGGTCTCGCCGACGATGCGCTGGTGCCATTCCGCCAGCTCGACGAGCAGCCCGTCGGCCGCGCCGCCGAACATCGCCGTCAGTTCCTCCGCGTCGTCCACCACCACCACGTGATCCAGCAGGTCCGCGCGCAGCCGGGCCGCCCTCGGGTCGCCGGCGCCGTCCGGGTCGAAGGCGGTGGCGGCCAGGAACAGGCCGCCGACCCCGGCCAGCGCCGCGGTCTGC
Source organism: Nonomuraea sp. NPDC001699 (assembly GCF_053596455.1). Lineage (NCBI taxonomy): Bacteria > Bacillati > Actinomycetota > Actinomycetes > Streptosporangiales > Streptosporangiaceae > Nonomuraea > Nonomuraea sp. NPDC001699. The sequence goes on along the minus strand of NZ_JBSFGF010000029.1, from coordinate 85,850 downwards.
CGGGCCTGCGTGCCGAGCACGGTCGCCGCGTCCGCCGGTACGACCGGCAGCGCCGGCCGCCCGTCGCGGAGCAGCAGCGTCAGCGGGCGAGCGGGCACCTGCTCCCCCGCCTCGCCCGCCGGCACGTGGGTGCTCCCGTCGGCGTGCCGGGCGGTGTGCCGGGGACGCCCCCACGGCACACCGTCCGCCTGGTCCTGCGCACTCGCGCGCGTGAACAGGCCGCCGTCGGCGTCGACGACGAGATCCCCGGGCTGCCACTGCTCGCCATCAAGCGGAATGTGCGCATTCGTCATGCCTGAACGCTACGCCCTGGTTGCGACAAATCTTCGTGGCGTGCGGACGCCTGTGGTGGGCATCTGTCAGGACATGGTGGAGGCGCACGGTTGGGGCAGGCCACGGGTGGCGGTGTCGAGCTGCCTGCTCGGCGAGCCCGTACGGCACAACGGCGGGCACAGCCGCGCCCGATTCCTGACGCAGGAGCTGGCGCCGTTCGTGGACTGGGTGCCGATCTGCCCCGAGATGGAGATCGGCCTCGGCGCGCCCCGCGAGACGTTGCGCCTGGAACGTTCCCCCGCCGGCCCCCGCCTGATGACCCGGCAGAGCCGCCGCGACCTCACCGCCGCCATGGACGACCTGGCCGCCGAACGCTCCCCGCGCCTGGCGGCCGACGGTTACGTGTTCAAGGCCAAGAGCCCGAGCTGCGGCATCCACGGCATCCCGCTCTACGCCGGGGACAACGCGGTGACCAGGAACAACCGGGGCCTGTTCGCCGACGCGGTGATCGAGGGCCACCCGCTGCTGCCCGTCGAGGACGAGGGCCGGCTCAACGACGCGGTCCTGCGGGAGGCGTTCGTCGAGCGCATCTTCGCCCACGCGCGGCTGCGCGAGCTGCTGGAGGGCGACTGGCGGCCGCGCGACCTGGTCGCCTTCCAGGCCCGGCACAAGATGCAACTGCTGGCCCACTCCCCCGACGGCTACCGCGAGACCGGCCGCCTGGTGGCCGCCGCGGGCGTCCGGCCGCGCGAGGAGCTCGCCGAGGAGTACGGCAGGGCGTTCCGGGAGGCGATGGCGGTCAAGGCGTCGATCGGGCGCAACGTCAACGTGCTGCAACACTGCCTCGGCATGGTCGGGGACGAGCTGGACCCGGTGCGCCGCGCCGACCTCGTCGAGGTCATCGGCTCGTACGCGGCGCACCGGGTGGCGCTGAGCGTGCCGCTCACGTTGCTGCGCCACCATGCCAGGGGCGAGGCGGCCACGTACGTCCAGGACCAGACGTACTTCTCGCCCTATCCGGAGGAGCTGGGCCTGCGCAACCACGTCGTGTGACCCCGCCGCGCCGGGCGGACCGGCGCGGCGGGCACGCGCCTACAGCGGGGTGGGCTCGGTCGGCAGCTGGCCACCGGACTCCGGGGTTTCGGGGGTGCGCGGCGGCACGTGGTGCACCCGCGCCGAACCGATCTCGAAGTACAGGCCGACCAGCGTCAGCTGCCCCGCTCTGACCTGCTCGTCGACCTTGCGGTAGGTCCGCAGGTTCTCCAGCTGCTGCTGGATGTTGAGCCGGCACAGCGCGTCGAGCGAGGCGTCCTCGGCGGAGGTGTCGTGGCCGTCCTCGCCGAGCCGGTCGATGCTGGGACGGCCGTGCCGGAGCCAGCGGCTGAGCTGCGGCAGGCCCTCGATGGTCGCCGGGCCCTTCAGCAGCGCCGCCATCGCGCCGCAGCCGGAGTGGCCGCAGACGGTGATGGTGTGCACGTTCAGGACGCCGGTGGCGTACTCGATGGCGGCGGCCACCGAGTCGTCGTGCGGCTCGGAGCCGGCGCACGGCACCAGGTTGCCGATGTTGCGGACCGTGAACAGGTCGCCGGGCCCGCTGGAGGTGATCAGGCTGGGCACGACCCGGGAGTCGGCGCAGGTGATGAACAGGTGGGAGGGCCGCTGCTGGGTGGCGAGCTGGGTGAAGATGGGCCGCAGCAGCGGGGCCGTGCGCTTGTGGAACTCGTCCGCGCCCTGGGCGAGCCGGCACTCGATCGCCGCCGTGGCCGACAGCGGACGGCCGCGGTGGGTCCACGGCAGCCACCAGCGGCCGGGCGCCTTGGGCGGGCTCTTGGCCGGGAACATGCGCCCGCCGCTGGCCGCCATCGTGTACCACTCGTCGTGCAGCTCGTCGATGGTGACCGTACCGCCCAGGCGTTCGTGGTCGAGCCGCCAGGAGTGGATCGCGTCGAAGGCGGCGTTGTCCATGAAGTCGATGTTCAGGTCGAGGTCGACGGCGACGCCGGGCGGGATGGCGCGCAGCTCCTGGGTCAGCCGGGGCACGCCCAGGAAGGTGAGCGAGCCGGAGACCGTCGCGTGCATGACCCCGCCGGGTTCCTGCCGCTTGTCCACGGTCACCCGGGTCAGCCGCCGCAACGCCAGCAGCGCGGCCAGCGCCAGCCCGGCCAGGACGCCCTCGGCGAGCCCGACCAGGATCACGCCCGACATGGTCATGACGTAGACGGGCACCTCGTTGTGGCCGTGGACCTTCCTGAGGTGGCCGAGGCTGATGGTCTTGATGCCGATGAAGACCAGCAGCGCGGCCAGCGCCTCCATCGGGATCAGCTTGATCGTCCAGCCCAGGCAGAGGGCGAACAGCAGGACCCAGACGCCGTGCAGGATCGCCGCCCAGCGGGTGCGGGCGCCCGCCTGGATGTTGGTGGTGCTGCGCACGATCACGCCGGCGACCGGGAGCCCGCCGAGGAAGCCGCTCACCATGTTGGCCACACCCTGGCCGGTCAGCTCGCGGTCGAGGTCGGAGCGGGGGCCGGTGTGCATGCTGTCGGTGGCCACGCAGCACAGCAGCGACTCCGCCCCGGCCACCAGCGCCACCAGCAGCACGCCCATGGCGATGTGCTGCCAGTCGCCGGCCGGCAGCACCGGAGGCGCCCACGCGGTGATCGCGCCGGACAGGTCGATGCGGGTGACGTTCCAGCCGAACACCGCGGCGGTGACGGCGGCGGCGAGCAGCGCGGCCAGCGGCGCGGGGATCGCCCGGACGGGCTTGGGCATCCGGCTCCAGGCCAGCAGGACCGTGATGGTGAGGATGCCGACCATCACCTTGTGGCCGTGCAGGTCCATGATCTGGCTGGGCAGCTCGGCCAGGTTGGCCCACGGCGACTGCTCGGGGCTGCCGCCGAGGACGACGTGCAGCTGGGCGAGCGCGATGATGATGCCGACCCCGGCGAGCATGCCGTGCACGACCGCGGGCGAGACCGCGAGCGCGGCCCGGGCCGCCTTGAACGCGCCGAGCAGCACCTGAAGGGCGCCGGCCACGATCGTGATCAGGCAGGTGGCGCGCCAGCCGTAGGTCTGCACCAGACCGGCGATCACCACCGTCAGGCTCGCGGTCGGGCCGCTGACCTGCACCACCGAGCCGCCCAGGCGCCCGGCGACGATGCCGCCCACGGCGGCGGCGACGAGCCCGGCGGCCAGCGGCGCCCCCGCGGCCAGGGCCACGCCGAGCGAGAGGGGCACCGCGACGAGGAACACCACCAGCGATGCCGGCACATCGTGTCTGAGAGTGCGCATGACGCTACTCTCCGTAGTTATATTCATGCGGCACACCTTAGTGCCAGATCAACCCCACGTCGGACGACGGTAAAACGCGCCGGACTTGTCCGGTTGCCCGGCGCGCCGCGCCCACCGTGACGCCCTACAGGGCGGCGTCCTCGCAACTCACCGTGACCAGGGCGGAGAACACGTGCGTACGCGCGTCCTGGGAGGTCACCGACTCGAACACCTGGCACGTCGTGAACCCGTGACGCAGCGCGTTCGAGCGGGCGTCGGACTCGGCGTCGGCGAGCGCGACGTTCTCGGCGAGGTTCCGGCCGAAGCCGTCGAACAGCGTGCCCGTCCGCGCGGCGGCGGGCGTCGCGACGACCGCCGCGAGGGCGGCGCCGGCCAGTACCGCCGCCGGCACCTTTCTCCTCAGGTACGTCATGGTCTCCTCCTGGATCGGGATGGATCGGCCTGCACCTGTTGGGGCGTTCCAAGCCGTTCCATCCCGCCGTGCCTAGGAGGAGGCGCTGGGGATCTTCAGGGGGTCGCGGGGGGCCTCGGCCTTCGCCTTGTCCATCTCCTCACCCAGCTCCCGCAGCCGGTTGCGGCCCATGGACTCGCGCACCTGCGGGAACCACTCCTTCTCCTCCTCCTCGACGTGATGGCGGACGTTCTCCATGAGCACCGTCATCTTGGCGTCGTAGCGTTCGTCGGCCGGGTCGAGGTCCTTCAGCTCGGCCAGCATCCAGACGACGACGTGGTGTTCCTCGACGCTCTCCAGGATGTGGTCGGTGGTGTCCGGGGTGTCCGCGCGGGCGGCCGGGTAGAAGATCGTCTCCTCGATGTAGGTGTGCGCGGTCAGCTCCTCGATGACCTGCGCGACGATCTTCTGCTTGGTCTTGTGGGCGCCGGAGCCCGCCTTCTCGAACTCCTTGAACAGCTTCTCCACCGTCTTGTGGTCTTCTTTGAGCAGCACGATCGCGTCCATGGACGGTCTCCCTGGGGTCGGGGCGCCCGGCCGGGGTCGAAGATTGCCGGGCGTCGGGTCCGGCCCAGGTACCCCGAGGTCAGGCGCTCACACCCGCGTCCTCAGTGACGTTCCTGACGGGGCAGCACCACGTGGTTGACGATCACCTGGACGGCGGCGGCGACCGGGATGGCCAGCAGGGCCCCCACCACGCCGAGCAGGGCGCCGCCGATGAGGGCGGCCACGATGGTGGCGGCGGCCGGCACGTCCACGGACGACTTCATCACCTTGGGCGCGATCAGGTAGTTCTCGATCTGCTGGTAGACGATGAAGAAGATGAGCGTGGCGATGGCCACCGGGAGCGAGGCGAACAGCGTGGCGATGCCCGCGCCGATGAACGCGCCGATGAGCGGGATGAGGTCGGTGAGGGCCACGATGATCGCCAGCGCGAGCGCGTACGGCACGCCCGCGATCGACAGGAAGACGAACGTGGTGACGCCCGCGATCAGGGAGATGATCAGGTTGCCGGCCACGTAGCCGCCGACCCGGGCGAGGATCTCGTCGCCGAGCAGCCGGGCCCGGTCCCTGCGGCTGCGCGGGATCAGCCGGTAGCCGGTGCGCGTGATCGAGCGCAGCGCGCCCAGGAAGTACAGGGTGAGGATGAGCACGGTCAGCGTGGAGAACACGGCGCTGACCACGATCGAGGCGATGCCGAGCAGCCCGCCGAACACCTGCCGGCCGAGGTCGCCGCTGGTCAGGTACGCCTGCAGCCGTTCCAGGAGCTGGTAGCGCTGGTCCAGGTCGCGGATCTGGGGGTTGTTCTGCAACTGCTGGATGTAGGTGGGCAACTGGTCGGCGAACTGGCCCGCCTGCTCCGACAGCGCCGGGATGACCGCCATGGCGAACCCGGCGAACAGCACGATCACCGCCGCGAACACCGCGGTGATCGCGGCCCAGCGGGGCAGGCCGTGCTCCTCCAGCCACCGCACGGCGGGGTCCAGGCCGACGGCCAGGAACAACGACACGACGATCAGCATGAGCATCGAGGCGCTGGCGGTGAGCGCCTGGACCAGCAGCCAGGCGGTCAGCACACCGAGCGCGGCGGTGAACCCGAAGACGAAGGGCGTGCTGCCGAACGGCCGTCCGGGCCTGCCGAAGGGCAGGCCCGGCGCGTCCGGTCGCGGGCCGGACGCGTGGCCGTCCCGGCCGGCCGTGCCGGGTTCGCCCGGCGGGGCGGAGGGCGTGAACTGATCACCAGACATGGGGGCTCCTGAACCTGAGAAACCCCCTTCTCTGCCCGGCCGGGACGCGGTCTATCGTCACCGCCGCCGCCGGCGATCCGTCCGGTGGCCGAGGAGGGGACGCCGTGCCGCGCCCGCCGCGCGATCAGGGCTCTGACCTGCGTCGTTTCGCCGGACCGGGCAGGGGGTAGGCCGCTCATCCCGGGGTGGGCGGGGAGCGGGCAGGACACGAGCCAAGGAAGAACGGCATGGGGGAACCGCAGCAGGTGCAGGTCGAGATCCTCGACCAGGTCGCCATCGAGGACCTGATCGGGAAGGTGGAGGACGTCGCCCGGCAGCCCGGCGCGGCCGACCGGGTGGCCAGCTGGCGTGCCGAGCACGGCTCCGAGCACGCCACGCCGCAGGCCCGTTCGTTCGTCGTCGTGGGGCCGACGCTGATGTTCCTGCACCCGTGCCCGGACGGCGTCGTCCTGCCGTTCGCCGCGTACCCGGACGGGACGGTGAAGGTCTACACCGATCCCGAGCACGCCGGGCTGAGCTTCTACCGCGACTCCGGCGGGTAGGCGCGTCCGGCATGGGGGCCGGTCAAGGGGGTACATCGTGGTTGCGGTCAACCCCCCGCAGGCGGCGCTCGTGCGAGCGGGCCCGCGCTGTGGCCTCGTCACCGGCCTCACACCACACGAAGGCACGAACATGAGGACATCACCACGGGGCCCGCGAGCGCTGCTGCCCTTCCTGTCGGCCCTCTGCGTGCTGGCGCTGCTGCCGGCCTGCAACCCGGGGCAGCGGGAGTCGCCCCTCCCCCAGGGCACCTCCAGGGAGGGGCTGGTCGACGGGCAGGTGGGCGCGATGCGGCTGCTGCACGTGCACATCCTGGCCCCGCCCATGGACCGGCAGAAGGCGGGCGACGACCTGGGCCTCTACCTGACGCTGGTCAACGAGAGCGACCAGCCCCAGAAGCTCGACGGCGTCACCACCGTGCACGCCAGGAAGGTCGTCTACCGCGCGGGGCCGGGCGCGCCGCAGCAGGACGTCAACGTGACGGTGCCGGCTCGCTCGACCGTCTCGCTCCAGGAGGGGCAGAGCCGTCCGCACCTGGAGGTCCTGGACATCGACCGTCCGCTCGGCGCCACGCCGATCGACGTCACCTTCCGCCTGACCACCGGCACGACCACCCTGCGCATCCCGGTGCTGCCGCTGGAACCGGGGAGCACGCCCGCCCCGGGCCACAGCTGACCCGGTCGCGAGGCTTCTGCCATTCTGTGGGGCTATGTATCCCGGGTCCGCGCTTGGTGAGTTCCTTCGTTCCCGTCGTGCCCGGCTCAGCCCCGAGGAGCTGGGGCTGAGTCACGGCGTCCGCCACCGCCGGGTGGCGGGGCTGCGCAGGGAGGAGGTGGCCCCGCTGGCCGGGGTCAGCGTCGGCTACTACACGCGTCTGGAGCAGGGGCAGAGCCCGAACGTCTCCGACGACGTGCTGGACGCGATCGCCCGCGTGCTGCGCCTGGACGAGGACGAGGTCAGGCACCTGCACCGGCTGGCCAGGGTCGCGCGGGCCAGGGAACGGGTCCGGCCCGAGCGGCTGCGTCCCGGCATCAGGCTCATGGTCGACTCCTTCGCCGGGGCGCCGGCGATCGCGGTGGGCCGGCGGGGCGACATCCTGGCCTGGAACCGGCCGGCGCACGCCCTGCTGGCCCCCCACTGGGCCTTCGACGCCGAGGAGCGACCCAACTTCATCCTCATGGACTTCCTGGAGCTGGACTTCGCCCGCCGCCTGTACGTGGACTGGCCGGGCAAGGCCCGGGACGACATCGCGTACCTGCAGGGGTCGCTGTCCAGGTTCCCCGGCGACGAGGGCGTGACCGGCCTGGTCGAGGAGCTGCTGGTGCGCAGCCCGGAGTTCCGGGAGATGTGGTCGGAGCATCCGGTCAGCAACTGCGCCTCCATCTCCCGCGACTACCGGCATCCGGAGGTGGGCGTCATGACCCTCACCGCCGAGCTGCTGCGCACGCCCGACGACGAGGGCCAGGGGGTGACGGTGTTCCAGGCCGAGCCGGGAACGCCGTCGGCGGAGCGACTGGGCCGCCTGATCGAACTCGTCGCCGCCCGACCCGTCCCGTCGCACCGGCTCGCCGGCGCCTGACCGGTCGCGTCGCCCGTCAGGCGGCGAGCCGGCGGTCGGCGGGGCGTGCGGCGGGGGCGCGGCGCGGGAGCAGCGCGGCGGCCGCCGCGCCGAGCAGGGCGACCGCCCCCGCCACGACGAAGGCGGCGTGCAGCCCGCCCAGCGTGGCCAGCACGCGGGTGGTGACCGGGACGAGGGCCTCGGTGCGCGCGGCCACGACGGCGGTCAGCCCCGCCACGCCCACGGCTCCGACGAACGTGGGCAGCTGCGCGAGGCTGCCGGCCACGCCCTGGTCGGCCTCGTCCAGGCCGGAGGTGATCGTGGTGATGGCGGCCACCACGGTCAGCACGTGCCCGAAGCCCATGGCCGCCGAGGTGGCCAGCAGCACCGGCAGCCCGCCCTGGGCCGGCAGCAGCACCATCGCCGCCGTGCCGGCGGCCTGCACGACCAGGCCGAGCACGATGGTCGCGGCGGTGCCCCTGGCGCCGATCAGCCGGGCCGCGACGGTGCCGGCGAGCAGCGCGGCGACGCCCTCGCCCAGGAAGCCGAGCCCCGTCCGCAACGGCGACCAGCCGAGCACGTCCTGCATGTAGATGCTGAGCAGCAGCGTCGCGCCGCCGCACATGCCGAACGTCACCAGCCCGATCGTCATCCCCCACGTGACGGTCCGGCGGCGCAGCAGGCGCAGGGGCACCAGGGGGACGGGGTGCCGGGACTCGACGACGAGGAACGCGCCCAGCAGGGCCGCCGCGGCGAGCAGGATCACCGGCGTCACGAAGCCGTCCCCGTCGCCGGCGGAGATGCCGTAGACCAGGGCGAACAGGCCGGCGGCGGCCAGCAGTGCACCCGGCACGTCCAGCCGGGTCCGCTGCCTGGCTGCGCTCTCGCGGACCACGGCGAACGCGCCCGCCACCACGAGGACGCCGATGCCGAACAGGATGAGCATCGTCCAGCGCCAGTTCAGTCCGCTGGTGATGAGCCCGCCGCCGATCGTGCCGATGACGAACCCCAGCGAGAGCAGGGCGCCGTTGACGCCCAGCGCCCGCGTCCGCCGCGGCCCTTCGGGGAAGGCGGCGGTCATCAGGGCCAGCGCGGTCGGGCCGATCATGGCCGCCGCCACGCCCTGCCCGGCCCGCGCCGCGACCAGCAGGCCGGGGGTCGGCGCGAGGCCGCCAGCAGCGAGAACGCCGCGAACGTCAGCACTCCGGCGATGAACAGGCGGCGCCGGCCCAGCGTGTCGGAGGCCCGCCCGAACAAGGGCATCAACGCGGCCGTGGGCAGCAGGCAGGCGGTGGCCACCCACTGCAGGCCGGAAGCGGTGGCGAAGCCCAGGTCCCGGCCGATCTCCGGCAACGCCACCGTGATGATCGAATAGTCGAGGCCGGTCATGAACGTCGCACCGCACAAGGTGATCAGGATGAGCCGGCCGCGCAGCCCCAGCCGCGCGTCGCTCCGCAAGGTCTCTGTCATGCCGGCAAGCCTGCGGCGCCGCCAGGATTCCAGCCAGCGCCCTGTTGAAGGTACCTCTGCCAGATGCAGGCTGAGCGCGCGGCCGGACGGCGGTCAGGAACGGAGAAGCGCCGCCAGGCGGGGCGCGGCTAGCGTGACCGGCATGGACATCACCATCCACTCCAGCTACCTCCCCCACGACGACCCGGACGCCTCCCTGGCCTTCTACCGCGACGCGCTCGGCTTCGAGGTGCGCGGCGACGTCGGCTACGACGGGATGCGCTGGATCACCGTCGGCCCCGCAGGCCAGCCCGGCACGTCGATCGTGCTGCAGCCGCCCGTCCCCGACGGCTGCGGGATCACCGAGGACGAGCGCCGCACCATCGTCGAGATGATGGCCAAGGGCACCTTCGCCGGCATCAACCTGTCCACGGACGACCTCGACGCCGTCTTCGACCGGCTGGCGGCCAACGGCGCGGAGATCGTCCAGGAGCCGGCCGAGCAGCCGTACGGGGTGCGCGACTGCGCCGTACGCGACCCGGCGGGCAACCTGATCCGCATCAACCAGCGGCTCTGAGGGGGCGAGGTCAGGGGCGGGCCGCGTCGAGGAACCGTCGCGCGCCGCGCAGCTCGGTCCGCAGCGCCCGCCGGGTGGCGGCGCAGTCGAGGCGCACGTCCAGCGGGCCGGGCACACCCGACCCGGCGCGCAGGCCCGCCGGGATCCGGTCCGGGTCGAGGCCGTCGCGGCGGGCGACGAGCAGGCCCAGTTCGTACCGGCTCAGCGCGTCGGCCCCGGCGACGTGGTGGACGCCGGACCGGCCGGAGGCGGCCAGTTCCAGGAGGGCCGCCGCGAGGTCGGCGACGTGCACCGGGCATCGCACGTCGTCGGTGAACAGCGCGCCCTTCGTCCGGCCGGTGGCCAGGGCGTGCACCAGCGCCTCGTGCGGCGAGCCGGCGCCGACGATCAGCGACGTCCTGGCGATCACCGCGTCCGGCGCGACCGCGGCCACGGCCGTCTCGGCGGCCGCCTTGGCCGCGCCGTACGGGCTGATCGGGTCGGGGAGGCACGTCTCGTCGTAGCGGGTCGCGGCGCCGGAGAAGACGGCGTCGCTGGAGACGTGGACCAGGTGACCGCCCGCCGCGGCGGCGGCCAGGGCGACGTTCGCCGCCCCGGTGGCCATGGTCGCCCAGTCGTGCTGCCGGGAGGTGGCGTTGACGACCGCGTCCGGCCGGACCTCGGCGACCAGCGCCTCGACGTCGGCGCGCCGGCGCACGTCGAGCGGCGACCACGCGACGCCGGACGCCTCCCCGGGACGGCTGTGGCAGGTCGCGGCCACCTCGTGCCCGGCCGCCACGCCCTGCCGGACGAGTTCGCCGCCCAGGAAGCCGCTGCCGCCGACGACGAGCAGCCTCACGGGTTCGTGGCCCCGACGTAGGCCGCCAGGTGCTCGCCGGTCAGCGTGGAACGGGCGGCGACGAGGTCGGCGGGGGTGCCCTCGAAGACGACCCGGCCGCCGTCGTGGCCGGCTCCGGGGCCGAGGTCGATGATCCAGTCGGCGTGCGCCATGACCGCCTGGTGGTGCTCGATGACGATCACCGACTTGCCGCCGTCGACGAGCCGGTCGAGCAGGCCGAGAAGCTGCTCGACGTCGGCGAGGTGCAGGCCGGTGGTGGGCTCGTCGAGCACGTAGACGCTGCCGCTCTTGTCGGCCATCTGGGTGGCCAGCTTGAGCCGCTGCCGCTCGCCGCCGGACAGCGTGGTCAGCGGCTGGCCGAGGCTCAGGTAGCCGAGCCCGACGTCGGCGAGCCGGCCGAGGATGGCGTGCGCGGCCGGGGTGCGCGCCTCGCCCGCGCCGAAGAAGTCCTCGGCCTCGGTCACCGGCATCGCCAGCACCTCGCTGATGTCCCGGCCGCCGAAGCGGTACTCCAGCACCTCGGCCTGGAAGCGCCTGCCCTCGCACTCGTCGCACACGGTGGCGACGCCGGCCATCACGCCCAGGTCGGTGTAGATGACGCCGGCGCCGTTGCAGTTGGGGCAGGCACCCTCGGAGTTGGCGCTGAACAGGGCCGGCTTGACGCCGTTGGCCTTGGCGAACGCCTTGCGGATCGGGTCGAGCAGGCCGGTGTAGGTGGCCGGGTTGCTGCGCCGCGAGCCGCGGATCGGGCTCTGGTCGATCGACACCACGCCCGCGCCCGCCGGGACGGACCCGTGCACGAGCGAGCTCTTGCCGGAACCGGCCACGCCGGTGACGACGACCAGCACCCCGAGCGGGATGTCGACGTCGACGTCGCGCAGGTTGTGCTTGTCCGCGCCGCGGATCTCCAGCGCCCCGGTGGGCTTGCGCACCTCCTCCTTCAGGCGGGCGCGGTCGTCGAGGTGGCGGCCGGTGACCGTGCCGCTGGCCCGCAGCCCCTCGACGGTGCCCTCGAAGCAGACGGTGCCGCCCTCGGTGCCGGCGCCGGGGCCGAGGTCGACGACGTGGTCGGCGACGGCGATGGCCTCCGGCTTGTGCTCGACGACGAGCACGGTGTTGCCCTTGTCGCGCAGCCTGGCCAGCAGGCCGTTCATCCGCTGGATGTCGTGGGGGTGCAGGCCGATGGTGGGCTCGTCGAAGACGTACGTGGTGTCGGTGAGGGAGGAGCCGAGGTGCCGGATCATCTTGACGCGCTGGGCCTCGCCGCCCGACAGCGTGCCGGCCGGCCGGTCGAGGGACAGGTAGCCGAGCCCGATCTCGACGAAGGAGTCGAGCGTACGGCCCAGGGTGGCCAGCAGCGGCGCCACGGACGGCCGGTCGAGGCCGCGGATCCACGCGGCCAGGTCGGTGATCTGCATCCGGCAGGCGTCGGCGATGCTGACGCCGTCGATCTTCGAGGACCGGGCCTCGGCGCTGAGCCGGGTGCCGTCGCACTCGGGGCAGGTGGTGAAGGTGACCGCCCGTTCGACGAAGGCGCGGATGTGCGGCTGCATGCCCTCCTTGTCCTTGGACAGGAACGTCTTCTGGATCTTCGGGATGAGCCCTTCGTAGGTGAGGTTGACGCCCTCGACCTTGACCTTGGTCGGTTCCCGGTAGAGGAAGTCCTGCATCTCCCGCTTGGTGAAGTCGCGGATCGGCTTGTCGGGGTCGAGCAGCCCCGACTCGGCGTAGACGCGCACGGTCCAGAAGCTGTCGGACTTCCAGCCCGGGATGGTGAAGGCGCCGCCGGCCAGCGACTTGGAGTCGTCGTAGAGCTGGGTGAGGTCGATGTCGGAGACCGTGCCGCGGCCTTCGCAGCGGGGGCACATGCCGCCCAGGCGGGTGAAGCTCTGCCGGACCGTCTTGCTGGAGCCGCGCTCGACGGTGATCGCGCCGGTCGCGCGGACCGAGGGCACGTTGAAGGAGTAGGCGTTGGGCGAGCCGATGTGCGGCTGCCCGAGCCGGCTGAACAGGATGCGCAGCATCGCGTTGGCGTCGGTGGCGGTGCCGACGGTGGAGCGGGGGTCGGCGCCCATGCGCTGCTGGTCGACGATGATCGCGGTGGTCAGCCCTTCGAGCACGTCGACCTCGGGCCGGGCCAGCGTCGGCATGAAGCCCTGGACGAACGTGCTGTAGGTCTCGTTGATCAGCCGCTGCGACTCGGCGGCGATCGTGGCGAACACCAGGGAGCTCTTGCCCGAGCCGGACACGCCGGTGAACACCGTGAGCCGGCGCTTGGGGATCTCGACGCTGATGTCCTTGAGGTTGTTCTCGCGCGCGCCGTGGACCCGGATCAGATCGTGGCTGTCGGCGACCTGCCGCTCGGGCGGCGTGTGCGTGCTCATCGTTTCTCCATCTCTCGCGCGGGCCCCCCGCCTGCGTCGCCTGGGCGGATCCGACCAGCTACGAGGGTATGACCTCACGGTAGCGGGGGTTCGGGGGCGGGTGCTTCTCCGTTCCTGACCGGTGCGCCCGCCCTCCCGCGGAGACGGCGTTCAGCGGCCGGTGCCGGCGATGAAGTCGAGCACGTCCTGGTTGAGCCGGTCGGCGTGGGTGATGAAGATGCCGTGCCCGGCCCCCGCGTACTCGTGGTAGACGTTGCCCGGCACCAGTTTCGCCAGCCGCCGCCCGCACAGCCAGACGGGGGCCGAGGCGTCGGCGTCGCCGTGGATGATCAGGGTCGGCACGCGGACGGCGGCGCTCTCCTCGCGCAGGTCGGTGCAGACGCCGGTCCTGACGACCTCGTGGGCGGCCCTGGCCGAGCAGTCGAGGCAGCGCTGCACGGTCCACTCGACGAGCTCGGAGGAGATCTTGTTGCCCAGGTGCGTGGCGAAGAACGCCTGGGCGTTCTGGGCCAGCCACCTCGGGCGGTCCTTGGCGCGGTCGGCCGCGACGGCGTCGAAGCGGGCCTGCTCGACGCCGTCGGGGTTGTCGGGCGTCCTGACGGCCAGCGGCGCGGTGGGCGAGATCAGCACGATCCGGCTCACCCGGTCGTCCCCGTGGCGGGACAGGTAGCGGATCACCTCGCCGCAGCCCATCGAGTGCGCCACCAGCGTCACGCCGCGCAGGTCGAGGTGGTCCAGCAACGCCGCCAGGTCGTCGGCGAGGTTGTCGTAGTCGTATCCGTGGCCGGGCCAGTCGGAGCGGCCGTGGCCGCGCTTGTCGAAGGCGACGCAGCGCAGGCCGCTCTCCGACATCGGCATCATCTGGAACTCCCATGAGCTGCTGCTGAGCCAGGCCCCGGCCACGAACACGACAGGCTCGCCCTGCCCCCAGTCGGTGTAGAACAGGCTGGTCCCGTCGTGGCTGTCGAAGTACGGCATGTGATCCTCCCGCAAAGTCCTCGCGCTTACGGAAGAACTCTCGCGCGGGGCAGGTCATGCCGTCGATTACGTGTCAGGTAATGCCGCCGCCTACGTACCGGCCAGCCCCCGTTCCAGCACCTCGAACGCCAGGTCCACGGCGGCGACGTGGTCGGCGAGCACGCCGGCGGCCCTCTCCCCGGCCAGCTGGCGGGCCGCGGCGGTCAGGTAGGCCGAGCGGAACGCGCCGACGAGCATGGCCGCGGTCAACCGGCCGGGCAGCCCCTCGCCGGACTCGTCGATCAGGGCCGCGAGCACGGCCTCCAGCTCGTCGGCGATCTCCCTGGCGCGGGCCCGCAACGCCGCGGAGCCGATCACCACCCGGAAGAAGTGCACGAACCGGTCGTCGATCCCGCCGAGCGGGTGGCCCTCGCGCGCGTGCCGGACGAGCATGTCCCGCAGCGCGGACAGCACCGGCTCGCCCGGCCGGCGGCCCCGGACGGTCTCGGTGACCAGGTCGACCAGCTCGGGGATGCGGTCGAAGAAGATGTCCTCCTTGCGGGGGAAGTAGTTGAACACCGTCACCTTGGAGACGTCCGCCGCCTCAGCGATCTCGCCGATGGTCACCTCGTCGAAGCCGCGTTCGTAGAAGAGCATCGAGCCGTGGTCGGAGATGCGCTTGCGGGTCTCGACCTTCTTGCGTTCGCGGAGCGATGGGGTCTCTTTCACAAAAAAAGTGTATCGCACTCAAAATTTAGTCGGGTATAGTTTTCGCCATGGACTACGACGTGATCATTTCCGGTGGCGGTCCCGTGGGGCTGATGCTCGCCTGTGAGCTGCGGTTGCACGACGTCCGCGTGGCGGTGCTGGAGCGGCTGACCGACATCGACCAGACGGTCAAGGCGGGCTCGGTCAACACGCCCACGGCGGAGGCGTTCTACCGGCGCGGGCTGTTCCCCGTGCTGGAGGAGGCGCAGGCCGAGACCATGAAGGCGATCCAGGCGTTCATGGCGCAGCGGGGCGGGGCGGCGGCGGCCGAGCAGCCCAAGGTGTCCTCCTTCGCCGGGCACTTCGCCGGGCTGTGGCTGCTCAGTGAGCTGGTGGACGAGAGCGACCCCGACTTCGCCGACCGCGGGCCGGCCACCCGCCTCACCGGCATCCGGCAGCAGGACATCGAGCGGGTGCTCGGCGAACGGGCCGCCGAGCTCGGCGTGGACGTGCTGCGCGGCGTGGAGCTGACCGGCTTCGAGGCCGCCGCCGACGGCGTCGTCGTGCGGGCGGGCGAGCGGGAGTTCCACTGCGGGTGGCTGGTCGGCTGCGACGGCGGCCGCAGCACGGTGCGCCGCCTGGCCGGCTTCGACTTCCCCGGCACGCCCCCGCTGATCACCGGCCACCAGGCCGTCGTGACGATGGAGGGCGGCGAAGGGCTGGCCGTCGGCTGGAACCACACCGACACCGGCACCTACGCCAACGGGCCGACCCCCGGCCGCATCCTCACCGTCGAGTTCGACGGACCGCCCGAGGACCGCACCACGCCGGTCACCGCCGAGGAGCTCCAGGCCAGCCTGCGGGCCGTCTCCGGCGTGGACGTCACCGTCACCGGAGTCAGGACGGCCACCCGCTTCACCGACAACGCCCGCCAGGCCACCACCTACCGGCTCGGCCGGGTCCTGCTGGCCGGCGACGCGGCGCACGTCCACTCGCCCTTCGGCGGTCAGGGGCTCAACCTGGGCATCGGCGACGCCGTCAACCTCGGATGGAAGCTCGCCGCCGTGGTCCGGGGCCGCTCGCCCGAGGCGCTGCTCGACACCTACACCGCCGAACGCCACCCCATCGGCGCGTGGGTGCTCGACTGGACCCGCGCCCAGGTGCAGCTCATGCGGCCCGAGGCCGGTCCCCGGGCGCTGCGGGCCGTCGTGTCCGACCTGATCGGCACGACCGAGGGCACCACGTACTTCGTCAAGCGGCTCTCGGGCGTCTGGCAGCGCTACGAGCTGCCCGGCGACCATCCGCTGGTCGGCCGGAGCGTCCCCGACCTGGAGCTGGCCGACGGCAGCCGGGTCGGCGACCATCTCCACGACGGGCGGGGGCTGCTGCTGGACCTCGGGGCCGGCCTGGCGGCCGACCCGCGCGTGCCGCTGCTGGCGGCCAAGCCGGTGGACGTCCGCGACTTCGCCGGCCTGCTGGTCCGGCCCGACGGCGTCGTCGCCTGGGCGGGCGACGCACCGGACGCGGCGCTGGAGGAGGCCCTGGCCACCTGGTTCTAGACCGCGCTCCGGGCGGCGCTCAGCCCTGGACGCGGCGGGCGGCGCGCGGATCCGGCACGAACCCGAACGCCGGACGGACCTCCTGCAGCACGGTCAGCGCCGTCCGCCGGGCCGTCGAACGCGGCCTCCCCGGTACGTCGTGGGACATGCGGGCCCTCCTTCCCGGCCGCCGGCGGCCTACTGGGCGACGGCCCAGTCCTGGTACGTGGTCCGCCCCAGGACGGCGTCGTCGCCGGGCACCAGCGAGCGCTCGCTCAGCTCGCTGCCGAAGTAGCGGGCGTGCACGTCCCTGACCACCTCGCGCGGGTCACCGAGACCGGCCAGGGCGTTGCGGAAGAACTCGTCCATGCGGTACTGCTCGGGGCCGGCGATCTCGATCCGGCCGTTCAGCGGCGTCCCGGTCGCGACCCGGCCGACGGCCGCCGCGACGTCGTCGCCCGCGATCGGCCGGAACAGCACGGGCGCGATGTGCACCTCGCCGTCCACGGTGGACGCGTCGGCGATGGCGCGCACGAACTCGAAGAACTGCGTCGCGTGCACCAGCGAGTACGGGATCCCCGACTTCTCGATCAGCCGCTCCTGGGCGATCTTCGCGGCGAAGTAGCCGTTGTCGGGCATGCGCTCGGCGCCCACGACCGACAGCGCGACGTGGTGGCCGACGCCCGCCGCGGCCTCGGCCGCCATCAGGTTGCCCGTGGAGCTCTCGAAGAACTCCAGGGCCGCCGCGCGCTCGAACGACGGCGAGTTGGAGACGTCCACGACGACCGACGCGTCCTCCAGGACCTCGGCCAGCCCCTCCCCCGTGACGGCGTCGACGCCCGTCCTCGGGGACGCGGCGACCGCCTCGTGCCCCTCCCCGGCCAGCTTGTTCACGAGCTTCGACCCGATCAGACCGGTCCCGCCGATCACGACGATCTTCATGACGACCTCCCTTTCGCCCGGGGCACCCCCTCTGGTGACATGTCCAGTCCGCGGCCCGGCGGCACCGGCCATGACGCGTCCATTACCCGTCGATGTCCTGTCCTGTCCGGACGACCCGGGAGATGATCGGGACGAGAGATCCCGCCCTGGAAGGACCCCGCCTTGAGCGGCGCGTACGCGACCCGGAGCCGGCTCAGCCCGAGCGCCGTGGCCCGGCCCTCCGCGATCCACGGCACCGGCCTGTTCGCCGTCCGCCCGATCAGCCGGGACGAGCCCGTGATGCGGCTCGGCGGCCAGGTCATCGACGACGACGCCCTGGCCAGCCTGCCCCCTCCCTACAACAGCCTGACCGTCGGCGAGGGCGTCCACCTGCTGCTCGACCCCGATCACCCGGTGCGTTTCGGCAACCACTCCTGCGACCCCACCCTGTGGCACCTCGACGCGACCACGGTGGCCGCGCGCCGCGACGGGCGATGCCCTGCCGGTGCGGCACGTACCTGTGCCGCGAACGCGTGACCGGCGGCGACTGGCGGCTGCCCCGGCTGCGGGCCGCGTACTGCGACCATTGGACCCCGCCCCTGCTCGCCCGCATCGCGGCCGACCGCGCGGAAGATTAGCCCGCGCCGCGGTCAGTCGTGCGCCGGGGGCAGGAGTGCGGCGACCAGGGCGCGGAGGGCGGCCAGGGCCTCGGCGTGGTCGACGCGTTCCGGGGCGAGCAGCCACTGCTGGTGGATGCCGATGCCGGCGCCGACGAGCGCGACGGCCAGGGGCTCCGCCGGCAGGCCAGGCGGCAGCGGGAGGCGTTCGAGCCAGCGCCGGCAGTGGTCGCGCAGCGCCTCGTGGATCTCGACGTAGCGGTCGCGGACGGGCGAGCCGGGCTCCAGCGCCTCGACCAGCAGGGTGACGAAGAGCTTGGTGGTCGGAAGGGCGAACAGCGCGCCGACCCCCTGGTCGAACGGCTCGAACCCCGGATCGCCGGTCTCGGGGACGGCGGCCAGGCCGTCGCGCACCCTGGCCACCGAACGTTCGAGCACGGCCAGCAGCAGGCCCTCCTTGCCGCCGAAGTGCCACGGGATGGAGCCGCGGCTGATGCCCGAGCGCCGGGCCACGTCGTGGAACGTGGTCTGCCGGTAGCCCTTCTCGGCGAACAGCTCGGCCGCCGCGTTGAGGATCAGCTCGCGGCTCTCGTTGCTGGTCTGTTCCCGTCGCGTTGTCATGCCACCTCCTCTGTGCTAACAATCATATTCTATGTTGACCAACACAGAGGAGGATTCCATGAACGTCGCGATGATCGCCAAGCACTACCCGCAGGCCGCGTACCGGGAGGAGTTCGTCGGGCGGGTGCGCAAGGTGGCCGAGGCGTTCCGGGGCATGCCCGGCTGCCTGTCGGCCGAGTGCTGGCTGTCGGAGGACGCGGTGGTCTCCATCGTGCGCTGGGAGTCCGACGAGGCGTTCGCCGCGTCGCTGGCCGCGCTCGGGACCGCCGACGTCGACGTGGCCTTCGACGAGCGCGAGGCCCGGCCGCGCGAGATCGTCCGGCTGGTCGCCGCCTGAGGCTAGTAGCCCGAGGGGCGGACGAGCCCCGTCTCGTACGCGAAGACCGCCGCCTGCGTACGGTCACGCAGCCCGAGCTTGACCAGGATCCGGCTCACATGGGTCTTGACCGTCTGCTCGGCGACCACCAGGCGCTCGGCGATCTCGGCGTTCGACAGGCCCTGGGCGATCAGCGACAGCACCTCGGTCTCGCGCTCGGTCAGGTCGCCCACGCGCTCCTTCAGCGGCGCGCGCCGCGCGCCGCTGACCCGGGTGAACTCGGCGATCAGGCGCTTGGTGAGGTTCGGGGCCAGCAGCGCGTCGCCGGCCGCCACCACCCGCACCGCGTGGGCCAGCTCGGCCGCCGAGGCGTCCTTGAGCAGGAAGCCGGACGCCCCGGCGCGCAGCGCCTCGTAGACGTAGTCGTCGAGGTCGAACGTGGTCAGGACCAGCACCTTCGCCGACGCGTCCGGACGGGCGGCGATCCGGCGGGTGGCCTCGATGCCGCCGAGCTCGGGCATGCGCACGTCCATGAGGACGACGTCGGGGTCCAGCTCGGCGACCTGGGCGACGGCGTCGAGCCCGTTGACGGCCTGGCCCACGACCTCGATCCCGGGCTCGGCGTTGAGCAGCACGGTGAAGCCCTGACGGACCATGACCTGGTCGTCGGCGATGAGCACGCGGATGCTCGTCATGAGGTGGCCTGGATGCCTTTCTCCTGGTCGACCGGCAGGAACACGCTGACCTCGTAACCGCCCGCAGGCGTGGGCCCGGCGACCAGGTCGCCGCCCAGCATGGCGGCGCGCTCGCGCATGCCGAGCAGCCCGTGCCCGGCGCCGGGCGAGGGCCGCGCCGGCCTGCCGGGCGGACCGTTGACGACCCTGATCGCGAGCGAGCCCGGCCGGTACTCCAGCCGGACCGTCACCGCCGCGCCGGGCGCGTGCCGCATGGCGTTGCTGAGCGCCTCCTGCACGATCCGGTAGGCCGACAGCTCCACGCCCGGCGACAGCGGGCGCGCCCGCCCGGCGATCTCGGCGGTGAGCGTGACGCCGGCGCCGCGCACGTTCGCCAGCAGCTCGTCCAGCCGGTCGAGTGTGGGCTGCGGCGCGTCGCCCGGCTGGTCCTGCGCGCGCAGCACGCCCAGGACCCGGCGCAGCTCGGTCAGCGCCTCGACGGCGTTCTGGCGGATGCCCGCCAGGTTCTCCCTCAGCTCCTGCGGCGGGTCGTTCACCAGGTGCGGCGCGACCTGCGCCTGGATGGAGATCACCGACATGTGGTGGGCGACCACGTCGTGCAGCTCGCGGGCGATCCTGCTGCGCTCCTCCAGCAGCGTGCGGCGGGCCCGTTCCTCGGCGGTCAGCCCCTCCTGGGCCTCCAGCCGGGTACGGGTCGTCCTGAGCTGGCGCACCCCGGCCCCGACGGCGACCGCGACCGCGTCGGCCATCAGGGCCGTCACCCCCAGCCCGCCCCCGTTGGCCTCCGGCATGAGCGCCACGATCGCCACCCCGGTCAGCGCGGTGATCGCCAGCGCCTTGACGACGACGCGGGGGCGTACCCGCAGCGCCAGCAGGAACAGCACGCCGGCCTGCAGGGCGACGCCGGAGCCCGTCCACGGGAAGGCGAGCGGTCTGACCTGCGAGAAGGACGACCCCGCGTACGCCTCGGGATGCACCGTCCAGGGGAAGCTCAGGTCATTCGCCACGTAGACCATGCCCGACCGCGCCCCGGCGACCATGAGCACGATCGTCGCCCACCAGGCGGGCACCGGCCGCCACATCGCCAGCACCATGGCCGCCGCCATGGCCATGGCCAGCAGCGGGACGGTCGGGTCGATGCCCTCTCCGCCGGGGTACAGGCCCATGGCCGTCGCGTACAGGACGACGACGGCGTGCGGCAGCCGGGACAGGGCGCGCGGCCCGCCCATGCGGGGCAGGGGGTCAAGGGCCGTCGTCCACAGATCCGCGCGCAGGGTCGCGAGGGCCTTCCGCAGCCTGCTCATCCGCCCTCGCCCATGTTCCTTACGTCCCAGCTTGCACCCTTGGTCCAGCTTACGGGGGAGCCGGTCACGATCCGCGCGAGGTTGGCCGGCACCGCTCCCGACACGCACGCCGCCGGGCCCGCCACCAGCGCGGCGACGGACGTGGCGAGCAGAATGCGGCGGCCGCGGGTGCCCATGGGGATCCTTCCGGTGCGGGGGCGGTCCCCTCGACGCTACGGATCCCCCGGCTCGCGGGCCTCCCGCTGCGGAGCTCACTTCCCGCGTAGCTCTCGGGTACTACGGGATGTACCTCAGCCGTCCACGGGCAGGCGCAGGCGGCGGCCCCGCCAGCGGTCGCGCAACCAGCGGTCGTGGCTCGCCACCACGACCGCGCCCGGACCGTCCTCGGCCATGGCCGCCTCCAGCTCGTCGGCGAGGCCGGGTGACAGGTGGTTGGTGGGTTCGTCGAGCAGCAGGACGTCGGGCGGATCGGCGATCAGCAGCGCCAGCGCGAGGCGGCGGCGCTGGCCGACCGACAGCTCGCCCACGCGCAGGCCGTGGTCGCGCGGGCGGATCAGGCCCAGCGAGCGCAGCGGCACGGCCTCGGCCCGCTCCGGCCCCAGGGCTCGTTCGTACGTCTCCCGGACCGTGCGGGCGGGGTGCTCGAACGTCGTGTCCTGGGGCAGCAGGCCGACGGTCAGCCCCGGCCGCCGCCGTACCCGCCCGGCCGGTTCCAGGTCGCCGGCCAGGATCGCGAGGAGGGTGGACTTGCCCGCGCCGTTCGGGCCGGTCACCAGCAACCGGTCCCCCGGGCTCAGGTCGAGCCGGTCGAGCGAGAGCCGCCCCGCCACCTCGACGCCCCGCACCGACAGCAGCGGCTCGCCGCCACGGCCCTCCCCAGGAGCAACCGGCTCTTCCCGGGCGGCGACGTGGTCTTCCCGGGTGGCGACGCGCTTTTCCTGGGTGGCGAGGGGGGCTTCCCGGGTGGCGACGCGCTTTTCCTGGGTGGCGAGGGGGGCTTCCCGGAGAGCGGCGGGGTCCTTCTTCGGGGGGAGGAGGGGGGCGGTGAGGCGGAGTGGGGGTGGCGGGGCGGGGACCTGATCGCGTTCCAGCTCGGCGAGCCGGCGGGCGGCCTCGCGCACCCGCCGGGAGATCTGCTGCTGCACGCGTCCGGCGCGGTGGCCGTAGCCCATCTTCTCGTTGTCGCGGCGCAGCCCGTCCTGGGCCACCCGCCGCGCGGTCACGGCGACGGCGCGGCGCAGTTCGTCCAGTTCCTCCTGCTCGGCCGCGTGACGCCGCTCCCAGCGTTCGCGCTCGGCGCGTCTCCCCGTCAGGTACGCGCTGTAGCCGCCGCCGTACCGGACGGGGCCGTCCACGGCGGGGTCGAGGTCGAGCAGGTCCGTGCAGACGGCGTCGAGGAAGGCCCGGTCGTGGCTGGCCACGACCACCACGCCGGTCATGCCGCGCAGCTCCTCCTCCACGAAGACGGCGGCGTCGTCGTCGAGGTGGTTGGTGGGCTCGTCCAGCAGGAGCGCGGCGGGCCGCCTGATCAGCAGCGCCGCCAGCGCGAGCCGGCCGCGCTGCCCGCCGGACAACGACCCGAGCGCGCGCGGACGCGGCACGCCGCCCAGCCCCAGCCGGTCGAGGACGATCTCCGCACGCCGGTCGGCGTCCCAGGACTCGCGCTGCTGCGCCTGGTCGAGCCGGGCCCCGTACGCTTCGAGCAGCGCGGCGTCGTCCGGCGACCCGGCCAACTCGCGGGTGAGCCGGTCGAGCTCGGCCAGGTCCGTCCGCGCCTCCCGCAGGGCGTCGTCGAGCACGTCGGCGAGCGTGTCACCGGCCGCGAACGGCAGCTCCTGGTGCAGGAAGCCCAGGTCGGCGGGGCGTACGACGGTGCCGGAGTCGGGCTCGTCCGCACCGGCCAGCAGCCGCAGCAGGGTGGACTTGCCCGCGCCGTTCTCGCCGATGAGCCCGATCCGGCGGCCGGGGGCGGCGGTGAGCGACAGGCCGTCGAGCACGCGCCGCGTGCCGAGCGTCCGGACGAGATCGTGGGCCAGCAGCGCGTCACTGACCGGCGGGCAGGGGTGGGAGACCATGTGAACCTCGGAGGAGGACGCGGGCGCGCCGAAGCCGCCCGGTGAGAAGGACAGGGATTCGGGGACGACGAAACAGGGCCTCGCCGGCGGCGCTCACGCGCTCACGCCGGGGCCGATCAACCTCCGGTGTCACCCGGAGATGTCGTCGTCACCTGCCATGTCCGGTCTCCTGGTCGTGGATCACAAGCGTTTCCCGACGTAGCCTACGCGGCCCCGGCAGGCGACGCACCCGTGGGGACGGCGGGCGGCCTGCCGTACCGCCCGTCGCCCGATTTAGGGCCGGAGCACGATCTTGCCGTGGGCGTGGCGGCGTTCCAGCTCGCCGAAGGCGTCCCGCACCCGCTCCAGCGGGTACACGCGGGCGATCGGCACCTCCAGCTCACCCCGCGCGGCGAGCCGGGCCAGCTCCCCCACCACGACGGCGCAGGCGGCCGCCCCCTCCCCGAACGTCCGCGCGCCGACCCTGGCCGCGCCCGCCCAGTCGCAGATGGTGTCGATGCGCTCGGGCCGCACGCCCAGCTCGACCGCGAGCTCCACGTAGCCGTCCCCGTAGGTGTCGATGAAGGCGTCCACGTTCCCGCCGGAGGCCGCCCTGATCCGCTCGGCCACGCCCTCCCCGTACGCCACCGGCACGACGCCGTGCCCCTTCAGCCAGGCGTGGTTCGCCTCGCTCGCCAGCCCGATCACCGTCGCCCCCCGGCGCCGCGCGAGCTGCACGGCGATGGACCCGACACCGCCCGCCGCCCCGGACACCACCACCGTCTCCCCCGGCCCGGGATCGACCGCGAACACCGTGGCGTACGCCGTCGTGCCGGCCACGTACAACGACCCGGCGACCTCCCACGGCAGTCCCGCCGGGCGCAGGGTCAGGGCCACGTCGTCCACCACGACGAACTCGGCGTGGCTCGCCCTGCCGTGGGTGAAGCCGAGCACCTCGTCGCCCACCGCGAACCCGCGCACCTCCGGACCGGCCTCCACCACCACACCGGCCAGATCGCTGCCCTGCCCGGACGGGAACGTCGCCGGCCAGCGCCCGTGCCGCGCCCCCTGGCGGATCATGCTCTCGCCGGGCTGGATCCCGGCCGCGCGCACCTCGACCAGCACCTGACCCGGTCCCGGCACCGGACGCCCGACCTCCTCCACCCGCAGGACGTCGATCCCGCCATACTCGTGGAACCGCACAGCCTTCATCGCCTGGTCACCGCTCTTCCTCCTCGGGGCCGGTCCTCGGATCGGCCGCACCCCACCATGCCCGCACCCGGCCGCCGGAGGAACGGAGCGCTCTTCCCAGGACCGGCGATCCTAGGGAGGGCCACTTGACTTCAAGTGGACTTGAAGCCGCAGGATCCCGCACATGACCAAGAACCAGACGACAGGCCGTACCGGCGAAGAGACCGACGCGCTCATCGCCCTGCTGGACATGGCGGACAACATGCCCGGGGCGGGCGAGCTGCGTGCGCGTTCCTACGAGTTGCTCGACCTCGTCCCGGAGGCGGCGGTGGCCGACGTCGGCTGCGGATCGGGCCGCGCGGTGGCGGAGATGGCCGAGCGGGGCGCGCGGGCGATCGGCGTCGACCCCGACGAGCGGATGATCAGCGTGGCGGGCGGGCGCTGGCCGGCCGGTGAGTTCCGGGTGGCGCAGGCGTACGAGCTGCCCTTCGCCGACGGCGAGCTGCGCGGCTACCGGGCCGAGAAGGTGTTCCACGTCCTGGACGATCCCGCCCGCGCCGTCGCCGAGGCGCGGCGCGTGCTCGCCCCCGGCGGGCGGATCGTGCTGCTCGGACAGGACTGGGACACCTTCGTCATCGACTCCGGCGACGCCGCGCTCACCCGCCGGATCGTGCACGCCCGCGCCGACCTCGTCAGGGCCCCGCGCGTGGTCCGCCGCAGCCGCAACCTCCTGCTGGACGCGGGCTTCACCGACGTCACCGTCGAGGTGCGCACCACGGTGTGCACCGACGCGACGATGGTGCCCGCGCTGGCCGATCTGGCCGGGAAGGCGCGCGCGGCCGGGGCCGTCACCGACGAGCAGGCCGAGACCTGGCTCGCCGAGCAGCGCGAGCGCGGCCGGACCGGGCGGTTGTTCCTCGCCCTGCCGATGTTCGTGACCGCGGCGACACGCTAGCCCACCTGCGCCTGGGTCAACGGCGGGGCGGGGCGAGGTCGGCGAGCTCGCCGCTCTGGTGCCGTTCGAGCAGGGCCTCGGCGCCGTGCTCAAGGGCCCGGGCCGCCTCCGCCGCGCGCGGGAGCATGGTCGTCTCGTACGCAGCCACGGCCTCGGCCACCGTGGCGGAGCCGGCCAGCGCGAGGGCGAGCTCGCAGGCGTCGAGCATGGCCAGGTTGGCGCCGGCGCCGAGCGGCGGCATCAGGTGGGCGGCGTCGCCGAGCAGGGTCACGGACGGCGACCGCTCCCACGCGTGCGGGACGGGCAGCGCGAACAGCGGACGGTCGACGTACGGCCCGTCGTTGCCGCTGATCATGCGCAGCAGCGACGGCGACCAGCCGGAGAAGGCGTCGAGCAGCCAGGAGCGGATTCCGGCGGTGTCGCCGGCGTTCAGGCCGTTCGCGGCGATCCAGCCGGCGGGCAGGCGCTGGATGACGTAGACGCGGATGTGGTCGCCGCCGTTGCGCTGGGCGAACAGGGCGCGGTCGCCGTCGGCCGCGGTGGCGCCGCCCTGGCCGACGAGCTCGGCGAGGTCGGGGTGCGCGTTCCCGACGTCCTGGAACCACGCCTCCAGGAAGGTGACCCCGGTGTAGCGCGGCACGGCCGCCGACACCGCCGGCCGCACGCGGGAGAACGCGCCGTCGGCCCCGACGACGAGGTCCGCCTCGACGGACGTGCCGTCGGTGAAACGCACCCGCCGCGGGCCGCCGGCCGGGCCGGTGACCTGCTCGACGGCCTGGCCCCACCGCACGGTCCCCGGTTCCAGCGAGCCGAGCAGCAGGTCGCGCAGCGCGCCCCGGTCGATCTCCGGCTTGAACAGCTCGTCCTCGGCCGGGACGTGGTGGTCCAGCAGCCGTCCGGCCGGGTCGAGCAGGCGCATCTCCTGCCCTTCCGGGCGGGCCAGCCGGAAGAAGCCGTCGAGCAGGCCGGCCTCGCGCAGGGCGACCTGCCCGTCGTCGGCGTGCAGGTCGAGCGTGCCGCCCTGGTCGCGCGCCCGCGGGTGGGGGTCGCGTTCGTGCACGGTCACGGGGATGCCGTGCCGCTGCAGGACGCGGGCGCAGGTGAGCCCGCCGGGGCCCGCCCCGATGACGTGGATCCGCGCGGCGGCGGGTGCGGGTGAGCGCATGGCTGAACCTCTCGTTCAGGGGGCCGGGTCGCGGCGGTGCGCGGGCGCCCCGAGGGGCAGAGCGTCGTCGAGGCGCTGCGCGGGCACGTACTGGCGTCCTGGCCGCCGCTCGCGGCCCATCCGCTGCGGGCCGAGTTCACCGAGCTGGTGGAGTCCACGCCGGCGCTGCTGGAGTACTACGAACGGATGTGGACCCGGCACACCGCCGCCCTCGGCACGGCCGTCGCCGAGGACGCGGGCGTGGCCCCCGACGACGTCGCCTGCCACGCGCTGGCCCGGTTCGTCCTGGAGACGCCGGCGCTCACCCGGGGGCGGAAGGATCTTCGCGGGGCCGTCGAGCAGGTCTTCGACCTCCTCGCGCACGGCTGGCGCCCGCCGAGCTGACGGCCGGACGCCGTCCCGCGCCCCTCAGACGATCCGCGACGACCGCCCTCCGTCGATCCCCCACGAGACGATCCTGGTGGGCGTGATCGTGATGACCTCCCGCGAGAAGTACGGCACCGGCGGCTCATGGTCGGTCGAGGCCACCGCCGTGCCCCGGATCTCGATGCCGCGCACCACCCACGGGTCGACCGAGGCCAGGTCGTCCACGACGAGGGCGACCGTGCTGCCCCGCTGGACGTTCCTGAACTTCTTGGAGGCGCCCATCGCGTGCCCGCCGATGGTGATCGTGCCCGAGGCGGCGTCCACGAAGAAGCCCACGGGGTTGTTCTGCACGTCTCCGGAGGGGGAGACGGTGGCCAGGCGGCCGAGGTGCTGTCCGGCCAGGTAGTCGAGCTCTGGCTGCGTGAAAATCATGCGGGAAGTATGCAACGTTGACACCGGCGTCATCCCAAATCACCTCATGGGGCGCGGATCACTGTCACAGGCGCCCGGTGGCCGGCATCTCCTGTGCGACCGGCCACGACGGCCGCGGACGACGACCGTCCGGCGCCGTCGGCCGGCCACGAGTGAGGACCACGATCATGGAACCCCGCTTCGCCCTGATGAGCAACGCGCTCGGCGCCAAGATCGCGACCGCCGCCGGGGAGAGCGCGGTGCGGGTCAACCTGGTGGCCGCCCGGCGCGAGTCCACGGTGTACACCGACGCCGAACGCGCCGCGCCGGTCTCCCTGATCGGCGTGATCAACGCCAACAACCGGCTCAACGTGATCGTCCGCAACCCGGGCGGCTCCGACGAGCCCGGCATGTTCACCGGCCTGGCGAACTGACGCCGGCACGTCGCCCCGGACGGGGGCCGGGGCGATGTGTCAGCATGCGGCCATGAGCGACGACGATCTGATCGAGTTACGCCGCGAGATCCACCGCCACCCCGAACCGGCCGGCCAGGAGCGGCGCACCGCGGCCCTGGTCGCGGACGCGCTGCGGGCGGCGGGCCTGGAGGTTCGGACGGGCGTGGGCGGCCACGGCGTGGTGGCCGTCCTGGACGCGGGCGACGGGCCCGCCATCGGCTACCGGGCCGACATGGACGCGGTCGCCGTGCCCGGCGGCGCGGAACACCTGTGCGGGCACGACGTGCACACCGCGATCGGCGTGGGCGTCGCGCGGGCCCTGGCACGCGAGCAGACCTCGGGCCGGACGGTCTTCTTCTTCCAGCCCGCCGAGGAGACCTGCGAGGGCGCCCGCGCCATGATCGCCGACGGGGCACTGGACGCGGTCCCGCCGCAGGAGGTGTACGCCGTGCACTGCGCTCCTCTGCCCACGGGGACGTTCGCGGTGGCCCCGGGGTTCGGGCACCCCGGCCAGGACATCTTCCGCATCGAGGGCCTGTCTCCCGAGGAGGCGCGGCGGTTCGAGGCCCTGGTCGAGGGCCTGTCGACGGTGACCCCGCCGATCACCCCCGAGGGCATGGCCCGGCTGGCGGCCGACATGCGCGTCCCCGGCGGCCCGCTGGCGACCTTCGTCCACGCCCAGGCCCATCGCGAGCCGGACGCGGTGCAGGGCTGGGTCCGGGCCTGGCCGGACAGCCGGTACGACGACATCCGCTCGCTGCTGCGCGCCCAGGCCGGGGACCGCGTACGGTTCGTCGGGCGTCATCCGGCGGCGGTCAACTCGCCGGAGCACGCACGGGCCGGCGCGCGTCACCTGAACGCCATGCTGCTGCACGCCTCCTATCCGTTCAACGGGGAGGATTTCGGACTTTTCCTGGAGCGGGCTCCAGGAGCGATGTTCTTCTTCGGCGTCGGCGAGGAGGGCACGCCGCACGCCCCGGACTTCGCGGCGGACGAGCGTGCCGTCGGCCTCGGCGTCGAGGCGATGACCGCTTTCCTGCGCACCCGTGGCGACCGTCACGGCGTCGAGCCCTGACGACCCGCATCGCCCTGGCAGCCTGCTCGGTCCTGCTGCCGGCCGTACCCCCGCCCAGGCGGCCGCCGCGGCGCGCTTCTGGCCCGGTCAGTGGCGGGACACCCGCAGCGGGAAGGTGCCGGCGCCGACGCCGCCGAGGGTGGTGGTGTAGGCCGCGAGGTACCGGTCCAGGTACGGCGAGCGGTCGCCCTGGGTGGCCACGTCGGACCGCGCCGACAGCAGGTCGAGGCCGAGCCGCGCGCCGGAGACCCTGATCGTGTTGCCCGAGGGCACGTCCAGCCAGCCGTTGGACTCGATGGTGCCGATCTGGACGCCCAGCCGGTGCCCCCGCTCGAACGTCCAGTCGGGCGACTTCAGGTCGAACGCGACCGGGCCGGCGCGCTCCAGCAGGGCGACGTTCTCGTCGAACATGGTGGCCCGGCCGTCGGGGGCGACGTCCCACAGGCGGACCATCACGTTCCCGCTCGTGCTCGCGTCGAGCCTGATCCTCGGCGTGCCGGTGAGCCTGAGCTTCTCGGCGGCGGGCGTGGACCAGGTCCAGAAGCTGCTCGATGCGGCCGCGCTCTGCCTGGCCGAGTTCTTCTCGGCGGTGGTGAGCGGTTCGAGGGGCGGTGCGTGCTCCATGTCCCAGCGGCCCGAGGGGGTCGAGGTCGCCGTCGCGGCGCCGCCGCCGTCGTCCAGGTACGCGCCGGCCGACAGCCGGGCCTCGTACGACGTCGTGGCCACCGGCCAGGTCGGCTGGGCGCGCCACAGGCCGAGGCTGTCCTCGATCGCGTACGCCGGGTCGGCCACCGAGGGCCGCACGCCGCGCAGGTACTGGTCGTAGAACCGCATCACCTCGTCGAACCAGCCCGCGCGCCCTTGCAGCAGCCGTCCCTGGGCGTCGGTGTCGTTGCCGCGCACGTGCTCCCACTGGCCGAGCCAGCCGCGTTCGCGGCCCCGGTGGTTGGCGAGGTAGACCTCCATGTCCTCGGGCTTGGTGTTGGGCTCGATGAAGCCCTGGGTGACCAGCAGCGGCGTGCTGGTGCCGGCCGCCCGGTCGGCCAGGTTGCGCGCCCGCCAGTAGGCCGAGCGCAGGTCGGGGTTGTTGTTGTTGGTGACGTTGTCGGTCAGGCAGGCGGGATGGGCGGTCTCGTACTGGGCGTTCGCCTTGTACCGGTCGCTGTCGTCGGCCATCGGCGGCATCGTCGCGATCGAGTTGTACGCCTGCGGCGTGCCCGTGACGTTGGGCCGCGGGACCTTGTTGCTGAACAGGTAGTTGTACATGTTCCAGACCGGCTCCTGGGCGACGACCGCCTTCAGGCTCGGCAGCCTGAGGTTGTTGCCGACCAGGCCGGTGACCGCGTCGTAGGACTTGCCGTACATGCCGACCTTGCCGGACGACCAGGGCTGGGCCGCCGACCACTCGACGGCGGCCCGCACGTCGGCCTGCTCACCGGGGCCGACCCAGTCCAGGCAGCCGGTGCTGCCGCCGAAGCCGCGCAGGTCGACCATCACGAAGGTGTAGCCGCGGGCCATCAGCCCGGCGCCGTCGACGAAGTCCTGGAAGCGCGCCGACGGGCCGACCCGGTCCCAGCCTTCGGGGCCGGTCTGCCCGGCGTGGGCGAAGTAGGGGCCGACCGAGACGATCACCGGCGTCCGCGCGGCGGCCGGCAGGTGCGCCGGGCGCAGCACGTCGGCGTGGAGCTCGACGCCGCTGCCGTCGGAGGAGGGGAAGAAGGCCTCGGTCCAGGCGGCGCCCACGGGGACCCGGGGGTTCTCCTCGTGCGTCACCCCCGGGGCGGCGGTCCGGGCCGAGGCGGGCGGGCCGCCGGCGGTGAGGGCGGTGAGGGTGACCAGGGCGCCGGCCGCCACAGTGGCCGTCGCCTTTCCGCGGATGTTCATCGACTCTCCCGTGCATGGGCGGCGTCCGAACGAGCGTGCATCACTCATATGCCAGCGCGCACGCCGAGGCAAGACCCGCCACACCCGTCCGGCGCGTCAGCGGGGGCGGCGGCCGGTCAGGCGCATGCGGATGTCGTGCTCGGCCCACAGCACGAAGCGTTCGACGGGCGTCACCGGATGGTCCTCGACCGGCTCGAAGGCGAACCTCCTGAGCAGTACGGCGAGCACCAGCTCGGCCTCGACCATGGCCAGGCTCGCGCCCTCGCAGCCGCGCGGCCCGAGGCCGAAGGGAAGGTAGGCGTAGCGGTGGCGGGCGGCCTGCGCCTCGGGGGTGAACCTGTCGGGTCTGAACGCGTGCGGGTCCGGCCAGTGGCGCGGATCGAGGTGGACGGCCCAGAAGGGGTAGAAGATCGTGGTGCCCGCCGGGACGTGGTGGCCGCCCAGGGTGAGGTCCTCGGTGGTCTCGCGGGCGCCGTACGGGCCGGGCGGGTAGAGGCGCATCGACTCCTTGAGCGCCATCTCCAGGTACGGCAGCCGTCGCAGGTCGGCATAGTCGGGGGCGGCGCGCTCGCCCAGCACGTCGTCCAGCTCGGCGGCCACCAGCGCGGCCGGGCCGGGGTTGCGCGCGAGCAGGTGCAGGGTCCAGGAGACGGCCACGCCGGTGGTGTGGTGGGCCGCGAGCATGATCATGAGCACGGTGTCCCTGATCCGGGCGGGCGACATGTCCGCCTTCGCCAGGGCGGTCACCAGTTCGCTGCCGCCGCGGGCCAGGACCCCGTCCACGACCTCGCGCAGGTACGCCAGCGCCCGCTCGCCGCGCGCCCGGTCGTCGTCGCGCTCGTACAGGCGGCCCAGGTGCACGGTCAGCACGGTCTCGAACGCGCTCACCACCCGGGCCGGGTCGACGAGGCCGCCGCCCAGGGCGTACTGGGCGATCATGCGCAGGGACAGCTCGCTCAGGTCCTGCTGGAGCGCCACCGGGCCGTCGGCGGCGCGGCGTTCCCAGCGGTCGGCCAGCTCGGTGGCCAGGGTGACGAAGCTGGCGAAGTGCGCCTCGTGCGACCGGCGGCCGGCGAGGACCGAGAGCAGGACCCGGCGGAAGGGGCCGTGCTCGTCGGCGGGCAGCGTCTGCAGGTTGCCGGCCTCGCACAGGGGGGCCAGGAACTCGAAGAGCTCGTCGGGGCGCTCGTCGATCGCGGCCGTGGCCTCCAGCAGCACGGGGTCGGCCACCGAGATCGCCGCCGGCGCGCCGGGGAGCTGGAAGCGCACCAGCGGGCCGTACCGCTCGTGCAGCCGGAGCTGGTAGGTGTGCAGGCCGCCGGCGGCCGCGACGGCGCTCAGCCCGCCGTCCGGCGCGGGAGGGGGACCGGGGATGTCAGGCACCTGGCCACCGTCTCGCGTACGCGCCCGCCCGGCAAGTACGCCACCCGGACCGAGAATTGACGGAGGTCGTCCCGTGCTGGACGATCGGTTGGAAGATTTCCGGCCTACCTTCGGTGCGCGGGCCGGCCGAGGCGCTGGAGGCCGTCCTGCCCATGCCGGTGCTGCCGGAGAACGACGTCGACCTGGCCGCGGTCGCCGAGCCGCACGAGCCTCCACCTACGAAGGGTTCCCTGATGACGCTCGCCTCCCGGCTCGGCCACGCCCCCGACGACCGGCTGCTCATCGTCAACGCCGACGACTACGGCATGAGCCGGTCGGCCAACCTCGGCATCACCTCCCTGCTGCGGGCCGGGGCGATCAGCTCGGCCACGGTGATGACGCCCTGCCCGTGGGCGCCGCAGGCCGTCGCCGAGGCCGCGGGCTTCGACGTCGGGGTGCACCTGACGCTGACCAGCGAGTGGGAGGGCTACCGCTGGGGCCCGGTCACCCGCGACCGGCCCGTCCCCACGCTGGTGGACGAGACCGGCTACTTCTTCCGCGACTGCGCCTCCTTCGAGCGGTCCGCCGACCCCGACGAGGTCCGCGTCGAGATCGTCAACCAGATCCGCAAGGCCGTCGCGCTCGGCCTGGACCCCTCGCACGCCGACAACCACATGGGCAGCCTGTACGGCCTGGCCACCGGCCGCCACTTCCTGGACGTCGTCCTGCCGGTGTGCGCCGAGTTCGGCCTGCCCTTCCGCCTGCCCCGCTCGCTGGAGGGCACCGGCGCGCCGGAGGAGCTGGAGCCCGTGGCGCAGGCCCTGGCCGCGATGGCCGACGAGGCCGGGGTGGTCATCCTCGACCGCCTGTGGTCGCTGCCCTTCCAGCAGGCCGACGGCGAGGACTACGAGTCGCTCAAGAAGGACATGATCGGCCTGCTGCGCTCGTTGCGGCCGGGCGTGACGGAGATCTACATCCACCCCTTCGAGGACACCGACGAGCTGCGCGCGATCATGCCGGGCGCGGCCAAGCGCGGCTGGGAGCTGGCCCTGTTCACCGACCCCGACGTCCGGGAGGTCCTGGACGGCGAGGACGTCAAGCTGATCGGCTGGCTCGACCTGCGGGCGGTGCAGCGCGGAGAACGCCCCTGACCTCGGGCGTGGCGGCGGCGTACGAGGGCCGGGGCCGGCCGGGCTTGGGGTTGCGTTCGGACTGGTCGACCCGGTGCCACCGGCCTCCTGCGGGCCGTCAGTCCGCTTCCAGGACGAAGAACACGAAGGCCGGGAACCTCGTGCGGGTGGGCTCGATCTCGCGGAGCTCCTCGGCGCGCCGGCCGGTCACGTCCCCGGCGAGCTCCAGCATCGCGGGCCGCTCGTAGCAGGCGGGTGCGCAGGCATACGGCGTTCGTCACCGAGTGAGTGCCGGGCTGCAGGTTGAGTGGCGGCGGGCCGCGTGGGGGACACGCCGGGAGTCGGGCGGTGCCGTTGTCCCGGTACACGCCATCGCACGATGGCCGGCCGTCCTCGTCATCGCCGCCGCCATCCCGGCGGGAACGGGCTCGTCAACCGCGGACGTTGTCGTCGAAGTTCGGCTCGTGGAAGAGCGGAGCGTTGGCCGCGGGCGGCACCTGGAGGTATTCCCATCGGTGCTGTCGTGGCCGAGTACGGTGACGACCTTCTGCCGCCTCCTGGCCCGTGTGGCCTTCGTCGGCTACATGCTGCTACTCGGCCTGATGTCCGCCGATCCACCCCTCCCCCGCCGGACGGCGGCGGCCCTTCTCCCGTGGATCGTCGTGGCGGCCGCGGCCGCGCTCGCCCACCGGATCACGTCCAGGGGGCACTGGCCGTTCAGACGCGGGCCCGGCGTCTGGATCAGCGCCTTCCTCGCCTCCTGTACAGCGCTCCTTATGATCCTTAACATCTGGGACTCTAAAGTGCTAGCAGGCTAGATAAATGGAGAAGCCGGTGATCGAGTTCCACCTGGACAGCAGGTCGGGCGTCTCGCCGTACCTGCAGCTGGTCCAGCAGGTACGGCACGCGCTACGGCTCGGCGTGCTGCGCGAGGGCGACCAGATGCCGACCGTCAAGGAGGTCGTGGCCCATCTGGCGATCAACGCCAACACCGTCCTGAAGGCCTACCGCGAACTGGAGCACGAGGGCCTGGTCGCCGCCCGGCCGGGGGTGGGGACGTTCGTGACGGCGACGCTCACCAACGCCTCGCTGGCCGCGCACGGCCCGCTCCGGCTGGAACTGCGGCGCTGGCTCGCCAAGGCCCGCCGCGCCGGCCTCGACGACGAGAGCATCGAGGCCCTCTTCATGACCACCTTTCGGACCGCCGCTCAGGAGGACATAGCGTGAACAGTGTCTTGAAGGCCCAGGGACTGGGCCGGAAGTACGGCAGGCGCTGGGCGCTGCGCGAGTGCACCGTCGACGTCCCGGCGGGATACGTCGTGGGGCTGGTGGGCCCCAACGGAGCCGGCAAGACGACGCTGCTGAAGCTGGCCAGCGGCCAGCTTGAGCCGTCGGCGGGCGGCATCACCGTGCTGGACGGCCGTCCCGCGGGCGGCCCGGCCCAGCTGGCCAAGGTCGGGTTCGTCGCCCAGGACACCCCCGTCTACGCCGGGCTGAGCGTCGCCGATCATCTGCGGCTGGGCGCGCGGCTCAACCCCCGCTGGGACGCCGCCATGGCGCGGGACCGGATCGCGCGGCTCGGTCTCGATCCCGCCCATCGGGCGGGCAGGCTGTCGGGCGGCCAGCGCGCCCAGCTCGCCCTCACCCTGGGCCTGGCCAAGCGGCCCGAGCTGCTGATCCTGGACGAGCCGGTCGCCTCGCTCGACCCGCTGGCCCGCCGCGAGTTCCTCCAGGGACTGATGGAGGCCACGGTCGAGCACGAGTTCAGCGTGGTGCTCTCCTCCCACCTGGTCTCCGACCTGGAACGCGTGTGCGACTTCCTGATCGTGCTCGTCGACTCCCGCGTCCAGGTGTCCGGGGAGGTCGAGCACCTGCTGGCCACCCATCACCGGCTCACCGGCCCGCGCCGCGATCCCGACCGGCTGCCCGCCGACCAGCACGTGGTCTGCGCGCGCCACACCGACCGCCAGAGCACGTACGTGATCCGCACCGAGGCCCCCATCCACGACCCCGCCTGGACGGTCACCCCACTGGGCCTGGAGGACCTCGTCCTGGCCTACCTGGACAAGCACAGCGCGGACCGGCGAGTCGCCCTGGAGGTGCGCCGATGATCTGGCTGACCTGGCGCCAGTTCCGCGGCTCGGCCGCGGCGACGGCCGCCCTGCTCGTCGTCCTCGCCGTCGTCCTGGCCCTGACCGGCCCCGGTTTGGCCTCCGACTACTCCGCCGGGATCGCGGCCTGCGTCCAGGACGACACCTGCGACCGCTTCTACAACCGTTTCTTCGGCGGGCACGAGACCTCGTTCATGGGCCTGACCCTCGTCGTGCTGCTCCTGCCCGCCCTCGCCGGGGTCTTCTGGGGAGCACCGTTGATCACCCGCGAGCTGGAGGCGGGCACGCACCTGATGGTGTGGAACCAGAGCATCACCCGCAGCCGCTGGCTGGCGGTCAAGCTCGGGCTCATGGGCCTGACCGCCGTGGCTGTCGCCGGTCTGTGCGGTCTCATGGTGACCTGGTGGTCCACCCCTCTGGACAGGTCAGCCTCCGAGAGCCTGGCCCTGATGGCTCCTCTGGTGTTCGGCGCGCGCGGCATCGCCCCGCTGGGGTACGCGGCCTTCACCTTCGTCCTCGGCGTGACCGTGGGCATGCTGGTACGCCGCACGCTGCCCGCCATGGCGCTGACGCTGGCCGTCTTCGCCGCCTTCCAGTTCGCCATGCCGCTGCTGGTCCGGCCGCACCTGATGCCCCCGATCACCGCGACCTTCGAACTCGGCAAGGCGAACGTGGACGGCATCGGCATCAACCGGGACCGAGGCGGATATGTGGAGATCCGTCTGAGGTCGGCGGTTCCCGGTGACGCGGGAGCCTGGGTGCTGTCCACCGACCTGCTCGATCCGTCCGGGCGCGTGCTCGGCGGCGAGGGCGGCGACGGCGGCTACGGCACCGCCCGGGTGTCCACCACGTCGGGGCCCTGCGCGCCGTCGGCGGGGGCCGGGGGCGGCTGCATGGTCGAGCTCAACCGGCTCGGCTATCGGCAGCGGGCCACCTACCAGCCCCTTGAGCGCTTCTGGCCCTTCCAGTGGATCGAGACCGGGATCTACGCCCTGCTCGCCCTCGGCCTGTCGTGGTTCTGCTTCTGGTGGATCCGCAGGCGCCTGTCATGACCGTCACCAGGATCGCGTCCGCCGGGCTCGTCCTCCTCCTGGCGGCGGCCTGCACGGCCCCGACGCCGCCGCGTGGCCAGGCGAGCACGGCAGCCGGCATGGTCTGCGCGCCGCCCCAGGGAGCTCCCGGCCCGGAGACGGCCACCACGATCGACGTCATCGAACAGGCCTACTTCTGCATCCTCGGCACCTACTACAGCGGTGCCACGCTGGACGCCCGCGCGCTGCTGAGCGCCGGATTCGCCGCCCTGATCCGGGAGCTCAACCGCAACGGACGCGACCTGCCCGAGGCCACCATGCCGGCGCTGACCGGCGACCGCAGGACCGACTGGGCCGCCTTCGAGACCGCCTACCGCAGGATCACCGATCAGGTCCCCGACCTTCGCGACAAACTGGCCGTCGTCACCCTTGAGGCCATCGTGGCCGCCCTCGGCGACGACCACGCCCGCTGGGCGCACGACATCAAGCAGCCCCCCGACCACTACGACGGCGACGGCTACGGCCTGGGCTTCCTGGCGAACGTCAACGGCCCGCAGGTGGACGGCGACCCCGGCGTCGCCGTCCCGCCGGTGTTCGTCACCGCCGTGGAGGGGGGCGCGGCGCGGGCGGCCGGGCTGCGGCCGGGCGACGTCATCGAGTCGGTCAACGGATCGGCGCCGTTCATCGACGGGAAGGCCACCCCCGCGATCGCCGCCCTCCACCCGGCGTACCCGGAGGCGCGCCCGGTCCGGTTGCGGCTCCTGCGGCAGAGCACCGGCCGCCGCTGGAACGTGACGCTCAAGCCCGGCCTCTACCAGCGGGACTGGGCCACCTTGCGAGTGGTGACCTCGAAGCTGCTGGACGACGACGTCGCCTACGTACGGCTGCGCGGGTTCGCCCCCGACTCCGCGGACCGGGCACTGAAGGCGATCGCCAGAATGCGCACCGGCCGTCCCCTGTCCGGCGTCGTGCTGGACCTGCGCGGCAACGGCGGCGGCAGTCCTGTGGAGGCGACCCGGCTGGTCAGCGGGTTCGGCCACGGCAAGGTCACCGCCTACCAGTGCACCGTGGACGGCAGGTGCGAGACCTCGCGCACCGACGACACCGTCGAACTGATCGGCCTGCCGCTGGTGGTGCTCATCGACCGCGGCTGCGCCTCGGCGTGCGAGCACTTCAGCTCCGCGGTCAAGGACCTGCGCCTCGGCCGGCTGGTCGGCACCAGGACCGCCGGCGTCATCTCCGGCCCGGCGCGGCCGTTCCTGCTCGCCGACAACACCACCCTGAGCTTTCCCGTCAGGCACCACCTCGGGCCCGATCGCGAGGTGATCGACCGGATCGGCGTGCCGCCCGACCACCACGTGCCGCCGACCCCGCGGGACGCGGCCGCCGGGCGCGACCCCGCGCTGGCCAAGGCCCTCACCTTGCTGGAGGAGTGAATGGACCTCTCGATGAGACGGCTCCCGGCGGTCGCCGCGGGACTGGTCGTCCTGGCCGCGTCCGCCTGTTCCGCGCCCATGCCGCCCCGGTCCGCCGCGCCGTCGGCCGCGCCGGCCGGGCCCGCCACGCTGCCCGCCCCCACCGGCGACCATCCGGTCGGCACCACCGCCCTCTACCTGAAGGACGCCTCCCGCCCCGACCCCTGGAACCTCGACGTCGACGCCAGGGAACTCAAGGTCACCCTGTGGTATCCGGCCGAGCGGCGAGACGGGCGGCGGGCGGCGTACATGACACCGCAGGAGGCGGAGCTCGGCCTGCGGCGCCTGGGGGTCGGGGGCGTGCCGGACGGCACGCTCAGCGGGACGCGCACCAACGCCGTCGCCGACGCCGAACCCGCGGGCCGGAACCTGCCGCTGGTGGTGTTGTCCCCCGGCTTCACCAATCCGATGAACACGCTCACGTCCCTGGCCGAGGACCTGGCCAGCCGCGGGTACGTGGTGGCCGGGATCGACCACACCTACGAGAGCTACGCCACGACCCTCCCCGGCGGGCGGGTCGCCGAATGCCTGGCCTGCGACAGCGACACCGACCCGGGCTTCGGCACGGGGGTGGTCGCGGGACGGGCGGCCGACGTCTCCTTCGTGCTCGACCAGCTTCCGGCGAAATGGCGTGGGTCCGACCTGATCGACCGATCCAAGATCGCGATGGTCGGCCAGTCGATCGGCGGGGCGAGCGCCATGGCTACCATGGTGCGGGACTCCCGCGTGCGCGCCGGCGTCGACATGGACGGCACCACCTACGCCCGCATCCCCAAGAACGGGTTCTCCCGGCCGTTCCTGTTCCTGGGGTCGCCGCAGCACGTCCCCGGCGGTCGCGACACCTCGTGGGAGCGGGACTGGAAGCTGCTGACCGGGTGGAAGCGCTGGCTCGTGTTGTCGGGGGCGGAACATCAGTCCTTCACCGACGGGCCGCTGACGGCCGGCGCCCTCGGGATCAGGCCCGCCTCCGGCGTCCTGCCCGCGGCGCGCGCGGCCGAGCTCACCCGCACGTACGTGGCCGCCTTCCTCGACCTGCACCTGAAGTCGAAGCGGCAGCCCCTCCTGGACGAGCCGTCCTCGCGCTACCCCG
This sequence comes from Nonomuraea sp. NPDC001699, assembly GCF_053596455.1. Lineage (NCBI taxonomy): Bacteria > Bacillati > Actinomycetota > Actinomycetes > Streptosporangiales > Streptosporangiaceae > Nonomuraea > Nonomuraea sp. NPDC001699. The sequence continues at coordinate 47,312 of NZ_JBSFGF010000029.1, read as the reverse complement.
AGGTCGGATTCTGCCCCGCGGCGTGCGGGCCGCGGTGACGTCGAGCTCCAGCATCACCTTCCGGCCGACCAGGACGGCGGTGACGGCGGCGGCCGGCCTGGCGATCCTGGAGCGCACGGTCAACGGCCGGCCCGGCCTGGTGGCCCAGCAGGACGGTGTGACCGTGGCGGTGATGGCCTTCGAGGTGGCGAACGACCGGATCAGCCACTTCTGGGCCGTACGCAACCCCGACAGGCTCCGCGCCTGGACGGCGGGCTGCCCCCCGCCGGTCAGGGGGCGGACATCGCCTCGACCGGCCCGACCCGCAGCGCCCCCGCGGCCGTGGGGATCGAGGCCGCCAGCACGAGCAGCAGCGCGCCCCCGGCGACGGCCGCGTACGTCCAGCCGGGCCCGGCCGCCATCGGCGAGCCGGTCCTGACCAGGTTGTACGGCACGGTGGTCGCCGCGGCGGCGACCGTGCCGAGCACGACGGCCAGGAGCGCGGTCACCACGCCCTCGGCCACGACCGTCGCCATCACCTGCCCTCGGGTGGCGGCCGACAGCCGCAGCAGCCCGAACTCGCGGCTCCGGCGGCGGGTGGCGGCGATCAGCGTGTTGACCACGACGATCGCCGTGAACGTGATGATCATGGCGACGACCAGGTAGTTCACCGGGGCGAGCCGCGCGCTGACGTCGGCGGCGCCCCGGTGGAGGCCGTCCTCGGTGCTCTGCATGGACAGCGTGCCGCCGGCGATGCCGACCAGGAGGATCAGCGGCCCGGCCACGCTGCCGGTGTGCTGGGCGCGGGCGTGCAGGTTGCGGACGGCCAGCCGCCCGGACGCGCCCAGCCTGGCCTCGGCCAGCCGGCCGACCGGCCGTACGGCGACCGGGCTGAGCAGGGCCAGGCCGACCGCGACGGCGACGCCCGCCGGGCCCGCGGTGCTGGACAGCAGGGGGCCGTCGTCCATGAACAGGGTCGTCACCGACAGGCTCAGCCCCAGTGTCAGCAGCAGCGCGCCGGCGACGACGCGGCCCCGGCCGAGCGCGCGGCCGGGCGCGGCGGCGGCGAGCGCCCGCACCGGCGGGATGGACGCGGCACGCCGGCTGGAGATCATCGCGGCGGCCAGGGCGGCGGCCAGGGACGTGCCCGCGCCGGTCGCGACGCTCGGCCAGCCCGCCGCCAGCCCGATGCCCGCCTCGACGAGGCCGCCGTCCGTCAGCCGGGCCAGCACGACCGCCCCGAGCCCGGCGCCCGGCGGCAGCCCGGCGGCGATCGCGGGGACGGCCACGAGGAGCGTCTCCAGCACGACGTTCTGCCGGATCTGGCGTGGGGTGGCCGCGATCGAGCGCAGCAGGGCCAGCTCGCGCTCGCGGTGCCCGATGGTCAGCGACACGGTGGACACGACGCCGAAGGCCACGATCGCCAGGGTCCAGCCGCCCAGGATGGCCGGCAGCATGACGAGGAAGCCCTGGTCACGGCCCGTGGCCAGGCCGGTCTCCAGCAGGCTCGCGAACGCCGTGAGCAGCGCGGTGCCGGCCGCCAGGACGGCGGCCGAGGCCAGGTAGGACGCCCGGTGGGCGCCGATCGTGCCGAAAGCCAGCCGCCACCTCATCGCACGCCTCCCGCGTGGACGGGCGCCGACAGGCGGGCCATACGGGCCGCGACCGTGGCGGCGTCGGGGCGTGTCAGGTGGTCCACGACGCGGCCGTCGGCGAAGAACACCACGACGTCGGCGTACGAGGCGGCCACCGGGTCGTGGGTCACCATCACGATCGTCCGTCCCTCCTGGGCGGCGGCCTGGCGCAGGAGGCCCAGCACCTCGCGGGCGGCCTGCGTGTCGAGCGCGCCGGTCGGCTCGTCGGCGAACACGACGGCCGGTTCGCCGAGCATCGCGCGGGCGATGGCCACCCGCTGCTGCTGGCCGCCGGACAGCTCGCCGGGCCGGTGTCCCGTCCGCTCCCCCAGGCCGAGCCGGGTGAGCAGCGCCCGTACCCGCCGCCCGTCGGCGCGGCGGCCGGCGAACTCCATGGGCAGCGTCACGTTCTGCGCCACCGTCAGTGTGGGCACCAGGTTGAAGGACTGGAAGACGAACCCCATCCGCTCGCGCCGCAACCGGGTCAGCGCCGCCTCGTCGAGGCCGTCCAGGCGATGGCCGTCGAGGACGACCGATCCGGAGTCGGGCCGGTCCAGACCCGCCGCGCAGTGCAGCAGGGTGCTCTTGCCCGAGCCCGACGGGCCCATCACGGCGGTGAAGGTGCCGTGCGGGATCGCCAGGGACACGTCGTCGAGCGCGGTCACGGCGGTGGCGCCGCCGCCGTGGCGTTTCGTCACATGGTGGAGTTCAAGAGCCATTTTCGTCACAGAATTGGCGTACGGTGCACGAGTCATAAATACACCGTACATCAATTGCCGATTAATGCGACTTTAAAGGGATGAAGTATAATTTCGTCACAGAATTCGGTGGTGACGAAAAGGGGCGCTACGTGGCGGCGTGCGAGGTGTGCGGGCGGGAGCTCCGGACGGCGGAGCGGGGGCGGCCCCGGCGCTACTGCTCGCGCGCCTGCCGCACGAGGGCCTACCGGGCGCGGCTCGCCGAGCCCCCACCCGCCGAGGAGCCCGCGGCCCCGGCCGGACGGGCCGCCGAGGCGGCGCTCGACCAGGACCGGGTCGTACGGGCCGCCGTCGCGCTCGCCGACCGGGAGGGGGTCGCCGCAGTGTCGATGCGCCGGATCGCGACGGACCTGGGCGTCGGCGTGATGTCCCTCTACCGGTACGTCCCGAGCCGGGAGGAGCTCAACGACCTCATGGTGGACGCCGTCTTCGCCGCCCGCCCGCTGCCCGAGCCGGGGCCGGACGGCTGGCGGGCCAGGCTGGAGCTGTCCGCGCGGCTGGAGTGGGAGCTCTACCGGCGGCACCCGTGGATGTCGCACCTGGTCGCGGTCACCACCCGGCCGCCGGTCGCGCCCGCGCTGATGGCCTACACCGACTGGCGCATGCGCGCGCTCGACGGCCACGGGCTCGACTTCGCCACGCTCGTCCAGGTCGCCATCCTGATCGGCACGTACGTGCAGAGCGCCGCCGTGCCGCTCGCCCACGAGGCGCAGGCCGCACGTACCAGCCGGCACTCGCGGCGGGAGTGGGCGCGGGCCCGCAAGGAGGCGTTCGCGCGCAGCATCGGGGCGGAGCGGCTGCCGATGGTGTCGGAGTTCGGGGACGAGGCGTTCGAGGCGTCGGAGCCGGAGAACATCTTCGAGTTCGGCATCCACCGCCTGCTCGACGGCATCGAGCTGCTGCTGCGGCGCGGGTGAGCGGCTATTCGGGGCCGGTGGGCACCCGGTAGCGGCGTTTGCGCTCGGTGAGGTCGAGGAGCCGGCCGCCGTTGGCCTCGATGACCCGCCGGGAGGCGGTGTTCGTCCGGTCGCACATGACCAGGGCGTGGGCGATGCCCAGCCGTCGCGCGATCGGCAGCGCCGCGGCGAACATCGCCGTCGCGTGCCCCAGCCGCCGGGCGCCGGGGCGCACGTCGTAGCCGATGTGGCCGCCGAGCCTCTCCAGCTCAGGGGTGAGCCGGTGGCGGACGGCCAGCCTGCCGAGGAAGCGGTCGCCGTCGGCCCACCACAGCGTGGTCATCGGCACGAAACCCGCGCGCGTGCCCGCCTCGGTGCGTTCGCCGAGCAGCCGGTCGGCGTACGCGGCGAAGGCCGCCGGGTCGGTCAGGGCCTCGGGATCGACGTCCTGGACGAACCACGGGACCGGGAAGTCCCGGTCGGCGCGGAACTCGGCCACCGCCTCCAGGAAGGACGTCCGCAGCCCGGCCGTGGGGTCGATGAGATCCGGCATGCCGGCCATCATGCCCGACGGCCGGTCAGGACGGGCGGGGTGTTCCGGCGGTGGCGCGGTCGAAGAGGTCGACGAGCTCGTCCGCGCAGTGGCCGGGGTCGAGGCCGCCGGCGACGCGGTCGGCCACGGCGTCGATGCAGGCGCGCAGGGACGTGGCCATCAGCACGCTGTCGAACGCCCGGAACGCGCCGGTGCGCTGGCCGTCCTCGAACAGGGCGGCCAGCCTGGCGACGGCGGCGTCCTGCTCGCCGCCCCCCACGGGCGCGCGACCGAACGCGATCTGCTGGACCGCGCGCACGTGGGCGGGGTGGGCGGCGATGAAGGCGATGTTCGCCCTGATGAACGCCTCAAGCCGGGCACGGGCTCCGGACGCGGCCTCGATCGCCGGCCGCATGAAGGCGGCCGCGTCGGTGACGACCTGCCGGACGACGGCCTCGAAGAGCTGCTCCTTGGTGGAGAAATGGTAGGAGATCAGCCGTTTGCTGCTCAGCCCGGCATGACCGCAGATGGCCTCGAACGTGGTCTCCGCGTAACCCCGTTCGGCCAGCACGGCGATCGCGGCGGAGGCGATCTGGGCCTTGCGGGCCTCGGTGGCCGCCTGACGGGTTCCGGAGCTCTCCATGTCAGCCCAGCTTGCCACGCTTCGGGAACGCGGCGCGCACGGCACGGCGGTTGACGACGACCGCGACGGCGGCGACCAGGACGCCGACCACGGCCTGCTCGGCCTTCATCCACACCGGGTAGCCGCTGTCCGGCGCGAGGAGGATGACGACGACGCCGATCGGCGCGGCGAAGGAGACGAAGCGGATGCGCACGTAGGCGGCCCGCCTGCCCTGGGCGGCCTGCCCGGCCAGGGAGACGAGCCAGGCGGAGGCCGCGGCGACGGCGGCGGCGCGCAGCCACACCACCCAGTTGCCGCCGACGACGGCGGCCACGCCCAGCGTGGCGATCGAGAGGACGAGCACGACGGCGAAGAGGATCCGGACGAGCCGCCAGACCTGAGAGTTATCCATATGAATAAATTTACACGCCCGGATAAAGAAGTGCGCAGTCCTTCGCGGTGGAGTGATAATCCGTTGCCGCCCGCGCGGCCGTACGGTCACGATCGACGATGACCGTGACACGAGAGGTGCTGGCCTACTACGCACAGGGCCTGGAGCACGACCGGCTGCGCCAGGGGCGCGGCCGCCTGGAGTTCTGGCGCACCCAGGACGTGCTGCGCCGCACGCTGCCGCCGCCCCCGGCCCGGGTCCTCGACGTGGGCGGCGGCACCGGCGTGCACGCCGAATGGCTGCTGGCCGACGGATACGAGGTGGAGCTGCTGGACCCCGTGCCGCTGCACGTGGAGCGGGCGGCGCTGGTGCCGGGGCTACGCGCCGCGACGGGCGACGCGCGGCGGCTGCCGGTTCCCGACGGCGGCGTGGACGCCGTCCTCCTGCTGGGCCCGCTCTACCACCTGTCCGAGCGGGCCGACCGGGTGCGGGCGCTGAGCGAGGCCCGGCGTGCCGTTCGGCCCGGCGGCGTGGTGGCCGCGGCCACCATCAACCGGTACGCGGCCGTGCTCGACACCGTGAACCTGGGCACCTACCTGGAGGAACGGCAGCGGGAGGCGGCCCACGCCGCCGCGGCGCACGGCGTGATGCTCTCCCCCCGGCGCGGCTTCCCGGCCTACTTCCACCACCCGGACGAGGTTCCCGCCGAGTTCGCCGACGCCGCTCTGCCCGAGGCCGCCCGGTACGGCCTGGAGGGCACGTTCTGGCTGCACGGCGACGTGAACGACTGGCTCGACGACCCCGGACGCCGGGCCCTGCTCCTGGACGCCCAGCGCTCGATGGAGTCGGAGCCCTCGCTGCTGGGCGTCAGCGGACACCTGCTGACCGTCGCCCACCGGCCCGGCTGAGCCCGGACCGCTCCTGGACGACCAGGCCGCCACGCGTCCCTGGCGCCGGGGCGCCCGCGGTCAGGTGAGGCGGTCGAGCAGGTCGTCGAGCGTCTCGGCGAGGGCCTCGGACCTGGCCGGGGTGAACCAGGTGGTGCGGACGCGTTCGTTGCTGCCGTTCGGGGTCTCGTGGTCGGCCGCGAGCCGGGCCAGGGAACGGCTCTCGTCGCCCAGCGCCCGCCCGAGCTCCTGGAAGAGCCCGCGGACGTAGCCCTCGGCGACCTCGGGCGGGACGCCGTGCCCGGTGGCCCACGTGCTGAGCGTGGCCAGGTAGGACAGGTGGGTGGTGAGCGTGGCCGTCAGCGCGGAGAAGACGTTGAAGGCCGCCTCGTCCTCGGCCGCGAGCACGCCGCCCAGCCGTCCGAAGAGGGCGTCGGTCGCCGGGTGCGCCGGCCAGGTCACCGTGACGGAGTCGCGTTCGCGGACGGCGGGCAGGGGGATGGCGCGCACCAGGGGGGCGCCGGTGTCCAGGATCTTGCGCAGCTCCTCGACGGACACGCCGGCCATCACGTTGACCACGATCGTGTCGTCGTCCACGCGCAGGCCGGCCAGCGCCTCGTGCCGGTCAGGGGGGCGCACGGCGATGACGACCAGCTCGGAGCGGTCCACGACCTCCTGGTTGGAGGCGCACACGTGCACGTCCTCGTAGCGCTCCGACAGCTCCGCCGCCGCGCGCGCTCCCCGTGGCGAGAGGAACACCTCGGGACGCTCGCCGGGGCCCTCGCACAGGCCCGTCACGATGGCCCGGCCGATCTCGCCCACCCCGATGACGCCGATCCGCTTCACAGTGTCTTCCTCCGCGATGCATGGTCTTGTGCCTGACGTACTACAGCAGTCTGTACCGTCCTTTCGGTTGCTGGCGGGATTCATCGCGGCGGCCGATGTCCGTAGCGTCGTCTTCATGAGCGATCCGTACAGAATTGACACATATGACCGTTCGGCGCACCGCCCTCGGACCCGGACGCGGCGACCGGTGTCGCGTGCCCTGCTGTGGGTGCTGGCGGTGTGCGGAGCCTCGGTGAACGTGGTGGCCAACATCGTCACGCGGGGCGATCTGAACCCCGTCGGGCTGATGGCGGGTGTGGTGGGCGTGGGCGCCATCGCCGGGCTCATCGTCCTGCACCTCGCCGGGCGCCGATCATGAGCGCGGGCACGGGCATGGGCGCGGTCGTCATGCTGGAGCGGGTCAGCAAGACCTACGGGGACGTGGTCGCCCTCGACGACGTCTCGCTGGCCTTCCCGCGCGGCCGGTTCGTGGCCGTGATGGGGCCGTCCGGCTCGGGCAAGAGCACCTTGTTGCAGGCCGCCGCCGCCCTGGAGCCGCCGACCTCCGGCGAGATCACCATCTGCGGCGTCGAGGTCACCCGCATGTCGGAGACCCGCCGCACGGAGTGGCGCAGGAAGCACCTCGGTTACGTGTTCCAGTCCTACAACCTGCTGCCGACCGTCACCGTCGAGGACAACATCACGTTGCCGCTGCGGATGGCCGGCGTGCGCCCGGACCGGGCCTGGCTCGGCGAGCTGATCGACCGGATGGGCCTGCGCGACCGGCTGCGGCACCGGCCCACGGAGTTGTCGGGCGGGCAGCAGCAGCGCGCGGCGATCGTCCGGGCCCTGGCCGCGCGCCCGGACGTGGTGTTCGCCGACGAGCCGACCGGGGCGCTGGACCTGCGCAGCGCCGCCCACGTGCTGGACCTCCTGCGCGAGCTGGTCGACGACCTGGGCCAGACCGTCGTCATGGTCACCCACGACCCGGCCGCCGCGGCCCGCGCGCACGACACCGTGGTCATGGCCGACGGGCGGGTCCTCGACGTCCTGCCCGCCCCGAGCGCCGAGGACCTGGCCGTCCGGCTGGCCCGGCTGAGCGCGGAGCGGGTCGCGTGATCAGGCTCGCGCTGGCGCTCGCCAAGGCGGGCGGCCTGGTCGTGGTGTTCGCGGCGGTGCTGGGCGGGATGGCGCTGGTGACGGCGACCGGCGTGCTGGTGGACTCGGCCTTCCGCGCTCAGCCGCCCCTGCGGCTGTCGGGCGCGGACGTGGTGGTCTCGGCGCGGCAGTCGATCCCCCTCAAGGAGGAGCCGGACATCGCGCTGCCCGAACGCGCCCGGCTCCCCCGCTCGCTGGTCGCCTCGGCCGCCGGGGTGCCGGGGGTGGCGGCCGTGGCCGGCGACGTCGGCTTCCCCGCCGCCGTCGTCGGGACAACGGAACACCCGGCCGGTGACGCCGGGCGTACCGCCGATCCCGCGACCGCCGGGCACGGATGGTCGTCGCTCGCGCTGAGCGGCCGGGTCACGGCGGGTCGCGCGCCGCGCGCCGCCGACGAGATCGCCGTGAGCGGCGGCCGGGTCGGGGACCGGCTGCGGGTGACGGCGGCCGGCACGCCCGCCACCTACCGGGTGACGGCCGTGGTGGACACCCCGGGCGTGTACTTCCCCGACGACGTCGCCGCCACGCTGGCCGCCCGGACGGCCGGCAGGCCGGGGACGGTGGACCTCGTCGCGGTCCGGGCGACGCCCGGCGTCTCCCCCGAGACGCTGGCCGCCCGGCTGAAGACCCGGCTGGGCGACGGCTACGAGTACGCCACGGGCCGCGACCGGGCCGACGCGGAGTCGCCGGGCGCGGCGGCGGGCCGCGGGCTGCTGCTGGTCCTGCCCTCCTCGATCGGCGGCATCAGCCTGCTGGTGGTCGGGTTCGTGGTGGGTGGCGGCCTGGCGCTCTCGGTCAACCGGCAGCGCCGCGACCTCGCCCTGCTGCGCGCGGCCGGCGCCACCCCGCGCCAGGTGCGCCGGCTGGTGGCCGTCCAGGCGGTGGCGGCGGCGCTGCCGGCCGTGCCGCCCGGGGCCGCGCTCGGCTACTTCCTGGCCGCCCGTTTCGGCGAGCTGCTGGCCGGGATCGGGCTGGTGCGCGCGGACCAGCCGCTGGTCCACGGGCCGCTGCCGGCCGTGGCGGCGACCCTGCTGCTGCTCGGCGTCACGCGGGTGGCGGCCTGGGCGGGCTCGCTGCGGGTCTCGCGCATGCCGGTCGTCTCCGGGCTGCCCGAGCCGCGCACGCCGTCGCCGGCGCGGACGCGCGCGGGGTTGCTGCTCATGCTCGCCGCCCTGGTGCTGTCCGCGATGCCGCTGGTCGTGCGGAGCGAGGCGGCCGTGATCGGCCCGAGCACCGCCGCGATCGTGGCGGTGATCGGCCTGGCCCTGGCCGGGCCGCGGCTGGTACAGGGGGCGGCGCGGGCGGTGTCCGGCTCGCGGCTCATGACGCGGCTGCCCGGCCCGCTCTGGCTGGCGGTGCACAACTGCCACGGGTACGCGCTGCGCACCGCCGGAGCCGTGGCCGCCCTCGGCATGGTCGTCACGCTCGGCCTCAGCGTGGTGCTCACCCAGACCACGATGGCCAGGGCGCAGTCCGACGAGGCCGCCCTGGGCCTGCGCGGGCTCGTCACGATCAGCGCTCCCGGCCTCGGCGGCGTCCCGCGCGACCTGCTGGCCGACGTGCGGTCGCGGACGAAGGCGGCGGGCATGGCGATGACGACCGTGGTGACCGGGCCGCTCCTGGCCGGTGACAGCCCCGCCCTGATGGCCAGACCGGCCATGGCGCTCGGCCCGGACGCCGAGGGCCTGGTCGACCTCGACCTCGCGGACGGCCGGCTGTCCGGGCTCAAGGGCGAGACCGTCGCGGTGGACGAGCACCTGGGCCGGGTCGGCCAGACCATGGACGTGATCATGGGCGACGGCGCGCGGGTGCGGGCGCGGGTGGCCGCCACCTACCGTCGGGCCCTCGGGTTCGGCCCGATCGTGGTCTCCCGCGACCTGGCCACCGCGCACACGACGACCGGCCTGGACAGCGCCGTGCTGGCCCGTCCCGCCGACTTCGGCGACCTCGCGCGCCGCCCCGAGCTGCGCTTCGACAGCCGCGCCGCGGGACCGCAGGCCGCCATGGCCTCGGCGCAGACGCTGGTGAACGTCGCCGTGCTCGCCGTGCTGCTGGCCTACGTGCTGGTGGCGGTCGCCAACCGGCTGGTGGCGACGACGACCGCGCGCCGCGAGGAGTTCGCCGGTCTGCGCGCGATCGGCCTGACCCCGCGTCAGCTCAGGCGCGTGGTGCGCTGGGAGGCGCTGCTCGTGGGGGCCGGGGCGTCGGCGTCGGGGCTGGTGCTGGCCGCCGTGCCGCTGGTGCTGCTGAGCGTGGGCTTCCTGGCCCGTCCGCTGCCGGCGGGGCCGTTGTGGCTGGTACCGGCCTCTATTCTGGGGGCGATGACGATTGTGTCCCTGGCCATGGAGCTACCCGCCCGGAAGATCATGAATTGATGTGAAGAATCTGTGGCGGTTTGTTCGGTATCACCTGATCGTGTTCGCGTCGGCCCTGGCGGCCATGGTCGCGCTGGCGGTGCTCGTCGCGGGCGTCCTGCTCGTCCCGGTGGGCGGGGTGGGGCTCGTCCTGGTGCCGCGCATGATGGCGGTGCTGCACAGGTGGACCGAATGGCAGCGCGTGCAGGCCGGCGCGGTGCTGGAGGTCGACGTCCCGCCGCGCCCGGCGCCGCCCGCCGCGGCCGGGGTGCGTGACCGGTGGCGGCAGCTCCTCCTGGGCACGCGGTCCCGGCGCGACCTGCGCTGGACGGCGCTGCACGTCGCCGTGGGCCTGCCCGTCGCGCTGGTCGCGCTCGGGGTGGCCGGGCTGCTGGTGAACCCCGTCCTGGAGGCCCCGCTGTGGTGGCTGTTCCCGGCCGACGAGCCGCTGCGGCTGCTGCTGGCCTTCCCGGTGACCGGGTGGGAGCGGGCGATCGGCATGGGCGTCGCACAGGTCGTCCTGGCCGCGCCGCTGGCCTGGTGGGCGCTGCCGAGGCTGGCCCGTCTGCACGCCCGCGCCTGCCTGGCCGCGCTCGCCCCGTCGGAGGCCGACCGGCTGGCCGAGCGCGTCGGGGAGCTGACCGAGAGCAGGTCGAACGTCCTCGACGCGCACGCCGCCGAGCTGCGCCGCATCGAGCGCGACCTGCACGACGGCACGCAGGCGCGGCTGGTCGCCATCGCGATGCGGCTGGCGATGGCCCGCGAGGCGCTCGACGACGACGGCGGGCCCGTCGGCCGGCTGCTGAAGGACGCGCATGAGGGAACCGAGGAGGCGATGACCGAGTTGCGCCAGGTGATCCGCACGATGTATCCGCCGATCCTGGCCGACAGGGGGCTGGCCGGCGCGGTGTCCGCCGTGACGGCGCAGGCCGGCCTGCCCGTCGAGACGGACGTGAGCGGCCTCGGCGCCGTGCCCGCCGCGGTCGAGACGGCGGCCTACTTCATCGTCGCCGAGGCGGTCACGAACGCCACCAAGCACAGCGGCGCCGCCCGCGTCGCCGTACGGCTGGCGTCGGGACGCGTGCTGCGCATCGAGATCAGCGACGACGGCAGGGGCGGCGTGGACGAGAGCCGCGGCACCGGCGTCACCGGCATCCGCAGGAGGGCCGCCGCGCTCGACGGTACGGTGAGCATCGACAGCCCCTCCGGAGGGCCCACCCGTCTCGTCGTGGAGTTGCCGTGCGCGTCGTGATCGCCGAGGACAACGTCCTGCTCTCCACCGGGCTGGAACTGCTCCTGACCAGCAAGGACATCGAGGTGGCCGCGGTCGTGCCGGACGCCGACGGCCTGCTGGACGCCGTCACCGAGCACCGCCCCGACCTGGTGATCGCCGACGTGCGGCTGCCGCCGTCGTTCCGCGACGAGGGCATCAGGGCCGCCGTCGCCCTCCGGCGCGCCGACCCCACTCTGCCCATCCTGGTCCTGTCCCAGTACGTCGAGCGCGTCTATGCCCGCGAGCTGCTGGCGCACGGCTCCGGCGGCGTCGGCTACCTGCTGAAGGACCGGGTCAGCCGGGTGGGCCAGTTCGTCGAGGACGTCCGCCGGGTCGCCGCGGGCGGCACGGTCATGGACCCCGAGGTCATCGCCCAGCTCATGGTCGGGCGCGGCGACGGCCTGGACAGCCTCACGGGCCGGGAACGCGAGGTGTTGTCGTGGATGGCCCAGGGCCTGAGCAACACCGAGATCGGCGAACGGCTGACGATCACCGACAACGCGGTGCACAAGCACATCGGCAGCATCTTCGCCAAGCTCGGCCTGGCCGTCTCCGACGGCGGCCACCGCCGCGTCCTGGCCGTGCTGACCTTCCTCGACGACCGCTGACGGGCCCCGGCCGGACGTCCGCCTACGCGTGCGGGTTGGGCCGTACCGTGGCCTCGGGCACGTGTCGCCGCGCCAGTTCGGCATGGACTGGGCAGGCCGGTCGCCCCGCCGGGCCGCCGGGCAGGTCGACCAGCAGGCCGTGCAGGTTCGCCGGGTCACACGGCTGACCGTCCTCGATCTTCCCGGCCCAGGCGTCGTCATGGTCCGCGCCGCGGACGAGTTCGCACACGTTGCCGAAGCGGGTGGCCTCGTTCACCGCGGCGCGCGCCGCCTTCAGGGCTTCGACGGCCGAGGCCAGGTGGCGGCGCGCCGCCGGGTGCAGGAGGCGGTCGCGGTCGGTGGCCACGCCGTCGGTCTCGTCCCGCAGGTTCTCGACCGCTTCCAGCACTTCCATCAGGTACAGGGTCGCGTCGCCGTCGCGCTCGATCCGCTCGTAGGCGTCGTCGCGGCGCAGGCAGGGGTCGGCGGCGCGGGCCGTGGGCCCCAACCGGCCGGGCGTGGCGAGCTTGCGCGACTGCAGGACGAGCACGGGCGTGAACAGCAACGGGCGGTTGCCGTCGGCGTCGGCCTCTCCGGTGGCGATCGGCTCGCCCGGCGCCGCGAGGCCGCCGCGCTCGCCGACCGGCAGCAGCTCGGCTCTGGCCACGACCGCCCATCCCGCCGAGCTGCCCGGCTCGTGGCCCGGCTCGATCTCCTCGGCGTCGATCTGGACGGGAGTCCCCGTGGGGAACCTCCCGGCGAGGTCGGCGAGGTCGTCGGTGGTGCCTACGATGCGCACCTGCTCCTGTTCCATAGTCATTTCTCCTTGCCCGGCGAGGAAACCCGTACGCGCCGGCCCCGGTTCACGTCGCGTCCTGATCGTCGGCGACCACTCGCCTGAGCAGGTCGAGCATCATCTTCGATTCCGCCGGGGAGAGGGCGCGCAGCAGTTCGTCCTGGGCGTCGGCGATCAGGGCGCCGAGCCGCTCCAGATGTTCCTTCCCCTCGGGGGTGAGCGTGACGATGTTGCGCCGGCCGTCGGCCGCGTCGGGACGCTGCCGCAGGAATCCCCGCTCGACCATCGTGGTGACGCCCGTCACCACGTCGCTGCGGTCGATCCCGGTGCATCTGCCCAGATCGGCCTGGCTGGACGGGCCGTACTCGTCGAGGGCCGACAGGATCGCGAACTGGCGCCGGGAACTCGTGCCGGCCAGCGCGCGGTCGGTCAGCCGGTTGGCGGCCATCGCCGTCTGGTTGATCACCCAGCTCGGCAGGGCGCGCAGCCGGGCGGGAGTCGGGTGCGGGGCGCGGTTCACGTCGCCAGGCTAGTCGATTGTTGGTGTGGCCATCAAATATGTGTATTGTTGGTGGCACCATCATTGGTGGCACCAACAGAAGGCGCCGCCGGCACGAAGGAGATCCCCATGACCGTGAACCCCGGACCGCGTCCCAGCCTCGGCCGCGCGCTCGGCGAGACCGCACGCCTGATCGGCAGGCTGCACCGTCGCGCCCTCGCGGACTTCGACGCGGACTTCCCCACCTGGATGTTGCTGACCCTGCTCAAGGAGGCGGCCGCCCCCCTGCCCGCGGACGAGGTGGTGAGGGAACTCGACCGCCGTCTCGACCTGGCCGGGCCGGACGCCGTACGGGTGCTCGAACGCGCCGCGGCGGCGGGGCATGTCGCGTACCGGCTGGGGAAGGCCCCCGCCACGGCAGAGCTGACCGAGGCGGGCGCGGCCTACTTCGCGGCCCTGTACGCGCATGCGCGCGAGATCACGGACGCCGCCTTCGAGGGCATCGATCCGGCCGAGCTGGACACCGCCCTCACGGTGGTGCTCACGGCCGGAGAACGCGCCGCCGCACTGTGACGCCCCCGGCCCACGCGCAGAAATCAGGCGCTTGACTTAAGGCGGCCCGCGTTGGTTGTCTGGATCTGACAGAGGAGAGTGCCGGCGCGTCACGCCGAAAGTCGATGAGCGCCGAGCGGGCCCACGCCACCCGCGCGCCCTGGCCGGCCCCGACGGCCCCCGCCACCACCGGCCCGGCCGGCCGGACCCATCGAGCGGAAGGAACACCGCCATGACGGCACTCCCGGACCAGGACACCGCCGGCACGTTGCCCGAGTTCCCCGGCGTCAGGGCGGCGGCGTGCCCGTTCGACCCGCCGCCCGCCTTGCAGGCGCTCCAGCGGGACACGCCGCTGACCCGGGTACGGCTGCGCGACGGCGGCACCGCATGGCTGGTCACCGGGTACGCCGAGCAGAAGGCGGTGCTGAGCCATCCGCAGGTCAGCTCCGACATCACCCGGCCCGGCTACCCGCTGCCGACGCTGTTCCCCAGACGCCCCGACAGCTCGATCAGCTTCATCCTCATGGACGACCCCGAGCACCACCGGTTGCGCCGCATGGTGCAAGGGGCGTTCACCGTCAAACGGGTCGAGACCATGCGCCCGGCCGTCCAGCGCATCGTCGACGACCTCATCGACGACCTGCTGGCCGGGCCGAAGCCGGTCGACCTGGTGGAGGCGTTCGCGCTGCCGGTGCCGTCGCTGGTGATCTGCGAGCTGCTCGGCGTCCCGTACGCCGACCACGGCTTCTTCCAGGACAACAGCAAGATCATCGTCAAGCGGGACGTGTCGGTCGAGGACAGGGCCGCCGCGGGCGGGCGGCTGAGGCAGTATTTGGACGGGCTCGTCGGCGGCAAGCTCGACCACCCGGGCGACGACCTGCTGTCGCAGGTGGCCGCCCGGGTCACGGCGGGCGAGCTGACCAGGCAGGAGGCGGCCCAGATGGGCGTGCTGCTGCTCGTGGCCGGCCACGAGACCACCGCGAACATGATCGCGCTCGGCACCCTCGCGCTGCTCCGCCACCCCGGACAGCTCGCCCGGCTGCGCGAGGGCGACGACCCCGCGCTGATCGCGGGCGCGGTGGAGGAGCTGCTGCGGTACCTGAACATCACCCACGGCGGACGCCGCCGGGTGGCCAAGGAGGACATCGAGGTCGGCGGCCAGGTCATCCGCGCGGGCGAGGGCATCATCGTGGCCAACGACATCGGCAACCGCGACCCCGAGGTCTTCCCCGCGCCGGACGAGCTGGACGTGCGCCGCGACGCCCGCCGGCACGTGGCCTTCGGCTTCGGCGTCCACCAGTGCCTCGGCCAGCCCCTGGCCCGGATGGAGTTGCAGGTCGCCTACGGCACCCTCTACAAGCGCGTCCCCACCCTCGCCCTGGCCACCGACTTCGAGAAGATCCCCTTCAAGCACGACGGCCAGGTGTACGGGGTGTACGAACTTCCCGTGACCTGGTGACGACGACGCCGGCCCGGGTGTCGAGCCGGCCGCCGGAGGCCCCCTGGCGTCTCAGCTCAGGAACGCGGGCCGGAGCAGGGTGAAGATCCGGTCCGCCAGGGCCTGCCGGTCGGCGGAGCCGTCCGCGCGCAGCCATTCGCGGGCCACCGCGTCGAGTACCGCTCCGGCGGCCGTCGCGGCCAGGTCCGCCTCCAGCGTGGACAACCCGCGCTCGGCCAGCGCCTGGATGATCCGGGTGCGGGCGTGGTCGCGTTTCTGCAGGAGCCTGGCGCGCAGCGCGGGGGTGGACTCGATGAGCCGCATCACCTCGACCTGACTGTTGATCCGCGTTTCCCAGTCGCGCAGCACCGCGTGCAGGCACTCCCAGGGCCCTTCCCCCGGCGGCCGGGCCGAGATCTCCTCGGCGACCCGCTCCGCCATCGTCTCGACCTCGCCGAAGACGACGTCCTCCTTGCTCGGGAAGTAGCGGAAGAAGCTGCGCTTCGAGATGCCGGCCGCCTGGGCGATGTCGTCGACGGTCGTCTCGTCGAACCCGCGCTCGGCGAACAGCTCCAGCGCCCGGGTGGCCAGTTCGACGCGTACGGCGCGCCTCGTGCGATCCCGCAGACCTTCCATGGACGACTACTCTACACCCATTGCCGTATGTGGCACTCGATGCCATATTGAGTGCAACGCTCTACACAGGAGGGTCTCATGCGAGGAAAGACCGCGCTGATCACCGGCAGCACCGGGGGCATCGGCAAGGAGACGGCGCGCGGGCTGGCCGCGCTCGGCGCCCGGGTGATCCTGGTGGGCCGCGACCCCGAACGCGTCCGGCAGGCGGTGGACGAACTGCGCGCGTCCGGCGGCCAGGCCGAGGGCGTCGCGGCGGACGTGACCCGCCGCCGTGACGTGGCCGCGCTCGCCGCCCAGGTGGCCGAGCGCTGCGACCGGCTGGACGTGCTGGTCAACAACGTCGGCGCGAGCCCGCCCCGCCGTACGCTGACCGAGGACGGCGTGGAGGTCACCTTCGCCGCCCACGTGCTGGCGCCGTTCACGCTCACCCGCCTGCTGCTGCCGCTGCTCGGCGGCCGGGTCGTCAACATCACCGGCGGCATCCCCGGCGGGCCGATCGAACCGGACAACCTGCAGGCCGAACGGCGCTATCTGGGGTGGACGTTCAGCCAGTACAACCACACCAAGACGATGCTGATGGCGATGAGCCTGCGCTTCGCCGAAAGGGTCGCCGGCACCGGCGTCACGGTCAACGTGGCCTACCCGGGGCACGGCCACACGCCGATGAACCGGTCGATGACGGCTGCCGGATTCCCCTACCTCTACCGGCCGGTCGTCCCGCTGCTGCGGGTGGCCGCGCCGCGGCTCTTCGGTGACCTGAGCAAGCCGGCCCGCTCCAGCATCCACCTGGCCTCCAGCGCCGAGGTGGAGGGGGTGAACGGCGCCTACTTCAGCATGAAGTGCCGCCGCGTGGAGTGGCCGGCCAGTGTCCTGGATCGGGGCAACCAGGACAGGGTGTGGGCGTTGTGCGAGAGCCTGACGCGAGAGACGGTCTGAGACCCGGCGGGAAGCGACCGCCTCCCGGCCCCTTCACCCACCCGCCGTGCCCGCCTGGGTGAGGCCGGCGGCGACGATGTCGATGAGCAGGTCGAGGATCTTGGGATGGTGGGCGGGGTCGCCGAGCCGTTCGCCGAACATCGGCACCAGGAGCACGCACTGCAGGACGCCGATGATGACGGCGGGTTCGACGGCGACCAGTTCGCCCTCGGCCCGGTGGGCGGCGACGTACTCCACCAGGGCGGTGGCGGGGCTGTCGGACATGGCGGCGATCCGCTCAGGCTCCAGCTTGCGGGCCACGGCCTGCATCTCCTCCGGATGGGTCATCAGGCGGCGCCACAGCGGGTTGACGGCCAGTTCGTCGATGGTGGCGTGCAGGAAGCGGCGCAGCCCCTCGCGGGGGTCGTCGGTGCTCAGCAGCGCGCCGTCGATGACCCGGCGCCTGACCTCGCCCGCCTGCTGGAGCATCAGCTCCAGATACAGTGCCTCCTTGGAGTCGAAGAACACGTAGAAGCTGCTCTTGGCCACTCCGGTGGGGGCCATCAGCTCCTCCAGGGACGTCTTGCGCAGCCCCTGGCTGGTGAACAGCTTCCGGCCGGTCGCCAGCAGCAGGGCGCTGATGCGGGTCTTCTCCTCGGCGGTGAACGCGGGCGGCATCGAAGACGGTCCTTCCTTCAGGCGAACAGATCGTTCATATGGTTTCACGGGCGCGTGCGGACGCGGTCGGGCGCGGCCTTCCGGTCAGGGGCGGGAGTCACTCGGCGGCGCCGCGCCGCAGCCCTTCTTCGTAGATGGCGACGAAGCGGTCGATCTGCCACAGCTGGGAGACGAAGATCAGCGCCCAGCCGAAGACGGCCGGCCATGCCTCGACGCGGACCAGGCCGTACACCATGATCGCGGCGCCGACGGCGGCCATGGCGATCAGCCACCGGATGGCCGGCCGGTGCGCCTCGGCCGCCAGGGAGTGGTCGGCGGCGTACATCTTCTCGCCGTAGATGCCCTTCGACGCCCAGCTGCGCGGCTCGTGGACCGGCTTGAACGCGTGCGGGTTGAGCCACATCCAGATCACGCCCACCGCGACCGGGGCCAAAGCCCACCAACCGAGCTCGTCGCGGAAGTAGATCGGCAGCAGGATCGGCGCCAGGCCGGCCATCCGGGTCCACACGCTCCAGGCGTTGGCGTGCCGCTTCCAGGAGTCGTCGTCGAGACCGAACGTCGCCGCGGCGGCCTGGGTGAGCTTCATGGTTGCTCCTTCAGAGGGGGGTTCGCCGGGAACCTCCCGGCCATGCATCCATAAAACCAGTCTGGCGATTTGTTTTCAACTTGCCCTGTGACCTCAGGTTTCGGCGGGAGCAGGCGACTTCTCGACGGCGTCGAGGAACCGGGTGCCCCAGTCCCTCAGGTGAGCGACGAACTCCGGCGGCTGGAGCACCTCGAACGCGGCGCCGACGTTGCCCAGCGCCTGCGTGGGCCAGTCCAGGCTGGTGGAGATCATCGTGAGCCGGCATCGATCCCGGCCGACCGGTTCGATCTCACCCCATTGGCCGACCATCCGGCGTACGTGCTCGGCGGGTGCGTGAACCAGCGCGACGACCGTGCGGGCGGCCGGAACCTGGGCCGCGGTGCGTACGAACGCGGCGGCGTCCCCGCTGGGCAGCGACCGCGGCAGGAAGGGGGCGCCGGTGTTGCGCGGCTCCGCCAGCCGGTCGAGGCGGAAGCTGCGCCAGTCGTGCCTGGTCAGGTCGTAGGCCACCAGGTACCAGCGGCCCCCGAGCGCGACGAGGCGATGGGGTTCCACCTCACGTTCGGTCTGCGCGCCGCCGCGTGTGGTGTAGCGGAAGCCCAGCCGTTCCTGGTCCCGGCACGCCTGGGCGATCAGCGTCAGCACCTCCGCCGGGATCACCGGCCCGGCGGACGCCGCCGAGACGGTCATCGCGCGCAGCGCGTTCACCCTGGCCCGCAGGCGAGGCGGCAGGACCTGCACGACCTTGGTCAACGCGCGCACCGCCGCCTCGTCCAGCCCCGCGATCCCGCTCTGCGCCGCGTCTCCCATGCCGACCGCCAGCGCGACCCCCTCCTCGTCGTCGAGCAGCAACGGCGGCAGCACGGCCCCGGGCTCCAGCTGGTAGCCGCCGTCGGTGCCCCGGGAGGCGCGTACCGGATATCCCAGCTCACGCAGGCGATCGACGTCCCGGCGCAGCGTGCGTTCCGACACCCCCAGCCGATCGGCGAGGTCCGCCCCCGGCCAGTGGCGGTGCGTCTGGAGCAAGGACAGGAGCGTGAGCGTGCGGGAGCTGGTGTTGGCCATAGGTCCATTGTCCGGGCACTTCCGGTCAAAAACTGACCGGAAGCCTCTCTACGGTGGACACCATGATGAACCACGAGATCCAGTTGACCGCCCAGATCGCCGGCGTCCCCGGCCCCGAGCACTTCACCGTCGCCCGGACGGAGATCGAGGGCGACGTCGTCGTCCGCACCGACTACTTGGGGCTGGCCGCCACCTACCTCGAACTCATGCGGGCCGACTGCCACCTGCCGATCCCGGCCTGGCAGCCCGGCCGGCGGGTGGGCGTGACGGCGATCGGCACCGTGCTGAGCTCGGCCGACCCCGCACTGAAGGAGGGCGATCTGGTCCAGTCGATGAGCGGCTGGAGCACGTACTCGGCGGGGCCGGCGGCCTCGTACGTCAAGCTGGACCCGGCCGCCTATCCCGACCCGAGCTACCACCTGGGCCAGGGCCCCACCGCCTACCACGGCATCGCGGACGTGGCCGAGGTCGGCGAGGACGACGTCGTGTTCGTCTCCGGCGCGGCCGGCGGCGTCGGCTCGCTGGCCGGGCAGATCGCCCGCAACCTGGGCGCCAGGAAGGTGATCGGCAGCGCGGGCAGCCAGGCCAAGGCCGACTACCTCGTGGACGAGCTCGGTTTCGACGCCGCCTTCGACTACCACCACGACCCGGCCGCCGCGCTCAGGGAACTGGCCCCGGAGGGCGTCACCGTCTTCTTCGACACCGTGGGCGGCGCGCTGTACGACGCCGCGCTGGAGGCCGCCGCGCCGGGCGCCAGGTTCGCCCTGTGCGGATCGTTGTCCACGCAGCTCGGCGCCGCGACCGACCGCTTCCCCGAGCCCGACCGCGACGCCGCCCTGGCCAGAGGGGTCGAGCTGCTGCCGTTCTCCTGCCATCACACGCCCGACCAGGTCGCCGCCTGGCACCGCCACTTCCGCACGGCGCTCGACCAGGGCCGTTTCGTCTACCCGCGGACCGTGGTCGAGACCGGCATCGACGGCGTGCCCGGCGCGTTCCTGGCCATGCTGCGCGGCGAGTACCGGGGCAACGTCTCGGTACGGCTGGCATGACCGCCCTGTCCCGCCGGGCGCTCAACCGGGCCCTGCTCCAGCGGCAGTTTCTGCTGGAGCGGTCCGGCCTGCCGGCCCTGGAGGTGATCGGCCACCTGGTCGCCATGCAGGCGCAGGAGCCGAACTGGCCCTATGTCGGCCTGTGGACCCGGCTCCGCCGCTTCACCCACGCCGACCTCACCACGCTGCTCACCGAGGGGCGGGTGGTGCGTTCCGGCTTCCTGCGCAGCACGATGCACCTCACCGTGGCCGACGACTTCCGCCGGCTGCGGCCGGTGTTGCAGCCCGTCCTGAACCGGACCGCCGGCTCGGCGCACTTCCGGCGCAACAACGCCGGGCTCGACGCCGGCACGCTGGTGGCCGACGGGCGCGCCCTGCTGCGGACCGGGCCGCTGCCCAGAAAGGAGCTGGCCAGGCGCCTCGCGGCGCTCCACCCGGGCCGCGACAGCCGGGTCCTGGCCGGTGAGATCGAGCTGCGCACGCCGCTCGTCCACGATCCGGCCACCGCGTCCTGGGGCGGCTGGGGCACCCGTTCGTCGGTCACGGTCGGCGCCGCCCCGGTCGACGCCGTCCGCCCCGCCGCCGTCCGCGACCTGATCCGCCGCTACTTGGCCGCCTTCGGCCCGGCCACCGTGGCGGACGTCCAGGCGTGGTCCGGGTTGACCCGGCTGGACCAGATCGTCGCGGAGATGGGCCCGGAGCTGCGCCGTCACACCGGCCCCGACGGCCGGCGACTGCTCGACCTGCCCGACGCGCCGCTCCCCGACCCCGACACCCCTGCCCCGGTGCGGCTGTTGCCCGCCTACGACAACGCCCTCCTGGGCCACGCCGACCGCGGCCGCATCGTCGCCGACGCCGACCGCAGGCACGTCGCCCCCGGCCAGGCCAGGGTGCTGCCCACGGTGCTCGTCGACGGCTTCGTCCGCGGCACCTGGTCCTGGACCGCGGGCGAGGTACGGGTGACGCCGTTCCGTCCCCTCTCGCCGGAGGAGCGGCAGGCGGTCGACGACGAGGTCGGCCGGCTGCTGCCGTTCCTGTCACAGCGCTGAACCCGGCGTTGAGGTGCGGAGGTCCTTCGGCGGGAAGGGAGGACGCCGGGTGATGCCGTCGGACGGCCGGCGAACCTGCGGCGCGGGATCGCCGCCGAGGTGGCGGGGTTCACGCTCAAGGACGCGGCCCCGGACGAGCTCGCGTCGGCCACCGTCAGCCGAGCGAACTGACCCGCAGGCTCCCTCCTCGCCGGGCGGGCGGTGGCCGACGTTGGCGACCCGCAGCCGCACCCGTCCGTCCCGGACGTGCGCCTCCACGTGGCAGGTACGCGCCGCGGAGTGGCGTACGACGTTGGTGGCGGCCTCGCACAGAACGGTGGCCGGCAGCGCGTCGGTCTCGGCCGGCAGCGCCCCGAGTACAACACCCGCGACGGGCAGGAGGGCGACTGGCTGCACCCCCAATGACGCCGGACTCGACGCCATGGCCGGGCGCGGTCGACCTCGGCACGCTCTGAATCAGCAAAACTTCCAGTTGCTGGAAGTTTCTAGCGAGAGTACATTTACCCGCATGCAGGAGTCGCGGCGGGAGCGGAAGAAGCGGGAGACCCGGCAGCGCATCGTGTCGGCGGCCATCGCCCTGTTCGAGGAGCAGGGCTACGAGCAGACCACCGTGACGCAGATCGCCGCGGCGGCCGACGTCGACCCCAAGACGTTCTTCAACTACTTCCGCACCAAGGACGAAGTGCTCTTCATCGACCTGGAACGCGACTTCGACGTGCTGGCCGGGGCCATCGCGGACCGCCGCCCGGCGGAGGGCCCCGGCGAGGTGCTGGCCAGGGCCGTCGAGCTGTACGCCGCCCACCGCCGGCCCAAGGTCCCCGTCAAGGAGGCCGAGGAGCTGGCCGGCGTGACCCGGCTGGCCCTGACCACACCGGCGCTCCAGGCCAAGGGGCTCTACCTGCTGCTCGACCTTCAGCAGCGCGTCACGGACGAGTTGCTGAAGGCGTTCCCCGGCCTCGACCCGGTCACCGCGGCCGCGATGACCGGGGCCCTGATGGGCGCCATTCAGCAGGCGGGCCTGGCCAGCGTCCGGCTCGGCCGGTCGCAGGAGGAGTTGTGGGCGGCCGCCAGGCACGGCGTCGAGGTCGCCATGCGCGGCCTGCTCTCGGTGCCGCCGCCCACCCCTGGCCCTTGACGCATCACCGGAGACAGGAGCGACGATCATGGGGGAAAGCGTCCGGCGGCTCGCCCGCGACATGCGGCGCGCCGTACGGGAAGGCCCTGAGGCGATCGCGCGGCGGCGGCGGGCCCGGCTGGCCGAACTGGTGCGGCACGCCCGCGCCCACTCGCCCTACTACCGCGAGCTGTACCACGACCTGCCGGAGGGGGCCGACGACCCGGAGTTGCTCCCGGTCACCGGCAAGCAGGCGTTGATGGCCCGCTTCGACGACTGGGCCACCGACCGCGAGGTGACCCGTGAGCGGGTCGAGGCGTTCGTGGCCGACCCCGATCTCGTGGGCCACCGGTTCCTCGGCCGTTACCTGGTCACCACGACCACCGGCACCAGCGGGCAGCGCGGCCTGTTCGTGCAGGACGACCACTGCCTGGCCGTCCACACCGCCACCGGGCTGCGCACCGGCGCCGGGTTGTCGGCCCGCGACGTGCTGCGCACCCTCGCCCGCGCCGGCCGTACCGCCGTCGTCACGGCGCCGCGCGGCCACTTCGCCACCCTCGCCGGGCCGGCACGGGCGGCCCTGGACCGGCCGTGGCTCGGCCGGTTGATGCGGGTCGTCCCGACCGACCAGTCGATGGAGAGCATGGTCGACGAGCTCAACCGGTTCGATCCGGCGAGCGTCGCGGGGTTCGTGGGGCTGCTCACGCTGCTGGCGGGGGAACAGGAGGCCGGGCGGTTGCGCATCCGTCCGGCGCTCGTCATCCCCGGCGGCGAGACGCTGAGCCCGCAGGCCCGGGAACGCCTGGCCACCGCGTTCGGCGCGCAGGTCCGCGCAGCCTATGCCTGCGGCGAGTGCGGTTTCCTCACGTCCGGCTGCCGGGAGGGCTGGTACCACGTCAACAGCGACTGGGTCGTCCTGGAGCCGGTCGACGCCGACCACCGGCCGGTGCCGCCCGGGCAGCTCTCGCACACCGTCCTGATCAGCAACCTCGCCAACCGGGTCCAGCCGATCCTGCGCTACGACCTCGGCGACAGCGTCCTGATGCGTCCGGACCCCTGCCCCTGCGGCAACCCGCTGCCGGCCGTCCAGGTGCAGGGGCGCGCGGCCGATCTGCTCACCTTCCCCGCCGAGGGCGGCGAGCGGGTCGGCATCTCCCCCATGTCCTTCAGCACCGCGCTGGCCGTGCCCGGCATGGACCAGTTCCAGCTCGTCCAGACCGCGCCCACCGTCCTGCGGGTACGCCTGCGGGTCGCCGGCGGCGCCGACGCGGACCGGGTGTGGCAGGCCGCCCGTGACCGGGTCGTTCACCTGCTCACCGAGCACAGAGCCGGTCACGTCACGATCGAGCGTGCCGGGGAGCCGCCGGAGCAGTCGGCCGGCGGGAAGTACCGCAAGATCATCCCGCTGCCGGGTCCCTGACGGTGTCCGGGGGCCTCTCAGGCTTTGTCCGTGGCCTGCCAGATGCGGCTGCGCAGGTCCATGCCCCGGATGACCTGGACGCGCCAGGTGTCCAGGCGCAGCACGTGCAGCTTCGGATCGGCGGGCGAACGCCAGAAGTCGCCCAGGTCGTAGCCGGCCCCGGGCGGGCTGGTCCGCCGGTAGAGGTCCCACACGTGGCGTTTGACGGCCAGGTCGTCCACCCACTCGGCCACGGTGTCGACGGCGACGGAGTCGTTGCCGGGCATCCAGTACGAGAAGTTCGTGTGCGGGTTCCCGGCGATGTGCGCCGCCTTGACGGGGGTCCTGTACGTGGCGAGCCAGCCGAGCGGCCGGCCGTCGACGTTCTCCCAGACGGGGATCAGCACCCTGGTCCTCGGCCGTCCCTTGGCGTCGACGGTGACCATGGTGGCGTAGCCGATCCGGCCGATGGAGGCGTTGAACTCGTTCTCGATCTCGGCGAACGATCGTACCCGCACGGTCATGAACGGCTCCCGAGGTCGGCGGCCGGCCGGGTGCGGCGCAGGCCGAAGGCGGTGACCAGCACGCCCAGCGCGGCGGCGGCGATCGGCACGTACAGCGCGGTGTGGAAGCCGTCGAGCATCCCCTGCGGCGAGGTACGGCCGGCGGTCGCGGCCGTGGCGACGGCGGTGACCACCGCGAGCCCCAGACCCGCGCCGAACTGGAAGGACGTGTTGAGCAGGCCGCCCGCCAGGCCCTGCTCCTCCTCGGCGATCCCGTCGGTGGCGGCGATCGTCAGCGGCCCGTAGACCAGCGCGAACGCCAGCCCGAGCAGGATCATGGTCGGGAACATGGCGGCGTACGTCCAGTCCAGGGCGATCGGCTGGAACAGCGCGTAGGCCGCCGCGGCCAGCAGCAACCCCCCGAAGATCACCCGGACGTTGCCGAAGCGGTTGACCAGCCAGGGAGTGAGCGTCGGCGCCAGGACGGCGTCCACGCCGATGGCGAGCAGGGCCAGCCCGGTCTCCAACGGCGACCAGCCGCGCAACTGCTGCAGGTAGAGCACCGCGATGAACTGGAAGGCGAAGAACGAGCCGGAGAACAGGACGGCGCCCAGGTTCGCGCGGACGAGCGGACCGGACCGGAAGATGCCCAGCCGCACGAGCGGAGAACGTGACCTGCGCTCGATGAGCACGAACGCGGCCAGCGACGCCAGGCTCGCGGCCAGCAGGAGCGCCGTCGTGACCCATCCGGTGTGCGCGGCCCGTTCGACGGCGAGGACGAGCAGCAACACCGAGGCGGTGACGCTGATCGCGCCCGCGAGGTCGAACCCGGACCGGGAACGGGCCGAACGGTCGTCCTTCGGCACCAGAACGAACGCCCCGGCGAGGATCGCGGCGGTCAGCAGGACCGGCGCGAAGAACACCCAGCGCCAGCTGATCGCGGTCAGCAGGCCGCCGACGACCAGGCCGAGGGAGAACCCGGCGGCGGCCGTGCCCGCGTAGACGAGCAGCGCCTTGTTGCGCAGCCGGCCCTCGGGGAAGCCGGTGGTGATGACGGACAGGCCGGCGGGGGTGAGGAAGGCCGCGGCGATGCCCTTGACCAGGCGGGACAGGATCAGCGCCCAGCCCTCGGTGGCGAACCCGCCCACCCCGGAGAAGACGAGGAAGACCGCCAGCCAGAACAGGAACATGCGACGGCGGCCGAGCAGGTCGGCGGCGCGGCCGCCCATGAGCATGAAACCGCCGTAGCCGAGCACGTACGCGCTGACCACCCACTGCAGTTCGCCGGTGGTCATGCCCAGCTCGGCCTGGATCGACGGCAGGGCGACGCCCATCATCGAGACGTCCACGCCTTCGAGGAAGATGGCGCCGCACAGGACGAGCAACATCGCCCAGGCTCGCCCGCTCATGCGGTCGGGCACGGTGTGGGCGCCCGGTCGTTGCAACAACATGACTTGCTCCTTGATCGGTCGATGGGTACGGCCGGGGTTATGCCGGGGCCGGTCCGGTGAGGGCGGGGATGATCCCGAGGTCGCTCTGGAAGACGAGGTTGTGCAGGTCTGCGGAGGCGATGGCCCGCAGTGTGGGCAGTTCCGCCGCGGCGTCGTCCTCGGTCGTGACGTTCAGCGGCCACTGGCCGACGGTGCCGCCCTGCAGGTGCGGGAGGTGGAATCCGGCGCCGTGGAAGGCGTGCAGGCGGACGGGGTTCACGCCGGCGGCCCGCTGCGCCGGCCAGGACAGCTCCCACAGGGCGTCCAGGCCGCGTTCGAGGGTCCGACGCACGCCGGTGGCGCTGGTCAGCCCGGTTTCGAGGAGCAGGTGGGTGTTCAGCTCCTCCAGGGCCCGGCGGGCGTGCGGATCGATGAGCGGCACCGCTCGCAGGAACAGCAGATCCGTGTCCTGCCGGGTCCGGGCCGGGCGGCCCGGTGGCCGGTCATGGAGGTGGTCGCGCAGGTCGGCGAAATGCCGTCGCAGCGCGGTCAGATGGGGAGGAGATGTGACGGAGAGGGTCATACGATTCCTGTCCGGTGGCAGTGCTCCGCAAGGGGCGCACGCGAAAGGGGATCGGGCCGGACGTGTCGACGTCGTTCCGGCATATCCACAATCGAAGATTCCGTTGTCCGGAACAAGGACGATCTGCGGCAGAATCGGTGATGCAAACTAATCGATCGAGGTCAAGGCGATGGAACGGCAAGAGATCGAGGCATTCCTGACGCTGGCCGAGGAGCTGCACTTCGGGCGTACGGCCGAACGGCTCGGGCTGGCCCAGGGCCGCGTCAGCCAGATCATCAAGAAGGTGGAGCGGACCATCGGCGCCCCGCTGTTCGAACGCACCAGCCGCCGCGTCACGCTCACCCCGATCGGCCGGCAACTGCGCGACGGACTGCTCCCCGGCCACCGGCAGATCCAGCGGGCCGTCGCCGAGGCCCGCGTCGCCGCGCGCGGCCTGACCGGCACGCTCCGCGCCGGCTACTCCGCCCCCTGGTGCGCCGAGATCCTCATCGCCGCCGCCGACCTGCTCCACGTCCGCAACCCGGCCGCCCAGGTGCAGGTCACCGAGGTCCAGCTCTACGATCCCCTCGGCCCGCTGCGCGCCGGCGCCCTCGATCTCCAGCTCACCGAGCTCCCGATCGACGAACCCGACGTCACGGTCGGCCCCGTCGTCTTCAGCGCGCCCCGCGCGCTCATCGTCCCGGTCGGGCACCCCTTCGCCGAGCGTGCCTCGGTCTCGTTGGAGGACTACGCGGCCGAGCCGATGATCACCGTGGGCGGCGGCGCCGTCCCGGCCTACTGGCACGAGCACCACTACCCGTCCGCGACCCCGTCCGGCCGGGCCGTGCCGAGGGGGCCCGTCGCCACCTACTGGCACGAGATCCTGCCGCTGGTCAGCAGCGGCAAGGGCGTCTCACCCACCTGCCTGTGGGCCGCCCCCTACTTCGCCCACCCGGGCATCGTCCACGTCCCCCTCGACGACGCCCCGCCGATCGAGTACGGCATCCTCTGGCCGACCGCCCGCGACACACCCGCCGTCCGCGCCTTCGCCGACCTCATCCGCCAGGCCGCCGCCCGACGCACGGACCACTCGACCGGCCAGTAGGCCGCAAGCGGGTCGCACGGAGGCGGGCGAGTGGGGGGCGCGGTGGGCCGGGCGGTCCGAGGGCCGCCCGGCCCACCGGTTCAGCCTCCGACCACCGGCAGGCTCTCGGGTACGGGCTCCGTCGCCGGAGCCGGTTCGAGGGTCGCGAGAAGCGTCACCAGGTGCTCCGCGATCGCGGAGATGGTGGGCTGCTGCCACAGCAGCGTCGCGGGGAGACGGCAGCCGAAGCGCTTCTCCAGACGCCGCCGGACCATGACGGTCATCACCGAGTCCAGCCCCTGCTCGACCAGGGGACGACGGATCGCCAGGTCCTCGGCGGACAGCCGCATCACGGCCGCGATCTCCGCGCGGACCTCGGGCAGGACGCGGTCGCGCAGGACCTCCGGCGCCAGGCCGGCGAACGACTCCCCGGCCCCCCGGAGATCCTCCTCGGCCGGGACGGGCGCGTCGATCACCGGGTAGCGCAGCCCCCTGAGGTGCCCCACCACCCGGCCGTCCACGTCGGCCAGCAGCGCCCGGACGGTGTCCTCGGCGGCCGGGTCCATCTCCGCGTCGATGACCACCGTCGAGGGCGGCGGGCCGGTCAGCACCACCTCGTCGATGTGCACGACCATGCGCAGCACCGGATCGCCGGGGAACACGCAGGGCGCCACGGACATCGCGGCGTCCAGCGCGGCGGCCCAGCTCTCCGTCTCGCCGGTGTGGACCGTGGCCCGCAGCGCGCCGTGCGCGGCCAGCAGCGTCCCGATCGTCCAGTCGAAGCCCGTCGAGGGCACGCCGACGGCGGCCAGCCGCTGCTGTACGAACCCGGGGTCGATCGGGGCGAGCGCGCCGGCGTCCGGCAGTACGTCGGGCTTGACCTGGCCGGGGGCGGCCACGTCCGCGGTGACGTGCACCAGCCAGGCCGGTTCGGGCTCGTCGGGGTCGGCCGGCGTGCGGGCCGCGAGCCGTACCGCCGGGGGTTCGTGCACGACCTGGATCTGCCGGCGTTCCGCGGTCATCAGCGGATGCGTCATCTCCACGTCGGTGAGCGTGACGTCCTCGTCCTCGACCGCGTGCAGGAACGTGTTGACCAGCACGGCGGCGGGCACGATCTCGACGCCGTTGAGGGTGTGGCTGCCCGGGTAGGGCCGGTTGGCGTCCTCCAGGCTGGTCCGCCACACGCGGGTCCGGCTGCCCGCGAGGCCGGTCCCGGCGCCGAGCAGGGTGTGGGAGTGCACGTCGTGCCCTCGGTTGTCGTCGTCGCCGGAGGCCTCGCGCCAGTGGCGGCGGTGCTGCCAGGCGTACGGCGGCAGGTCGGCCAGGCCGCCGTCCGGTTGCAGCCGGTGCCAGTCCACCTCGACGCCGTGACAGTGCGCCGTGCCCACCGCGACGAGGAAGGCCGTCTGCTCCGGCTGGTTCCGGCGCAGCGAGATGCCGACGTACACGTCCTCGAAGCCGTTCTCCGAGAGCGTCTCGGTGACGGAGTGCGCGACCACGGGGTGCGGGGAGATCTCCAGGAAGACGCGGTGGCCGTCCTGGGCGGCGGCCGTCGTCGCGGCGGTCAGCCGGACGGGCTCCCTGAGGTTCGCCGCCCAGTACGCGCCGTCCAGGACGGGTGTCGCCCGGGGGTCGGCCAGCGCGGTCGTGTACATGGGGATGCGGGGCGCGCCGAACGACAGGTCGGCGGTGGCGGCGGCCAGTTCGACGGCCAGCGGGTCCATGTGCGGGCTGTGGAAGGCGACGTCCGAGGCCACCCGACGCACCACGATGCCCTCGGCCGGCCACTCGTTCACCACCTCCTCGACCGCGGCGACGTCGCCGGACAGCACGGTGGAGCCGGGCGCCGACGAGATCGCGGCCACCAGGTCGGCCCGGCCGGCCAGCCGCTCGGCCGCCTCCTCGAAGGACAGGTCGACCATCACCATGGCGCCCTTGCCCTCGGCCTGCCGCAGCAGCCGGGAGCGACGGCAGATCAGGCGGGCGCCGTCGGCGACGCTCATCGCGCCGGCCGTCACCGCCGCCGCGATCTCGCCCACGGAGTGGCCGATGACGGCCTTGGGCGCGACCCCGTACGCGTTCCAGAGCCTGGCCAGGCCCAGCTGCATCACGAAGATCATGGTCTGCACGCGGTCGATCGTGTCGAGGTCGCCGTCGGCCAGGACCTGCCGGGGCGAGAAGCCGATCTCCGCGGCGAAGATCGGCTCCACCTCGTCCACGACGGACGCGAACTCCGGCACGGCCAGCAGTTCCCGTCCCATCCCGCGCCACTGGCAGCCCTGCCCGGAGAAGACCCAGACCGGCCCGGGGCCGAGGTCGGGCAGCACGTCCCCGGTGAGGACCGCCTCGGCCGGCGCGTCGTCGGCGAGCCGGCGCAGGTGGGCCGCCAGTTCGTCCTGGTCCGTCCCGATCACGACGGCGCGACGGGCCAGGTGGGTGCGCCGGAGCGCCAGCGTGTGCCCGGCCGACGCCAGGTCGGGCCCGTCGCCGAGGTGGTCGGCGAGCCTGCCCGCGTACTGCCGCAGAGCCTGCTCCGAGGCGGCCGACAGCGGGAACAGCCGCTCCGACCGGGCGGGCGCACCCTCGGCCTTGGGAGCGGGCGGGGCCTGCTCAAGCAGGATGTGCGCGACCGTGCCGCCGTACCCGAAGCTGGAGACGCCCGCCCGGCGGGGGTGGTCACGCTCCGGCCAGGCCGATCGTTCGGTCACCACGCGCAGGCCCGAGGTTTCCCACGCGACGGCCGGGTTCAGGGTGTCCAGCACGCTCGGCGGGATCTCGCCGCGGTGGAGGGCGAGCACCGCCTTGATGACGCCGGCGATGCCGGCGGCGCCTTCGAGATGGCCGATGTTGGACTTGACCGAGCCGATGAGACACGGGTCGCCGGGCGGCCGCCCGGCGCCGTACACCGCGGAGAGCGCGCCCGCCTCCAGCGGGTCGCCCAGCCGGGTACCGGTGCCGTGCGCCTCGACGTAGTCGACGGTGGACGGCGCGACACCCGCCTGCTTGCAGGCCCGGGCCATCACGTGTTCCTGGGCCTCCCCGCACGGCGCCATGATGCCGTTGGTGTGCCCGTCCTGGTTCACGGCGCTGCCGGCGACGAGCGCGAGGATCCGGTCACCGTCGCGCTGCGCGTCCGACAGCCGCTTGAGCACGACCACGCCGCAGCCCTCGCCGCGGCCGTAGCCGTCGGCCGAGGCGTCGAACGACTTGGACCGCCCGTCGGGGGCCAGCGCTCCGGCGGTGCCGAGCGTGAGGGTCTGGCCGGGGGTGACCAGCAGGTTGACGCCGCCGGCCAGGGCGACGTCACTCTCCCCGAGCCGCAGGCTCTGCGCGGCCAGGTGCAGCGCGACCAGCGACGCCGAGCAGGCGGTGTCGATCGCCATGCTGGGGCCGCGCAGGTCGAGGGAGTAGGAGATGCGGTTGGCGACGGCGCAGGTGGCGGCGCCGATCCCGGTCCACGCCTCGATCTGGGGCAGGTCCTCCAGCAGCCGGCCGCCGTAGTCGGCCGTGCAGACGCCGACGAACACCCCGGCGTCGGTCCCGGCCAGCTCGTGCGGCGGCAGGCCTGCATGCTCAAGGGCCTCCCACGCGGTCTCCATCAGGATGCGCTGCTGCGGGTCCATCAGCTCGGCCTCGCGGGGCGACAGGCCGAAGAACTCCGCGTCGAAGCCCTCGATGTCGCTCAGGAAGCTGCCGTGCCGTACGGCGTCGCGCAGCGCGGCGGCGTGTTCGGGGCTGCGGGTCTCGTAGCGGCGCCAGCGTTCGGCGGGCAGCGGCCGGGTCGTGTTCCGTCCGGCGCAGAGCAGGTCCCAGAACTCGTCCGGCGAGTGGACGTCGCCGGGAAGACGGCATCCGATCCCGACCACCGCGACTGGTTCCACCCGGGCTCCGCGCGGAGTGTCGACCATCTGTGTTCGTTTCCCTTCGATGTCAGATCCACTGGGGAGTGTCGATGATGTTGATCACGGCGCCGGAGACGGTCACTCCCGGCCCGGTGCCGAGCATCAGCAGGTGGTCGCCCGGGCCCAGCTGCCCGGTCGTGAGCAGGTGGTCGAGGGAGAGGACCTGGTCGCTGGCCCCGCAGTGGCCGATGGTGCGGCCGTAGTGCCAGGTCGAGCGGGACATGGGCAGGTCGAGCAGGGCCATGCACCGCTGTTCGACGATCTCCTCGGAGTAGTTCATGAACGCCACGCGGGTGAGGTCGCGGGCCTCGATCCCGCTCTCGTCCAGCACGCGCTCGACGATCTCCATGAGCGCCCGCTGGATGTTGAACAGCGCGGCGGTGGCCTCGCCCTTGGGCATGACCTGCTGCCGGAACTGCTCGTTGCGGGCCGCGAAGCTCATCCGGCGCCCGACCGTGACCCCCGGGGGGAACAGGGGCTCGCTGCCCCGGTGCAGTTCCTCGGCCTCGGCCACCGTCGTCGTGCACACCGACTTCAGGCGCGCGAAGCCGCCGTCCTTGGAGAGCACGAGCGCGCTGCCGGCGTCCCCGCCGATGTATCCGGGGCCCATCCGCCACCGGTCCATCAGCGGAGTGCCGTAGTTGTCGGCGGCGACCAGCAGGGCCGCCTGCCGGCCGGGGGCGGCGTCCAGGTGGCCGGCCGCGAGCTCCAGGGCGATGAACATGCCGTTGCAGCCCTGCCGGATCTCGGTGGCCAGGACGTCCCCGCCGACGAGGTGACGTTGCAGGTAGGAGTGCGGGGGCCAGCCGTCCGGTCCCTGGTGCCAGGTCGAGGCGTACAGCAGGAGGTCCAGGTCGGCGGGGGCCCGGCCGCTGCGCTTGATCGCGCTGCGCGCCGCGTGCAGGGCCATCTCCGGCGCCGGCACGTCCCCGGCCACCACCGTCCCCGCCAGGTTGTGCAGCTCGGCCTCTTCGGCCGGGTACCAGCCCTTGGCGACGGCCTTCTCGACGCTGACGGCGGTCCGGGGAAGGTAGGCTCCCACGCCGCTGATGTACGTGTCCGCGTACCGCATGACTTCGTCCTCGTCCCGGTTATGCGGATCGGAGTTCTCTGACCATCGTCACGATGGTCGCGACGTCCCTGAAGTTCTCGGGGTCGAGCCTGGCCGCGCTGATCGTGACGCCGAGGTCCTTGCGGAGGAAGTTCAGCAGGCGCGCCGTGCGCAGGGAGTCCAGGAGACCGGACACGAGGAGCGGGGTCGTCTCGTCGACCTTGACGTCGTCGCCGTCCAGGACGAGGTGCTCCTGAATGAAGTCGACCAGCCTCTGCGTGATGTCGCTCATGCGCGCGCTCCTCGCGTGACGGGAGAGGTGGACAGGATCCTGAACGCGGCCGCGGCGACCGACGTCCCGGAGCCGAACCCGACCATGAGCAGGTGGTCGCCGGCGACGAGCCCGCCGGTCGCGAGCAGGTGCTCGAAGGCGATGAACTGGTCCACCGCGCCGCAGTGGCCGACGCGCCGCCCGTAGTCCCAGGTCGTCTGGTCCTCATCGATGCCCAGCCAGGACATCTGCCCGTCCAGGTCCTCGCGGCGGCCGTGCGGGAAGGCCACCTTCGTGATGTCGGAGAGCCCGATCCCGGCCTCCTCCAGGGTCTGCTCGACCTGCTGCATCATCGTCTTCTGGATCGTCAGGTGGATCCCGGTCCCCTGCGCCTTGAGCAGCCGCTGGCGGAACTCCTCGTGCCGGTCGCCGAAGCTCAGCCCGATGCCGACGGTGGCGTCCGGGGGGAACAGGGGGTAGGCGCCGTCGTTGACCGCGTCGGCCTCCGGGATCACCGTCACGTTCACCGACAGGAGCTCGGCCATGCCGTAGTCCTTGCCGAGCACCATCGCCGCCGCGGCGTCGCCGATCAGCGCCCCGGGGGTCATCCGCCAGCGGTCCACCAGCGGTGTGCCGTGATTGTCGGAGGAGACGACCACGGCCGTGTCCCGGCCCGCGTCGGCCTGGAGGTAGCTCGCCGCCAGTTCGAGCGAGCTGATCATCCCTACGCAGCCGCTCCGGATCTCGTGCGCCGGCACGCCTCCGCCGAGCAGGTGCATCTGCAGGTAGTGCTGAGGCTGCCAGCCGTTCGGTCCCTGGTGCCAGACCGACGGGTAGAGCAGCAGGTCCAGATCGCGCGGGGACGACTCGCCCCAGCGGTCGTACGCGTCCAGGACCGCGAGCCGCGCCATCTCCGGCGCCGGCATGTCCCCGGCCACCGCCGCGCCGATCTGCCGGAATTCCTCGGCCTCCGCGGCCGGGTACCAGCCCTCGCGAACCGCCTGCTCGACGCTCACGCTGTCAGGCACATAAACGCCTAAGCTCCTGACAAACATGTTGGATGTACGCACACGTCCCCTTACTCATCGACGAATCCCGGACAACGGCCTCCAGCAGGGGAAGGCGGCTTATCCGATTCAATTCGGCTCCGGGAATCACACGGCCACGGCCGGATAGGAAAACAACTGAAATGGGCCGGCGGGCCGTCCGGGGTAAGGATAGGGGCGGCCCGTCGGATAAAGCAATGACTTGGTCCGCGACCTTCCGTGACCGCGGATCGACGGAACGTGGCGCATTCAGGAAATGCGCATTTCCGCTTCACTCCATGGATTCTCGAATGCAATTCCGGAATCCGCGCCCTCAGGAGAGGGCGCGCCGGGCCGTCGTCAATCGGCTCCGCCCCGGCGCGCGTCGTCTCAGGGCACCCGCGTGCAGGGGATGTCGTTGAGTTTGAACTGGGCGGGAATGGCGTTCGTCCCGGTGACGGTCGCCGAGAAGCCGAGGCTCTGACTGGAGCCGGGGCCGATGTAGGTGTTGCTGCCGTCGTCGCGGGCGGTCACCTGCGTGCCGGTCTGGGTCGTCGTGGAGTTCCAGGCGTACGTGATCTGCTGGTTGCCCGCCCAGGTCCAGTTCAGGGTCCAGCCGCTGATGGGGGTCGTGCCGGTGTTCTTGACGACCACGGTGCCGTTGAAGGCGCCGTTCCAGACCTCGGTGAGGTAGGTGACCTCGCAGGAGGTGCCCATCTTGAGCCCGCCGCGCAGGAAGGTCGCGAAGTTGGCCCAGGTGGGGTTCAGCGTGCCGGTGCCGACGGTCTCGGTGCAGTTCTTGGTGGTGGAGACGGTCTGCGAGCCGAAATGAGCGGGGTCCATGATCTGGGGGACCATGTGGTCCGCGCCGGGCACCGAGATGAACGTGGCGTCACCGCACTGGGCCTTGATCCTGTTGTAGAGCAGCACGCTCTGCCCGTGCGGCACCAGGAAGTCGGCCTGGCCGTGCATGAACATCAACGGCGGGTCGTTGCTGTCGACGTACGTCATCGGATTGGCCTGGGCCACGGTGGCCGGGCAGGTCTGGATCGGGCAGCCGACCAGGAGGGACTCCGGGGAGGCGGGCGAGTCGTGGTCGAGCCCGCCGGTCGGCAGGTTCTGGGAGTTCATCTGCAGGAAGTTGGTCGGGCTGAAGAACGCGACCCCCACCTGCACCGCGCTGGAGACGCCGGTCGTGCCGACGGTGCCCTCAAGCGCCGACACGCCGCCGGACAGGGTGGCCATCTCCGTCAGCCAGCCGCCCGAGGAGTCGCCCATGATCGCGAAGCGGTTGGGGTCGAGCTGGTACGTGGCGGCGTTCGCGCGCAGCCAGCGGATGGCCGCCTTGATGTCGTGGACCTGGGCCGGGAAGATCCCTTGGGAGCTGGACCGGACGCTGACGCCGGCCACGGCGAAGCCCAGCGGGTTGTAGATCGCCGCGATGGCGTCCGCGCCGGCCTTGCCGTCGTCGCTGCTCCACGCCGAGCCGGTGTGCCAGATCAGCAGCGGCCGGGGGGTGAGGCCGGCGGACGGCAGGTAGAGGTCCAGAAGGTGCCCCTTGCTGCCGGCCGGTTGTGCGGGCGCGTACGCGATGTTGGTGATCGTCTGCGCGGCTTGAGCCGGCGGCGCGAAGGCCGCCGGCACACCGACGGCGGCCAGCACGGTCATCATCAGGCCGACGAGCCAGGCCGTGCGGATGCGAGCTTGCATGGTGCGACTCCGGTTGGTCGGATGGTCGCCGCTTCCCGGTGGCCGTGCGCGTCTCGTCCGGGGCAGCCGTGATCAGCACGCCGACGGTGGTGCCTGCGAGAACAACGTCGTGCTCAAGTGTCGCGGCTCACATCGATATGGGCGGGGAGACGATATGACACGTCCGCGACGATGGTCAAAGTTTTCTTGGTTTCGTTTCCCTTCAAACGAAAAAGCGGCATAAATCGTACTTTAGGGGCGTAAGGCGCGGAGACGGCCCCAGAGCATCCATGCCGCGCCCAGGCGGTCCGATACGCACCGACGAGGCCTTTCACGGCCGTCCGGCGCCGCAATTGACAGCAGCCCCAACTCTGTGCGTCGTTCCATGGCAACGCCGATGAAAGTTTCATGGCCGCCCTCGGCCGATTCCGTCGGGACAATCCCTCCGGCGCGGTGGGTGATAATGTCCTGCGTCATGATCTCCCCAGCCGCAGGAGGACGAATGCGAAAGGCACGCGCTGTTCTCGTCTCAGCCGTCATGGCCCTTGGAGTGACGCTGACGATCGGGGCCGCCCCGGCGCACGCCGACAGACTGGCCGGCGTCTTCAGGGAGCACGCGGAGTGCGAGCG
Organism: Nonomuraea sp. NPDC001699; assembly: GCF_053596455.1. Taxonomy (NCBI): domain Bacteria; kingdom Bacillati; phylum Actinomycetota; class Actinomycetes; order Streptosporangiales; family Streptosporangiaceae; genus Nonomuraea; species Nonomuraea sp. NPDC001699. The sequence continues at coordinate 11,493 of NZ_JBSFGF010000029.1, read as the reverse complement.
GACCGGAACCTACGGCGTCACCCAGGAATGGTGGGACGACTATTCATGCCAGTGGGAGGACCGGTACCTGTACTACTTCCTCTACGCCTGATCCCGTGAGACGCACGCGCCCCCGGCCCTGAGGGTCGGACCGGGGGCGCGTGCGTCATCGGCATGTCCGGGGGGCTTTCCCGCGCCCTCCGTCGACGCCTCCGGGACCCCGAGGAAAACTCCCGCCCGGCGATGCAACATCTTGATCCCTTCGGCCGTCTGGGATGTGACTACCGAAGGGACTGCACGTGGATGACGAACCCGGCTTCGACGACTTCGTGGCGGAGCAGACGGACGCGCTGCTCCGCTACGGGTACGTCCTGACCGGAAACCCTCATGACGCGGCCGACCTGGTCCAGGAGGCTCTGGTACGGCTGTGCGGCGCCTGGCCGAGGGTGAGACGCAAGGACAGCCCGCACAGCTACGTCCGGACCACGATGGCGCGGCTGCACATCAGCGTCTGGCGGCGGCACAGGCGTGAGCAGCTCATCGGAGAGCCGCCGGAGCGGGGGCACCACGATCTCCTCCCTCCCGACGAGGACCAGGGCCTCTGGGAAGAGCTGGCCGGGCTGCCCCGCAGACAGCGCGCCGTGCTGGTGTTGCGCTACTACGAACAGCTCGCCGACAGCGAGATCGCCAAAGTGCTCGGCATCTCCCCCGGAACCGTGCGCAGCCAGGCCTTCCGCGGCCTGGACAAGCTGCGTTCCGCCCTCTCCCCCGCGCCGGCGTCCCACAGGAGCATGCGATGACCGATCTGGAAGACAAGCTGAACCGCGTCCTGTCCGGGGCGGCGCAGCGTGCCCCGCAGGCGCCGGCCGGGCTGCTCGCGACGGTCAAGACGCGCCATCGCCGACGGAGGGCGCGATCCGCCGCCATGCACGCGGCCGCGGCCGTGGTCCTGGTGGCGGGCGGGGTGGGCGTGGCGGTGAGCGCCATGGGCGCGTCGGCCGAGCCGGCGCCCGCAGTCGGCGCGGTCGGCGCGACCGGCACGGCCAGCCGGCCCGCGGACCGGATTCCGCCGCCCGTCGAGAAGGTGTGGCCGCAGGCGGTGCACAAGATCCCGGTCAGATTGCCCGACGGGCGCGCGTACTACCCGCAGTTGCTCCTCGACGATCGGACGCTGCTGGTCATGACGGGCGTCAGCGACGGGAGGCGTCAGTTCCTGTGGGCCTTCGACCTGGGCACCGGCCGGGCCAGGCGGATCGCCGAGATCCCCCCGACGAAGGGATCGGCGATCTTCGCCGACGGCGTCGCCGCGGGTGGCGGCGACATCGTCTGGTGGGCGTCCTACAAGGAGGCGGGCGGCCCGCGGGTCGCCCGGATCTGGACGGTCCCCGCCACCGGCGGCCGGCCCCGGCCGGTGACCGACGTCCCTCTCGGAGACGTCATGAAGCAGGGGCACATCAACGGGCTGGCGGTGACGGGCTCGGACGTGGTCTTCGCCTACGAGAAGGGCGGGGTCTACCGGGTGCCCCTGAGCGGGGGCTCGCCACAGCGGGTGGAGGGCACCGAGGGGTACCACGTCCTGCGATGGCCGTGGGTGGGCCGCCACCGGGGGAAGGCGGTCTTCCGCGACCTGCTCAACGTCGAGACCGGTGAGCGGCGCGACGCCGTCGTCAAGGCCGACGAGGAGGTCAGGTGCGGCGTCGAGCGGTGCGCGGGCGTGGCCGTGCGCTACGAGACCGTCAAGGTCGAACGCCCCCGCGACCGCTCCGGCAAGGAGATCAGGTGCGGTGCTCGCCGGTGCCCGGACACGACGCGGGTGCAGACGATCCTGCGCAGGTTCGTCCGCGACCGGGACGGCTCCCACGAGCGTGAGCTGCCGCGCAACTTCCAGCAGGGCGACGACGCGCCCCTGGAGCGCTTCTTCAAGGTCGACCTGATGGCACCGGGGAACCAGTCCGTCCTGACGCTGTACGACGCCGACACCGGCACCTCCGCCGACCTCGGCGTGCGGCCGGACGCGCAAGGAGGCATGGCCTACCCCGACGGCGGCCTCGACCGGCTGATGACCTACCCGATCAAGAACGAGATGTACGTCCTGGACCTGGCCGCGATCAAGTAGTGGCACGCCCCGGGCGGCGGCGGGCCGGGAGGTCGGGGCCGCCCTTGTTCAGCCGGGCGTTGATCTGGCCGGCCTCCACCTCCGTGATCACGCCGTGCGGCAGCTCCACGCCCAGCGCCGTGGCCAGTTCGCGCTGGCGGACGTCCACCAGGCTCTCCACCAGGGTCGCGTACGCGTGGGCGTGGCGTCGCGCCGCCGACCGGCCGGCGGTCAGCAGGCCGGCCGCCACCACCGCCCCCGGCCACCACAGGCAGCCCAGGAGCGCGTACAGCAGCCCCCAACCGGCGGTGAGCGCGGCGGTGTCGAGTGCCGCGCGGGCCTCCCGTACGGGCACCCGCTGGTGGTCCTCCAGCAGCGCCCACAACCGGGGCCACACCAGGGACACCCGCAGTCCGTGGTACTCCGCCCGCACCCGCTCCTCCAGCAGCGCGAGCCGCCGCCCCGGCCAGGTGAGCCTGCGCCCGCGCCGTTCCAGCAGCCACAACCGCTCCACCGCCCCGACCGCGAGCCGGGCCAGCCCCGCGGCCGCGACGGCGGCCGCCACGGCGAGCACGCCCACGGTCACCAGCGCCACCGGGTCGACGCCGATCCGGGTCAGGCCGTCGCGGGTGCGGCGGACGAGCAGGCCCAGGTCCAGCGCGTGGGCGTGGCCGAGGGTGATCGCGCACCAGGAGGCCGCCGCGAAGCACAGGCCGAGCGGCCAGGCCGGGGACAGCCAGCGTTCGGTGGCCTTCTTGCCCACCTCGGTGAGCAGCCCGTCGAGCACGGCGGTCACGACTCCGTGAAGCGCATGGGCCGGCGGCGCAGGTCGCAGACGGGGGGCCGGTTCCTGGCGTCGCGGCCGGCCCGGCGGCCGCACCAGCCGTCGGGGCAGACGTACACGCCGTGCAGCTCGGGCCCGGCGGCGCCGAACAGCAGGTACGGCTGGAGGTCACCGCGCACCTCCTCGTCGGCGTCGTCCGCCGGGGCGGGATCGAGCAGGGCCAGCACGTCGAGGGCGGTGCCGCCCTCGTCGAGCACGGTCAGCGCATCGGCCAGGGCCGCCGTCCAGCCGCCGGCGGCGGCCTCCTGGCGCAGGGAGGGAAGTTCGGCGCACAGGAACGCCCGCGCCTCGTCCTCGGTCATGCCCCACATCGTCCACGACGACGGGCGTCCCCGGTATCCCTTGACGGCCCCGCCCGCTCTGGGAGGACATGGACTCCGACGCGGCCGAGCTGCTGGCCCGCTACGAGCGCGAGGACGACCGCGATGCCCTCGACCGGGCCGTCGATCTGTACGCCGGTGAAGGCGGCGCGGCGTACGCCAGGGCGCTGCTCATGCGCCACTCCCGCACCGGCGCGCGGGAGGACCTGGACCGGGCCGTCGCCGTGTGCGGGGCGGCGCTGGAGAACCCCTCCGCGGTCCCCCGGGAACGCCTCAAGGAGCTGGTCGTCGCGGCCGACGCGCTGGTCGCGACCTGGGACGTCACCGGCGCCCCGGCTGACGTGGACGCCGCGATCGCCTGGTACCGCCAGGCGGTGGAGCTCGAACCCGGCTCGGCCGTGGCGCTGTCGAAGCTGGGGCTGGCCGTCGCCAGACGCCGTCTGATGGGCGGAGGAGGGCCCGGGGACCTGGCCGAGGCGCTGGAGCTGTGCCGCCGGGCCGTCACCCTGGGCCGCCCGGACGGCGACACCGACCTGGACCGGGCGGCCGATCTGAGCAGGCTGTCCCTGGCGATGAGCGGGCGGGCGACGGAGGCCGACGACCCCGCGCTCGCCGAGGCGGCGGTGGAGACGATGGACAACGCGCTCGCGCAGCTCCCGGCGACCGGCCCGCAGCGCTGGGGGTACGAGATCGGGCGGTTGACGGTCATCGGCAACCGGTACGCCCTGCTGGAACGCCCCGAGGACCTCGACACGCTGCTCACCGGCCTGCCCGCCCTGGCCGGCACGCTGCCCGAGGATCTGCCCGGCCGCCGTATCGTCCTGCTCCAACACGGTCTGATGCTGTACGCCCGGTTCAGCCGTACCAAGCTGCCCGGCCACCGGGACGACGCGATCAGCGTCCTGCTCCGGACGCTCGGCGACCCGCGGCCGGGCCTGTCGGCGATCGAGGGGCTCGCCGACCGGGTTCTCCGCAACCTGCTGTGGAACCGCATCGCCCGGGGGCCGCGGCTGGAGGACGTCGACGAGCTCATCGCCCGCGTCCGCGCCCTCCTCCAGGACCGGCCGGGCGACCAGGAGCTGCGCGAGGAGCTGCACTCGGCGGCCACCGCCCGTTTCTCGGTCACCGGCGACCAGGCCGACCTGCCGACGGGCGAGGACCTGCGGGACGAGGTGAGCCGGACCGAGGCCAGGGTGATGCGGGCCATCGCCGCGGGCCGGGAGGAGCTGGACGCGGCCATCGCCCAGGCCGACCGGGTCCTGGCCGCGCCCGGCCACGACGAGGACCGGCTCCTCCCGCTGCGCTTCACCCTCACCGGAGCCCTGTACGCCCGTTACGCGGTCCGCGGCGACCGCGACGACCTCGACCGCGCCACCGACATCCTCACCGACCAGCTCGGAAACGACGGCCCGATCACCGGCCACGTGCACGTGCAGCTCGCCCTCACCCGGTGCGCCCTCCACGACGTGACCGGCGAACCGGCCGTCCTCGACGAGGCCCTGGCGCACGTCGCCGACGCCGGCCGGCTCATCCCGCCCGGCCACTCCGACCGCAGGCTCGTCGAGCACGTCCGCGGCATGGCCTTCACCCGCCTCCACCGGCGGGACGGCGACCCGGCCCACCTGGACACGGCCGCCGACGCCTACCGGGCGGCGCTCGCCACCATGCCCGCGAACCACCCCCACCGCGCCCTGTTCGAGTCGGAGCTCAGCCTGGTCCTGCAGGAGCGCGCCGCGCAGTCGGGCGGCGTCGGTGCCGGCGTCGATGCCGCCCTCGACCTGGCCCGCCGGGCCGGGCGCGCGGCCCTGCCCGGCGAGCAGCGCTTCACCGCGTACTTCGCGCTCGGCCAGGCCCTGTCCCAGCGCTTCCGGCTGACCGGCGACACCCGCGCGGTCGGCGAGGCGATCACCGCCTTCCGGCGCGCCCTGCCGGAGTTGCCGGACGGCCACCCGAACCGGGCCTTCGTCCTGAGCGGGCTGTCGCACGCGCTGGCGGCGCACGCCGAGTGGACCGGGTCCCCGGCCGCCCTGGACGAGGCGATCGCGGCGGGGCAGGAGACGCTGCGGCTGCCGGTGCGCGGAGCCGTGCGGGTGAACGCCGTGCTCGGCCTGGCCGAGGCGCTGCGGCTGCGCGGCCAGCGCACCGGCGGGCGGGCCGACGTCGAGGCCGCCGTCACGACCGTCACCGCGGCGCTCGCCGACCTCCCCGAAGGCCATCCGCAACGGCCGGCCTGCCAGGTGCAGCTCGCCGTCGCGCTGTCGCAGCGCTACACGATGAGCGGCGACGTCGGCGACCTCGACCGGTGCGTCGACGTCGCCCGCTCCGCGCTGGGCGCGCTGCCGCCGCACTCCCCGCTGCGAGGGCCCGCGCTCCACGCGCTCAGCGGCGGCCTGTGGAAGCGCGCCGACCACCGCGGCGACCTGGAGGACCTCGACGAGGCGGTCGAGACGATCGAGCAGGCCCTGGCCGCTCCCACCGGCGACCACCGGCATCGGGCGCCGATGCTCTACCACAAGGCGGGCGTGCTGCGCCGCCGCGCCGACGCGCGCGGACGGCCCGACGACCTCGACGCCGCGATCGAGGCCGGCCGCGAGGCCCTGGAGGCGCTCCCGCCGGGCCACTCCTACCGGCCGGTCCTCACGAAGGGCCTGTCGCTGCTGTACGTCAGCCGCTACGACGACGACAACCCCGGCGACCTGGAGGAGATCGTCCGCCTGGGGCGCGTGGGGCTCGCCGCCACGCCCGAGGACGACCCGTCGTGGGCCAGCCAGCAGCACGTGGTGGGCCACGGCAGCCTGCTGCGCTTCTGGCGTACGGACCGGATGCGCGACCTGCGCGCCGCGATCCGCCACCTTGAGCTGTCCGTGGCCGCCACCGCACCCGACGACCCCCTCCTGGCCGCCCGCGCCGCCCAGCTCGGCCTGGCCGTGAACATCAGGTACGAACGCCGCCACCGCCGTCGCGACCGCGACCGCGCCATGGCCGCGCTCAGGCTCTCGGCCGGCGTCACCTCGGGCGACGTCCTGTCCCGCCTGGCGAACACCCGCATCTACGCCGGCTACAACCTGCACCACGACCGCCCGGCCGAGGCGCTGGAGCAGTACCGGGTGTGCGTGCAGGAGCTGCTGCCGCTCGCGGCCTGGCGCGGCCTCGACCGCGGCTCCCAGGAGAACCAGCTCAGGCAGGCGACCGGGCTCGCCACGGAGGCGGCCGCCGCCGCGCTGGTGGCCGACTCGCCGAGGTCCGCCGTCCAGCTGCTCGAACAGGGCCGCAGCGTGTTGTGGGCCCAGCTCCTGCAAACCAGGAGCGACCGCAGCGAGCTGCGTGCCCGCCATCCCGGGCCGGCCGCCGAGTTCGACGAGGTGAGCGCCGTCCTGGACAGGCCGCCGGCCGGCGAGCCGCTCCAGCCGGACGAGCTGGGCTCGGCCGGACGTCCCGCCCGGCGGGCCGAGGCCGACCTGCGGCGCGAGGCCACGGCCCGTTTCGCCGAGCTGTGCGATCAGATCAGGCAGTTGCCCGGTTTCGCGTCGTTCCTGCGGCCCCCCGACTTCGCGGCCCTGAGCGCGGCGGCCGACCGCGGGCCGGTCGTCATGGTCAACGTGGACCGGCGGCGCTGCGACGCGTTGCTCCTCACCTCCGGCGGGCTGCGCGTGCTGCCGCTGCCGCGGCTGAGCCACCAGGAGGCCGCCGGGCGGGCCGAGGGGTTGCGCCGCACGCTCGGCGCGGCGCACGGCGGCAGGGCGGCGCGCATCTCCGCGAACCAGACCGTGCTGGCCACCCTCGAATGGCTGTGGGAGGCCGTCACCCGCCCGGTGCTCCACGAGCTCGGCCTGCTCGCGGCCCCGGGCGGCGACCCGCCCAGGCTGTGGTGGTGCCCGACCGGCCCGCTGGCGGCCCTGCCGCTGCACGCCGCCGGACGCCACCGTGACGGCGGGCCCTGGGTGGGCGACCACGTCGTGTCCTCCTACACGCCCACCCTCCAGGCCCTGCTGCGGGCCAGGTCCACACCGGCGGCGCCGCCGTCCGCGCCGGTGCTGGTGGCCGCGCTGGCCGCGACCGCGCGCCCCGGCGGGGGGTACGCGGACCTGCCGCAGGTCCCCGCGGAGGTGCGTGCCGTCCGCGACGCCCTGGGACCGCGGGCCGTCGTGTTCGAGGGTCCGGCCGCCACCCGCCGCGCCGTCCTGGACGCCATCCCGGCCTACCCGTGGGTCCACTTCGCCTGCCACGGCGACCAGGACGACGCCGAACCGTCCGCCAGCCGCCTCGTGCTGCACGACGCCGACCTGACCGTGCTCGACCTGACCGGCGTCGGCGTGGACGGCGGCGACCTCGCCTTCCTGTCGGCCTGCGAGACCGCTCAGGGCGACACCGCGCTCACCGACGAGGCCATCCACCTGGCGGCGGCGTTCCAGCTCGCCGGCTACCGCAACGTGATCGGCACCCTCTGGTCGATGTACGACGCCTCGGCCGCCGAGGTGGCCGCGGACGTGTACGCCGTCCTCGCCGCGGGCGCGGCCGATCCCGCGATGGCGCTGCACCGGGCCGTCACCCGGCTGCGCGGGACACCCCGTTTCGGCAGCCCGCTGTTCTGGGCACCCTACGTCCACCTCGGCGTGTGATCGCGGGCGGCTCGACGGCGTCGAAAACGCGTCTGGCCACGGCCGTCGAGGCCGACGGGAAAGGCAGGGCGTACGGGGTTCGCCCGGAGCCCGGCCACTATGGCGGCGCTCACATTTGTCCAAGTTCTGGCGTAATGTCCACCGGCGCGGCCTTCGCCTGTTAGATTCCGTACTGATGATCAAGGAAAGGCGCGACGGCGGCCCCGCCATGGGCCGCTGAGGCGTGAAGGGGTGCTTCACGGTCCGGGGACCTTCGACGGGGGTCTGATCCTGTCCCCGCGCGGCCGTCCGGTACGGCGAGCCCAGGACCCGATCGTGTGCCGTGCGAGCAGCCCTGCCGATCAACGTGCCGATCGACGATAGGAGCAATGTGCTGAGAAGAACTCCCCTGCTCGCCACCGCCCTCATGATGGTGACGACGCTGTTAACCGTCCCGATGGCGGGGACGGCCGGCGCGGTGGTGACCGGGCAGGACGTCACGGATGCCGTCGGCAAGCGCGGCATCACCTGGGGGCCGTGCGAGGAGGAACCAACCGTCGAGTGCGGCACGCTGGCCGTGCCCATCGACTGGTCCAGGCCCGACGGCCCCACCGTCGACCTGGCCCTGGCCCGCCGCAAGGCCACCGACCCGGCCGCCCGGATCGGTTCCCTGCTGAGCAACCCCGGCGGGCCCGGCAACTCCGGCGTGAACGACATCCTTCGCCCCTCCGGCTTCAGCCAGGAGATCCAGCGACGGTTCGACATCGTCGGCTACGACCCCCGCGGCGTCGCCCGCAGCGGCTCGGTGACCTGCTCGGCCTCGGTGTACAACCAGATGCCGAACCCGGTCATGACCAGCCAGGCCGACTACCTCAAGTGGGTCGCCTACGACGCGAGGCTTCGCGCCGACTGCCGCAAGCTCACCGGCCCGCTGTACGACCGCCTCGACTCGGCCAACGTGGCCCGCGACATGGACGCCATCCGTGCCGCGCTCGGCGACGACAAGCTGACCTCCTACGGCGTCTCCTACGGCACGCTCGCCCAGCAGATGTACGCCGAGCTGTTCCCCGGCCGCATCCGCGCCATGGTGCTGGACAGCAACATGGACCACAGCCTGGACGTCAAGGCGTTCCAGGTCACCGAGGCGGCCGCCGTCCAGGACAGCTTCCAGGAGTTCATCGCCTGGTGCGAACGCGACAGCGAGTGCGTCCTGAACGGTCGCGACATCCGGGCGCTGTGGAAGGGCCTGCTGGAGAAGGCGGACCGGGGCGAGCTGCTGTGGCCGGGCGACGGCCGTCCGGTGAGCGCGCACAACCTGATGTGGCTGGGCGTCGTGCTCAACGAGGCGCCCTCCTGGCGGCAGGAGGCCGCGGTGCTGCGCGCGCTGGACGGCGGCCCGGTGCCGGACGACATGCCCGGCCCTCCCGGCAACTGGCCCGTGAACGGCCAGTACGCCGAGCTGCCCACAGCGATCCTGTGCCAGGACTGGAACCTGTCCCTGCGGGGCTACGACCAGTACGCCGAGGTGATGCGCGCCTCCAACGCGGTCGCCCCGGACATGCGGTACAACCCGATGCCGATGGGCGACATGCCGATCTGCCAGGGCCACCCGGTCAACAACCCCCAGCACCCGCTGCGGTACCGGGGCACCACGCAGCTGCTGGTGGCCAACACCAGGCACGACCCGGAGACGCCGTACGAGTGGTCGGCCAACGTGGCCCGGCAGCTCGGCTCCAAGGCCACCCTGCTCACCTACGAGGGCTGGGGCCACGGCGTCTATGGCATGACCGAGTGCACCACGGTCGCCATGGACAACTACCTGATCTCGCCGACCGTACCCGTCAAGGGCAACCGCTGCCCGGCGGAAGAGCCCCAGGGCTAGGCGGAACAGCAGTGTGAAGGTGCCGGGCCGATCCGATTCGGCCCGGCACCCAGGCATCCTTGACGAACTGCCGATGGGGTGACGTGCGCACCACGATCCCGTATGGTGTACGGTACGTCGTACGTTACGAGTGGAGGGGCAGCATGCACCAGCCGAGCGCCGAGGAACTGAAGAGCGTCGAGAACTGGTTCGCCGACTACGACGCACGCGCCGAGCAGGGCGAGATCGAGAAGTTGGCCGACCTGGCGGTCTTCCCCATGAACGTGGCCACCGACGTGCCGGACGGCCACGCCAGCGTCCGCCAATGGACCCGGGACGAGTACGTCGAGGCGATGAAGGAGTCGATGGGGGGCGGCACCGCCGGGCTCGGCCTGCGCTCGACGCGCACCCCGCGCTTCCTCAGCCCCAACCTGGTCGTCGTGGAGACCGAGGCGACGATGACGATCAAGGGTCAGGAGCACCACATGCACTACGCCGACCTGCTGGTGCGCACCGAGGAAGGCTGGGCGTTCCAGACCATGGTCCAGGGCGGCTGGGGCCACGGCTGGCCGTCCGCCAAGCGCGGCTGACCTCGCCGCCCCGGCCGGGACATGCCCGGGTGAGGAGCCGGCAGGCAGGCGGCCGGCTCGTCACCGTCCGAACGCCCCCTACGCCGGGCCGAGGCGGTCGAGTACGGCGGCGTGCACGTCCGGGGGGAGGGGGCCCTTGCGGGCGGCGGTGATGTTGGCCCGCAGGTGTTCCGGGCGGGCCGAGCCGACGATCACCGAGTGCAGGTCCGGATGCCCGAGGATGAACCGGAGCAGGATCTCGGTCACCGGTGCGCCGTCCGCCACTTCGTCCAGGCGGGCGGCGGCGAGCCGGGCGTGACGCTCGGCCAACGGCCGGCGCACCGGCTCGGGCACGGCCGCGGGCGGCGGCGCGAGCGAGCGGGCCACCGAGCCGCGGGCCACCGTCCCGGCCCCTGTCGCCGCGGCGGCCCCGACCAGCCGCTCATGGGAACGGTCGAGTGCCGAGTACGGCAGCAGGAACACGTCGAACGCCCCCGTCGCGATGTGGTCGGGAAGGTGGGGCAACTCCCCCGACATGCCGGTGAAGCGGATCTTGCCCTCGTCCTGGAGCGCCCGCATCTCGGCGACGGTGTCCTCGGCCTCCATCACGGCGACGCTCGGGCTGAGGTGCACCATCAGGATGTCGAGATGGTCGGTGCGCATCCGGCGCAGGCTCCGCTCGACCCCCGCGCGGACGTTCGCCCTCGTGTAGACGTGCGCCGGGTCGCCGCCCGGAGGCGGGCAACCGCACTTGCTCGCCAGGACGAACTCGTCGCGGCGATGCGCGATCCAGCGGCCGATGTGCTCCTCGGCGTCGCCGTAGTCGGGTGAGGTGTCGATGAGGTCGACCCCGGAGTCGAGGGCCTCGTTCAGCACGGTACGGGCGGCGTCGTCGGTCACCTGCGGGCCCCAGGCGCCGGGGCCGCGCAGTTCCATGGCTCCGTAGCCGAGGCGGCTCACGCGCAGGCCGGTGCGGCCGAGGATCGTGGTCGGGAGGGTCACGTCGCCGTCCTCAAGATCGATGGGTGGTGGTGCGCATGCCAAGCCTTTCCGCGGGCGCGTAGAGGCCGGGCCTCCGCGCCGCGCGGGTGGTCGGAAGGGTCAGAAGTCCATGTCGCCGCCGCCGGGCATACCGGCCGGAGCAGCAGGGGTCTTCTCGGGCTTCTCCGCGATGACGGCCTCGGTGGTCAGGAAGAGCGCCGCGATGGAGGCGGCGTTCTGCAGCGC
>NZ_JBSFGF010000028.1:0-116817 GCF_053596455.1 Nonomuraea sp. NPDC001699 | reverse complement strand
CCTTGTTGCCGCCAGACGCTAAGCGCTTGTTGACGGCGCGAAAATACGTATGTTCATCGGTAGGCATACCGACATTTCCGTTACCGCTGGTCACACCCATCTACGTGCGGGTAATACGTCCGAAGCCCGACAATCGGGCACGCGTAGCGCGGAATTCCGGGCCCGTCGGAGCTGCGATCGCCCGACGCCGGCGAGGGGCGTGTCGCCGGAGTCAGAGGGGGGCGCCGGCCCAGCGGCGGCAGATCGTCAGCGTCTGCTGCTCGGTGGGCCTCTCCACCAGCGGCCTGCTCCCCGGCCAGGCCCGCAGCCCGTCCAGCGCGACCTGCAGATAGCGGCGGTACAGCCCCGGATGGACCTGGACGGAATGTTGCGCCAGGTCCGTCACCAGCCACAGGATCATCATCACGTCGTCGCCCACGACGCCGTCACGCAGGTCTCCCTCGGCCCGCGCCCGGTCGAGCAGCTGCGTCATCACCTCCGCGACGCGCTCGGCCGCGGACCTGCCCAGGTGCCATCCGCCGCCGCCCAGCGCGACGTCCCGCAGCCCGAGGTTGTCCACCAGGAGCTCGGTGATGCGTTGCAGGAGGAGTTCGAGGCCGTCCCAGGCCCGCTCGGCCTCGCCCGCCCGCTGCGCGACCTCGGCCAGCTCGCTCAGCGGCTCCTCAAGCGCCGCGTGCATGAGCTCCTCCTTGTCGGCGAAGCGCCTGTACACGGTGCCGACTCCGACGCCGGCATGGTGGGCGACCTCGTTGAAGCCGACGGCGAGGCCGCGCTCGGCGAAGAGTTCCTGGGCGGCGCGCACGATGCGATCGCGGTTGCGCTCGGCGTCCCGGCGCAGGGCTCCACGACGTGCCGGCTCGTGCTCGGCAAGCGGTCGCGGGGTCACGGCCTCAGCGTACCTCTAAGCGGATAGGTGGGATCAACATCACAGCCCGCACGCCACGGTGAACTGGATGATTGCTATCCACTTCTCAATAGACTGCCAAATCGGATATATCCCATCCGCTTACTCGACTGCCCCGCCCCAGAACCAGAAAGCGAGTCCACGATGGCCGAACTGCTCTACCGGCTGGGCCGGTTCACCGCCCGGCGGGCCTGGTGGGTGATCACCGCGTGGCTCGTCGTGCTCGGCCTGGCCGTCGGAGCCTTCCTGGCCTTCGGCGGGGCCATGAGCTCGACGATGACCATCCCCGGCACGCCCACCGCGCAGGTCACCGACCGGCTCAAGACCGAGCTGCCCGTGGCCAGCGGCGGCACCGGGCAGGTCGTCATCCGGTCCGAGGCCGGCGGGCGGTTCACGGACGACCAGCGCGCGGACGTCAGCGCCGCGCTGCGCAAGGTCGCCGCCCTCGACGGTGTCGACCAGGTCGCCGACCCGTTCACCTCCGCCGGCATGCGCGCCGAGCAGGCCAAGAAGATCACGGACGGCCTGGCCCAGGTCGAGGGCGGTCACGCCCAGCTCGCCAAGGGCCGGAAACAGCTCGACCAGGCCCGTTCGCAGGCCGAGGCGGCCATCGAGCAGGCCGGCTCCGACCCGCGGCTCAAGGCGACCCTCGCCCAGCTCGACCAGCAGCAGGCCGAGCTCGACAAGCAGAGCGCCACGCTGAAGACGTCCGAGCAGCAGCTGCTCGTCGGACGCAGCCTGCTGACCATGGCGGCGGACATCCGCACGGTCTCCTCGGACGGCTCCACCGCCACCGCGACCGTCGTCTTCGACCTGCCGCAGCAGGAGGTCACCCCGGAGACCAAGAAGGCCGTCATCGAGACCGTCGACGACGCCCTCCCCGGCGGCGTCACCGCCGACTACTCCGCCGAGATCACGCAGGGCGAGGTGCAGCTGGGCGGCGTCGGCGAGGCGGTCGGCCTGGTCGTCGCGGCACTCGTGCTCATCGTCATGACCGGCACCCTCGTGGCCGCCGGGCTGCCGATCCTCAACGCGCTGCTCGGCGTGGGCGTGGCCGTCGCCGGGGCCATGGCCCTGTCCGGCACCATCGAGATGACGTCGGTGACGCCCATCCTGGGCGCCATGCTCGGCCTGGCCGTCGGCATCGACTACTCGCTGTTCATCCTGCACCGCCACCGCCGCCAGCTGAGGACGGGCATGGCCGTCGAGGAGTCCATCGGGCTGGCCAACGGCACCAGCGGCAACGCCGTGGTCTTCGCGGGCAGCACCGTGCTCATCGCGCTGCTGGCACTCAACGTCACCGGCATCCCGTTCCTGGCGCTGATGGGGACCGTCGGCGCCGTCGCCATCGCCGTCGCGGTGCTCCTCACCGTGACCATGACCCCGGCACTGCTCCGCCTGCTCGGGCACCGGCTGCTGCCCAGGCGCGACAGGAACGCCGCCACCGGGCACGCCGCGACCCCGTCCGCGCCCAAGCACGTGCCGCCCATGACCATCGGACGTGCCGTCCTGCGCATCGTGATCGGGGTCGGCGCGCTGGCCGTCATCGCGCTGCCCGCCGCCTCCATGCGTCTCGGCCTGCCGACCGGCGCCTCCGAGGCCGCCGACTCCACGCAGTACCGCGCCTACACCGCCATCACCGAGAAGTTCGGCGCCGGCGCCAACGGGCCGCTGGTCGTCGTCGCCGACCTGCGGCGCGGCGTGACCGGGGACGACCTCGCGCCGGCGCAGGCCGACCTCGGCAAGCAGCTCATGGACGTCCGGGGCGTGACCGCGGTCGCCCCCATCGGCGCCAACGAGAAGGGGACCGTGCTGGTCTTCCAGGTCGTCCCGACCGGCGGGCCGACCTCGGAGTCCACCGAGGACCTCGTCCACGACCTGCGTGGCCGCACCCTCGACCTCGGGTCCGGCAGCGTCGCCCTGTCCGTCGCGGGCAGCGCCAGCGCCAACATCGACATCTCCGGGAAGCTCGCCGACGCCCTGCCGGCCTACCTCGCGGTCGTGGTAGGCCTGTCGCTGCTCATCCTGATCGTCGTGTTCCGCTCCCTGCTGGTGCCGCTGATCGCCACCGGCGGCTTCGTCCTGTCGTTGTTCGCGGCGCTCGGCGGCGTCACGGCCGTCTACCAGTGGGGGTGGCTCGGCGCCGTCTTCGGCGTCACCGATCCCGCGCCGATCCTCAACTTCCTGCCGACCCTGCTGGTGGGCATCCTGTTCGGGCTGGCCATGGACTACCAGCTCTTCCTCACCTCAGGGATGCGGGAGGCGTACGCGCACGGCGCCCCGGCCCGGCAGGCGGTCACCGAGGGGGTGCGGGCGGGCAGGGCCGTCGTCACCGCCGCCGCGGTCATCATGATCTCGGTCTTCGGCGGGTTCATGTTCTCCCACATGACGATGATCCGGCCGGTCGGCTTCGCCCTGGCCTTCGGCGTGCTCGTCGACGCCTTCGTCGTGCGCATGCTGATCATCCCGGCGGTCATGCACCTGGCGGGCGACAAGGCGTGGTGGCTCCCCCGGTGGCTCGACCGGCTCCTGCCCGACGTGGACGTCGAGGGCGCCAACCTGGAACGCCACCACCAGGCCGCTCCCGTACCGGTCCGCGAGCCCGCCGGCCGCTGACGCCCGCCTGCGGCCGCTCACGAGCGCGGGCCGGGCTCGGTCACCAGATCGAGCACGGCCCTGACCGCAGGCGTAGCGGTGCGGACGAGCGCGTGCGTCGTACGGGTGATCTCGATGGTGGCGACCGGCCGCAGCACGACCCCGTCGGGCACCCCCACCACGGTGGCGACCAGCTCGGGGACGAGGCTCGCCCCCAGCCCCTCGCCGACCATGCGCAGCACGAGCGCGTAGTCGTCGGCCGTGTGGACGACGTTCGGCCGGAAGCCCGCCAGGGCGCAGGCGCGGTGCAACATCTCGTGGTCGCTGGTGCCCAGGGAGCCGGCGATCCACGGTTCCTCGCGCAGCGCCGGCAGTTCCACCTCGCGGTCCGCCGCCGGGTGGCCGGCCGGGAGCGCCACCAGGATCGGCTCGGTGGCCAGGACGCGGCGGGAGACGCCGGCCGGAGGCTCCTCGGGGATCAGGTTGTAGGTGAAGGCGATCGCCAGGTCACAACCGCCGCCACGCAGCGTCTCGACGGCCTCGCGGGGCTCCAGCTCGTACATGATCACGTGCAGCTCCGGGTGGCGGACCCGCGCCGCGGCGATCGCGGGCAGCAGGCGGTCGGCGGCGGCCGTGGCGAAACACGCCACTCTGACCGGCCCCCGGGGGGTCGAGGCCGAGCGCAGGTCCTCCTCGGCCGCGTCCAGAGCGTTCAGGACGACGCGCGCGTGCCCCACGAGACGCCGCCCCTCGGCGGTCAGGCGCACGCGGCGCCCGGCCCGCTCGAACAGCGGCACCCCCGCCTCCCGCTCCAGCACGGCGAACTGCTGCGAGACGGCGGACGAGGTCAGGCCGCAGACCTCGGCCACGGCCGTCATCGTGCCGTGCTCGGCGAACTCGCGGAGCAGGCGCAACCTGGCGGGATCCAACATCAAGCACATCTTATAGATCAGTGCAGCATCACTAAGTGGACGTTGCCGATCCGTCCGGGTGACACTGGCGGCCCACCACCGTCGCCCCGGGAGGAAGAAGCATGCTGACCGTCGTCGAGGTCCCGCAGTGGCAGGGGTCGTCGTCGCCCACGGCGCCCAGGCTGGCCGAGGGCGCCGCCCGGCTGGCCGCGATGCTCCCGGCGGCCGGACGGCACGTGCGGGTGGAGACCGGCGCGACCCTCGCCGAGACCGCCGAACGGGTGCGGCGGGCGTTGCCCAGCGACGGGTTCACGGTCACGGTCGGGGGTGACTGCGGCGTCGAGCTCGAACCGGTCACGGCCGCGCTGCGCCGCCACGGCGACCGCCTGCACGTCGCCTGGTTCGACGCCCACGGCGACATGAACACCCCGGAGACGTCCCCGTCCGGGGCCTTCCACGGCATGATCCTCCGCACGCTGCAGGGCGAGGGCCCGGCCGACCTCCTGCGTTCCCCCACCCTGCGCCCCGAGCGGATCGCGCTGGCGGGCACCCGCGCGCTCGACCCGGCCGAGGCCGACCACATCCGGCGGACCGGCATCGGCGGCCTCGACACCATCGCCGCCGACGCGGTCGTCTACGTGCACGTGGACCTCGACGTCCTGGACGGCATCACCTCGGTCGGCTACCCCGAGCCCGGCGGCCTGTCCGCCGACGAGCTCGTCCAGGCCGTGGCCGCGCTGGCCGCCCGGCACGAGATCGCCGGGCTGGGCATCACCGAGTACGCCCCCGCCGCCCCGCGCGACGAGGAGCTGCTGCGGCGGCTGGTCCCCGAGCTCGTCCGCCTGTGCGCCGCCGTCCGCCCCTGACCGATCGACCGGACGTCAGAGCGGTCCGAGCAGGTCATGCGGGTCGGCGTCGAGGTCGAGCGTCGACAGGACGCCCAGGAGTTGGCGTTCCTCGTACCGGAAATGGGACTCCATGATCGCGGAGAGCCCGTCCAGGTGCGTGGACAGCTCGCCCGGCGTGGCGTCCGAGGCCATCGCGCGGTCCAGCCGCCCGAGCAGCATCGCGATCATCTCGTGGTCCTGCTGGAGCTTCGCGATCGTGGGACGCAGCGACGGATGGCGCTCGGCCAGTTCGGGGAAGAGCCCGACGTCCTCGCGCACGTGGTGCCCGTCGAGGGCGGCGCAGAATCCCTTGCAGTAGAGCAGGAGATCTGCCCGCGCCGAGACCGTGTCCCCGGCTTCCAGGGCTTCGCGCGCGAGGCGCAGCGCCTCGCGCAGGCGGCGGTGTGCGGCCTGCAGTTCGATGTTCCAGGCCAGGAGCCTGTTCTTCGCGCTCTCACCCACGGGTGAGGAACGGGGAAAGGGTCATCATGACCACCTTCCGGGTCCGACGCCTCCATGCCTGACGCAGTCCGCCACCGGCACGCGACGCTGTCCGAGACTCTAGACCGCCACCCTCCGGAAGACCAACTCGGCCCGGGCCACGCCCGCGCCGACCCCACACCGGCCCGTCGCGCACTCGCCGGTGTGGCACCCGCTCTTCTCCATGAGGTGGCGAGGGACGCACCTGTCGAAGGCCGCGGCCCCGGCCCTGCGGTTCGCCTCCGACCTGGAGCCGAGGGTGAACGGCACGGCGCTGGTGGACGTCAGCGTCGACGGGCCGGCTGTCCGGGTGGTGGGGCATCGACGACGTGTTCCTCGGCCACCGCACCTGCGAGAAGAAGTAACGCCTCCGGGCCCTGACGCCCCTTCCGGGCGGTCGGAAGGGGCGTCAGGGCCCAGCCGTCACGTCGTTCACCGGGCTGCGCGGGGCCTGCCCGGTCAGGACCCGTACGGCCTCCTCGGCGGCGAAGCGCCGCACGGTCTCGATCGCCTGCTCGGAGTAGTAGGCGGCGTGCGGGGTGACGATCACGTTGGGCAGCGCGAACAGGGGGTTGTCCGGCCGCCAGTCGCGCTGCTTCGCGGGCTCCTCCTCCAGGTCGTCCAGGGCCGCGCCGGCGATCCAGCCCTCGGTGAGCGCCTCGTGGAGCGCCGCGTCCTCGACGATCGGGCCGCGCGCGGTGTTGACGAGAATCGCGGTCGGCTTCATCCTGCGCAGCGTCGCGCGGTCGAAGGTGTGGCGCGTCTCCGGGGTGAGCGGCGCCTGGATCACCAGGTAGTCGGCGCTCTCCACGAGCTCGTCGAACGACACCGGCCGCACGTGGCGGGCCAGCAGCTCGGAGTCGTCCAGGAAGGGGTCGTGAGCGCGGACCTCGACGCCGAAGGCCCGCGCGCGGGCGGCGACGAGCTGGGCGATGGCGCCGAAGGACAGCAGGCCGAAGATCCGTCCACGCAGCCGCGGGATCGGCTCGCCGGTCTGCCAGCGCCAAACGCCGCGGCGGGTGGCGCGGTCGTACTGGCAGATCTTGCGGGCGGCGGCCAGCCAGAGCGCGACGGCGTGGTCGGCGACCTCCTCGGCGCACCACTCGTTCGGCGCGTTGGTGACCTGGATGCCGTGCCGGGTCGCGGCCTCGACGTCGACGATGTCCACGCCGGTGCCGTAGCGGGCGATCACCCGGCACCGGGTGAGGGCGTCGATGGCGCGCGACCCTACCCGGGCGTACTGGGTCAGCACGCCGTCGGCGTCCCGGCCCTTCTCGATCACCTCGTCCTCGCTCTTGCACTGTTCGGCCTGGAGCTCGAACCCGGCGCCCTCCACGATCGCGCGTTCGATGTCCACGTCGCCGAAGTCGGAGTCGGCGATCATGATCGTGCCTCTGGCGTCAGTGCGAGTCACGGGGAATCCCCTTGGTGTGTACGAGGTCCTGGTACGACAGGGCCAGCTCCAGGCAGCCCCCGCTGTCGAGCTGCCCGACCGTGGCCCGGAAGATCTCCTGCCACGGGGTCTGGTTCTCCAGCGCCGGCGGGGTGTGGCGGGCCCACCGCTCGGCGATCTCCTCCTCGGTCAGCAGCACGTCGACGCGCGCGTTGTCCACGTCGACGCGGATGAGGTCGCCGGTGCGCAGGATGGCGAGGTTGCCGCCGGCGGCGGCCTCGGGGCTGGCGTTGAGGATGGACGGCGCGTCGGAGGTGCCGCTCTGGCGGCCGTCGCCCAGCGTGGGCAGCGTGGTGATGCCCAGCCGCAGCAGCGCGGACGGCACCTCCATGTTCACCACCTCGGCCGACCCCGGGTAGCCGATCGGCCCGGTGTAGCGGATGACGAGGATGCAGCTCTCGTCCACGCCGAGGGCGGGGTCCTGGATGCGGGCGTGGTAGTCCTCGGGCCCCTCGAAGACGATGGCCCGATAGTCCGACACCGCGCGGAACTCGTCGGTCAGGACCGAGGTCTTCATGACCGCGGAGTCGAACAGGTTGCCCGTCATGATGAGCAACCCGCCGTGCGCGTCCAGCGGATCGTCGTACGGGCGGATGACCACGGGGTCGGCGGGCGGGGCGTCGGCCAGGTTCTCGGCCACGGTGCGGCCCGTGACGGTCACGGCGTCGCCGTGCAGGCGCCCGGCCTCCAGCAGCGACCGCATGACGGCCGGGACGCCGCCGGCGCGGTAGAAGTCCTCGCCGAGGAACTCCCCGGCCGGGGCGACGTCGGCCAGCACCGGGACGTCGGCCCCGACGCGCTGCCAGTCGTGGATGGTCAGCGGCACCCCGGTGTGCCGGGCGATGGCGTTGATGTGGATGGGCACGTTGGTGGAGGCGGCGATGGCCGAGGCGACCACGATCGCGTTCTCGAAGGCCCGCATGGTCATGATCTTGCGTGGGGTGAGGTCCTCGCGCACCAGCTCCACCGCCCGCAGGCCGGTGTCGTAGGCCATCTGCGCCCTGCGGCGGTAGGGCGCGGGGATCGCCGCGCAGCACGGCAGCGACATGCCCAGCGCCTCGGCCAGGCTGTTCATCGACAGCGCGGTGCCCATCACGTTGCAGTGGCCGACGCTGGGCGCGGAGGCGGCCACGCGCGCCATGAACTCGTCGTAGTCGATCTCGCCGGTGGCCAGCAGCCGCTTCGACTGCCAGATCACCAGCCCCGACCCGGAGGCGGCCATCCGCTGCCCCTGGTGGTAGCCGTTGACCATCGGCCCGCCGGACAGGACGATCGCCGGCAGGTTCACCGTCGCCGCCGCGGCCAGGCACGCCGGTGTGGTCTTGTCGCAGCCCGTCGTCAGGACGACCCCGTCGAGCGGGTATCCGTAGAGCACCTCGACCAGCCCGAGGTAGGCGAGGTTGCGGTCCAGCGCGGCGGTCGGGCGTTTGCCGGTCTCCTGAAGCGGGTGGACGGGGAACTCGAACGGGATGCCGCCGCCGTCGCGGATGCCGTCCCTGACCCGGTCGGCGAGGGCCAGATGGTGGCGGTTGCAGGGCACGAGGTCGCTGCCCGTCTGGGCGATGCCGATGATCGGCCGGCCGGACTGGAGCTCCTTCGGGGTGAGCCCGAAGTTGAGGAAGCGTTCGAGGTAGAGCGCTGTCATCTCCGGATTGCCGGCGTTGTCCCACCACGCCTGGCTGCGCAGGCCGCCGTCCTCGGGGTGCCCGGTCGGACGCATCGGCCGCTCCTCACTCACGCGGGACCCCGCCGCATCCGGCCGGGTGACGTCGTACGGCGCGCCGCCCGGCGGACCGATCTCCTGGCGTGGCCTACCCCGCCATCGTCAGCGCGTAACGCCTCAGATCATCGCCGCCATCACCTGCTCGACGGTGGTGACCTCGGGAAACTCCACCAGCCACCAGGTGGCGCCGGCGTCCTCGTAGGGGCCGGGGTGCTGCCCCGGCGGGACGCCGACCGCGACCTCGAAGCCGGACAGCCCGCCGCGGTGCCGGGCGACGACCTCCAGCATCTCCCGGAGCCCGGCCGGGGTGGTCTCGGGGCAGAGCCCGTCGAAGCGGGCGGCGCGCCGCAGCGGGGCCTGCTTGACCGACTGGGCGGCGACCCAGACGGGGATGCGGGGCCGCTGCACGGGCTGGGGCTGGAAGGCCAGGCCGTCGACGCGGTAGTGGCGGCCCTGGTGGTGGACGGGCAGGCCGGTCCAGAGCCGGCAGATGACGTCGAGGCTCTCGTCGAGCATCTCCGCCCGGACGCGGGGGTCGCGGGTCTCGCCGAGTTTGCTCAGCTCCCCGCCGTTGTCGGAGCCCAGCCCGACGCCGAGCACCATCCGGCCGCCGCTGAGGTGGTCGAGGGCGGCGGCCTGCCTGGCCACGTCGTGCGGCCTGCGCCGCGACAGCGGCGTGACCCTGGTGCCGATGCGGACGCGGTCGGTGGCGGCGGCGATCGCGGCCAGCGCGGTCCAGGCGTCGCAGACGGGCAGGTCGGGGCTCTGCGGGCGCACGACGTGGTCCCACAGGAAGACGCCGTCGAACCCGGCGTCCTCGGCGCGGGCGGCCAGGTCGGCGAGCACGCGCGGGTCGGCCAGCTCCCCGAACGGCGGCAGGTAGAGCGCGCGGCGCATCACAGCAGGCCCTTCAGGTGCGGAGCGGTACGGCTGCGCGGGCTGGCGGCGACCTGCGCCGGCGTGCCCGCGGCCACCACCGTGCCCCCGGCCGCCCCGCCGCCGGGCCCCAGGTCGATGACGTGGCCGGCGGTCGCCACCACCCGCATGTCGTGCTCGGCGACCACGACCGTGCCGCCGCCGGCGACCAGGTCGTGGAGCCGGTCCATGAGGACGTCGGTGTCGTGCGGGTGCAGGCCGGTGGACGGCTCGTCGAGCAGGTAGATCGTGGACTCGGCGCGGCGGCCCTGCAACTCGGCGGACAGCTTGATGCGCTGGGCCTCGCCGCCCGACAGCTCGGTGGCGGGCTGCCCCAGCCGCAGGTAGCCGAGCCCGACCTCGTGCAGCGTCTCCAGCGGGCGGAGCACGGCGGGGACGTCGCCGAAGAAGGCGGTGGCCTCGTCGACCGTCAGGTCCAGGATCTGGGCGATCGTGCGGTCGCGGTAGGTCACCCGCAGCGTGTCCGGGTTGTAGCGGGCGCCGCCGCAGTCGGGGCAGGGCGCGTACGTGGTGGGCAGGAACAGCAGCTCGACGGCGACGTAGCCCTCGCCCTGGCAGGTCTCGCAGCGCCCGCCGGGCACGTTGAAGGAGAACCGCGCGGGGCCGTAGCCGTGGGCACGCGCGCCGTCGGTGGCGGCGAACAGCTTGCGCACGGTGTCGAACAGGCCGGTGTAGGTGGCCAGGTTGGAGCGCGGGGTGCGGCCGATGGGCTGCTGGTTCACCCAGACCACCCGGCGGTCACCGCCGGCCGCCTCGGCGACGGCCGCCAGCAGGCTGCTCTTGCCCGCGCCCGACACGCCCGTGACGGCGGTGAACGCGCCCAGCGGCACGTCGACGTCGACGCCGCGCAGGTTGTTGCGGGTGAGCCCGCGCAGCTCCAGCAGGCCCGCCGGCCGGTGGGCCGGACGCCGCGGCACGACGGACTCGAACAGGTAGCGGCGGGTCACCGACCCGGCGACCTCGCGCAGCCCCGGAACCGGCCCGCTGTACAGGACGCGCCCGCCGTCGCCGCCCGCGCCGGGGCCCACGTCGACCACCCAGTCGGCCTGGCGCACGACGTCCATGTCGTGCTCGACGAGGCAGACGGTGTTGCCGCTGTCGCGCAGGCGGCGCAGCAGCTCCGACAGCGCGGCGGAGTCGGCGGGGTGCAGGCCGGCCGACGGCTCGTCGAGGACGTAGACGACCCCGAACAGCCCGGCGCGGAGCTGGGTCGCCAGCCGGATGCGCTGCAACTCGCCGCCGGACAGGGTGGGCGCGGGCCGGGCCACGCTCAGGTAGCCCAGCCCGAGCTCGTCGAGGACCTCGATGCGGTCGAGGATGTCGCGGGTGAGCGCCCCCGCCGGGCCCGGCTCGCCCCGGTGCGGGCGCAGCACGCCGGCCAGCTCACCCATCGGCATCGCGGCCAGCTCGACCACGGTGCGGCCCGCGTACGTGACCGCCAGCGCCTCGGGACGCAGCCGCCGCCCCTCGCAGACCGGGCACGTGCGGGCGGTCATGAACCGCTCGGCGCGCTGCCGGCTCTTCTCGCTGGCCGACGACGCGTACGCCTTGAGCACCAGCCGCCGCGCGCTGGCGTACTTCCCCTGGTAGGGGCGGTGGATCCGGCCCGCCTCGCGTACGGGGTGCACGGTGACGACCGGCTCCTCGTCGGTGAACAGGATCCACTCGCGCTCCTCGCGCGGCAGGCTCTGCCAGGGCGCGTGGATGTCGTGGCCCAGCGTCGCCAGGATGTCGCGCTGGTTCTTGCCCTGCCAGGCGCCGGGCCAGGAGGCGATCGCCCCCTCGGCGATGGACAGCGACGGGTCGGGGACGAGCGAGTCCTCGGTGACCTCGTGCAACACCCCCTGCCCCTGGCACTCCGGGCACGCGCCGGCGACGGTGTTGGGCGAGAACGCGTCGGAGTCGAGCCGCTCGGCGCCCTCGGGGTAGGCGCCGGCGCGGGACATCAGCATCCGCAGCGAGTTGGACACCCGGCTCAGCGTGCCGACCGTGGACCGCGCGGACGGCACCGAGCGCCGCTGGCCGAGCGCGACCGCGGGCGGCAGGCCGGTGATGTCGTCGACGTCGGGCATGGGCAGTTGCTGCAGCAGCCGCCGCGCGTAGGGCGCGACCGACTCCAGGTAGCGGTGCTGCGACTCGGCGAAGATCGTGCCGAACGCCAGGGACGACTTGCCCGACCCCGAGATCCCCGTGAACGCGACGAGCGCGTCGCGCGGGATCGAGACGTCGACGTCGCGCAGGTTGTGCACCCGCGCGCCGCGCACCCGGATGCCGCTGCCCACCTCATCTTCCACTCTGCGCAATCTACCCGTCGCCCGCTGTGGACCCCCGCGCCGGGATCACGCCCTCAGCGGACGCAGCGCGGAGCCCCAGGCCAGGACCTGGTCGAGGACGGCGTTCAGCCGGTCCTCGTGGGTGGCGGCGGGCTTGAAGCCGTCGGCGAAGTCGGTGTGGATCGACAGCCCGACCTGGTTGGACACGGTGGCCACGCCGAGCAGGCCGAGGACGTGCCGCAGGTGCGAGATCGCCCGGGGCGCGCCGTCCACGCCGTAGCCGACGAACCCGGCCGCCTTGTTGGTCCATTCCGCGTACAGGAAGTCGAGGGCGTTCTTGAGCGCGCCCGGGTAGGAGTTGTTGTACTCCGGGGTCACGATCACGAACGCGTCCAGCGCCGAGACGGTGGCCGACCAGCGTCTGGTGTGCTCGTGCTGGTAGTTGCCCATGGCGGGGTGCTCGGGTTCGTCCAGGTTGCCCAGGTCGTAGTCCTTCAGGTCGACGAGCTGGTACTCGGCGTCGCCGCGCTTGGCCGCCAGGTCGCGGACCCAGTGCGCCACGGCCTCGCCGTTGCGGCCGGGACGGGTGCTGCCAAGGATGATGCCTACCTTCAGCATGTGCGTGCTCCCTCAGTTCGGTTACGGGAACCACCGTAGGAAGTACGGCTGAGATACTGAATGCGCTGCTATCCACCATTTATACGCCAGCGTCTCAGCGCTTAGACTCAATGCCCATGGACGTGCTGAGCGACGTGATGGCCTTCATGCGCTGCGGGCGCGCCACCTCCTCCCGCATCTCCTGGCGGGCGCCCTGGGGGGTGGCCTTCCACTCGGTGCCGGGGTCGGCGGGCTTCCAGGTGGTGCTGCGCGGGTCGTGCTGGCTCATCCCGCCGGACGGCGAGCCCGTCCCGCTGAGCGTGGGCGACGTGGTGTTCCTTCCGCACGGCGACCGTTTCGGGCTGGCCGACGACCCCGCCCGGCCGCTGGTCGAGTCGGACTGCGAGCCGCACTCCGAGCTGTTCGCCTCGGCCGGGTTCGGCGGAACGGGGGCCGAGACGGTCGTCCTGTCCTGCGGCTACCGTCTCGACCTCGACCGCACCCACCCGATCCTGGGCTCGCTGCCCGGCGTGATCCACCTGCCCGCGACGCTGGGCAGCCACCCGGAGCTGCGGGCCGCCGTCGAGCTGCTGGCCGCCGAGATCGACAGCCTGCGGCCCGGCACCGACACCGTCGTGTCGTCCCTGCTCGACATGTTGCAGCTGTACGTCCTGCGGGCCTACTTCGAGACCCAGGACGAGCCCTGCACGGTGTCCGGCTGGGCCTCCGCGCTGGCCGACCCCGTCGTCGGCCGCGCGCTGGACGCCATCCATCGCGACCCGGCCCGCCGCTGGACCGTCGAGTCACTGGGCGCCCACGCGGGCATGTCCAGGGCCGGGTTCGCCCGCCGCTTCACCGGGCTGGTGGGGCAGCCGCCGCTGGCGTACCTGACGTGGTGGCGGCTGATGAGCGCGGCCCGCCTGCTGCGCGAGTCCGACGCGTCGGTGGCGCGGGTGGCCGAGCAGGTGGGGTACGGGTCGGAATTCGCCTTCGGCAACGCCTTCAAGCGCGAGTTCGGCGTCGCCCCCGGCCGCTACCGCCGCCGGACGACGGCGGCCTGACCCCGCGACCCCGCGGCGGCGGTCAGGGGCCCGCCACTCCTGGGCGTACGGGCGGCGGTCAGGGGCCCCAGCGTTCCTGGGCGTACGGGCGGCGGACCCCGGCCGACTCGCCGATCCGGGTCCAGGAGCGGCCGTCCTTGCGGGCCGCGCGCACCGCGGCGTCCAGGTGCCCCTGGGCCCGGCGCACGGCCTCGGCGGCCTGGCGGACCGCGACGAGGCTCGGCGGGTCGAGGTGGGTCTCCCACTCGGCGCGGATCGCGACGGCCACGTCGTCCGGGGCGGCGCCGGACAGCAGGCACTCGCTCAGCGCGTAGATGCGCCGGGACGCGAAGTCGTGGCGCATCTGGGCCACGCGTTCCCACAGCGGCCCCTGCCATCCGCAGGCGCAGTGGCCGCGCCAGCCGATCGCGGTCCGGCCGTCCACGACGTCGCCACGGTCGTAGCCGATGCGGCCGTCCGCGCCGATCGGGTGCACTCTGGCCCCGCCGTCGGCCGGGCCGGTGGAGACCCGCCCGTCCGGGAAGACGGCGGCGTCCCAGCCTTCGTGGCGCCTGTCGTCGCCCTCCCACCACCTCATGGCCCGCCCTTCCAGAGATCGTCCGGATCACCTGGCGCTTCCATGGTGGCAGGCGATCCCGGCCCTTGCGAGGGCCCGATTACGGTGCCGCGCCGGCGGGATATCGGACCCGGCGCGGCCGGCCGACTGGATCGGTCCACGGGCTGACCAGGTCGTGCCTTCCGTCGGGCCCGCTCGTCCCGCCAGGCTGAGGGGCGTGACCAGCGCCCTCGTCGTCATCGACGTCCAGAACTCCTTCCTGCACATTCCCGACTGGCGGTACACGTCGAGGCCGGACATCGTCCCGCAGGTCAACCGCCTGGTCGACGCCGCCAGGGACGCCGGGGACGCGGTGGTGTGGGTGCTGGCGACGCGCCCCGGAGCGGGCACGGTCTTCGACCCGGCCCTCGGGTACGTCCAGTTGATGGACGGCCTGGAGCCCCTGACCGGCGAGCCCGTCATCACCAAGACCGCGCACAACGCCTTCACCACCACCAACCTTCAGCAGTACCTCACCCGGCACGGCGTCAGGCGGCTGACCGTGTGCGGGATCAGGACCGAGCAGTGCTGCGAGACCACCGCGCGCCTCGCCTCCGACCTGGGCTTCGAGGTCGACTTCGCCATCGACGCCACCGCCACCACGCCGGTCCCGCACCGCGACGCCCCGGACGACGTCCCGTTCGACGAGCTCGTGCGGGACCCGCGCACGCTCGGCGTGGACGAGATCCTCGCCCGTACCGAATACGCTTTGTCCGGCCGTTTCGCCACGATCAGGACCGTGGACGAACTCACCGGGAACTAGGAGGCGCCGGCCGTGTCCCGTGTCGTCTTCCTGCTCGTCCCGCGGGTGCACCTGCTCGACGTAGCCGGGCCCGCCCAGGTGTTCTCCACCGCCACCGACCTCGGGCGGCCGTACATCCTGCACTACGTCGCCGAGGACCGCGAGGTCGCCAGCGTGCAGGGGCTGCCCCTGCGCGCGGAGATCGGGTGGCCGTCCCTGACGCCCGACGATCTGATCGTCGTGCCGGGCTGGCGGGGGCCGGCCCGGCCGTTGAGCGCGGGGACGTTGCACCGGCTGCGCGAACACCACGCCTCGGGCGGCACGGTGGCCGGCGTGTGCGCCGGGGCCGACGCGCTGGGCCGCGCCGGGCTGCTCGACGGGCGCCGGTGCACCACCCACCACTCCGTCCAGGACGAGCTGGCCCGTCTCTATCCGCGGGCGAAGGTCGCCAGGGACGTGCTGTACGTCGAGGACGACCGGATCGTCACCTCGGCGGGCGTGGCCGGCGGCATCGACGTGGCGCTGCACCTGGTGACCACCCGGCACGGCCCGTACGCCGGGGGGCTGGTGGCCCGCGCGATGCTCGTCCAGGGCCGTCGCGACGGCACGGCGGAGCAGGTCAGCCCGCTGTTGCGGCGGCGCTCGCACGTGGACGAGACGGTTCACCGCCTCCAGGACCTGATCGAGACCCGGTTCACCGAGCGGCTGCCGCTGAGCCTGCTGGCCGGGACCGCCGGATGCAGCGAGCGGACGGTGACCCGGCTGTTCCGGCGCGCGACCGGGCTCACCCCGCTGGCCTACCAGTCCGCCCTGCGGCTGGAGCGCGCCGAGCACCTCCTGGGCCGCGGCGCGACCGCCGAGGTCGCCGCGCGCGAGGTGGGCTTCGCCGACGCGCGGATGTTGCGCCGGCTGCGCGCCCACGCGACGGGGTCGTGACCGAGGGCGCGGGCCGGGGTCGTGTCAGGCATTCTGCCACCCGGCGGAAAACGGGCCCGTCACCCCTACAGGGACCCCCGAAAGTGGATAATCCGGGTCATGGGAAAGACCTATGACCGGATCGACGGCCGGTTGCGCACGTTCATCGAGTCACAGCCGGTCTTCTTCACGGCGACCGCTCCCCTGTCCGGCGACGGCACGGTCAACCTCTCGCCCAAGGGGCTGAAGGGCTCCTTCGCCGTCCTGGACGACCACACCGTGGCCTACCTCGACTTCGCCGGCAGCAACGCCGAGACGATCGCCCACCTGCGCGAGAACGGCCGGGTCACGCTGATGTGGTGCGCCTTCGACGGCCCGCCGAACATCGTGCGCGTGCACGGCACCGGCGAGCCGGTCTTCCGCGACGACCCCCGCTGGGCCGGGCTGATGCGGCACTTCCCGGACATCGACCCCACCCTGCACGGCCTGCGCGCGATCATCGTCGTGACCGCCCGGCTGATCCGCGACACCTGCGGGTACGCCGTCCCGTTCATGACCTACGACGCCGACCGCCCGCTGCACGCCTCCCGCTTCGCCCGCGAGGACGACGACTCGCTCGACGCGTACTTCCACAAGAAGGAGCACGTCGCGTCCAGCATCGACGGCCTTCCGGGGCTGCCGCTCCCGCTGCCCCCGCTCCCCCGCGACGCCTGACGGGACGAACCGCCGTTCAGGGGACGGCGAGGGCCTTGGCGATGTTCCACTCGGCCAGTTCCAGCATCCAGTCGCGGCCGGGGAAGTCGGTGCCGGCGATCCGCAGCGGCCCCTCGATCAGCGAGAGCACCTGCGCGTACCGGTAGAGCTCCAGCCTGTGGGGGTCGAGGTCGACCGGGCACAGCGCGGGGTAGGCGTCCTCGAAGCGCATCCGCAGCCAGGCGTGCTCCCACTCGACGTCGAAGTACGTCAGGCCCTCGAAGTCGATCAGGACGGGTTCGCCCTCCGGCGTGACGAGCACGTGGTCCGGCCCGAGTTCGCCGTGCACGAGCCCGTACCGGCGGCGTGGGGCGACCTCGGCGCGCAGGCGGCGCACGTGGGCGGCGACGCGGTCGTGGGCCCGGCCCATCCGGGCGTCGCGGGTGGCGACGGCGGCGAGATGGGCGAGCGCCCGGTCGGTGACGACGTCCTCGGCGGGCCGGGGCCGGTCCCGGCCGCCGGACAGGTCGGCGAGCCGGCCGTAGGAGGGGCCGAGGGTGGTGTGCATGCGGCGCAGGGCGTCGCCGAGCGCGGACAGCGGCCGGTCGGCGGCGGCCGGGTCGCGCTCCATCAGCGCCTCCAGGGTCGTGGCGCCCGCGTCCTCGACCAGGGCGAGGTCGGCGCCGAGGTGACGGCCGTCGCGGTCGAGCATCAGCAGCCGGGGGACGCGCACGCCCGCCGCGGTCAGGGCCGCGTGGTTCACGGCGAACAGGCCGGCCCCGGAGGCGTCGGTGAAGGGATCGTCCTCGACCGCCGGGGACGGCGGCCAGTAGTTCTCGGCGGTGGCCCAGACGTAGAGGATCACGCTGGTCGCGTCGTCCAGCCGGAGCCGGTAGACGCCCTTCTTGCTGCCGCCGGTCAGCCGGTCGAGCGCGGCCGGCCGCCGGTCGGCGCCGAACTGCTCGGCGACCAGGTCGCGGACGTCGTCGGGTCGCAGGAACGCTCGGGTCATGATCGCTTTCTACCACCCGCCCCGGGGGTGGAGAAAACTACAGGAAGAGTCGAGAGTCAGCCGCAATGGCCGCCGCCGCGCGATCCGCGAGGCTCCTGGGCATGGCAAACACCTACCTCGCCGGCGGCCGGCGAAGATACGGCTGGCTGGCCGCGGGGATCGCACTCGGGCTGGTCGGCACGAACAGCGAATGGGCGGTCCCGCTCGCCGGATGGTTGTTCTCCATCGGACTCATGCGGTTCACCCGCAGCTCGGGCGTGCCGGCCGGGCTCGCGTGCGTGGGCCTGTCGGCCACCGCGACGACGGTGGTCCATGTCGCGGCGGCGGGGCAGCTCGGCGTCCCGCCGATCCTGCTCGGCTGCCTGCTGCTGAGCCTGGTCCTGAGCCTTCCGCTGCTGGCCGACCGGCTGCTCTTCCGGCGGCTGAGCCCGTTCCTGGGCACGCTGGTCTTCCCGGCCGCCCGGGTGACGGTCGAGTTCCTGGTCGCCGCGATCAGCCCGCTCGGCACGATCTTCGGCCCCCTGGCCGCGACGCAGTCGGCGAACCTGCCGCTGCTCCAGACGGCGTCCGTCACCGGCATCTACGGGATCAGCTTCCTGATGGCGTGGGCGGCGCCCGTCGTCAACCTCGCGCTGGAACACCGGCCGGCCTGGCCGCCGGTGCGGGCCGTCACGCTGGCGTACGTCTCGGTGCTCGTCTCGGTCCTGCTCGGCGGCGGCCTGCGGCTGGCGACCGCGGCGACCGCGCCGGAGCTGGTGCGCGTCGCCGGGATCAGCGCGTCGCTGGCGGCCGAGCAGCGCATGCGGGAGATCGACAACTTCCACACGCCGCAGGTCCTGCCCGAGCAGAAGCCGACGCTGCGCAAGGCGTTCGCGGTGCTGGACGACGACCTGTTCGCCCGTACCAGGACCGAGGCCGACGGCGGCGCGAGGATCGTGGCGTGGGCGGAGACCGCCGCGGTCGTGCTCGGCGAGGACTACCCCGCCTTCCTGCGCAAGGCCCAGGAACTGGCCAAGGAGAAGCGCATCTATCTGGACATGGGCGTCGCCGTCGTCCTCGACGGGCGGCCGCGCTCCCGCGACCTCGCCGTGCTGGTGACCCCCGAGGGCCGGGTGGCGTCGGTCTTCGACAAGGCCCATCCCGTGCCCGGCATGGAGGACCTGCGGCCGGGCGACGGGGTCGTGCCGGTGACGGGCACGCCGTACGGGCGGCTGGCCCACGTCATCTGCTTCGACGCCGACTTCCCCGCGACGCTGCGCACGCGCGCCGACATCATGTTCGTCCCGGCCAACGACTGGAAGGGCATCGAGCGCACGCACGCCGCCAACGCGGTGTTCCGCGCCGTCGAGAACGGCTACAGCCTCGTCCGGCAGACCAGCAACGGCCTGGCGATCACCGTCGACCCCTACGGCACGCCCCTGGCCAGGACGAACTACTTCAGCACGGCGCAGCAGAGCATGATCGTCTCCGTGCCGACGCGCGGCACCTGGACGCTGTACGGCCTGGTCGGCGACCTGTTCGCCGGGCTGTGCGCCGCGGCGGTCGCCGCCCTGGCCGGGGTCGCCGTGCTCCGGCGTGCCCCGTACCGGGGCTGACCATGGGATTTCCGGAGGAAGGTGCGATGATGCCACGGGCGCGGAACAGGAAGACGAGCACGACGGGGAGACGCGGAGTGAAGGCGAGACTGGCGACGCCGGTGCTGGCGCCGGCCATGATCGGCCTGTCGGTGGCCGGGGTCGTGGCGGCCGTCCTGGTCGTGATCAGCGCGGTGCCGGCGGTGGCCGGCGTCGGCCGGTGGGTGTTCCCGCCGGCGGTGTCGCTGCTGCGGACGGTCGCGGACGCGGCCCGGCGGCTGGCGGGCCGGGTCGGCGTACGCGTCGAACGTCCCTACGGCCCCGGGACGGACCAGGCCGCGCTGCTGAGGGACCCGGCGACCTGGCGGGACGTCCTCTGGGGGGTCCTCGACCCGCTCATGGGCACGTGGGCGTCGGCGCTGGCGCTCGGCATGCCGCTCTACGGGCTGTACGGCGTGGCCGTGCAGCCGTTCGTGTGGGAGGCCAACCTGCGGGCCGGCGGCGCCAACGCCTACGGCCTCATCCACGTCACCTCGACGGCCGCCGCGCTGGCGGCGATCCCCGTCGGGCTCGCGCTCATCGCGCTCGGCCTGTACATCGGTCCGCCGCTGCTGCGCCTGCGCGCCCGGTGGGCCGGCGCGCTGCTCGGGCCGTCGCGGACGTCGGCGCTGGAGCAGCGGGTCGAGACGCTGGTGGAGACGCGCGCGGGCAGCGTGGACGCGCAGGCCGCCGAGCTGCGCCGGATCGAGCGCGACCTGCACGACGGCGCGCAGGCCCGGCTGGTCGCCCTGGGCATGGGGCTGGGCAACGCCGAGCGGCTGTTCGACGAGGACCCGGAGGCGGCCCGCGCCCTGCTGGCCACGGCCCGCGAGTCCTCCTCCAAGGCCCTGGACGAGCTGCGCGACCTGGTGCGCGGCGTGCATCCGCCGGTCCTGGCCGACCGCGGCCTCGCCGACGCGATCCGGGCCCTGGCGCTGGACTGCCTGCTCGACGTCGAGGTGTCGTCCGACCTGGCCGGGCGGCCCGCGCCGCCGGTGGAGTCGGCCGTCTACTTCGCCGTCAACGAGCTGCTGGCGAACACGACCAAGCACGCCGGCGCGGCGACCGTGCAGATCACGCTCGGCTACCGGCACGGGATCCTGAGCTGCGACGTCGTGGACGACGGCGGCGGCGGCGTCGATCCGGCCGACGGCACCGGGCTGCGCGGCATCCAGAGCCGGCTGGCCGTCTTCGACGGGACGATCGCCGTCGACAGCCCGCCCGGCGGGCCCACCCGGGTGCATCTGGAGGTGCCGTGCGCGATCAGGTCCGAGTAGTCGTCGCCGAGGACCTGTTCCTCATCCGGGACGCGCTGGTCCGCATGCTGACCGAGCACGGCTTCACCGTCGTGGCCGCCGTCGACAACGGGCCGTCGCTGCGCAAGGCGCTGGCCGACGAGCGGCCGGACGTGGCGGTCGTCGACGTGCGGCTGCCACCGTCGTTCACCGACGAGGGGTTGCAGGCTGCGATCCAGGCGCGGCGCGAACGGCCCGGCTTCCCGGTGCTCGTGCTGTCGCAGTACGTGGAGCAGCTCTACGCCCGCGAGCTGCTGGCCGACGGCGCCGGGGCGGTCGGCTACCTGCTGAAGGACAGGGTGGCCAACTCCGGGCAGTTCATCGACGCGGTCACCTCGGTGACCAGGGGCGGCACGGCGATGGACGCGCAGGTCATCGCCAAGCTGCTGACCCGGGGGGACGCGCGCGGCCGTACCGGCGAGCTGAGCCCTCGCGAGCGGGAGGTGCTGAGCCTGATCGCCGCCGGGCGTTCCAACACGGCGATCGCGCACCAGCTCGTGATCTCCGCCAGCGCGGTCAACAAGCACATCTCCAGCATCTTCGGCAAGCTCCAGCTGCCCGAGTCGGAGGACGACAACCGCCGGGTCCTGGCCGTCCTCGCCTACCTCAACCGCTGATCCGGCCGCCCGGCCTCACAAACCGGGCGGCTGTCCTGTCGATCACTGTGAGGGCGCCGGCTTTCCCGCCGGGCGTCCCGTCACGAGTGAGGAGACACGACATGCCGTCGACCGAGGAAGCCCGCAACAGGGAGACGTACCGGCGCTTCCACGACGCCGTCAACAGCGGCGACCTGGAGGTGATCGTCAAGGCCGCCGAGGAGTTCATCCACCCGGACGCGCGGTTCCACGTGACGGGCGGCGCCCTGCCCGCCGTGCAGGCCCAGAGACGGGTCTGGGACGTGCTGCTGCGGGCCTTCCCCGACATTCACGTGTCGGTCGAGGACCTGCTCGTCTCGGAGGACAAGATCGTCGTCCGGCAGAGGGTCACGGGGACCCACACCGGCGAGTACCGGGGCAGGCCCGCGACCGGCCGGGCGGTGACGTACGACGAGATCTTCATCGCCCGGTTCGCCGACGGCCTGATCATCGACCTCTGGGGGGTCGTGGACCTCCACGCCCAGCTCCGGCAGCTCGGCTTCGTCGAGGAGTAGGCGCCGGGCCGGGCGCCACGGCGCCCGGCCCGGCGCGGGTCAGCGGCGGGCGTAGTCGCCGATGGCGGGAACCAGCAGGTCGTAGGCCTGCCGAGCGGTACGGCCGAGGGCCGCGAAGATCTGCTCGGACTCCTCGCCGGCCAGGACCCGGCGCTGGCCCTCGTCGAACAGCAGCCGTTCCACCCCGGCGAGGGCGGCGGCCACCACGCGGGGCGTGATGCCGGGATCGCCGGTCTCCTCCGCCAGCAGGGCGGCGAGCCCGGCCTCGGCCTGGTCGTGGAGCTGGCGCAGGCGGGCCCGCAGCACCGGCGTGTCGCGGACCATGCGCTGCCAGTCGGCGCCCGCGTCGGGGATCCCGCTGTCGCGGCGGCGCAGCCGTTCGTCGTAGTCGCGGCGCGCCGCGTCGAGCGCCGACTCGCCGGGGCCGCGCTGCGACACGGCCCTGGCCAGGCCGTTGACCATCTCCTCGTGCCGGTCGAGGATGAGGTCCTCCTTCAGCGGGAAGTGGTTGGTGACGGTCATCTTGGCCACGCCCGCGGCGGCCGCGACGTCGGCGATGGTGACGTCGTCGTAGCCGCGTTCGAGGAACAGGCCGGTCGCGACGTCGGAGATGAGCTGCCGGGTCTGGTGTTTCTGGCGCTCCCGCAAGCCCTTGGATCGTTCGGTCACGAGCTCTGCCCTTCCGCACGCTGATTAGGTTTGACCTAATGATTAGGTCGGACCTAGTGTTTGGAGTCGTCCCAGTCGATCGATCCTAAGGGTGTGCGATGACCGTCACCTCTCCGTCGGGGGCCGCCCGCGACCGGCTCGACCCGCGACTGCTGCGCATGGGGATCGTCCTGATCGCGGCCCCGATCCTGGCCACGATCGACGCCACCGCCGTGGGCATCGCGGCCGACGCCATGGCGGCGCACTTCCGCACGTCGCTGACCGACGTGCAGTGGGTGGCGGCCGGCTACCTGCTCGCGATCGCGGTGGTCATGCCCCTGTCGGGGTGGCTGAGCCGGCGGTACGGGGCCAGGCGCATGTGGATGGCCGCCGTCGCGGTCTTCACGGCCGGTTCGGCCCTGTGCGGGCTGGCCTGGTCGTTGCCGGCCCTCATCGCCTTCCGGCTCGTGCAGGCCGTCGGCGGCGGTCTGATGAACCCCATCGGGCAGACGATCCTGGCCCAGGCGGCCGGGCCGTCCCGGATCGGGCGGGCCATGAGCGTGCTGACGATCCCCGTCATGTTCGCCCCGGTGCTCGGCCCGATCGTGGGCGGGCTGGTCGTCCAGCAGCTCGACTGGCGCTGGATCTTCTACCTCAACCTGCCCATCTGCCTGGTCGTCCTGCCGGTGGCCACCCGCGTCCTGACCGGGGACGAGACCGCTCCGGGCACGTCCCGGCTCGACCTGCTCGGCCTGGTGCTGCTCTCCCCCGGCCTGGCGGCGGTGGTCTACGGGCTGACCATGGCCGGCGGCCGCGAGGGGGCGGGCGCGCCGGCCGTCCTGGCCACCGTGGGCGCCGGGCTGGCGCTGGTCGCCGGCTACCTCGTGCACGCGCTGCGCACCCGCCGCGAGCCGCTGATCGACGTGCGCCTGTTCGCCCGGGGCCGCTTCGCCGCCGCCTGCGTGGCGTTGTTCCTGCTCGGGGCCTCGCTCTACAGCTCCATGATCCTGCTGCCGCTGTTCTTCCAGCACGACCGGCAGGCGAGCACCCTCTGGACCGGCCTGCTGCTCACCCCGCAGGCGCTCGGGGCCGCCGTGGGCTCGTTCGCCGCCGGACGGCTGGCCGACCGGCACGGCCCGCGCGCCGTCGTAACCGCCGGGCTCGTGCTCTCGCTCGCCGGGCTGCTCGTCTTCACCCAGGCGCCCGCCCGTCCGGGCACCTGGCTGCTGGCCGCCTGCCTGGTCCTTTACGGCCTGGGCATCGGCGGCGTCTCGGCGCCCACCATGGCGGCGGCGTACGGGGCCGTGGACAAGCACCAGACGCCGGGCGCCGCGGGCGCGCTGAACGTCGTCAACCGGCTCGGCGGCTCGCTGGGCACCGCCATCCTCACGACCGTCCTGGACAGCCGGCTGCGCCAGGGCGCCGACCCGGCGCACGCCTACGGCACCGCCTTCTGGTGGGCCCTCGGGTTGTGCCTGATCACGCTGGTCCCGGTGGCGCTCTTCCGGTCGGCGCGACGACCGCGGACCTCGCCCGCGTGACTCGGCCGCCCGCCTCGTCGACACCGTCGGGGCCGGGTCACACGGGGTGGCCGCCGTGGTGCTCGGCCAGGCGGGTGAGCAGGTCGATCAACTGGCGGCGGTCGGCGGGGGGCAGCGGGGCGAGGAACTCGTCCTGGGCGCGGGCCAGCAGGCGGTCGAGCTCGTCCAGCCGTTCGCGGCCCTCCGCCGTGATGGTGACGACGTTGCGTCGGCGGTCCTCGGGGTCGGGCGCGCGTTCGACGAGGTCGCGTCCGGCCAGGTCGTTGACGGTCGCCACCACGTCGCTGCGGTCGATGCCGGTACGCCGGCCGAGGTCGGCCTGGCTGGCCGGGCCGTACTCCTCCAGAGCGGCCAGCAGCGCGTAGTGGTAGCGCCGGAGATGGGCCTGGGCGAACGCCTGGTCCACGATCCGGTTGGCGGTCAGCGCCGCATGGTTGGTCAGCCTGCTCGGCAGCGCGCGCAGCCGCTCCGGCGGCCTCGTCTCCGGGGTGTTCACAGAGGCAATCTAACAAGTCGTTGGCACAACCCACGATTGTCTGTATTGTTGGCCGCGCCAACGTTGGCACGACCAACTATCAAGGGAGACGGAACCGACATGCCGAACACCCCGACCGACGACCGGACGACCCCCGTCACGACCGTGTCCGCCCCCGGCGGCGCGGACGCGCACGACCTGACGGGCCTGGACGCGCGGATCCGGGGCCGCACACTCCACCCGGGCGACGACGGCTTCGAGGACGCCTGCTCGGGCTGGCTGCTGACGGTCGAGCACCGGCCCGCGGTCGTCGTGCTCGCCGCCGACGCCGACGACGTGGCCACCGCCGTCCGGTACGCGGCCCGGACCGGACGGCCGGTCGCGGTGCAGTCCACCGGGCACGGCAAGTCGGTGCCGGCCGACGGAGCCGTGTTCATCGCCACCGGCGGGCTGCGCGAGCTGTCGGTGGACCCGGACGCCGCCACCGCGCGGATCGGCGCGGGGCTGCGCTGGAGCGAGGTGATCACCGCGGCGGCCGGGCACGGGCTCGCGCCGCTGTGCGGATCGTCCGGCGAGGTCGGCGTGATGGGCTTCCTGACCGGCGGCGGCCTCCCGCTGGCCGCCCGCACGTACGGCTTCGCCGCCGACCGCGTCCGCTCGCTCGACGTCGTCACCGCCGACGGCCTGCTGCGGACCGTCTCGCCCGACCGGGAGCCCGACCTGTTCTGGGCGGTGCGGGGCGGCAAGAGCAACTTCGGCGTCGTCGTCGCGGCCGAGATCGAGCTGCTGCCGCTGCGCACCGTCCACGGCGGCGAGCTGTACTACCCGGGCGAGGACCCCGTGCACACCGCCCGCCTGCTCCGCTCCTACTTTGCCTGGGCCAGGGAGCAGCCGGAGGAGATGTCGTCCTCCGTGACGCTCGTGCGCTTCCCCGACGTGCCGCAGTTGCCGGAGGCGTTCCGGGGCCGCTCGATGGTGCAGGTGCGGACGCTCTGCGTCGGGGGCGAGGAGCTGGGCGCCCGCCTGGTGGCGCCGTTGCGCGCGCTCGGCCCGGAGAAGGACACCTGCGCGGCCATGCCGTACCCGAGCGTCACCGGGATCTACCAGGACCCCCGGCACCCGGTCTCGGCTCACCTGCGCAGCGCGTTGCTGCGCGACCTGGACGACGACGCCGCGGCGGAGCTGGCCTCGTTCATCGACCCCGCGCGGGCGGACGGCCCGTCCCCCGGCATCCAGCTCCGTCACCTGGGCGGGGCACTCGATCGTCCGCCGGGCCGTCCGCACCCGGTCGGCACCCGGGGCGCGGCCTATCTGCTGTGGATGCGGCTGCCGGCCCCGCCCGGACAGGCCGGGGCCGCGCGCGAGGCCGCCGACGAGGTGCTGGACCGGCTGCGGCCCTGGGACACCGGCGCCATGCTGCCGGGGTTCCTGTTCGACCACGACTCGGCCCCGGAGCGGGTCAGGCGGGCCTACTCCGAGGAGGACCACCGGCGGCTGGCCGCGCTCAAGGCCCGGTACGACCCGGCCCAGCTCTTCCGCGTCAACCACAACATCCCGCCGGCCACGTCCGGACGCGAGGCCGGCCGGACGGCCCCGGGGCGGCCTCGCGGACGCCCGGCCCGGTCACACGGGCCGGAAGTACCACAACTGCTGGCCGGCGTATTCGTCGCAGGTCCACTGCTGGATGTTGGCGCCGTTGTGGGTCCAGCCGTGGTCGACGTCGAGGCACTTGCCGCTCTTCTGGTTCTCCAGGAAGTAGAAGGTGTTCCACCACGCGTCGGTGTAGGCGTACTTCCAGCGCCACAACTGCTGCGGGACGTCGACGCACTGCCACTGCTTCACGTTGGCGCCGTCGAAGGTGTAGCCGTTGTCGACGTCGAGGCACTTGCCGCTGTGCTGGGCGCGCAGGAAGAACCACTCGCTCCCGGGCGCCGCCCGCTGGTACTGCCAGTGCTGCTGCGGGACGTCGACGCACTCCCACTGCTTCACGTTGGCGCCGTCGAAGGTGTAGCCGTTGTCGACGTCCACGCATTTCTCCGGCGCGGGGAAGCGCCGGCGGATCTCGAACAGGTAGGACCAGGGCTCGGCGAGCGTCCGCTCGCGTGCCGCCACGGCTCCGGAGGCCGGCGCCGCCGCCGACCACACGGGCACGGCGACCGACACGACCATGATCACCGCCAGCAGCGCCCTGCGGCCGATCCGCCGATGATGTACGCCCTCACGCATCGCCTGCTCCCTTCCGTCGTGCGTTCCGTCCCTTGAAGGCTGCGCCCTGGGCGGCGGGAGGGCATGAGTACCGCCCTACTCAGACGGGACGGGTTGCGGAATCCCGCAACGGGCTGGCCCGCGAGGGGTGCGAGCGTCCATGATCGGTTCATGCTCAGCACCAGTGAAAGCACGCCCGCGAGCGCCTACCTGACCCGCCGGCCACTGCTCGCCGGGGCCAACCCGTACGTCACCCTGTACGACGGCGACACCCCCACCGGGTACGCCTCCCTGTGGCAGGTGGACTGGTCCACGCACGGCGCCGGGGCCGTCCTGGTGGTGTGGACGCCCGCCGGGCTGCGCGTCGTCGGCGACGACCTCCGGCTGGGGACGTGGATCGAGGAGCACTTCGTCCGGCACTTCGACGAGGCCACGGCGCTGCCGTCCTGGCCCGTCGCGCGGGTGGAACGGGCGGACGTGGAGCTGCGCGTCGACCCCGCCACGGGCGCGCACGCCACGGCGGCCGGGCTGGCGGTCGCCATCACCGGGCCGCTGGACGCCAGGCCGTTCGCGATGGCCGACTTCCCGCTGCTGGGCGTCAGCCACGGGCTGTCGATGCAGATCATCCCCTGCGAGCACGCCTCGATCACCGTCGACGGCGTGCCCGTGCCGGGCGCTCCGGCCGTCACGCGGCCCGGCGGGCGGCCCGTCTCCTCGGCCGTCACCACGATCCACGAGGCGTGGAGCATGTGAGAATGAGCCCGTGCTCGTTCCGGCCGGACCTCAGGTGCGGCGCGTCCCCGCCGGTCAGGTGGCCGCGCGGGAGCGCGAGCTGCCGGCGCGGGCCCGCGCCCGTCCCCCCGCCCGACGGCGCCCGGATCCGCCTGTCCCCCGATCCGAGCCACGCCGCGTGGGCCAAGCACGCGCCGGTGGAGGCGTTCGGAGAGCTGATCGCGGGCCGGGGCCCCAACCACGCGCCGGGCGACGACGCGGCGGCGGCGGCGGTCGCCCTGGTCGAAGCCGCCTACGAGTCAGCCCGGACGGGACGACCCGTCACCGTCCCTCCGCGCCCCCGCTTCCGGTAGACCGGCGGGCCAGCAGGGCGAAGCGGTGGGCGTACGCCGTCAGGGGGCGGCCGTCTGCCATCCGCTCGTGCAGGGCGCGCAGGCGGTGGCCGTACCGGACGGCGTCGAAGCCGGGGACCTGCCAGGGCACCATCCGCAGGAACAGCACGAGCGCCCCGACGTCGTGGAACACCGTCCGCACCCGCGCCTGCGCGCTCCACGTCACGGTGAGCCCCGCCTCGGCCAGACCGGCGGCGGCACGGGCGAGGCCCCACCCGCGGTACGCGAGCGGCGGCGCGTCCAGGGCCCGGTTGAGGTCTTCGAGGTCGCGGCCGCCCACCTGCTGGGTGACGAAGACCCCGTCCTCGGCCAGTACGCGGCGGACCTCGCGCGGGTCGTACGACTCGTGCCGGTTCGCCACCACGTCGAACGCCCGGCCGGGGAACGGCAGCACGTCGTCCTCCCGGACCACGGCCACCTCGACGCCCAGCGGCTCCAGACGGCGGCGGGCGACCGGCAGGTTGGGCGGGTGGCCCTCCGTGGCCGCGGTGCGCGGCGGCAGCGGCCCGAGCCCGGACAGGAACTCGCCGCCGCCGGTCCCCAGGTCCAGCAGCGAGCCCGCGCCGGGCAGCCGTTCCCGCAGCAGCCGCTCGTAGCTCCAGGGCAGCGGCTCCTCGACGACCCGGCCGCGCAGGGAGGCGAAGTCCCAGCCCTCGATCGCCGCCGACGACGCCTCCGCCACCAGCTCGTCATACCCCATGACCATGATCGTCCCCGACGCCGACGGCGCCCGTCACGTGGTTTTCCCGACGGAGGGCCTGGCCGATGCGGGACTTTCGGCCCTGACCGGGGCGGCGTCCCGCCGGGAAGGGTGGAGGCCAGGGCGGCCTGAGGAGCAGGACGCGCAGGTGTGCGCTCCGGCTGTCGTCCTCGGCAAGCAACCCTCCTGTAAGGACGTGACCATGTGCAATTACTGCGGCTGCCGGGAGTTTCCGCTGATCGGCCGCCTGTCCCAGGAGCATTGGGACATCCAGGAGTGCGCTGGGGCGCTGCGCCGCGCCATCGGGGAGCTGCGTCACGGCCAGGCCGTGTCACTGCTGGAGGAGCTGATGGCCGGGCTCGTCCCGCACACCGACGCCGAGGAGAGCGGGCTGTTCGCCGAGCTGCGCGCCGAAGGGTCGCTGGCCGAGGAGGTGGAGCGGCTGTGCGCCGAGCACGCCGACATCCACGGCATCCTCGGCGCGGTCGACCCGGCCGCGCCCGACTGGCCCGCCGTGCTGGACGCCCTCGACCGTCTCCACTGGCACATCGACCACGAGGAGCACGGCCTGTTCCCGGCGGCCGTCATCATGCTGCCGATGGCCGCCTGGGACCGCATCACGCCCGGCCCGTCGCCCGCGACGACCGGCTGACCGGCGCGCGCCTCCGGAGCGGGTCAGTCCCGCTGCCGGCCGTGCCGCCGTCAGGGACCAAAGTCCCTTTCCGTACGTCCGATCGGCCATGATCAGGTGGCGGGCAGCGCGGCGGCCAGCAGGACCACGCCGATCGACCCCGCCAGCGCGCTGACAGCCATCGCGCGGGCCAGGCGGGGGCGGGCGTGGGCCGCGGCCCAGCCGTGCAGCGCGGCGGCGGCCATGACGGCGCAGAAGAGCAGCAGTTTGGCGGCCAGGACGCGGCCG
Source organism: Nonomuraea sp. NPDC001699 (assembly GCF_053596455.1). NCBI lineage: Bacteria > Bacillati > Actinomycetota > Actinomycetes > Streptosporangiales > Streptosporangiaceae > Nonomuraea > Nonomuraea sp. NPDC001699. Next base: position 87,370 of record NZ_JBSFGF010000028.1, on the reverse strand, counting down.
TAGCCGGGTTCGGTGAGCGAGGCCCAGGTGACGCCCTTGTGCCAGGCGATGGCCAGGCCGGTGGCGAGCTGGAGGGGCAGGAACAGGGCGGCGGTGAGCAGGCCGAAACGGCGTCCGACGGCGTCGAGCATCCGGGCGCGGCGCTCCTCGTCGAGCAGGCGGCGGGCCAGGGGCAGCAGCACGAGGGAGACCGCGAGCTGGCCGCCGACCCACAGCGCGGCCCCGAGCACGTGCAGGAAACGCACCACCGACCACCAGGTCATCGCGCGCCCACCCGCTCTCCGGCGGCCTGGCGGCGGGGGATGCCGGTCGCGCCGAGGTGGAGGCGGGCGTAGAAGTCCTCCAGGGCGGCCAGGGTGCTGTTGATCGTGCTGGCGGCGTAGCGGCCGTCCAGCTCGCCGTGGTAGGCGTGCGCGGTGCGGACGGCCTCGGTCGTGTCGGCCAGCGGCTCGCCCGCCAGCAGGCCGCGGGCCGAGGCGGCGGCGACCCACGTCAGGTAGCGGCCGACCCGGCGCAGGTAGCTGGCCCGGCTGGAGGCGGCCAGCGGCGAGCCGGCCAGCGCGGCGGCGTACGCGGCCAGCATCGTGTCGTAGGGCGCGGCCAGCCCGCCGGCCCTTCTCCTCTCAAACATGGGCGGCCGGTTCCTTCTGGCAGGGGAAGCTGCCCGGCTCGTAGGCGCACCACGGCTCCTCGCCGAGCACGTCGCCGGAGCAGGCGTAGGCGCGTGAGCGGGAGCCGCCGCAGATCGTGCGGAACTCGCACGCCCCGCACCGCCCGCCCAGCCGGTCGGGGTCGCGCAGCGCGGTGAACGGCGGCGGGGGCGCGCCGAAGTCCGCCACCTGGCGCACGAGCCGGTACGCCTCCTCCGTGCCCAGCTCCGCCGGGTTCCGGTCGGGCACGGCCTCGGCGCGGCAGTGCAGGCAGGCCGGCGCGCAGGCGCGGGTGGCCTCCCAGATCACGATGAACGGGCTCGCGGCGACGTCGCGCCGGACCCGGCGCAGCGGCCCGCGGCCGGGTGGGGCGGTCATGCGGGTGCTCCTCGCAGGAGGTGGTCCACGACGTCGGCGGCCGAGTGGTCGTCGGGCAGGCCGTCCAGGAAGCCGAGGTCCTGGCCCAGGGTGAGCAGGGCGGGCTCGTGGTAGCCGTCGGCGCGGCGCTGGCCCAGGCCGATGGCGGCGGTCAGCCCGTTGCACAGGCACTGGCGGCCCTCGGCCTCCTCGGCGGGCCGGCCCTTGCGGACGTAGGCGTCCACGGGTTCGGCGGGGCAGCGGTAGCCGATCGCGCCGCCGGGCCTGGCGTACGGGGTGCGCAGGTAGCCCAGGTCGCACAGCCGCGGACGCCGGTCGTGCACCTCGGGCTCCGACAGGGTGCCGGGCAGGCTCGCGACCTTGAACGGGAAGCCGGTGGGCGAGGCACGCGGGTCGTTGCGGACCTCCAGCGCGCCCCGGCGTGCCCGGCTGAGCATGCGCCGCCGCAGGCCGTCGTCCAGGCCCGATTCCCGGCACAGGGCGAACGCCGTCCCGACCTGGATGCCGGTGGCCCCGGTGGCCCGCGCTCCGGCCGCGCCGCCGGGGACGGCGTACCCGCCGGCCAGCCAGAACGGCAGCCCGAGCGCGGCGACCTTGGCGGTGTCGGCCTCGTCGCGCGGCCCGTAGACGGGTTCGCCGCGCTCGTCCAGCAGCAGCCGGCCGCGCGGCGGCGCGCTGTGCCCGCCGGCCACCGGCGACTCCAGGACGAACCCGTCGGGCCTGGTCACGGGCGAGCGGGCCAGGTAGAGGGCCAGCACGTGGGAGGAGACGATCGCCAGCAGTTTGGGGCGCCGCAGCGGCTCGGCGGGCGCGGGCCACAGCGCGGCCGGGTCGAGTCCGGTCGTGTGGCGGGCCTCTCCCGCCTCGGCGACCGTGACGGTGATCTCGGCCGGGCGGTGCGCGGCGAAGGCGTCGAGCAGCGCGGGGATCTCCGCCGGGATGCCGGCGCCCATCAGCACGTAGTCGACGCCGGCCAGCATCGCGCCGTACGCGGCGGCGGGCGTGGCGAGCTGGATCTTCTCCAGGTAGTTGACGCCGACCGGCCCGTCGTGGCCCTGCTTGGCCAGGAAGACCTCGGCGAAGTTGGCGACCACGGCCAGCTCGTCGCGGGCCCTGCTGGGCCGCAGCCCGAGCCGGGGCACCGGCCGGTACGGAGTGCCGGGCGCGATCCCGCCGGGCACGAAGTAGCGTCCGAGCACCCGTTCGGCGATCCCGGGGATGGGGAAGCAGGCCAGCGCCCGGCGCAGGTGGCCGCCGGGGTCGCCGCGCTGCAAATGGCGGGCCAGGGTGACGTCCAGGGCGGTGCCCGACACCACGCCGAGCTGCCCGGTACGGGCCACCGCGCGCGCCAGCCGCCATCCGGACACCCCGACGCCCATGCCGCCCTGGATCAGGACGGGGAGCGCGGCCTCGGTCACGGCCTCGGTCACGGCCTCAGACACGTCGCGCCCGCAGCGTCCCGGCCCAGGTGAGCACGTCGGCGTTGATCTCCCTGGCCACCTCGCGGGTCGCCAGGATGTGCACGACGTCGTCCTCGGGCAGCGTCTCGACCATGAGGGACAGGCCGTCGCAGTCGCCGACGTGCGGCAGGATCTCCCGGACCAGGGCGATGCCCCAGGCGGCCTGGTTCTCGTCGAGCTCGCCCAGGCCGTCGATCGCGGCCAGGTCGGCCAGCTCGGTCAGCTCGCGGATGTTGCGGATCGTGTCGTCGTGATCGCTGAGCAGTTTGTCCACGTAGTGCGCGCCGAAGACGGATCTCAGGCCGGGATACATGGCTTCTTCCTCGTAGCGGAAGTGCGGCCCGACGGCCGCCGACAGGGCCTCCACCAGCTCCCCGACCCGCGCCGCCGCGCCGGTCCGGAAGGCGTCGATCAGCGCGAGCAGCAGGTCCCTGACCTCGCGGTGCTCGGCGTGGAAGGTCTCGGTGAAGTGATGGCCGATGGACAGCACACAGTCCTCCAGCTGTGTCGTTCCGGACGTCGCCGGTCGCATGGTCCGCCTCCCCCTCACTCGTCGCCGGCGAGGGTGGCGCCGGTGGCCAGCAGGGCGGCGCCGGTGACGGTCAGCAGCCCGCCCAGGCCGATGACCAGGTTGCCGAGCTGCCAGGCCTGGTAGGCGTTGAGCAGGGAGGCGCGCAACATCTGGCCGGTGAAGGCGGTCTGCCGCAGGCTCTCCAGCTCGGCGTCCTCGTCGCCCGCCGCGAACAGCTCGGCGCTGACCTGCGCGTACGTCCGGCCGCCGGTGGCGGTCAGCACGTTGCGGCCGATCACCTGGGCGTAGGCCCTGGCCTGCGGGCCGGTCAGCACGTCGCGGCCCTGGTGGGCGGCGAGCTCGGCGGGCAGTCCCTTGCCGGGGAAGCTGATGGCCTGGCGGCGCAGCTCGTCCCGGATCTCGCCGCGTGCCTGGAGGCCCCGGGCGGCCATGACGGGCCCGGCGGCCACCATCGCGGCGCCGGCGGCGCCCAGCAGCGCCCTCGCCGCGCCTCGGACAGCGCTCATGTCAATGCTCCTCACGTGGATCGAGGGTGGATCGAGGGTGGATCGCGGGTTGATCGCCGGGGGCGTCAGCCGGCGGCCAGCCACAGGTCGGGGCCGAAGACCTCGTAGCGCACGTCGCGCGCCGCCACGCCCGCCCTCAGCAGCGCGGCGCGCGCCTCGCGCATGAACGGCAGCGGCCCGCACAGGTAGGCCACCGCGCCCTGCGGGATCGGGACGTCGCCGAGGTCCATCAGGCCGTCGCGGTCGGCGACCTGGGCGCCGTGCTCGTACCAGAAGACGTGCTCGGGGGCCAGGCGGGCCATGTCCTCGCGCAGCGCGTGCCGGTCGGGCGAGCGGTCGGCGTGCAGGGTCAGGACGCGGCGGCGCGAGCCGGTGGCGGCCAGGTGGTCGAGCATGGCCACCATGGGGGTGCAGCCGATGCCTGCGCTCACCAGGACCAGGGGCGCCTCGGAGTCGTCCAGCGTCACGTCGCCGAAGGGCGCCGACAGGGTGAGCTCGTCGCCCTGGCGCACGGTGGCGTGCAGCAGGGTGGACACCTCGCCCGCGGGGTCGTCGTCCACGCGCTTGACGGTGATCCTGCGCAGGCCGTCGCCGGCGTTGGACAGCGTGTACTGGCGGAGCTGGCGCACGCCGTCGGGCATCTCGACCTGGACGCTGACGTACTGGCCGGGGCGGGCGGGCGGCGGCGGCTCCTCGCCGATCGGGCTGAGCAGGAAGGAGGCGACGTCGGGCGTCTCCTCGCGGCGACCGGCCACCCGCCAGCGCCGCCACGTGCGGCCTTCGACGGCGCCGGCCTCGGCGTAGATGCGGGCCTCCATCGCGATCAGGGCGCCGACCATCAGCCAGTAGACCTCGTCCCAGGCGGCGGCGACCTGCGGGGTGACGGCCTCGCCCAGCACCTCGGCGATCGCGCCGAACAGGTACTTGTGGACGATCACGTACTGGTCGTCGGTGACGCCGACCGCGGTGTGCTTGTGCGCGATGCGCGCGAGCAGGTGGTCGGGGCGCTGGCCGGGGTGGTCCAGGAGCATGGTGGCGAAGGCGGCGACGGAGGCCGCCAGCGCCTTGCGCTGCTCGCCGCTGGCCTGGTTGCCGCGGTTGAACAGGCCGTCCAGCAGTTCGGGCCGGTCGGCGAACATCGTCGCGTAGAACCGCTCGGTGATGGCGTCGAGCGAGGCGCCGACGACGGGCAGCGTGGCGCGGACGACGGCGGCGGATTCCGGGGACAACATGTGACCTCCACAGTCCCAGGGGGAACGTACCCGCGATCGCGGGCCGGATCTCAGGCTAGGAGCGCGGCCGGGCCGTTCACCGGGGCGAACGTCCGCAGTTGAAGGGCCGAAGGTCCCGGACGGGACATCCGGGCGCGTGCGGCCGAGGGCCGGCCTGCGGTGGAAGATGGGACTTTCGTCCCTGCCGGGGGCGGGGGCCGGACCGGGATCCTGGAGACCATGCGGCTCGACTCGTCCGGACTTCAGGTGCTCTCCGAGGAGGAGTGCTTCCTGCTGCCGTCCTCGGTGCCCATCGGGCGGATCGTGTTCACCGAGCGCGCCCTGCCCGCCGTCCAGCCGGTGAACTTCTGTCTCGACGGGCGGTCCATCGTGATCCGTACCGCGACCGGGTCGAAACTGGCGGCGGCGACCCGGCGGGCCGTGGTGGCCTTCGAGGCCGACGACTTCGACGCCGCCCGCGCGGCCGCCCGCTGAGGCGGTCCGCGCCGCCCCCGATCCAGGGCGGCGCGGTCCGGGGGCGGCGCGGTGGTCAGCCTTCGTGCGCCGTGGTGACCAGGCCGTGGTCGCCGTCGTCACGGCGGTAGAGCAGGCAGCCCGCTCCGGTTCCGGCGTCGGCGTAGAAGACGAACGGGAAGCCGGTCAGCTCCAGCCGGTCGAGGGCCTGCCCGGTGGTGAGGCGGGGGGCGGGCAGCGGGCTGACCGAGATCGCCGCGCAGGTCGGCGTCGGCAGGCCGGGCCCGGGGTCGAGCTGGGCGAGCCGGTAGCCGTCCTCGGTGCGGTAGATCACGCTGTCCTGGCCGGTCGCGGTCTCGGTGAACAGCAGGAAGTCGTAGTCGAGGTCCTCCATGTCCACCGCCGCCTCGTCGGGCACGGCGCGGGCGGCCGTGAAAGTGCGCACGATCCGGCGTTCCCCGGCGGGCGGGGCGGGGTGAGGCGGCCGGGGGTGGCGTCCGCGCCGGTTCTCCCAGTCCCTGCTGGTCTCCAGCAGCCGCGTCCGCAGCCGGTCGCCCAGCAGGTGGATGGCCGCGCGGGTGGAGTCGGCGCCGGCCCGGGCCCTGACGAGCCGGCCCTGGACGTCCACCACGGCCTCGGCGGTACGCCGCTCACCCGCGACCTCCGTTGTGGCGGCGAGCTTGACCGTCGCCCCGAGCACCGGCTCGTGGGCGAGCCGGGTCAGGTCGGCCACGGTGTGCCGGGCACGCCGCACGTCGGCCGCGCGCACGCCGCCGCCGCGGATCCTGACCTGAACGTCGTCGGCGTCAAGGGCGATGGGCCTGTGCCTCATTCGTGAACACCTTCTTCGCATCCGGTGGTGATGCACCCAGCCTCCGGCCTGCGCGGATGCGGCTGCCAGAGCCGTAGGTCCCATCGCGCGGGGACCTACGGCCCGCCACGGGCCGGGGCGGGCGTCAGGAGCGGCGGTAGCCGGGGTGCACGCCGGGGGTCAGGCCCTGGTCGGCGGCGATCAGCTCCAGCAGGGCGAGCAGCTGCCCGCGCTGGTCGGGGCTGAGGGCGGAGGTCACGTCGGCCTCGTGCGCCATCGCGGTCCTCTTGATGTCCTCCATGACCCGCGCGCCCTGCTCGGTCAGGTGCAGCTCGTGGTTGCGACGGTCGCCGGCCGACCGGCGCCGCTCCACCAGGCCCGCCCGGTCCAGCGGGTCGAGCAGCGCGGTGACCCGGCTCGGCACGACGCCGAGATCGGCGGCGAGCGACTGCTGGCTGCGGCCGGGCTGGAAGGCGATCATCCGCAGCAGCCCGACGTCGGACGGCGACAGGCCGAGCTCGGCGACCCGTGCGGCGAAGCGGCCGGCGGCGTGCGCGCCGAGCTGCGCGAGCAGGAAGGCGACGCCCATCGGGCGGTTGCGGGACGCGGACACAGCGCATACTGTACTCCGCACAGAACCTTTCACAAGAGTGAACCTTTCTCTAGAGAGAAGCAATATGCGATGGCTACCGAGATGACCACCGATCGGACCGACTGGCCCAGGCATCCAGGACTGGAGGGCAAGGTCGCCCTCGTCACCGGCGGTTCGCGCGGCATCGGCGCGGCCACGTGCCACGCGCTGGCCGCCAACGGCGTCAAGGTCGCGGTCACCGGCCGCGACACCGAGGCGGTGGCCCACGTCGTCGCCTCGATCACCGGCGAGGGCGGCCAGGCGCTGGCCGCGCCCGGCGACGTGACCGACACCGCCGTCCTGGCCCGCATCCGCGCCGAGGTCGAGGCCGCGCTGGGGCCGGTGGAGATCCTCGCGCCGTTCGCCGGAGGGCAGGGCGCGCCCGCGCCGACCGCCGGGCTCGACCCGGGCCGCTGGCGCGCCGTCCTGGAGTCCGACCTGACCTCGGTGTTCCTCACCGTCCACGAGTTCCTGCCGGGCATGCTGGAGCGGCGCGCCGGGTCGATCATCCTGATGTCGTCCACCGCGGGCCGCCGGCCCGGGGGCGCCAACGCCGCCTACGCGGCGGCCAAGGCGGGCGTCGTCATGTTCGCCCGGCATCTGGCCGCCGAGGTGGGCGGCGACGGCGTCCGGGTCAACTGCCTGGCGCCCTCGGCCGTGCTCAACGACAAGCTCGCCGCCCTGCCCGCCGAGCGGCTCGCCCAGCTCGCCGCGACGTTCCCGCTCGGCCGCGTCGGCCACCCCGCCGACGTCGCCCAGGCCGTCCTCTACCTCGCCTCGCCCGCCGCCGCCTGGGTGACCGGTGCGACCCTCGACCTCACCGGCGGACGGGTCTCCGGATGAACGCCGCGCTCCTCCCGTCCCTCGCACCCACCGTCCAGACGGAGGCCATGTCATGATCGACCCGATGACCGAGCGGCTCGTCCGGTTCCAGCGGCCCGGCGCCCTGCCCTACCTGATCGGCGCGGACGAGGCCCGCGTCGCCGCCCTGTTCGGCCTGGACGCCGACGCCTACCGCTCCCTGCTGGACGGCTTCGACCGCCAGGCCCGGCAGGCCGCCGCGACGCTGCTGGCCCGGCCCGGCCTCGCCGACGCCGTCGACCGGCTGCCCCTGCACGCCGAGGGCGCCGACGGCCCCCGGGACGCCTTCCACGTCGTCGCCATCGGCGAGAGCACCACCGCCGACCGCCTGTCCTGGTTCGAGATCCTGGGCCGGCTCGTCGCGCTGTGCCGCCCCGGCGACGCCGTCCGCTTCACCAATCTGGCGATCACCGGCAGCACCACCACCCAGGCGCTCACCCAGCTCCCCGCCCTCGGCTTCCAGCGGCCCGACCTGGTGCTGTGCATGATCGGCGCCAACGACGCCCAGCACCTGGCCCCCGGCGCGCCGACCCTGGTCAGCGCCGCCGAGACCGAACGCAACCTGGCCATGCTGCACGACCTGGCCCAGGAGCGGGGGCCCGTCCGCTGGGTCTGGCTCACCCCCAGCCCCGTCGACGAGCCGCGCGCCGCCGCCTACCCGCACTTCCGGCGGGCCGGCATCAGCTGGGCCGCCAAGGATCTCGACGTCACCTCCGACCACCTGCTGGGCCGTCCCGAGCTCACCGTGGACACCAGGCTCGCCGTCTCCGAGGACCACCACTTCCTCGACGACGGCGTGCACCTGAGCATCGAGGGCCAGCGCGAGATCACCGCGGCGGTCGTACGGGCGCTGGCCGGTGCGGCATGAAGCTCATGGTCCTCGGCGCGACCGGCGGCACCGGACGCCAGGTGGTCGAGCAGGCGGTCGCCGCCGGGCACGACGTCACCGTCCTGGCCCGTGACCCCGCCCGCGTCCCTTCGGCCGATCGGGTGCGGGTGATCGGCGGCGACGTGCTCGCCCCCGGCCCCTGGCGGGCGGCCGTCGCCGGGAACGAGGCCGTGCTGTCGTGCCTGGGCAGCACCGACCGCGGCAATCCCACCACCGTCTACTCCCAGGGCACCGCCAACGTCGTCGCCGCCATGCGCGAGGGCGGGGTGCGCCGTCTGCTGTGCCTGTCGTCGGCGGGCCTGGAGATCCCGCCGGGCACGCCGCTGGGCCGCCGCCTGGTCACCCGCTTCGTCATCCAGCGCCTCTACCGGCACGGCTACGCCGACATGGAACGCATGGAGGCCGCCGTCACCGCCGCCCACGACATCGACTGGACGATCGTGCGCCCGCCGATGCTCACCGACGGCCCCCTGACCGGCCGCTACCGAACCGCCCTGAACGGCCCCTTGGCCAAGGCGAGCTCGATCTCCCGCGCCGACCTGGCCCACTACCTGCTCACCCACGTCACCGACGAACACCACCGCCACGCCGTCGTGGAGATCGCCGGCGGCCCCTGACCCACCCTTCCCACGCCGCAGAACGACACGCCGAGGTCCCGGCGGGCCGGGAGCAACGATCACCAGGCCGCAACGGGATTCGGGGGCCGCCCGGCGGACGGCCTCCCGTCGTACGGAGGCTCAGCGCAGCCGGTCGGCGAGGAAGCGCAGGGCGTCGTCGAGCTCGAAGTCCGGTACGTCGCCGTGCCCGCCGGGGTTGGCGTGCAGCGTCTTCTCGGCCGAGGACAGCGCGTCGAACAGGGCCAGGGCCTCGGCCCGGGGCACCCGTTCGTCGTCCCACTGGAGGAGGAACCGCACCGGGACGGTGATCCCGGCGGCGGCCTCGGCCGAGGCAAGCGAGGTGCCGCTCAGGCCCAGCACCGCCGCGCCGATCCGCGGCTCGGCGGCCACCAGCGGCATCCCCAGGGCGCAGCCCAGCGACAAGCCCCAGTAACCCACCGGCCCCTGGTCGCCGAGCGCGTCCAGGACCGAGCGCCACTCCGGGACGGTCTGGGCGGCCAGCGACGTGTGGAGCTCGGCCAGCAGCGGGGTGGGGTCGCCCCCGCCGGCCATCCGGTCCCGCATCGCGGTGATGACGCGCTCGTGCTCGGCGCTCCTGGGCCTGTCGCCGTGGGCCGGCGCGTCGATGGCCGCCGCCGCGAAGCCGCGTTCGGCCGCCAGCCGGTGGGCGCGTCCGACGACGCCCGGGGCCTGCTTGTGCTGCCCGCCACCGTGCCCGATCAGGACCAGGCCGCGGGGTTCGGCGTGCCGCGGGGTCCACAGCACGCCGGGGATCTCGCCGAGGGTGAAGGATCGTGCGGTGACGCCGTCGGACGACGTCTGAGAGGTGAAACGCATGCGCGTCGAAAGCCTTTCGGGGGGCCTCGTGCGGGCGCTCCCTAGGCGATGCGCGCGAGGGAGCCCCGACCTGTCACAACGTTGATCGGTCTCACCTCCTCGGGTCGATGCGCCAGAAAACGTACCACACCAGCAGATCGCGGTCAGCCGTGCAGCAGATCGAGGATGTGCGGCCAGGCGTCGGCGCCGAGCCGGGCGTCGGCGGCCGGGTCGCCGCCGTAGAGGAAGTCGGGTGACTCGGGAGCGGGCCCCTCCCCCGGCAGGCGCGGACGGTGACCGGCCTCGGCCCGGCTGACCAGCCGGACCGTACGACCGGCGGCACGACGGCGGGCGGCCAGCCGCCCGGCGAACGGCACGGACGGCCACATGGCGTCATCGCCGCCCGCCACCAGCAGCACGTCGGCCGCCGCCTCCTCGATCGGGATCGCCGCGGCCGGCAGCAGGCCGGCGAACGTGCGCTCGCTGAGCTCGTACAGGGCGCGCAGGGCCAGCGGGCCGTGCTCCGGCTCGACCTCGGCCCAGTCGTCGTCGTACGGGACGAACGGCAGCGGGCTCCCCCGCCACGTCCAGGACGACCGGTAGGGACGCTTCTCCCCGTCGGACCCCGGCCCGACGTTCCCCCACACGACCGAGGTCGGCGACAGCGCCACCACCCCGCCGACCCGCCGGTCCCGGACGGCGGTCAGCAGCGCGGCCTCGGCCCCCTTCGACATGCCCAGCACGCAGATCCGCCGGACCCCGGTGGATTCCAGCAGATCGACGGCCGACACGAACGTCTCCAGCGGGATCTCGCAGATGCCGGGCGACTGCCCCGGGCCCCCGAACCACCGGATCGACAGCGCGGTCATCCCCTCCCCGGCGAGGAGGCGGGCCCGGTCACGCTCGATCCGCCCGCTCGACCCCGCCAGCACGAGGACGCCCGTACGGCCGGCCGAACCCGGAGTGACCAGGACCCCTTCCCAAGGGGAGCTCAGTTCGCGCTCGTCCATCTGCACTCCTCGACACTACTGAGAACAGCCCCCGCACTGGAACGGCGAACCGCCATCAATGGGACACTAAGGCCGCAACGTGCCACGACGGAGGGAGAACGCCATGTCGTTCCAGGCGTATCTGGACAACATCGAAGAGAAGACCGGGCTGACGCCCCGCCAGTTCATCGCGCTGGCCCAGGAACGTGGCTTCGACGCCCCCTCCACCAAGGCCGGGACGATCATCGACTGGCTCAAGCAGGACTACGACCTCGGCCGCGGCCACGCCATGGCCCTCGTCCACGTGATCAAGAAGGGCCCGAAGATCGACGCCAAGCACGTCGGCACCGACGGCTCCCACCGCGACGAGTCCGACACCCTCTGGCTGGACGGCAAGGCCACCCGCCCCGAGACCACCTAACCCCGGGCGGCTTTGGACCGCGTCAGCCACAGGCCGGTGAACACCGCGCAGACCACTGTGACGACGCCGGCCACGACGAAGGCGCCGCCGAGCCCGGCCTCGAACGACGCGCCGCCGGACTCCCGCGTGCGGACGACCGCGCCCAGCACCGCCACGCCGAGCACCGCGCCGATCTGCCGGGTGGTGCTGCTGACGCCCGAGGCCAGGCCGCCCTCCTGCGGGCCGACCGCCTGGATGGCGGCCCCGGTCAGCGGGGACATGGTCAGGGCGAACCCGACGCCGGCGACGGCCAGCCGCCACCACACGTTGCCGTAGCCGGTGTCGGCGTGCACGAAGCCCAGCGCCACCAGCCCGAGCCCGGCCAGCGCCAGGCCGGTGGTGACCACGATCCGGAAGCCGTACCTGGCGGCGAGCCGGCCCGCGTACGGGCTGACGACCACCATGGCCAGGGTCGCGGGCAGGGTCTGCACGCCGGCGCGCAGGATCGAACTGCCCTGGACGTGGACGAAGAACTGGGAGAAGAAGAAGGACGAGCCCATGAGCGCGAACCCCACCACGGCCATCGCCGTGTTGGAGACCGTGAACAGCCGCTGACGGAACAGCCGCAGCGGCAACATCGGCGCCGGACCGCGTCCTTCGACGACGACGAACGCGGCCAGCAGCACCACCGCGACGGCGAAGCCGCCCAGGATCACCGGCGAGGTCCAGCCGCGGGAGCCGCCCTCGATGAGCGCGAAGGTCAGCGCCCCCACACCGAGGACGGACAGGACCGTGCCCGGGACGTCGATCCCCGGCGCGGCCGGGTTGCGCGACTCGTCCAGCACCCGCAGCCCGGCGACCAGCAGCACCGCGCCGACGGGCACGTTGACGAGGAAGATCGACGGCCAGCCGAAGGCGTCCACCAGGACGCCGCCGGCCAGCGGTCCGGCGGCCAGGCCGATGCCGCTGAACCCGGCCCACATGCCGATCGCCCGCACCCGTTCCTGCGGGACCGGGTACGCGGCGCCGATCAGGGCCAGCGAGGCGGGGCTCAGCGCCGCGGCCCCGACGCCCTGCAGCACCCGTCCGGCGATCAGCCAGCCGAGCGAGGGCGCGACGGAGCACACCACGGACGCGGCGGTGAACACCACGACGCCGGTCAGGAACAGCCGCCTGCGGCCGAACCGGTCGGCGAACACGCCGCCGGACAGCAGCAGCATGGCCACCAGCAGCACGTAGGCGTCGACGATCCACTGCAACCCGCTGAGCTGGGTGTGCAGGCGAATCTGCATGTCGGGCAGCGCCGCCCCGACGATCGTGCTGTCGAGCAGCACCATGAACTGGCCCAGACAGGCCACCGCGAGCAACACGGTCCGGTTCGGTGGGACGCCCGCGGCGCCGGGCGTCATCGTGCTTTCGGGTGCGGTCACCGCAGTGCTCCCTCTCGTCAGGCCGTCGTGAAGCGACGCTGATCGCACACCATAGTTCGATATTTCGGAAAAGTCGAAGTATTGGTAGTATGGAGGCATGCGACCGCTTCCCGAACCGGCCCGCGAGTCCCTGACCCTCGCGCCGCTGCTCCACGCGCTCGGCGACCCGGTCCGCCTGGAGCTCGTGCGCCGCGCCTGGGCCACCTCCGAGTCCACCTGCTCCGCGCTCGCCGACGGCATGGGCGTGCCGGTGTCGACGTTGTCCAACCACTTCCGGATCATGCGGGAGGCCGGGCTGATCAGCATGACCGTCGACGGCCGTCACCGGCGGGTCCGGGCACGCGCCCGCGACCTGAGCGACCGCTTCCCCGGCCTGCTCGACCCGATCCTGCGGTTCGCCTCCGCCGTCGAGGACGCGCAGGCCCGGCGGGGGTGAACCCCCGCCGGGCCTGCGCACCACGTGGAGCCGTCAGAAGTCGGCGTCGAAGCTGACCGAGCCGGTCACCCCCACCTGGTACGCCGACACCCGCCGCTCGAAGAAGTTCGACAGCTCCTGCACGTCCTGCAGCTCCATGAACGCGAACGGGTTCTTCGACCCGTACAGCGGCTCGATGCCGAGCTGGGCCAGCCGCCGGTCGGCCACGTGCTCCAGGTAGGACCGCATGTCAGCGGTCGACATGCCCGGCACGCCCTGCCCGAGCAGGTCCTCGGCGAACTGGGCCTCGCACTCCACCGCCTCGGCCAGCATCTCCCTGACCTGACGGGCCATCTCCTCGTCGAAGAGGTCCGGCTCCTCCTGCCGTACGACGTCGACCACGTCGAAGGCGAAGGCCATGTGCATGGACTCGTCGCGGAACACCCAGTTGGTGCCCGAGGCCAGCCCGTTCAGCAGGCCGCGCGAGCGCAGGAAGTAGACGTAGGCGAAGGCGCCGTAGAAGAACAGGCCCTCGATGCAGGCGGCGAAGCAGATCAGGTTGAGCAGGAACGCCCGCCGGTCGTCGCGGGTCTCCAGCCGCTGGAGGCTGCCGATGGAGTCGATCCAGCGGAAGCAGAACTCGGCCTTGCGCCGGATGGACGGGATGTTCTCCACCGCCGCGAACGCCGCGAACCGCTCCTCCTCGTCCGGCACGTAGGTGTCCAGCAGGTTCAGGTAGAACTGGACGTGCACCGCCTCCTCGAACAGCTGCCTGCTCAGGTAGAGGCGCGCCTCGGGCGCGTTGACGTGCTGGTAGAGGTTGAGCACCAGGTTGTTGGCCACGATCGTGTCGCCGGTGGCGAAGAAGGCGACCAGCCGGCTGACCAGGTGGCGCTCGGCCGCCGACAACCTGGCCAGGTCCTTCAGGTCGGAGTGCAGGTCCACCTCCTCGACGGTCCAGGTGTTCTTGATCGCGTCGCGGTAGCGGTCGAAGAAGAGGGGGTAGCGCATGGGCCGCAGGGTCAGGCTCATGCCCGGGTCGAGCAACATCACGTTCTCCTCGGGGGTCACTGGCAGGCTTCGCACGACTCGGGGTTCTCCAGGGAGCACACCAGGGCCTCCTCGGACTTGTTCATGAGGGGCGCGGGGGGCGCGGGGGGCGCGAGGGGCACGGTGGCCTGCTGGATCCGGGTGGCCGGGCGCGAGCGCAGGTAGTAGGTGGTCTTCAGGCCGGACTTCCAGGCGTACAGGTACATCGAGGAGAGCTTGTCGATCGTCGGGGCGCTCATGAACAGGTTGAGCGACTGGCTCTGGTCGATGTACGGCGAGCGCGCGGCGGCCATGTCGATCAGCGCGCGCTGGGGCAGCTCCCAGGCGGTGCGGAACAGCCGGCGCACGTCCTCCGGCAGCTCGGCGATGCCCTGCACCGACCCCTCGGCCTGCTTGATGGCGGCCCGGACGCGCTCGTTCCACAGCCCGCGCGACTTGAGCTCGGCCACCAGCGCGTTGTTGATCTGGAGGAACTCGCCGCTCAGCGTCTCGCGCTTGAACAGGTTGGACACCTGCGGCTCGACGCACTCGTAGCAGCCGACGATCGAGGCGATGGTGGCGGTCGGCGCGATCGCGATCAGCAGCGAGTTGCGCAGGCCGTGGGCGGCGATCCGCGCGCGCACCGCGTCCCAGCGCTCGGCCTGGGTGCCGCTCTCCCCCCACAGGTCGTGCTGGAGCCTGCCGCGTGCCGCCCACGTCTGGTCGTAGGCCGGGTGGGCGCCGAAGCGCTCGGCCAGGCCGGCGGAGGTCTCCAGCGCCGACAGGTAGATCTCCTCGGCGAGCCGGGTGGACAGCTCCTTGGCCTCGGCCGAGTCGAACGGCAGCCGCAGGGCGAAGAAGACGTCCTGAAGGCCCATCACGCCCAGGCCGACCGGACGCCAGCGCGGGTTGCTGGCCGCGGCCTGCTCGCTCGGGTAGTAGTTGATGTCGATCACGCGGTCGAGGAACGTGACCGCCGTGCGGACGGTGGCGCGCAGCCGCTCCCAGTCGATGCCGTCGCCGGTCAGGTGGGCGGCGAGGTTGACCGAGCCCAGGTTGCAGACCGCGGTCTCGGCGTCGCTGGACACCTCGATGATCTCGGTGCACAGGTTGGACAGGTGCACCACGTTGCCGGGCTCGGCGGCCTGGTTGCACAGGCGGTTGGCGGCGTCCTTGAAGGTCATCCAGCCGTTGCCGGTCTGGGCGAGGGTGCGCATCATCTTGGCGTACAGGTCGCGGGCCTTGATCTGCCGGACGTACCGCCCGGCGCGCTCGGCGGCGCGGTAGGCGTCCTCGAACGCCTCCCCCCACAGGTCGGGCAGCTCCGGGACCTCGTCGGGGTCGAACAACGACCACGGCTCGTCGGCCTCGACGCGGCGCATGAACTCGTCGGGGATCCAGTTGGCCAGGTTGAGGTTGTGGGTGCGGCGGGCGTCCTCGCCAGTGTTGTCGCGCAGCTCCAGGAACTCCTCGACGTCCGGATGCCAGGGCTCCAGGTAGACGCAGGCCGCGCCCTTGCGGCGGCCGCCCTGGTTGACGGCGGCCACGGACGCGTCGAGCGTGCGCAGCCACGGGACGATGCCGTTGGAGTGCCCGTTCGTGCCGCGGATCAGCGCGCCGCGCGAGCGCACCCGCGACCAGGAGATGCCGATCCCGCCGGCGAACTTCGACAGCTGCGCCACCTGGGCGTAGCGGTCGTAGATGGAGCCGATCTCGTCCCGGGGCGAGTCGACCAGGTAGCAGGAGGACATCTGGGTGTGCCGGGTTCCGGAGTTGAACAGCGTCGGCGAGCTGGGCAGGTAGGCCAGCGACGACATGAGCCGGTAGAACCCGACGGCCTCGGCGGGCGTCTCGGCCAGCCCGCAGGCCACGCGCAGCAGCCAGTACTGCGGCGTCTCCACCACCAGCCGGGTGGACGGGTGGCGCAGCAGGTAGCGGTCGTAGACCGTGCGCAGCCCGAAGTACTCGAACCGCAGGTCGGCGGTGACGTCGATGGCGTCGTCGAGCTTGCGGGCGTTGGCGTTGACGAACTCGGCGGTCTCGTCGCCGACGAGCCCCTCGGCGTGGCCCAGCCGGATCGCCTGGCTGAAGGAGGCCACGCCCTGCCCGCGGACCTCCTTGTCGATGTAGCCCGACAGCAGCCGCGCGGCCAGGCGCGAGTACTGCGGCTCCTCGCCGATCATCTCGGCGGCCGTCTGGATGGACAGCCGGTCCAGCTCGGCGGTGGTGGCCCCGTCGTAGAGCCCGCTGATCGTCTTGGTGGCCACCCGCATCGGGTCGATGTCCGTCAGATCGGTCGCCCAGTGCTCCACCGCGCGTACGATCTTGTTGACGTCGACCGGCTCGGCGGTGCCGTTGCGCTTGCGCACCTGCATCTGGACGCGCCGCGGCGCGGGCCTCCCGTCGTCCGCCCCCGCCGCCTCGGCCAGGTCCGTCATCGGGTCCCCTGTGACCGTCACTTCGCTCTCCCCTCGTGAACTCGGTCAGGTGCCGAGAACACGCGCAGGAGGCAGACGGCGAGGCGCCACAGCCCTCTCGCCGGTACCGTCCGCCGTCCCGCGCGGCCTCGGAGCAGCCACGCACGCATGATCGTGCGCGGCGCGCCGGCAGGTCTTCGGACTCGTGGGCATGCTGTCGCTGCCTACTGGCCGTCGCTTCCCGGGCCCATGGCCCAGTGCGTCTGACGGCGGTCGTTCCCACTCACCGCTGCGGGGCAGTCCCGGATTTCCACCAGGTTCCCTCTTGCCTCGGCCACCCTGGCTGGGCGGGCCGAACCGGCTGCGGGAGACACCATATATAGGGCGGATCAAAAAGTCACACCCAACATGTCGTGTTGCAAAGAGGAAGGCGCCCGCCCGGGGCGGGCTAGCCGGCGCGTTCGACGATGCCGTGGGCCAGGCGGGTCAGGGCGGCGGTGATCTGTTCCGGGGTGAGCCCCCGCCTGCGCTGCTCGGCATAGACGTCGGGCCCCAGCGGGGCGAGGAGGATGTCGGCCAGCGCGTCGGGCTCCGGGATCGCCGCCTCGGTCAGCAGCACCCGTACGTGCGCCCGCCAGAACCCGTAGGCGCCGGTGGCGTACCGCGTCGCGCCCTGCTCGGCGCCCAGGACGAGCGAGATGTGCTCGTCCAGCAGCTCGACCATCGCGGCGTAGAAGGCGGCGAGCCGGTCGGCGGGAGGCGCGCCGGGGCCGAGCGGCGGGTCGCCGCGCAGGAGGCGTTCCTGCAACACGCGCTCGTGCTCGTCGAGCAGGGCCTGCGCGATCGAGACGGTGTCGGGGTAGCGGCGGTAGAGCGTGCCCCGGCCCACGCCGGCGGCCTTGGCGATGTCGTCCATCGTCACGCCGCGCGGGTCTCGGGCGGCGAACAGCTCGGCCGCCGCGGCGAGCACCTTGGCGCGGTTACGTGCGGCGTCGGCGCGCTCGCGCGGGCGGCCCGCCTCCTCCACGGGACGTCCGGTCAGCAACTCGGTACGGGACTCCATGGCGGCGACTCTAACCCACACTCCGATAAGTGGACAACGTGCCCGCTTAGTTGCTACGGTCGTACCGACCCCCAAAGCGGACGCAATGTCCACTTATTTCGAGGAGCCCCTCATGACCGTTCTGCTCCACCTGGACGCCAGCGCCCGACGCCGCTCGATCAGCCGCGAGCTCGGCGACGCCTTCGCCGAGGCGTGGCGGTCCGCCCACCCCGAGGGCACCTACGTCCACCGCGACCTGGCGGCCGAGCCCGTGCCGCACATCGGGGAGGCCTGGACGGAGCTGTGCGACTACGTCATGGCCAACCGGATCACCGACATCGGCCGCTACCACGAGGCCGCCCGCACCCCGGAGCAGGCCGCGGCCTGGGCGGTCATCGAGCCGCTGCTGGCCGAACTGGTGGCCGCGGACGTGGTGCTGATCGCCACCCCGATGTACAACTACTCGATCCCGTCGGCGCTGAAGGCGTGGCTCGACCAGGTGACCTTCCCCAAGATGTCCCTCGCCGGGCGGCGTTTCGTGGTCACCACGGCGCGCGGCGGGGCCTACTCGCCCGGCGCCCCCAAGGCCAAGTTCGACTACCAGGAGCGCTACCTGCGGGACTTCTTCGCCGGCCACTTCGCCGTCGAGGACACCACCGTGGTCACCGCCGAGCTGGCCAACTCCCGCGTCGACCCCGACCTGGCCCACCTGCGCTCCCGGCACGACGAGCTGTACGCCGCCGCGCTGCGCGGCGCCCGCGACCTGGGCAAGGAGTTCTGACGATGAGCTGGCTCGTCCTCGGGCTGGCCGGGCTGGTCGAGATCGCCTGGGCGCAGAGCATCAAGCCCACCCAGGGGTTCACCAGGCCGCTGCCCACCCTGCTCTGCTTCGTCCTCATGGTGGCGGCGGTCTGGCTGCTGTCGTACTCGATGAAGACCCTGCCGGTCGGCACCGCGTACGCGGTCTTCACCGGCATCGGGGCGGTCGGCGCGATCGCGCTGGGCGTCGTCGTCCACAAGGACCCGATGTCGATCGGGCGGATGGCCGCGCTGGCGCTGATCGTCGGCGGCATCGTCCTGGCGCGGATCACCAGCCCGGAGTGACCTCGTCAGGCGGGGGTCGCGGCCCGTCGAGGACGATCCCCGAACCAGCGGGTGAGGGCCGCCTCCAGGCCGTCGGGGTCGGCGCCCGCCCAGGCGACGTAACCGTCCGGCCGGACGAGCAGCGCAGGGGCGGGGGCGCCGGCGGCGGTCGCGGCCACGTGGCGCACCCGGTCGAGCCAGGGCGCGGCGGTGGCGGCGAGGGCGTCGCGTCCGGTCAGGTCCAGGAGCAGGGGGCGGGCGTCACGCAGCAGCTCGGCCAGGCGCCCCGGCCGCCCGTCGCCGGCGGTCAGGGCGAAAGACGGCGCGAACCACCCGGTGGGCGCGGCGGGCCGCTCCTCCCCCATGTCGTACCGGACGTCGCTGCCCGCCATCAGGCCGGCGACCAGGCGCAGGTTCTCCGTACGGCCCAGGAGCTCGCCGAACAGCCGGCGCAGCGCCGTGACCTCGGCCCCGGGCGCCAGCAGGGCGGTCGCGGCCAGGGTGTGGGTGACCACGCGCTCGGCGCACGCGCGGCGCTCGGCCTCGTAGCTGTCCAGGAGCCCTTCGGGGGCCTGTCCGCGCAGCGCGGCGGCGAGCTTCCAGGCCAGGTTGGCGGCGTCCTGGAGCGCCAGGTTCAGGGTGGGCCCGTGGCTGACCTGGGCGGCGTCGCCGGCGATGAAGACCCGTCCGGCGCGGTAGCGGTCGGCGAGCCGGGTGTTGCGCCCGCACAGGCGGCGCAACATCGACGGTGCGCCCTCGGGCGGCGGGCTCAGGGGCAGGCGCACGCCGAGGACGCGTTCGACGCTCTTCTCCATCTCGGCCAGCGTCATCGGCGCGCCCGGCCCCGGGAAGCTGCCCGCCGGGTGGTCCTCCCACTCGGCCGTGTTGATCAGCGGCCGTCTCGGGTCGTGGGCCAGGAGGGTGAAGACGCCGCGATCGGTGCGGTGGAAGTGCGCGGGGATCTCGCCGAGGCCGTCGATCAGGACGCGCCCTCCGGGCAGCATCCGGAAGTGCTCGCCCGGCCCGACGAGGGCCGAGCGGTCGACGACGTGGTCGTCGCTGACGCCGGGGAAGGCGATGCCCGCCGCCTTCCTGACCATGCTGTGGCCGCCGTCGCAGCCGACCAGGTAGCGGGCCGTGAGGGTCGTCGCGACGCCGCCGGGGCCGCGGGTCACGACCTCGACCCGGTCGTCGTCCTGGGCGAGGGAGAGCACCTCCCAGCCGCGCCGCACGTCCGCGCCGAGTTCGGCCGCGCGTTCGCCGAGCACCCGTTCGAGGTCGCGCTGGTCGCAGGGCAGGAGGTGCATCGGGTTCTCCGCGCCGAGCTCGTGCAGCGGCAACGGCATCCCGCCGAAGAAGAAGCCCGGCGCGGGCGCCGGGACGCCCCGGCCGCCGCAGCGTTCGTACAGGCCGCGGTGGTCCAGGAGCCGGACGACCTGACCGGCCAGGCCGTGGGCCTTGTCCGACAGGTCCGGCTCCGGACGCCGTTCCAGGACCAGCGGCCGGGCGCCCGCCAGGCGCAGCTCGCAGGCGAGGAAGAGGCCGGCCGGGCCGCCGCCGACGACGATGACGTCGAACATCATGTGACGTTCCTTAAAGTACAGGGCTGTATCTAATTCAGGTCACCGTAGGGCGCCGCGATAAGATACGCAAGTGAATCTCAAGCACCGTGCCCCCGGCGGCGCCTCCCGCCGGCGCGGCTCCGCGCTGGCGGACGCGATCCTCGACGCCGCCTGGGACGTGCTGGTCGAGCACGGCTATCACGGCTTCACCTACGAAGCCGTCGCCGCCCGCGCCGGCACCAGCCGCCCGGTGCTCTACCGGCGCTGGCCGCGGCGCGACGACCTGCTGCTGGCCACCCTCGCCAAGTTCTGGCGGCTGATCGACGTGCCCGACACCGGCAGCCTGCGCGACGACGCGATCGGGTTCCTGCGCAACGCCGGCGCCGACCGCGCGGGCATGCTGACGCTGATGAGCGTGCAGCTCGCCGACTACTTCCGCGACAGCGGCACCAGCCTGACCGAGCTGCGCGACACCCTGCTCCCGCCCGGCCACGCGACCGCCTTCGAGACGATCGTGGGCCGCGCGGTCGAGCGCGGCGAGCTGCCCGGCGTGCCGCGCTCGTCCAGGGTGGTGAACCTGCCGCTGGACCTGCTGCGGCACGACATGCTGGTGACGATGCGCGGGGTGCCCGAGGAGTCGATCATCGAGATCGTGGACGAGGTCTGGCTGCCCCTCCTGGGCACGTCCACCGCCTGACCGGCGGCCACCAGGGGACGGCCTCCCCGCGCGGGCGGCCGCCCGGGTCAGCTCACGTAGTAGTCGCGGATCTCCCAGAACCGGGAGGGGTGGCCGTCGCAGGTGAACTGGACGGCCTCCAGGTTGTTGGCGGGGCTCACCCCTCCGGCGATCGTCAGGCACTTGCCGGTCTGGACGTTGCGGAACTCGACGTACTGGCCGACGCGGTTGCCGAGCGCCCAGTAGCGCGAGGGGTGGGTGTCGCAGTTGTACTGGAGGGCGACGACGTTGTTCTCGGTGCTGACGCCCCCGGCGATGGTCAGGCACTTGCCGGTCTGGCGGTTCCTGACCTGCAGGGCCGCGCTGGAGTAGCCCCAGACGTCCCAGCGGCGGGAGGGGTGGCTGTCGCAGTCGTACTGGACGGCGTGGACGTTGTTCTCGGTGCTGACGCCCCCGGCGATGGTCAGGCACTTGCCGGTCTGCCGGTTCACGAGCTGGACGTTGGACGCGGCCCACACGGCCGAGGCCGACGCGGGCGCCGGGGCGGTGACGAGACCGAGGGCGAGGAGCGGGGCGACGACGGCCGCCGGGCGAAGGATGTGTGTCTTCATGCGACCAAGCCTGCGGTCGCCGGGCCCGTTGGGCCTGAGTAGCGCGTACTCAATGTGCGCCGCCGGGGTTGCCACCCCGGACGATCATGAATCAGGATCGGTTCCATGACATCACCACGGATACAAGGAAGGGTCTTCGGCGAGGTCGCCGACGAGTACGACAGGGTCCGGCCCGGCTACCCGGCGCAGCTGGCGGCCGACGTGCTGGCCTACGCCGGGGCCCCGGCGCTGGAGGTGGGCGCGGGCACCGGGAAGGCCACGGAGCTGTTCGCGGCGAGCGGCGTCGACATCGTGGCCACCGAGCCCGATCCGGCGATGGCCGCCGTGCTGGCCCGGCGGTCCGCCGGGCTGCCGAACGTGACGGTCACCGTCTCCACGTTCGAGGAGTACGTCCCGGAGCGGGCCTTCGGCCTGCTGTACTGCGCCCAGGCGTGGCACTGGGTCGACAAGGAGGTGCGCTGGCAGCGCGCCGCCGCGGCGCTCGCCCCCGGCGGCGGGCTCGCCCTGTTCTGGAACATCGACTGGCCCGCCGACGACGGGGTGACCGCGAGGCTGCTGGCCGCGCACGAGAGGTTCGCCCCGCACATCAGGCCCAACACCGGCCCGATCGCCAGGCCGATCGGCGAGGAGGCCGGGGCCCGCGAGTGGGCCGCGGAGATGGGGCTGCCGCCCGAGTTCGGGGACCTCGGCACCCGGCTCTACCGGTCGGAACGCACGCTCCCGGTGGCCGACTACGTCACCCTGCTGTCCACCCAGTCGTCCTACCGCATCCTGGACGCGGACGTGCGAGAGAGGCTGTTCGGCACGCTCCTCGACACGCTCGGCGCGCACGTGACGGTGAACGTCGAGACGGCCCTCTACCTGGCCCGCCACCTCCCCTGACCGGCGGCACGGCACGGACGGGCACACCCCGTCACGGCTGGGCCCTGCCGGTCGCCCACGCCCAGGCCGCGATCATGACCCGGTTCCTGGCGCCGATCTTGCGCTGGACCGCGGCGATGTGGTTCTTCACCGTCCCGGGCGACAGGAAGAGCTCGGCGGCGATCTCGGCGTTGGTCCGCCCCTGAGCCACCAGGACCACGATCTCGTCCTCCCTCTCGGTGAGCACCACGTCCGAGACCTCCCGTCGCGGGCCGCTCCCGCGCAGCAGCCGGACGGTGAGCTGCGGGCTGATGAGCATGTCGCCGTTCATGGCCGCCCGGACGGCCTCCACGAGCAGCGCGGGGCCCGAGCGTTTGAGCACGAAACCGGCCGCGCCGTGCCGCAGGGCCGCCTGGACGTACTCCTCCAGCCCGAACGTGGTGACGACCACGACCTGGATGCCGGTGCCGGACAGGGCGCGGGTCACCTCGATGCCGTCGGCGCCGGGCATGCGGATGTCGGCGAGCACGACGTCCGGCCGGACGGCGAGGGCGGTGTCGATCGCGGTGCGCCCGTCGGCCGCCTCGGCCACCACGGTCATGTCGGGCTGGGCGTCGAGGATCAGGCGGAAGGCGTCGCGAATGCCCTCCTGGTCGTCGGCGACGAGAATGCGGGTGCTCACCCGGGAGATTGTCGCAGCGGCAGCCGCGCCGTCAGCGACCACCCGTCCGGTACGGCCCGCGCGGCCAGCTCGCCCCCCTGCTCCGCCAGGAGCGCGGCCAGCGCGGGCAGCCCCGATCCGCCGCGGCGGCGGCGGGCCGCGCCGGTCACCCCGTCGTTGGTCAGGGTGATCTCCAGGACGTCGCCCGGCGTCGTGACGGACAGCTCGACGCGCCCGGCGCGCGGCGCGTGCCGCCGGATGTTGGTCAGCCCTTCGATGACGATCCGGTAGGCCAGCGCCGCCGTCTCCGCCGGGACGGCCGCGACGGGGTCGATCCGCACGCCGATCCGCGCCGGCCCGGCGGCGGAGAAGCGGTCGGCGGCCTCGGCGATGCCGCCCAGGTCGCCGACGGGACCCAGGGGCCGGTCGTGGTGGAGCGTGTCGAGCGTGCGGTCGAGCGTGGACAGCGCCCGCAGGCCCGCCGCCTCGACGCGTTCCAGCGCCCGCAGCGGATCGCCCGCGACGGTGCCCGCCTGGGCGTGCGCGACCATCTCGCTGATGTCGTGGGCCAGGAAGTCGTGCAGGTCGCCGGCCAGCCGCAGCCGCAGGACGGTCCGGGTGTCGGCCACCGCCCGGTCCTTCCGTACGTCGAGCAGGCGCAGGTAGCCGCCCACGGCGGCGGCCGCCAGCACGCCCGTCCCCCAGAACGCGCACGCCCCCAGCGCCTCCAGCGGCGAGGCCGGCGCGAAGACGCGCAGCAGCCAGGTGGCCGCGGCGAGCCCCGCCAGGATCGCCGCCGGCGCGGCCCGGCGGACGGGCGCGTACCGGATGACCAGGCCGGTCGTGACCGCCAGCGCCACGCTCTCGATCATGCCCAGCGCGCCGCCGGCCGGGGTGGACGGCCCTCCGGCGGCCGGCCACCCGGCCGTGACCGCCAGGGACAGGCCCGCGGCCGGCAGCGTCAGCACGGGCAGCCACCCGGCCCTGCCTCCGGCCAGGAACAACCCGATGGCCGCCACGGCGACGGCGACCGCCGCCGGCACGGTGGCGGCGACCATCCACAACACGTTCACCCGGGAAACGATATGCGCCCGCGCCGGCCCGCCCCACGTGCCGAACGGCACCGCCGCGGCCTCCAGGAGGTGCCGAACGGCATCTGCCCGCCGTGCGCCCGCGCTGGAAGGCTCGTCGGCATGACGATCTTCACTTCCGTCCGGTACGGACACGCGGCGGCGCTGTGGGCGGTCGCCTACGGCCTGCTCGGCGCGGCCTGGGCGCTCGGGGCGCCCGGTTACCCCTGGGGATCGAACGATCCCGACCCCGACGGCGCGCTGTCGATCCTGGCCGGCACCGCGCCGGCCTTCGGCTGGTGGATCGCGGCCTTCTCGGCCCTCACGGCGGCGACCGCGCTGCTCCTGACCCGCCCCGGCGACGCCCGTGGCGGGGGGCGGCGGCCGGGCGGGCCGCTGGGGCGGGTGGCCGTTCTGGTGGCGTGGCCGGTCGCGGCGCTGCTGGTGCTGGTGGTGCCCGACTCGCGGCTGATGATGGGCGTCGCCTACACGCCGCTGCTGCTGGTCGCCCCCGTCTTCGGCTGGGGGCTGGGCGGCGCGACGTTCGCCGACGCCTGGCCGTGGCCGGTGCTCAACCAGCTCGTGTGCGTGCTGGGCGGCCTGCTGCTGGCCGCCGCCGCCCGGGAGCACGGACGCGGCCGGGCGAGCTGGTTCACCCCGGCGCGCGGCCGGATCGCGGTGTACGTGGCGGTCGCGGTGCCGCTGGTCTACTGCGCCACCCGGTGGGCCTGGGCACTGGGCATCCCGCTCGGCGTGAGCGCGGAGTTCCTGGCCGAGGGCGAGGACGGGCTGTGGCTGGCGGGGGCGTACCTGGCGACGTTCGGGGCGTTGGGCGGCGTGCTCACCCTCGGGCTGGTCCAGCGGTGGGGCGAGGTCTTCCCGCGCTGGATCCCGGGGCTGCGCGGCCGGCGGGTGCCGCCGCTGCTGGCGGTCGTCCCGGCCGCGTTCGTCTCGATCATCGTCACGGTGGCCGGGCTCACCTACATCCGCTGGACCGTGGCCGGCCGGTTCACCCTGGAGGAGTGGGGCGCCTGGCTGCCGGAGTGCTTCTGGCCGGTCTGGGGCGCCGCGCTGGCCACCGCCGCCGCCTGCTACCACCGGCGCCGCCGGGAGACGCCGTCCGGGACGGCGCGGCTCAGCCCGCGCTCTGCCGGTCGGGCTCGATGACCAGCACCACGCGCTCCTCCTCGCGCGAGTAGGGCCCGCCGATGTACTTCTCCGCGATCCGGTCGACGATCTCCCAGCCCGCCTCGCCCTCGATCCACTCCACGACCCGGCCCCTGATGAGCACCGGCTGGAACGGGTTGCCCACCGGGGTCAGCGAGAGCGCTACCCGGGGGTCGCGCCGCAGGTTGAGGGCCTTGCGGGAGCGCGGGCCGGTGAGGATCACGACGCGGTCGCCGTGCGTGCCGATCCAGACCGGGACGGAGTGGGGTGCGCCGTCGGGGAGGAGGGTGGCGAGGTGGGCGATGGGGGTGCCGTCGAGCACGCCGCGCACGTCGGGGTCGAGCTTCATGGTTCTCTCCGGTCTGACGAAGTTCCTTGAGGAGACTCTGTTACCGTAGCACCTGAAGTTCCCTCAGGGAACCCCGAAGAGGTAGACTGCCGCCATGCAACGCACGAACTTCGCGGAGATGGCCTGCTCCATCGCACGCACCCTCGACGTGATCGGGGAGCCGTGGTCGCCGCTGATCCTGCGGGACGTATGGGCCGGGGTGCGACGGTTCGACCAGCTCCAGGCCGACCTGGGCATCTCCCGCAAGGTGCTGACCGAGCGGCTCAATCACCTCGTCGACCAGGGCGTGCTCGAACGCCGCCCCTATGATCAGCGGCCACGTCACGAGTACCACCTGACGGCCAAGGGCGCCGAGCTGGTCGACCTGCTCATGGTCATGGCCGGCTGGGGGGACAAATGGCTCGCCGGGGAGGCCGGGCCGCCCGTGCTCTACCGCCATCACGCCTGCGGCGAGATCAGCGCGGTGGACCTGCGCTGCGCCCACTGCGGCGCCCCGATGCACGCGGGCGACGTCGAGCTGCTGCCCGGCCCCGGCGCGGCCGATCGGCCGAACGGCGCGGAGGATCACACTTTCGGCTGATCCCGGCCCCCGGCGCCGATCAAGAAGATCTCCCGTGACCATCGACGTCACGCAGGGAGTTCGACATGAGATCGACCGGATGGCGGCGGGCGCTGGCGCCCGCCGCCGCCTTTTGCCTGATCCTGACCGCCGCGGCCCAGCCCGCGGCGGCGGCGGCGGGAACACGCGCCGACGCCGGGAGCTGGACGGCGACCTGGGGCAGCGCGATGCAGCGTCCCACCAAGGGCACCGCCGACACCGGCCCGAACTGGTCGCTGTCCGGGTTCGGCGACCACACGCTCCGGCAGGTGATCAGGGTGACGGCGGCGGCCCCCGAACTGCGGGTACGCCTGTCCAACCGGTACGGCACCAAGCCGCTCAAGCTCTCCGGCGCCACGGTCGGCAGGTCGGCCGGCGGCGCGGCGGTGTGGCCGGGCACCTCGCGCGCGCTGCGCTTCGGCGGCCGGACGCGGACCGAGATCCCGCCCGGCGGCCAGGCCGTCAGCGACCCGGTCGCGCTGCCCACCTCGCCGCTGGAACGATTGGCCGTGACGCTGCGCCTGCCCGAGGCGACCGGCCCGGCCACCTTCCACCGGTTCACCACCGCGACCTCCTACCGGGCCGCCGGCGACCGGCTGTCGGATCTGGGCGGCAGGGCGTTCACCGAGTCCACCGCCGCCTGGTACTACCTGACCGGGGTGGAGGTCGCCGCCGCCGCACCCGCCGTGGTGGTCTTCGGCGACTCCCTCGTCGACGGCGTCGGCTCCACTCCGGGCGCCGAGACCAGGTTCACCGACCAGCTCGCCGAACGTCTCGTCGCCGCGGGCGGCCCGGCCTCGGTCGTCAACGCCGGGATCGCCGGCGGCAGGCTGCTGAACGACTCCCCCTGCTTCGGCGACCGGGCCCTGGACCGTCTGGGACGTGACGTGCTGGACCGTCCGGGCGTCAAGGCCGTGGTCGTCCACCTGGGCGCGAACGACCTGGCCTATCCGGGGCTCGACGACCCGTGCGCCAAGCCCGATCCGAAGGTGGGCGTGGAGGAGCTCATCGCGGGCCACCGGCGGCTCATCGCCGCCGCCCGCGCCCGCGGGATCAGGACGGTCGGCGTCACGGTCATCCCGCTGCGAGGGGCGCTGTTCCCGTTCTGGACGAAGGAGATCGAGGCGGCCCGGGCGGCGCTCAACCACTGGATCCGGACGAGCGGCGCCTATGACGTCGTCCTGGACGCCGACCGCGCGATGTCCGACCCGGCCGCGCCGGACCGGCCCAGACCCGGCTACGTCTTCATGGACGGCCTCCACCCGGACGACGCGGGCGCCCACGCCATCGCCGCCGCCCTCGACCTGCGCCGCCTGCTCTGACGGACGGTGATCCAATGGCCGGCGCCACGGACGCCCTGCCAACCTGAACCATGCCCCCCACGGAACCGACCACGTACCGAGCCGGCTGATCGCCGCCCATGCGGCGTTCGACGTGCGGTTCGCCGGATGCGGCAGGTTCCCCGGCGTGCTCTACCTCGCGCCCGGGCCGGAGCGGCCGTTCCGGGAGCTGACGGAGGCGGTCGCCGCCCGGTGGCCCGAGGCCCCGCCTTACGAAGGCCGGTTCGCCTCGATCGTCCCCCACCTCACGGTCGCCGACCGGCAGGAGCCGGAGCTGCTCGACCACGTGGAGGCCGAACCGGCCGCCGGGCTGCCTCTGACGGCCCGGGTGCGGGAGGTGCGCCTGCTGGTCAGCGACGGCCGCCGCCGGCGCTAAGAGCGGGCCTTCCCGCTCGGAAAGGTTCGTCACTGACCGTGATTTTGTCATTCCTTGGCGTTACGATCCGGGGAGGTCGTCCTCCCCTGATCGATCATGGAGTGCCGCATGGAGCGAACGGTTCTGGCCGCCGTCACCGAACACCCCGACGCCGACTCGGCGCTCGCCGAGCAGATCCGCCGGGTGTGCGCCGAGATGGGCGAGCTCGGGCTGCAGGTGCGCTGGACCCACCGCACGGCCGACGCCCTGGCGGTGGTCGGGTCCGACGCCTCGCTCACGGCGATCCTGGCGGCCTGGGACGCCCCCGGCGCCGACGACCTGCTGACCGCGGTGGCCAGGCGCTTCCGCGGCCTGCCGGTCTTCCTGATCACCCAGGACCAGGAGCTCCCCCTGTGGGTGTACGAGGTCATCCAGGGCTACGTCTTCCCGCTGGAGGACACCCCGCAGTTCATCGCCGGGCGCATCGCGCACGCCGCCGACCAGTACGCCGAGCAGCTCCTGCCGCCGTTCTTCCGCGCGCTGCTGCACCTGGAGGACCACCACCCCTACTCCTGGCACACCCCGGCCCACGCGGGCGGCGTGGCGTTTCTGAAGTCGCCCGTGGGCCGGGCGTTCTTCGACTTCTACGGCGAGCGGCTGCTTCGCACCGACCTGTCGATCTCCGTCACCGAGCTGGGGTCGCCGCTCGACCACACCGGGCCGATCGGCGAGGCCGAGCACAACGCCGCCCGCGTCTTCGGCGCCGAGCGCACGTTCTTCGTGGTCAACGGCAACTCCACCGCCAACCGCATCGTCGGGCACCACGCGATCGCCCGCGGCGACACCGTCCTGGTCGACCGCAACTGCCACAAGTCGATCCAGCACGCGCTGGCGATCAGCGGCGCGCGGCCGGTCCACCTGGTTCCCGAGCGCAACGGGCTGGGGCTGGCCGGGCCGATCCCGGCCGCCGCGCTGGAGGCGTCCGCCGTCCGGGCGCGGCTGGCCGCCCATCCTCTCGCGGCGGGCGACCCGTCGTACGCGGTCGTCACGAACTCCACCTACGACGGCGTCTGCCACGACGCGGTCCGGGTCGCCGAGCTGCTGGGCGCCAGCGTGCCGCGGCTGCACTTCGACGAGGCGTGGTTCGCCTACGGCCGGTTCAACCCGCTCTACGCCCGCCGGTACGCCATGTCGGTCGACGAGCGCACGCTGCCCGGCCCGGAGCGTCCCACGGTGTTCGCCACGCAGTCCACGCACAAGCTGCTGGCGGCACTTTCCCAGTCGGCGATGTTGCACGTCCGGCCCTCGCCGCGGGCGCCGGTCGACTACGACGCGTTCAACGAGACGTACCTCATGCACGCCTCGACCTCGCCGCTGTACCCGATGATCGCGTCGCTCGACGTGGCCGCGGCGATGATGGACGGCCCGTCGGGGGCCTTCCTGACCGGGGAGGCGATCGTCGAGGCGGTCCGGTTCCGGCAGGCGATGACCCGGCTGGCCGCCCGCGTCCGCGAGGACGGCCGGCGGCCCGAGTGGTTCTTCGGCCTCTGGCAGCCGTCGTCGGTGATCGACCCGCGCACCGGCACGGCCGTGCCGTTCGCCGACGCCGACCCGGCGCTGCTGTGCGCCGAGCCGCGCTGCTGGGTGCTGGAGCCCGGGGCCGCCTGGCACGGGTTCGACGGGATGACCGACTCCTACGCCATGCTCGACCCGGTCAAGGTGACGATCACCTGCCCCGGCGCCGACGCGGCCAGGGGCACCCTGGAGTGGGGCATCCCGGCCAAGGTCGTGGCCGCCTACCTCCAGCGGCGCGGCATCGTGGTGGAGAAGACCGGCGACCACACGCTGCTGGTGCTGTTCTCGATGGGGATCACCAAGGGCAAGTGGGGCACGTTGATCGACGCGCTCACCGACTTCAAGAACGCCTACGACGACGACAAACCGCTGGCGGACGTGCTGCCCGGGTTCGGGCCGTCCGGGGTGTCGTTGCGCGCGTTCTGCGCCGAGGTCCACGCCAGGCTGCGTGACTCGGAGGTGGGCGCGCTGCTCGACCAGGTCTTCACCGCGCTGCCGGTGCCGGTCTCGACGCCCGCCGACGTCTACCAGGCCATGATCCGCTCCCGTACCGAGCGGGTCCCGCTGGCCCGGCTCGCCGGGCGGGTCGTGGCGGCGACCGTGGTGGTCACCCCGCCCGGGATCCCCATGCTGATGCCCGGCGAGGCGACCGGCGAGGCCGACGGGCCGCTGATGAGGTACCTGCGGGCCCTGGAGGACTTCGACCGGGCCTTCCCCGACCTGGCCACCGACATCCACGGCGCCCACCGCGACGGCGAGGGCCGCTACTGGGTGGAGGTCGTCCGCGACTGACGGCCGGCCCCGGGCCGAGCCCCTGAGCCGGGGCTCCGAGCCGAGTCCCCGTGCCGGGCCCCCGCGCCGGCTCGGGGCAGGGTCAGGCAGGGTCAGGGCAGGGCTGGTACGGCGGGCCGGGAGTCGGTCCAGCCGACCTCGGCCAGGGTCGTGACGTACGCCTTCCCCGGCTGCTTGCCGCCACGCCGCTCCTCCGACAGCAGGGCCATCCTGCCGGTGTCGACGATCAGCCGGGTGGTCTCCGGCACGGCCGCCTTGCCCGTCCCGTTCACCGTGTCGATCACGACGGCGGCGCCCGACCGGCCCAGCTCGTCCTTGGCGACGCCGTCTGCGCGCACGCCCGGCATGGTGAGCATCCCCTCGTAGGCGGCGTTGCGCACCTCCTTCGGCGCGGGCAGGACGTGCAGGAGCTGGGGCAACGTCTGGGCGACCCAGCCGGGCAGGGCGGTCTCGGGGATCTGGGCGACCCGGCCCGCCCTGGTGAGCCAGTCCTTCAGCAGGGCGGGGTCGGCGGGCAGGCGCTGGATCTCGTCGTAGGTCAGCCACTGCCCGGCCAGCTCGAACTGGTTGCGCTCGCGCACACTCCCCAGGTGGCCCTTGGTCGGCTCGGTGGACAACCGCACGGTCTGCCCGTCGATCGACTTGCCCCACCTGCTGGGTGAGCCGTCACGCTGCCACGCCTTCTTGTCGGCCGCGCTGCCCGGTGTCGTCCCGAGTTCGCGGTAGGCGTACCAGGCCCGGCCGTCGGGGGTGGTCCACCGTTCGATGATCTGCCGTTTGACCAGCGAGTACGAGTGGGAGCTGGTGCCGAACAGGCGGGGCTGCGGCATGGTGAGCAGTTCCTTGACGTGCCAGTAGGCGCCCTCCGGCGGGGCCGCCGCGACGGGCGCGGGCGTGCCCAGGGCGGCGCCCACGGCCAGGCCGGCGCCCAAGATGATCAGTCGGCGGAACGTCACCGTCCCTGCCCGTGAATGCGAAGTCATGCCCCTCCATACGCCTGAGCCCCCCGAACGGTTGCCCGCCGCATTCTCCTGCCCCCGTGGGCAACCGCCGCGAAAGCCCAGGCGTATAAGGAAGCGTGAATTCGGACAGACAGCCATGAGCGCCTCGGAACACGACTTCGGCGCCTTCGTGGCCGCACGTGCCACGAGCCTGCTGCGGGTCGCCTACCTCGCCTGCGGCGACGAGGCCGAGGCCGAGGACCTGCTGCAGACCGCGCTGGAGCGCACCTACCGGAACTGGGACCGGGTCCGCCACGACAGCCTCGAACCGTACGTGCGCCGGGTCATCGTCAACGCCGCCATCAGCCGGGCCCGCCGCCGGGCGATCCTGCGGATCATCCCGATGCACAGCCCGCCGGACACACCGGATCGCGCGACGGACACCGACCTGCGCCAGGTGCTCATGGACGCGTTGCGCGCCCTGCCGCCACGGCAGCGGGCGGTGATCGTCCTGCGGTACTGGGAGGACCTCAGCGAGGCGCAGACCGCCGAGGTCCTCGGTTGCTCGACCGGCACGGTCAAGAGTCAGGCGTCCAAGGCGATGGCCAAGCTTCGGTCGGCCCTCGGACGGGAGACAGTGGAAGGAGTGATCAGGAATGCCCACGCTTGAGGAGGAGCTCCTCCGGCTCATGACGGAGGAGACCGCGCGCCTGCACGCCGCGCCCGACCTGGTGGAGCGGGTGGTGCGCGGGTCCCGGCGCAGGAGGACGCGGAGCCGGATCGCGGCGTTGTCGGCGTCCGTGGCCGTCGTGGCCGCGCCGGTCGCGTACCTGGGGATGGGCGCGGCCACGACGACGGGTGGCGAGGTCACGATCTCCGCGACGCCGGAGCCGCCCGCCATCGACGACGTCCCGCCCCAGTCGTCCGAACCGCCGACCCTCGGCGACCTGGGCGACGGCAAGGCGTTCGGGCACGTCAAGGTGGGGTACCTGCCCGAGCGGCTGATCTGGTCCCGCTGGTCGGTGAACTTCGGCGACAAGTACTCGACTGCCTACGGTTACGAGGGCGACGACTCGGGCTTCTACCGCGTGCAGATCTACATGTACGAGCAGGCGACCGTCGAGGAGGTCGCCGACCGCATCGCGGCCCACCGCGACGAGGGGGAGGGCGAGGAGGTGACCGTCGGCGACCGCACCGGATACCTGGTCGTCCAGGACGTCGGCGAGGACGGCATGAAGGGCACGCCGACGCTGTTCCTCAAGATGGGCGAGCGGCAGTGGGCGGAGATCATGATCAGCCCGGTGTACGCCGGTGACCTGGGCGACGCCGATGCCGTCACCGCCGAGCTGAGGAGGATCGCCGAAGGGCTCACCTCCACCCTGTGACCGCCTCCGTCCCGCCGGCGGCCGGGCGTGCGCGGCACAATACCTCGGGGGGTATATTGGCGGTGGAGGTGGAGCGAGTGGACATGGACGCGGCCGTCCTGGCCGACGCGCTCACCCGGCTCAAGCGGGCCCACGGCCAGCTCGGCGGGGTGATCGCCATGATCGAGAACGGCGACGACTGCGAGCGGGTGCTGACCCAGCTCGCGGCGGTCTCCAAGGCCCTGGACAGGGCGGGATTCAAGATCATCTCAACCGGCCTGCAGCAGTGTCAGATGGCGCGTGAGCGCGGCGAGGAGCCGTCGATCACGCCGGAGCGGTTGGAGAAGCTGTTCCTGGCCCTGTCCTGATCCCACCCAAGGGCATCCGAAGGCGACGGCGGGGGCCGTACGCCGGAGTATGCCCTTTTTTTGCCTGACGCATACCCCCTAGGGTATCGCCGGTTAGAAACGTCCCCGACCGGGAACCGACCGTGACGACACGAAGGCGGCGAAGACGATGAGCACGATCCACATCGAGGTGGTGGCGACCTCCTCCCTGGGCGACCGCAGCTACCTGGCCCACGACGGAGACGTCGCCCTGGTCGTGGACCCGCAGCGCGACATCGACCGGATCCTCGCCCTGGCCGGACGTCTCGGCGTGCGCATCACCCACGTGGCCGAGACCCACCTGCACAACGACTACGTCTCGGGCGGCCTGGCCCTGGCCAGGGTGACCGGCGCCGCCTATCTGGTGGCCGCCGACGAGAGCGTGCGGTTCGACCGCCGACCGATCTCCGACGGCGAGGAGGTCACGCTGTCCGGCGCGATGACCGTCCGGGCGGTGGCCACCCCCGGTCACACCTTCCACCACCTGTCGTACATCCTGACCGGCCCGGACGGGCCCGAGGGCGTCTTCACCGGCGGCTCGCTGCTCTTCGGCACCACCGGGCGCACCGACCTGCTCGGCGCCGAGCACGCCCACACCCTGGCCCACAGCCAGCACAGCTCCGCGCGCCGCCTGGCCGACCTGCTGCCCGACGGCGCCCAGGTGTGGCCCACCCACGGCTTCGGCAGCTTCTGCTCGGCGACGCAGGCCGACGCCCCGGCCTCCACGATCGGCCGTGAAAGGCAGGCCAACCCGGCGCTGCGCCTGGAGGCCGACGACTTCGTCGCCCAGACCCTCGCCGGTCTCGACGCCTACCCCGCGTACTACGCCCACATGGGCCCGCGCAACTCCGAGGGCGGCGACCCGATCGACCTCACGCCCGTCCGGGCCGCCGACCCCGAGGAGCTCAGGAAGCGCATCGAGGCCGGCGAATGGGTGGTCGACCTGCGCTCCCGCAAGGCGTTCGCCAGCCGCCACCTGACCGGCACCCTCAGCTTCGGCCTGGACGGCCCCATGTCCACCTGGCTCGCCTGGATGGCTCCCTGGGGCGCGCCGATCACCCTCCTGGGCGAGGACGCCGGGCAGGTCGCCGCCGCCCAGCGCGAGCTGGCCCGCATCGGCGTCGACCGCCCGGCAGCCGCCGCGACCGGCGACCCGGATCAGTGGGCCGGCGGCCACGACGACCGGCTGGGCGAGCTGGCGGTGGCCACGTTCGCCGATCTGGCCGCCGTCCGGGCCGGGCGCGCCCCCGCGCACCTGCCCGCCCCGGACGTCGTGCTGGACGTGCGCATGACCAACGAATGGCGGGCCGGCCACGTCGAGGGCGCCATCCACATCCCCCTGCCCGACCTGCCGCACCGCCTCGCCGACGTGCCCGCCGGCACGGTGTGGACGCACTGCGGCTCCGGCTACCGGGCCGCCGCCGCGACCAGCCTGCTCGCCCGCGCCGGACACCGCGTCGTGCACATCGACGACGCCTACGCGGCGGCCGCCGAAGCGGGCCTGACCATCACCGAGGCCGACGACTGACCAGGCACCGGCACGTCCGGCGCGGCGGTCAGGAGTGGGCGTGGCGGTCGATGCCGAGGGTGGCGATCAGGTCCTCGTGCAGCTCGAACCAGACGCGGTGGCAGGAGTCGACGTCGGTGCGGTCGACCCAGGCGCCCTCCCCGTTGCGGGCCCGGGCCAGGGCGGCGGCGAAGCGGGTATCGTACCCGCCGAACCGGGTCAGGACGCCGGTGAGCCGTTCGGCGAGCGGCTGGAGCGCGCGGCCGACGACGGAGAGCTCGTGCAGGATCCGGGCGTCCCAGGCGGGGTCGGAGTGGTCGTTGGCGGCGAGCCGGTCGCGGCCGTCCGGGCGCAGCTGCCAGTCGGTGCACGCCTTCAGCAGGAGGGCGTTCAGCGGGAGGAACTCGCGGTAGACGCCGTGGACCTCCTCGGCGCCGCCGACGAGTTCGAGCTCGGCGGCGAGCCGCCGCTCACCCTCGGCCCGGCCGGACTCGGTCAGCGACCAGCCGCCGGTGCCGGCGAACGCGGTGTGGCTCACCCAGCCGCGCGCCTCGGCGTCGCGCAGCTCCTCTTCGGTCTCGGCCACGCCGAGCGCGTACCGCCGGGCGAGCACGGGGGTGTCGGCGAAGCCGGTGACGCGTACGGCGTGCAGCACCAGCAGGTCGGGCGCGGAGTTCCTGGTCATGCGCCGGCCTCCGTACGGGCGGTCAGGCGGGTGTAGTGCTGCTGGCACGCCTGCGGCGAGTTGAACCCCATCGCCTCGGCCATCTGCGCCCAGGTCAGCCCGGCGCTGCGGGCGGTGAACAGCAGGGCGGACTCGATCGCCTCGACCTCGGCGCGCGCGGCGGGCAGCAGGGCGAGCGCGCTCAGGGCGTCCTGCTGGTCCAGGTCGGCGTTGCGCCAGACGGCGAACCGGGCCAGGTCGACCGCCGACGGCGGGACGGGCGGCGGTTGCCAGGGACGGGGTTCGAGCCGGTCGGCGCCCAGGTCCAGGAGACGCCGGCGCGCCTCCCTCTCCCTCTGGGCCTGGAGATGGTCGGCCCGCGTGGTGTGAGCCTGGTCGTGGTTGCGTTCCATGCGGGACATGATTCACAATCGGCAGGACATCGTCAACATTTTGTTGAAAGGCGGGGCGGATGACCGTACCCCTCAAGGAGGCCGTGGCCGACACCTGCGGGGGCAAGGGCGGCGCGCTCGGCGCGCTGATCCGGGCCGGGCTGCCGGTTCCCGGCGGCTTCGTGCTCCCGTTCGCCGCCTACCTCGCCGCGGTCGGCGACCTGGACCTCGCGCGGCACGCCGCCGGACCGGACGGGCTCGCCGCGGCGCGGCAGGCGATCGAGGGCCGGCCGGTCCCCGCCGGGGTGGTGGCGGCGCTGGCGGACGGGCTGCGCGCGCTCGGCGACCCGCCGGTGGCCGTGCGGTCGTCGGCGGCCGACGAGGACACCGGCCTGACCTCCGCGGCCGGCAGGTACGAGAGCTTCCTCGCCGTACGGGGGGTCGCCGGGGTCACCGAGGCCGTGCGCGCCTGCTGGGCCTCGCTGTTCTCGCCCCGCGCCGCCGTCGGCGACCGGTCGGGCGGCGACCCGATGATGGCCGTCGTCGTCCAGCGGCACCTGGACGCCGAGGTGTCCGGGGTGATGTTCACCCCCGGCGGGCCGGACGAGCCCACCAGGATCGAGGCCTCCTGGGGGCTCGGGCCCAGCGTCGTGGGCGGCACGGTCACCCCCGACTCCTACCGCGTCGCCGGGGACGGATCGGTCGAACGCGCC
Source organism: Nonomuraea sp. NPDC001699 (assembly GCF_053596455.1). Taxonomy (NCBI): domain Bacteria; kingdom Bacillati; phylum Actinomycetota; class Actinomycetes; order Streptosporangiales; family Streptosporangiaceae; genus Nonomuraea; species Nonomuraea sp. NPDC001699. Next base: position 51,145 of record NZ_JBSFGF010000028.1, on the reverse strand, counting down.
GTCGCCGACAAACGCACCCGGCTCGACCGGGAGGGCGCGCGGCTCGTCGTCCGTGACGTGCCGGCCGGCGTCCGGGGGCGGGCGGCGATCGACGACGCGACCGCCGTCCGGCTCGCCGGGCTGGGCGCGGAGATCGCCGCCCTGCGCGGCGGGCCGCAGGACGTCGAGTGGGCCGTCGCCGACGGCCGCGTCTGGATCCTCCAGGCCCGCCCGGTCACCGCCGCTCCCCCGCTCGCCGACCCGCTCACCCGCGCCGCGGACGGACCGGCCGGGGCGCTCGTCGGGACGCCGGGCAGCCGGGGCGCCGTGACCGGCATCGCGCGGATCGTGCGCGGACCGGCCGACTTCGCCCGCGTGCTGCCGGGCGACGTGCTCGTCTGCCCCTTCACCGACCCCGCCTGGACGCCGCTGCTGCGCATGGCCGCCGGCGTCGTCACCGAGACCGGCGGCGTGCTCTCCCACGCCGCGATCGTGGCCCGGGAGCACGCCATCCCGGCCGTCCTGGGCGTCCCGGACGCGACCGGCAGGCTCCTGGACGGCACGCTCATCACCGTCGACGGCACCGCCGGCACCGTCACCGCCGCCTGACCGAACACCTGAGAGGAGAGGGGAGCCGGCCCCGCGGGGCGCGCTTCCCGGACATCGATGACGACGCGACACCTCTACCTGGCCCGCCACGGCGCGGCCGACGCGTTCGGGCAGCTCACCGACGCGGGACGGCGGCAGTCGGCCCTGCTGGGCGACCGGCTGGCGGGCATGCCGATCGACGCCGTGTGGCACTCACCGCTGGCGCGCGCCGCCGAGAGCACGCGCGAGCTGGCCCGGCGCCTTCCGGACGTCCCCGTGGCCGAGGCCGCCGAGCTCGTCGACCACGTGCCGTACGTCCCCGCGCCCGCCGAGACGCCCGCTTCCTGGGCCGGCTACTTCGACGGCTTCGACCGGGCGGAGGCGGCCTCGGGGCGGGCGCTCGCCGACGCCCTGGTCGCCCGCTTCGCCCACGCCCCCGACGGGCCCGCCTCCGACGTGCACGAGGTGCTGGTGACGCACGCCGGTCAGATCGCGTGGCTGGTACGGCACGCGCTGGACGCGCCGTTGCCCCGCTGGCTCGGCCTGAACAGCGCCAACACCGGGCTGACGATCATCGAGTACCGCACCGGACTGCCGCCCACGATGGTGATGTACAACGACCTGAGCCACCTGCCGGCCGACCTCCGCTGGACCGACTTCCCCCAGGACATGTGGCCCTGACCCCTCCGGTTCCGCCGGTCGGCCCACCTCCGGACGCGGACCGGCCCGCCGCGGCGACGTGCGACGGGCCGGTCCGGTGGCCGATGGGCCGATGGGCGTCAGGAGATGCTGCGGCCTTCCACGGCGTCCAGCACCAGCGGGCTGGAGCCGGGGTCGCCGCGGACGCCGAAGCCGTAGCGGTAACCGGCCCTGACCTCCGGGTCCGACAGCGCCGGCAGGTGTTCCAGCGTGGCCGCGGTCACCAGCTCCCAGCCGGAGCCGGTGTCGGCGTACATGGCGGCCCGCTCGCCCACCAGCGACAGCGCGAAGCGGCCGCCGTCGGGGACGGTCACGCCCTGCTTGACGCCGAAGACCGCGAGCCCGCCCGGCACCTGCGGGCCGCGCACCTCGAAACCGGCGAACTTCTGGCTGTTGACGTAGAACGCCACCACGTCCGTCTTGCCGTCCTTGACCAGGCCCGTGTAGACGGTGTCCATGTCGGCGGAGTCGCCCTGGAACTTCCTGATCGTGATCGCCGTGGCGAACGCCGGGTTGCGCGGCGAGACGCCCGACGACATCAGCCCGAACCAGGACGCTGACGGGTGCCCGGCCGACAGCGCGCCGTCCGCGTACGTCACCTGCGGCAGCTCCTTGTCCTCCGGCAGCACCCGGTGCGCCTGGTAGTCGCCCGCCCGGTCGAAGCCGTCGGCCAGCTCCTGGTTGGCGAAGGCGTCGGGGGCCGGCGGCACGTACGCGGCCTGCGGCGGCAGCCGGAACGTCACCCGGTCCGTGTGCCCGAGGTAGGACGCGCACACGACCGGATACTCCTGGTTCGCGGGCGTGTACGCCGTCAGCGCGGTCTCGAACGTGCGGCTCTCGCCGGTGCGCAGGCCGGTCACCCGCAGCGCGGCCGGATCGACGCCCACGCCGTCGCAGGCCGACAGCGTGACCCGTCCGGCCATCGGCAGCACGTCCCGGTTGGTGACGGTGAAGGTGACCTTGGAGCCGGTCCTGCCGCGTTCGGCGGTGGACGCGCTCACCTCGACGTTGCGCCGGGCGAGACCGGGCACCGCGGCCGCGGCGAGGCTCAGCCGGTCGATGTCGTACGAGCCCGCCCAGTCGGAGCCGACCGAGCCGCGTACCCACACCTTGACGCGGGAGATCGCGGCGCGCGGGGCCCAGCGGGACAGGTCCAGCGTGAGCCGGTTCCAGCCGAGCGCGGGGTCGATCGTGCCGACGCCCTCCGCCACCGCGCCGCCGCGCCCGTACGCGCGGACCTTGGCGGTGAAGACGTTGCCCGGCTTGAAGCCGTCGTCGGCCTCGGCCGGCACCCGGATCGACACCGACAGCGACGGCGTGCGCGAGGCGTCGAGCGGCTTGTCGAACAGCACGTCGGCGCCCTTGTACGACTTGGCGTACCGCGACCAGCCGGGCAGGTCGCGGTCGAAGCGCACGCGCAGCGCGTGCCCGCCGTCCACGGCCGTGCGCTCGACGGCGGCGGCGTTGTCCGAGGGCCGCCAGCCGCCGGTGTCGGTCTCGAAGCCGGAGATCACCCGCTCGGCCACCGGCTTGGCGTCGAGCTGCGTGCCGGCCACGGCGGGCGGCTTCCTGACGGCCAGCTCGGCGGGGTCGAAGCCGGGGATGACGTCCTTCCAGTCGGAGATGCCGATGATCTTCTTGGCGAACTCGGTCACCTCCAGCGACCGGTCGGTGTCGATGCCGGCGAACACCTCGTGCAGCGGCTTGCGCTCGCCCGCGTTGGAGGGCGCGCTGTGCTCCTCGTCCCACGTCCACAGGCCGAGCCGGAGGCCGCCCTCCTGCTTGTGGTCGACGTGCCGGTGCAGGATGAAGGAGTCGATGCCGTCGGCGAAGGCGATCTTGTAGTAGGCGTAGGCGTAGGCCGCGGCCTGCAGCTCCAGCTCCTTGGCGGAGTAGTCCTGGGAGTTCAGGCCCTGTTCGGAGAGGATCACCCGCCGCCGTTGCCCGTTGTAGGTCAGCTGGTCCTGGGCGAGGTAGCGCGGCAGCAGCTCGATGTTCTTGAACGTGATCCGCAGGGTGTCGAAGCTGTCGGTGGCGGTCTTGTCGTTCCAGAACGCCGGGTTGAACAGGTTCTCCGGGTAGGGGTGGTAGGCGATGTTCCAGTCGAAGTCGCCCTGGCGCTTGGTGAGGGCGTTGAGCCCGTCCACCACGTCGCGGCCCTTGTAGGTGTACTTGGGGTCGTCGTTGGCGGCGCCCGTCCAGAAGTGCGTCAGCGACGTGTAGACGCGGGCGGCGGCGTCGGCCTTGCGCACGGCCTGCCAGGTCAGCCGCATGGCGCGGGCGTACTGGTCGAGGAACACGTCGCGGTCCTGGCGGCCCATGTTGTACCAGAACTGCTGGGCGTCGATCTCGTTGCCGACGATCCAGCCCCACGCCCGGCCGTAGCGGCCGTCGGCCTGGCTGTAGCGCTGGGCGAAGAACTCCATCGCGGCGGTGAAGTGCGCCTCGCCCTCGGCCGTCTTGGTGTTGAACGCGTACACCGTGCCCTTGCCCAGCTCGGCGTCGGGGTGGATGAGCGTGCGGGCGGCGGAGTTGGGGGCGCCGCTGTTGTAGACCAGCACGATCATGTTGACCAGGACGCCGTTGTCCGACAGCGGCTTGACCTGGGCGTCGAGCCCGGCGACGGCGCCGCGGTCGAAGTAGTACGTCTTGCCCTGCGAGACGAACTCGATGGTGTTGCCCGGGGCGCCCGGCCCGGCCATCATGACCGAGTCGAGGGCCAGGTTGATGCCGGCGTGCTGGACGCCGATCTCCTCGGCGTCGTCGGTCATCTGAACCTGCAACCCCTTTTTGCCCGACATTTCGGGATAAGGGGTTTGGTTGGCCGACGCGAAGCTCAGTTCGTCGGCGTAGTGCACCTCTCCCAGTGGGCCGTCCGCGCCCACCGCGAGGAACTTGTCGTAGAGCCGGTCCTGGTCCCCGTCCATCCGGGGCACCTCGACGCGGAACGGGCCCGCCTCGACGGTCGCGACCGGCCGCTCCCCCGTGGTCGAGTCCTGCCAGGTGTCCAGCGCGTACAGCTCGGCCGGGCCCGGGGCGACCCCGGTGACGGTGATCGTGCTCCCGCCGACCTCGACGCCGCTCACCCCACCGGCCGCCGCCGCACGCGCGGGCAGGGCCTGCGCCGGGACGGCCAGCATCGGGACGGCCAGCGCCAGAGCCATCAACAATCGCATGTCATCTCCTCCTACTTGGCCCAGTCCTCGTCGCCCCAGGCGTTCTTCTTGATCCCGGCCTCGATGCCGCGCTTCCACCACTTGTCCAGGTCGGCCAGCTCCTCCTCCAGGGACCGCCGGCCGAGCAGGTAGCCGTCGAAGACGTCGCGGAAGGAGGTGCCCTCCGGGCCGCCCGGCAGCGCCACCACCCGGAACGGCTTGCCCCACTCGCCCTCCAGCAGCCCGGCGGTCTCGGCCGACGGCTGCACGCCCTCGACGGCGGGCAGGCCGCCGGTCGCGTCCAGCCAGGGCTTGATCGCCGGCGAGCTCATGTACTGCAGGAACTTCACCGCCGCCGCGTACTTCTCGCCCTTGACGGTCGAGGGGATCATGTAGCTGGTGCCGCCGATCGAGGCGCCGTAACGGGCCGGGGCCTCCGACGACAGCGGCGTGCTGTCCTTGGTGATCGTCGGGAACGGCATCGTGCCGAGCGCGAACTTGGCGTCCGTCTTCAGCGCCTCGACGGCGAAGTCGGTGCCCCACGACATGGCGGCCTTGCCCGAGACGAAGTCGCGGTAGCCCACGGTCGCGCCGCCGTCGGCCACGCCCGTCCAGTTGGGGGTGCCGCAGTCGAAGAACTCCTTGTAGATCTTCAGGGACTCGGCGACCTCCGGCGTCTTGGTGGTGAGCGTGCCTTCCTTGATGGCCTTGCTCATCGACTTCTCGGTCACGGTCGGCGCCGTGCCCGGCTTGCCGGTGGCGTCGAAGAAGTTCCAGTCGTCGTGGTACTTGTCGATGAGCTGGGTGCTGACCGCCTCCCACGTCCAGCCGGTGGCCAGGCCGCCCTTGTCGAGGGCGACGGGGTCGAAGCCGGCCGCCTTGAGCTTGGCGCAGGCGCCCTTGAAGTCCGCCCAGGTGGCCGGGGGTTTGTCGAGGCCCGCCTTGGCGAAGGCGTCCTTGTTGTAGAACAGGCCGATGGCGACCAGGTTGAAGGGAATGTACTCCAGCTTGCCGCTCTCCTTGCTCAACGCCTTGGAGACGGCGGGGCCGTAGTACTCCTTCCTGAACACGTCGATCCAGCGCTGGTTGCCCGGCACGTACGGGTTGGGCTTCTGCAACTCGTCGTCGAGCGCGTGCACCTCGTGGGCCTTGTGCGGCGGCTGGTTGAAGACCAGTTCGGGCGCGGTGCCGGCGGCGAGCTGGGTGGTGATCGTCTGCATGAAGCCGTCGAGGGGCAGGACCTGCGTCTTGACCTCGATGCCGGGCTCGCGCTTCTCGAAGGCGTCGACCAGCGCCTCCCAGGCAGGTCCGAAGCTGCTGCCGCTGGCGTTCCACTGGTTGGGGCCGGCCAGGGTGATCGTCACCTTGCCGCCGCCGTCCTGGGCGGACGTGCCGCCGGTGCCGAGCAGGCCGCAGCCTGTCAGCGCGAGCAGCATGGCCGAGGCCGCCAGCCCGCTCTTGGGGGGTGTTCTCATCGGGGTAGGGGTCCTTTCCTTATTGATACGTTTCAATCGCGGCGGCGGCTCACTTGCCGGACACGATGCCGCCCTGGATGCCCGCCAGGAACCACTTGGACAGGAACGTGAACAGCACCACCAAGGGGAGACTGGCCAGGACGTAACCGGCGAACAGCGGGCCCCACTGCTGCACGTTCTGGTTGGCGAAGAAGGCCAGCCCCGCCGGGATCGTCCGGTAGGCATCGGTCTGCACGGTGAGCAGCGGCCAGAAGTAGTCGTTCCACACGCCCAGCACCGTCATCAGCGCCACCGTGCCGATCACCGGCCGGGCCAGCGGCAGCATGAAGCCCGCGAACAGCCGGACGCCGCCGGCCCCGTCCACCCGCGCCGCCTCGAAGATCTCCTCGGGGATCTGCGCCATGTACGTGCGCATGACGACGATCCCGAAGACCGTGTTCGCGGTGACGTGCGGGACGATCAGCACCAGCCGGCTGTCCAGGATGCCGAGGTCGCGCATCAGCACGAACAGCGGGATCAGGCTGGTGATCGAGGGCACCATGAGCAGCGCCGCGACCAGCCCGAACAGCGCGTTGCGCCCCGGGAAGCGGTAGCGGGCGAACACGAACGCCGCCGCCGGGGCCAGCAGCATCGTGCCGGCGATGGCCAGCGCCGCCACCACGAACGAGGTGAACAGGTACGGGCTGACCTGCTCCCAGGCCGCCGCGTAGTTGTCCAGGTGGACCGGCCAGGCCGGAGACCAGTAGCTGGCGAAGAACTGCTCGTTGTCCTTGAGCGACGCGGCGAGCATGAACAGGTACGGGAACAGCCCGGCGAAGGCCAGCACCGCCAGCACGCCGCCGGCCACGAGATCGGTCCTGCGGGTCCGGTTCACGACGCCGACCTCCTGCCGAGCGCCAGCGCGACCAGGCTCACCCCGAGGGTCAGCGCGAACAGCACGGTGCCGAGCGCGGCCGCGTACCCCCAGCTGGTGTCCACGAAGGCGGCGTCCAGCATGCGCAGCACCGGCACCTGCGTGGCGTTGTCGGGGCCGCCCTTGGTCATGATGTGGGCCTGCATGCCGTACTGGAGCACCGAGATCACCGCCAGCACGAACAGCAGCTTGACGTCGCGGAACATCATCGGCAGGTCGATGCTCCAGAAGCGGCGCAGCCGGCCGGCGCCGTCCACCTCGGCGGCCTGGTAGATCTCGGCCGGCACGTTCTGCAGCGCCGACAGGAAGACCAGGAACGGCAGGCTCGCCACCCACGGGAAGCCGATCGTCATCAGCGCGGCCAGCGCCGTGGCGGGGTCGCCGATCCAGTTGCCCGCCAGCCCGTCCAGGCCGAGCGCGCGCAGCAGGCTGTTGACGACGCCGTCGCGCGGGTCGTACATGAACTGCCACAGCAGCACGTTGACCACGGCAGGGAAGGCCAGCGGCAGGATGAGCAGGGTGCGGAAGACGAACCGCAGCCGCTCGCTGGACAGCGACATCACCAGCTCGGCGGCCAGCAGCGGGAAGACCCACATGAGCGTGACGGCCCAGACGAAGATGATCCCGGCGTTGCGGAAGGAGGCCCACCACAGGTCGTCGCCGAGCATCGTGAGGTAGTTCTCCAGGCCGACGAACGGCGACTGGAAGCCCGGCCGCCACTCGTAGAGCGAGTGCAGCATGCCGTTGAGCGCGGGGTAGTAGGCGAACGCCGCGAGCAGGGCGAAGGTGGGAAGGAGGACGAGGTAGACGCCCCACGGGATCCGGCGGCGCGCTTTTGTGCTGGTCACGATCGTCAATGCCTCTCAGCCGTCACAGGGTGCGGAACGCGTACGAGCCCGAGCCGACCCGGTAGACCGCGGCCCCGTCGTCGAGGCGGTCGAAGGTTACGCCCTCCGCCTCGCCCGCCGGCCGGCCGCCCTCGGTCACCCGCTCCGGCGGCGCGGGCACGTGCACCTCGGCGCGGGTGTTGGGCGGCACGACGACGTCCAGGGCGAAGCCGCCGTCGGCGAGCCGCCAGGAGATCTCCACCTGGCCGTGCCGGGTGCGGTGGGCGGTCCGCGCCCAGCCGATCCCGCCGCCGGGGCGGGGGCGCACGACGATGTCGGCGTAGCCGGGCGAGCCGGGGGCCAGCCCGCCGACCGTCCGGTACATCCAGTCGCCGACGGCGCCGTAGGCGTAGTGGTTGAAGGAGTTCATGCCGGGGTCGTGCAGCCCGCGGTGGTGGCTCCAGGAGTCCCAGCGCTCCCACATGGTCGTCGCGTCGCCGTGCACGACCGGGTAGAGCCAGGACGGGAAGGTGTCCTGGGTCAGCAGCCGGTAGGCCACGTCCAGCCGTCCGGTCGAGGTGAGCGCGTCCAGCAGGTACGGCGTGCCGAGGAACCCGGTCGACAGGTGGCCGCCGCGCGCCTCGACGTCCCCGGCCAGCCGGGCCGCGGCCCTGGGCAGCTCGTGCTCCTCCAGCAGCCCGGCCGTCACGGCCAGCACGTACGCGGTCTGCGTGCCGCTCGCCACCACGCCGGGACCCTCGACGAAGGCCGCGCGGAAGGCCCGGCGCACGCGTTCGTACAGCTCCAGGCAGGTGCGTTCGTCGGCGTCGCGGCCGAGCGCGGCGGCGAGCCCGGCGAGCTGCCGGGCCGACAGCGCGAAGATCGCCGTGCCGACGAGCCGCTTGGGGGTCTCGGCGCCGATCGACAGCCAGTCGCCGAACCCCTCCTCGGGGAAGATGCCGCCGTCGGAGCGCTGGTCCAGGTAGGCCAGCCAGCGCAGCATCGGCTCGAAGCAGGCCGCGACCACGCCGGCGTCGCCGCGCAGCCGGTGCAGCGCCCACGGCAGCATGATCAGCGCGTCGCCCCAGCCGGGCGAGCCGGCCTCCTTGGGGTTGGGCGACAGGCCGCGGCCCGACAGCACGTCGGGCACCACGTGGGTGACCGCGCCGTCGTCGCCCTGGGCGTCGACCACGTCGGTCAGCCAGCTCCGCAGGAACGCGGCGGCGTCGTAGTTGAACAGCGCGGTCGGGGCGAAGGCCCAGATGTCGCCGGTCCAGCCGAGCCGCTCGTCCCGCTGCGGGCAGTCGGTGGGGACGGCCAGGAAGTTGCCGCGCTGCCCCCACACGATGTTGCGCTGCAACCGGTCGAGCCGCTCGTCGGAGCAGGTGAACTCGCCGGCCGGCTCCATCGCGGCGTGGGCCACCCTGGCCGTGATCGACTCCGGGGCGGCGCGCAGGCCCGACACCTCGGCGTACCGGAAGCCGTGGAAGGTGAACCTGGGCTCGAACGTCTCTGCCTGCTCGCCGCGCGGCAGGAACTCGTCCGTGGCGCGGGCCGAGCGCAGGTTGGCCAGGTGCAGGCCGCCCTCGTGGTCGAGGACCTCGGCGTGCCGCAGCACCACCGGGCGGTCGCGGCCGGCGCGGCCGGTGAGCCGGACCCAGCCGACCAGGTTCTGGCCGAAGTCGGCGATCCACACGCCGGGCCGGGACTCCCACACCGCCACCGGCTCCACCTCCTCGTGCACCCGGATCGGCGGCGCGACGGAGGCGGTCACCCGGCCCGCCGGGGGGCTCACCGGCACCGCGGGCGCCCATCCCGAGTCGTCGAACCCGGCGGCCGTCCAGCCGAGCGGCTCGGCGGCCAGGTCCTGGCGTTCGCCGTTCTGCAGGTCGGCGTAGCGGATCGCGCCGGAGCCCGCGCGCCAGTCGGCGTCGGTGCGCAGCCGGGTGCGGGAGCCGTCCTCGTGCAGGATCTCCAGCTCGGCGCGGAAGGCCAGGCGGCGGCCGTACTGGAAGGAGCCGAACCAGCTGATGTTGCCGGCGTACCAGCCGTCGGCGAGGACCGCGCCGATCGCGTTGCGCCCCTCCGACACCAGCGCCGTCACGTCATAGGTCTGGTACGCGACGCGGTGACGGTAGTCGGTCCAGCCGGGCGCCAGATGGTCGGCGCCGACCCGCGCGCCGTTGAGGTGGATCTCGTAGACGCCGAGCGCGGTGGCGTACAGCCTGGCCCGGCGCACCGGCGACGGCACGCCGAACTCGCGCCGCAGGTACGGGCTCGGCCGGTCGCCGACCGGCTCGCGGCCCAGCGGCGGGTCACCGTGCAGCCCGACCTCCTCGGCCAGCCGCCAGCCCGCGTCGTCGTGGCCGGGCTGCTCGAAGCCCTCGACCGGCCCGTCCTCGGCCCGCCACCGGCCGCCGGAGGTGACGGTCACCGTGCCCTCGCCCGCCACGGGGACGAGCTGCGGCAGCGCGGGCCGTCCCTCGACCACGACCTCCAGCCGCACGCACAGCCCGGACCCGGCGGCCCTGATCGCGAGCACGTTCTCCCCCGAGGCCACCAGGTCGCCCGCGTCGGCCACGAACGCCCCCTCCCGGAGCTCCCCGGCGACCCGCACCCCGTTGACGTACGCCTCGACCCCGTCGCCGCCGCCGATCACCAGCCACGCCGACAGCGGCCTGGCCCCGCCCGGCACCGAGAACCGCGTCCGGAACGCGCCCACCGGCGACGCCGACGGGCCGAGCGGGCCGGCGACCCAGATGCGCGGCACGTTCTCCAGGGACGGCAACCGCTCGGAGCCGGGCACCACGGGGGTGCCGATCCAGCCCGCCATCCATCCGCCGGCCTCGCCGAGCCCGGTCTCGAACCAGTGCGCGGGGCTCCAACCGGACCACTGGCCGCTCTCGTCGGCCACCTTGACCCGCCACTGGTAGCGCGTCCGGGGCCGCAGCCCGGCGCCGCCGTAGGGGACGTCGAAGGTCGCCGCGGAGGGGACCACGCCGCTGTCCCAGACCAGCTCGGCCTCGTCACCGGCCGGATCGCACTCCCGGGCCACGACCAGCCGGTACGCGCTCTGCGACCGTCCTCGCCCGGCACCGGTGATCCGCCAGGAGAACTCCGGCGCGCTCACGTCGAGGCCCAGCGGTTCGGCCAGTCCTTCGACACGCAGGTCGGTCACGGCGAGATGCATCAAGGGGGCTCCAAGCTAGTTGAAACATTTCAAGCAATGCGCACGGTAGGCACCCCGAGGTACTTCCGTCAATGCCTCTGTTCCAGATGTGCAGGCCAGGGTCGTTTGGCTGAAACATTTCAACCAGTAGACTGGCTCTCTCTGCCAGGTGACCAGAAGGGCTGCCCACCGGTGACCGACATCCACAAGCCGGCCGAGCGCCGGCGGCTCAGCATGGTCGACGTCGCGGCCCATGCCGGCGTGTCCGTGGGAACGGTCTCCAACGTGCTCAACCGGCCCGAACTGGTGGCCGAGCGCACGTTGCGCCGGGTGCGCGCCTCGATCAAGGCGCTCGGCTTCGTGCCCAGCGCGCCCGCCCGGCAGCTTCGCGGCGGCTCCGGCCGCTCGGTGGGCGTCCTGGTGCGCGACATCGGCAACCCGTTCTTCACCGAGGTGCTGCCGGGCATCGAGAACCGGCTGTCGCAGGAGCAGCTGCTGCTGGTGTTGTGCAGCTCCGGCGACTCGGCCGAGAAGGAGGCCCACTACCTGCAGATCCTGGAGCAGCACCGGGTGCCCGGCATCCTCATCACGCCCGCCGGGCCCGACATCTCCCATCTGGTGGAGCTGCGCAGGCGCGGGGTCGGCATGGTGCTGCTCGACCGGCCGGGCGCCGACGCCCAGCTCTGCGCGGTGGCGGTCGACAACGTCAGGGGCGGCGAGCTGGCCGGCGCCCACCTGCTGGGGCTCGGCCACCGGCGCATCGCCTTCCTCAACGGGCCGCACATCGTGCGCCAGTGCGCCGACCGGCGGGAGGGGCTGACCAGGGCGGTACGGGCCGCCGGGCTCGACCCCGACGAGGTGATCACCGAGGTCACGCTGCCCGCGCTGACCCCGCGCGAGGGCGAGGCGGCGCTGGGGCGGCTGCCCGCGCGCAAGGGGCCGACGGCGCTGTTCTGCGTCAACGACACGGTGGCGCTGGGCGCGCTGCGCGGGCTGGAGCGGCGCGGTGTGCGCGTCCCGCACGACATGGCGGTGATGGGCTACGACGACGTCGAGTTCGCCGAGCTGCTGTCGCCGTCGCTGACCTCGGTCCGCCAGCCCAAGCACCAGCTCGGCCAGGCGGCCGCGGAGCTGCTGCTCACCGACGCCCGGGGCGACGTCAACCACTGGCACCAGGAGATCGTCTTTCAGCCGGAGCTCATGGTCAGGGCGTCGACCGTCCCTCAGTGACGTTTCAATTGGGCCTACCGCAGGAAATCGGGTCTTGCCTGGCCGCCTTCTGGGCCTCATTGTTGAGACGTTTAAATCCCAGGAGGTCCCATGCGTTGGGTTGCCCGTCTCACCACCGTCCTGTTACTTCTCCTCCCAGCCGCGCCGGCCGTCGCCGCCGCGGCGGCCGCTCTGCCGTACCCGGTCAGGTCCGACTACCGCATCAAGGGCCTGCAACCGGACTTCTGGCCCGACAAGAACGAGATCGCCGGCAACAACGCCGGCGGCGTCGCCATGAACCTCATCTGGGCCGAGTGGGAGCCCAGCGTGAAGACGCCGCCGTGCGCGGCGGGCGCGCAGGAGTTCGACGGCCACTGCTTCACCGTCGGCTCCGCCGTCGACGCCGCCATCAAGGACTGGACCGCCCGCGGTCTCGTCGTCACCGCCGTCGTCTACGGCACCCCGGCCTGGGCCCGCGGCGCCCGTCCCTGCACGCCCGCCGCCGCCGGGTTCGAGAAGTTCTGCGTCCCCGACAACCCCGCCGACTACGGCCGCTTCGCCGGCATGCTGGCCCAGCGCTACGACGGGCAGCACGGCAACGGCCGCATCGCCGACTTCGTCGTCATGAACGAGGTCAACAGCAACACCTGGTTCGACATCGGCTGCGGCCAGGGCACGGCGTGCGGCACGACCGCCTGGCTGGACGCGATCGCCGCCAACTACAACGCCGCCTACGACGCGGTCACGGCCCAGCAGCCCACCGCGAAGGTGCTCACCTCGCTCGACCACCACTTCGGCACCGCCTACGACCAGCCGGCCGCCTCCGACGCGATGTTGTCGGGCATGACCGTGCTCAAGGGCCTGGCGGCGCGGGCCGGCAACCGGGCCTGGCGGGTGGCCTATCACCCCTACCCGCCGAACCTGCTGGCGCCGCAGTTCTCCGCCGACGACTTCCCGAAGGTCACCTACGGCAACATCGGCGTGCTGGTCGGGTGGCTGCGCCAGCAGTTCCCGAACACGCCGTCGGCCTGGCAGGTGCAGCTCACCGAGAGCGGCGTGAACTCGTTGTCGCCCTCGTCCGAGGCCGCGCAGGCGTCGCAGTTGTGCAACTCCTTCCGCAACGTCCTCGGCACGCCGGGCATCGAGAGCTACGTCTGGCACCGCATGAGCGACCACCCGGACGAGACGGCCGCCGGTCTCGGCGTGGGGCTGCGCCGTACCGACGGCTCGGCCAAGCCGGCCTGGTCGACGTGGGCGCTGGCCAACCGCAACGACCTGTCGCCCCCGCAGTTGTCGTGCGGCTTCGAGCTGCTGCCCCACACCCAGCTCCGGCGCGGCTACCAGGCGAGCAAGGGGCACGTGGCCAGCTCCCGGCTGCTGCCGCCCGGCTTCACCCAGGAACGCGTCTGGAAGCTGCTGCGCAACCAGGCGTCCGGCACCGTGCCCCTGTACGAGTGCAAGGTCGGCGCGCACACCTTGCTCACCCGCGACCCGGGCTGCGAGGGGCAGTTCCCGATGGGCCCGGTCGGCCACATCTACACCAGCCAGGTGCCCGGCTCGGTCGCGCTGCACCGGTGCCGCGCCGCGAGCGGCGACCACCTCGTCACGGACCAGGCCGGCTGCGAGGGCCTGATCCACGAGCAGGTCCTCGGCTACGCGCTGACCTGACCCCGGCCTGAACTGACCTGACCGGGCCGGTGGCCGTCCCCCATGGTGGCCACCGGCCCGGCGGCTATCCGGCGGCCCGTCCGGTCTTCTTCCCGGCCGGGCCGCGGACCAGGGTGAAGTCGTCGACGTCGAAGTTCGCGCCGGTGAACACCAGGTACAGCCGGGCCGCGCCGGAGGGGACGCCCGTCAGCGCCGTGGAGACGTCGGCGTAGGACTCCCAGCCGCCGGTGTTCGGGACGGTGACCGCGCCGAGCACCGGCCCGGTCGGCGAACCGGAACGGACCTCGAAGCCGCCCGACGGCCCCGGCGAGGCGACCCGGGCTTTGAACGCGGTGACCCCGGTGAGGTCCACGTCGTAGGCCGCCCAGTCGCCCGGGTTGACGTAGCCGAGCACGGTGCCGCCGTGCGCGGGGGTGTGCGGGTAGGTGGCCACGCCGGACGCCTGCGTCCAGGTCTCCGCCTGGACGACGGAGTCCCCGGTGGGCGGCCCGAGGTCCTTGACGCGGATGTTGCGGAAGGACACCTCGTCGCCGTCGCTGTGGTTCTGGAGGCCGATGTGCCCGTTCTTCAGCGAGCGGGCGGGGTCGGTGTTGGTGAAGTCGTTGATCTTCACGCCGTTGAGGAAGACCTGCAGGCGTTCGCCCTCGACCCGGATCTCGTAGGTGTTCCACTCCCCCGGCGGGTTCAGCGCGGCGTCGCGGGCGGCGGTGTCGGCGGCCTTGAAGCCGTAGACCGAGCCGGTGGTCTTCTCCGGGGCGTCGGTGGCGTCGATCTGGATCTCGTAGCCGTTGTTCACCGCCGAGGACGGGTCGGTCGAGGGCGGGAAGCCGACGAAGACGCCGGAGTTGTCGTCGCCGGCCAGCTTCCAGTCGAGCTTGAGCGAGTAGGAGGAGGTGTACTCCTTGGCCTTGTACCAGAACAGGCCCATGCCGCCCTGCGAGGTCAGCGTGCCGCCGGAGTTGGCGAACCCGCCCGGCCCGGCCTGCTCCCAGCCGGTGGTCGAGCCGTTGTAGAGGGTGGTGTAGCCGGTCTCGGGGCGGCAGTCGGCCTTGGCCTGGCCCGTGGCGTAGGCGAGGCCGCCGCGCAGGTGCTGCCGGAAGGCGGGCTCGGCGAAGGACTCCGCGGTGTGCCCGCCACCGGTGTAGAAGGAGCGTCCCCCGTCGTACGGCTTGCACCAGGCGATCGGGTGGTCGGCGCCCATCGTGCCGCCCGAGTACGTCGACTCGTCCAGGGTCGCCAGGACGTGGGCGCCGGTCCTGGCGTTGGTCCGGTAGTCGTACCACTCGTCGGTGCGCGGCCAGGAGGTGTCCAGGTGGGCGGTGGCCGGGTGCGCCCGGTCCTCGACCTTGACCGTGGCCTTCTGCACCGCCGGGTGGGCGGCGAACCAGGCGCCGACGAGGCCGCCGTACCAGGGCCAGTCGTACTCGGTGTCGGCCGCCGCGTGGATGCCGGCGTAGCCGCCGCCCGCCTTGACGTACGCCTCGAACGCGGCCTGCTGCGTGGCGTCGAGCACGTCGCCGGTGGTGTTGAGGAAGACGACCGCCTTGTAGGCGGCCAGGTTCGCCGCGGTGAACGCCGCCGGGTCCTCGGTGGCGGTCACGGCGAACCCGAGGTCCCTGATCGCCTGGACGCCCGCCGCGATCGAGTCGTGCCGGAACCCGGCCGTCCGGGAGAAGACCAGGACGGCGGAGCCGCCGGCGGCCGGGGTGGCCGTGGTGAACCTCTGCGCCGCGCCGCCGTTGCACGTCCGGATGACGAGCTGGGCCGGGTCGGTGGCGTCGAGGCACTTGCCGAGCGCCTTCAGCGCGCCGCCCTCGGCGGTCCACTTCTGCGCGCCGGTGCCGTTGCAGGTGTAGATCTGCACCTTGGTGCCGTCCGCGCTGTCGGCCCCGGCCACGTCCAGGCACTTGCCGAGCGCCTTGACGGTCTGGCCGTCGATGGTCCAGTTCTGGGCGTTCGTACCGTTGCAGGAGTAGAGCTGGACCTTGGTGCCGTCGGCGGTGGCGGCTCCGGCAACGTCCACGCATCTGCCGTCGGCGGCGTGGATCGGGCCGGTGGCGATCGCCTCCTTGGCCAGGGTGAAGTCGTCGAGGTCGAACAGCGCCCCGGCGCCACCGGTGAAGACCAGGTAGAGCGTGGTGGTCGCGGCCGTCGCGCCGGTCAGCGGGGCCTGCACGTCGGTGAAGGTCTCCCAGCCGCCCGTCACCGGGACGGCGGCCTTGCCGAGCAGCGGCCCGGTCGGCGAGCCGGCGCGTACCTCGATGGAGCCGCCGACGCCGCCGGAGGAGACCCGGGCCCGGAACGTCCTGGCGTCGTCGAGCCGGTAGGGCCTGAAGGCGATCCAGTCGCCGTTGTGCACGTCGCCGACCGTCCTGCCGCCGTGGGCGGCCGCCTTGGAGATCTGCGAGACGCCGGACATCGTCGTGTAGTGCTCGGCCTGGCGGTGGCGCGGTTGCAGGACGTTCTGGGTGTGGGTGGTCAGGCCGCCCTTGTCGGTGTACTCGGCGCCGAAGACGGCGAAGATGTTGGCCGCGTCGTCGTGCTCGCCGTCGACCGGGATCGTCAGCTCGCCCGCGCAGCCGTTCTTGGAGGTGATCTGGTGGCCGTGGCTGTCGTGGCCGAGCACGTACGTCATCCGGACCTTGGCGCAGTCGATCGTGGTGTCCTCGGGGTCGGTCACCCCGATCGTGAAGGGCACGGTGTCGCCCCAGGTGAACAGCGTCCCGGCGGCGGGCGCGCCGATGGTCACGGTGGGGGCGGTGTTGCCGGCCGTGACGACCACGCCGGCCGTGCCGGAGTTGCCCTGGGGGTCGCGCACGGTGAGCGTGGCGGAGAACTGTCCCTCGGCGGTGTAGGTCTTGGTGGGGTTCGGGGCGGTGGAGGTGGTGCCGTCGCCGAAGTCCCAGGCGTAGGTGAGCGCGCCGCCCTCGGGGTCGGCGGAGCCGGCGCTGGAGAAGGCCACGGTGAGCGGAAGTTTCCCGGACGTCCTGTCGGCCGTGGCGACCGCGACCGGCGAGCGGTTCCTGTCCTTGATGTACTCGACGCGGTAGAGGGCGGAGTTGGCGTCGCCGCCGAAGTAGCCGGAGCCGTAGTCGAGGACGTAGAGGGCGCCGTCGGGGCCGAACGCCAGGTCCATGACCTGCGTGCCGGTCCAGGGGAAGGCGGCGATCTCGCCGCGGGTGCCGTCGGCGGCCAGGTCGATCGCCTTGATCCACTTGCGGCCGAACTCGCCGGCGAAGAAGTGCCCGTCGAGGTCCTGCGGGAACTTGACGGCGGAGTTCAGGGCGGCGTCGTAGCGGTAGACCGGGCCGCCCATCGGCGACTCCGAGCCGCTGCCGAACTCCGGCGGCGAGCCGGCGTCGCCGCCGTACCTGATCCAGGCGGGCTTGGCGGGCGGGAGCTTGGCCAGGCCGGTGTTGCGCGGCGAGTCGTTGGCCGGGCCGCCGGCGGCGCAGTCGTACTTCTGGCCGGAGGGCCCTGAGGGGAAGGCGTACTCGTTGTAGGTCTCGGCCAGGGTGTTGGTCCCGGTGCAGTACGGCCAGCCGTAGTTGCCGGGGCCGGTGACGCGGTCGAACTCGACCTGCCCGGCGGGCCCGCGGCCCGGGTCGCTGCTGCCGGCGTCGGGGCCGTAGTCGCCGACGTAGACGACGCCGGTGGCCTTGTCCACGGTCATCCTGAACGGGTTGCGGAAGCCCATGGCGTAGATCTCGGGCCTGGTCCTCGCGGTGCCCGGCGGGAAGAGGTTGCCCGAGGGGATCGTGTAGGTGCCGTCCGCCGGATCGACCTTGATGCGCAGGATCTTGCCGCGCAGGTCGTTGGTGTTGCCGGCGCTGCGCTGGGCGTCGTAGACGGGGTTGCGGTCGGGCCGTTCGTCGATGGGGGCGTAGCCGGAGGAGTCGAAGGGGTTGGAGTCGTCGCCGGTGGACAGGTAGAGGTTGCCCTGGGCGTCGAAGTCCATGTCGCCGCCGACGTGGCAGCACATGCCGCGGTCGGCGGCCACGTCGAGCACGGTCCGCTGCGAGGCCAGGTCGAGCGTCCAGTCGGGCTTGACGGTGAACCTGGCCAGGCGGTTGACGCCCTGCCAGGCCGACCAGTCGGTGCCGGTCGCGGGCGCGTCGCCGGACGGCGTGCTCAGGCGGGGGGCGTAGTAGAGGTAGATGGTCCGGTTGGTGGCGAAGCCGGGGTCCACGGCGACGCCCTGTAACCCCTCCTCGTCGTGGGTGTAGACGGACAGCGTGCCGACCACGCCGGTCTGTCCCCGCGCGTCGGTGCGGCGCAGCGTGCCGTCGCGCGCGGTGTGCAGCACCGACAGGTCGGGCAGCACCGCCATGGTCATCGGCTCGCCCATCTCGGCGACGCCCTTGGCCAGCTCGACGCGCTGGTAGTCGGCGGGGTCGATGGCGGCGTGGGCCTGGGCGGGCGGGGCGGCCACGGTGAGCACGACCGTGCCCGACATGGCCAGGATCAGGGCGCTGGTCCGCGCCGTCCATCGGGACAGGCGGGTGGATCCGCTGGGGGGCATCGCGGAGGTTCCCTTTCCGTGGGGGGTGGGCCGGGAAGGAGGGTTCCATTGGCGGACGATCGAAGAACCTTCGTAGCTCGGGACATTAGATCTCACTTTTGATGATTGTCAACGAAAGTCTGTTAAGTCCTAGACGTAACGAGTTGACGCCCTGGCCGGAACGGCGAAGCCCCGCCCTGCGCGACGGACGCGGGGCGGGGCTTCGGGCGTGGACGTCAGCCGGCGAGGGCGCTGTCCACCGCCTCCGGGGCCAGGACGTGCTCCAGCACCATGACGGCCGCCCCGATGACGCCGGCCCGGTCGCCCAGCTCGCTGACCTGGATGCGCAGGTGCTGGGTGGCCAGCGGGAGCGAACGTTTGTAGATGGCCTCGCGGACGCCCGCGAGCAGGTGCTCACCGGCGTCGGCCAGGTCGCCGCCGATCACGATGGCGGCCGGGTTGAAGAAGTTCACGATCGTGGCCAGCACGTCGCCGATCTCCCGCCCGGCCTGCCGGACGAGCTGGGCGGCGTCGCGGTTGCCCGCGCGCAGCAGCGCGACGACGTCCCGGCCGCCGGTGGCGGGCACGCCCGTCGCGGCGATCCGGGCGGCCAGCGCGGCCCCGCCCGCCAGGGCCTCCAGGCAGCCCACGTTGCCGCAGTGGCACAGCACGTCGTCGTCGGCGGTGGCGACGCGGATGTGCCCGATGTCGCCCGCCGCGCCCTGGGCGCCCCGGTGGAGGCGGCCGTCGGAGATCACGCCGCAGCCGATGCCCGTGCCGATCTTGACGAAGACGAGCTGGCCGGTCTGCTGCCGCCCGGCGCGGTGCTCGCCGAGCGCCATGATGTTGACGTCGTTGTCCACCAGGACCGGCACGCCCAGCCGCTCCCCCAGCCACTCCGGCACCGGGAAGCGGTCCCAGCCGGGCATGAGCGGCGGGTTGACCGGGCGCCCGGTCGAGTACTCGACCGGGCCCGGCAGTCCGATGCCCGCCCCGCACACGTCGGCCAGGTCGCGCCCGCTCTCGTCGAGCAGGTCGGTGAACGTCCGGGCGAGCCGCCCGAGCGCCGCCTCCGGGCCCCGGTCGATCGGCGCGTCGGCGGTGCGCTCGGCCAGCACCGTGCCGCCGAGGTCGGTGATCGCGACCCGCTCGTGCATGACGCCCAGGTCGGCGGCGAGGACGAGCCGCGCGGTGCGGTTGAAGGCGAACATGGCCGCCGGCCGCCCGCCCGAGGAGACGACGTCGTCGGCGGGCAGCACCCAGCGGTGCCGCAGCAGCGCGTCGAGGCGCAGGGACACGGTGGACCTGGCCAGGCCGGTGAGCTGGACCAGCTCGGTCCGGGTGCGCGGAGGCCCTTCCCGCAGCAGGGAGAGCAGCGCGCCGGCCCCCGCCGTCGCGCCGTTGAGCGTGTCCAGAGTCAACACCAGCCTCTCCGCCGATGACGGCAGCCACTTCAGAGGACCCCAAGTCTATCTTCGACGGCTGGAGACTGACTTATGACCGCGCGTCGGCATAAGTCCTGGGGCCCGGCGGACGGTCAGGTCGCCAGCGGGAGCCTCAGGACGAAGCGGGCGCCGCCCTGATGGTCGGCCACGAAGAGGTCGCCTCCGTAGGCGTGGGCGATCTCGCGGGCGATGGGCAGGCCGAAGCCGGAGCCGCCGGCGTCCAGCGAGCGCGCCTGCTCCTCGCGGTACAGCCGGTGGAAGATGCGTTCCCGCTCCTCGGGCGGGATGCCGGGCCCGTCGTCGAGCACCTCCAGGACGGCGTACGGCGGCGCGGCGGCGACCACGAACTCGATCCTGCTGGTGGTGTGGCGCTCGGCGTTGGCCACCAGGTTGGACAGCAGCCGGGCCAGCCGCACCCGCGAGGCGCGGACCACCACGTTCTCCTCCAGCCGCGTCAGGACGGACGCGCTCGGCGGGTGGGCGTCCAGCTCCTCCACGACCAGGCGGGCGAGGTCGACGAGGTCGGCGCCGGGCGGCGGGGCCGTGTAGAGGCGGGCCAGGGCGAGCAGGTCGCCGACGATGTCGTTGAGGCGTTCGGCGTCGCGGTGCAGGCTGTGCAGAGTGCGGCGGAGGTCGGCGCCGGGGTCGGACAGGGCCTCCTCCAGCTCGGTCAGCAGGCCGGCGATCGGGTTGCGCAGGTCGTGGGCGGCGTCGAAGACGAACCGCTGCTGGTGCTCGATCGTCTCGTGCAGCATCGAGACCTTCTGCTGCTCCTGGCGGTAGGCCTGGTGGAGCAGCGCGTTGGGCTTCAGCGGCCCGGAGACCCGGCCGCCGGTGGGGCCCGGCGCGGCACGCCGGGATTCGAGCGGGCCGCCGACCTCCCCGAAGACGACGACGATCTCCTTCACGTCCCCCGACGGGTCGAGCACCGGGGCCTGCGTGAGGCGCCAGTGGCGCTGGTCGGGCGGGTCCCAGTCGTCCCGCAGCAGCGGCACGACGTCGCCGACGCCGGCCCCGGCCACCCGCTCCAGCGAAGCACGCACCTTCGCCGCCCCGGACGCGCTCAGGTCCGCCAGGACCGGGGCCTCGCCCAGCAGGGCGCGGCCGATGACCTCCGTCCGGTCCTGGCCGGTCATCCGCAGGTAGGCGTCGTTGACGGCGAGCACGACCTGGCCGCGGGTGAGCACCATGCAGGGGCACGGCAGTGCCTCGAATGCCGCCTGGTAGTCGACCGACGCTCCCATCACGGGTCCCCCTCAGCCGCCATCTACCCCCACCGGGCCTGTGACATGCGGAAACGCGCCAGAGTTGTCATTCTCATTCTCGATAGTGATAACGTCTCGCGTGTGACGACCTCGACAGAGCGCTGGGCCGAGCTGGCGCTGCATCCCGTGCGGATCCGCCTCCTGCGCGCCGTCGCCGGGGGCCGCCGTACGGCCTCCGACCTGGCGGGCCTGCTGCCCGACGTGCCGCAGGCGACGCTCTACCGGCAGATCGCGACGCTGGCCAAGGCCGGGATGCTGGAGGTGGTCGAGGAGCACAAGGTCGGCGGAGCGACCGAACGGGTGTACGCGGTGCCCGAGGGCGGCCTGACGCCGTCCCCCGAGGCGCTGGCGACGGCGACGGCGGAGGACCACGCCCGGTGGTTCACCGCGTTCGCCGGGAGCCTGCTGTCGGAGTTCTCCCGCTATCTCGACCGGGAGCGCGTCGATCTGGCCGCCGACGGCGCCGGCTACCAGCAGATGGTGCTCCACCTGGACGACGAGGAGTTCGTCGCCTTCGCCCAGGGATTCGCCGAACTGGTGCGGCCCCTGCTGGCGAACGAGCCGGGAGGGGGGCGTACGCCGCGCTTGCTGGCGACGGTCCTGCTCCCCCTGAAGGAAGGCTGAGCTGTGGCAACGGTAATGGTCAACGAGGGTCTGGTCACGATCGTCTTCGGTCCCTGGGAGCGGTTCCTCACCGGTCACGGCCGGTACACGTTCCCGCTCGCGTCCGTGCGGGAGGTGCGGGTCGCCGGTGAGCCGTTGCGCGTCCCGCGCGGCGCGCGGAAGGGGCTGAGCGTGGCGGGCCACGTCAAGATCGGGGTGTGGGGGCTGTTCGGGGGGCGGCGGCAGCTCGTGTCGGTCACCCGTGACACGCCTGCGGTGCACCTGCTGCTGGACCGCGCGGGGGCCGGCGGCGAGTTCGACGAGGTGGTCGTCTCGGTCCCCGACGCCGGACGGGTCGCCGCCGCCGTACAGGCCGTGGTCACGTGACCGGCGTCGAGGTCAGCGGCCTGACCAAGCGGTACGGCGAGCTGACCGCCGTCGACGACCTCAGCTTCACGGTCAGGCCGGGCGCGGTCACCGCGTTCCTCGGCCTCAACGGCGCCGGGAAGACCACGACGATGCGCATGATGGTCGGCCACGTCACCCCCACCCGCGGCGTCGTGACGATCGGCGGCCGGCGCTACCGCGACCTCCCGCGCCCGACCACCGTGGTGGGCGCGACGTTCGACGCCGCCTCCTTCCATCCCCGGCACTCGGTCAGGGACCACCTGCGGATCTACGCCGCGATGGGCGGCCATCCCGATCGCCGGGTCGGCGACCTGCTGGGCCTGGTGGGCCTGGCGGGGGCCGCCGGGCGGGCGACCGGCGCCCTGTCCACCGGGATGCGGCAGCGGCTCAACCTGGCCACCGCCCTGCTCGGCGACCCCCGCGTGCTGCTGCTGGACGAGCCGGGCAACGGCCTGGACCCCGAGGGCGCGGCGTGGCTGCGCTCGTTCCTGCGCGGCATGGCCGCCGAGGGCCGTGCCGTCCTGGTCTCCAGTCACGTGCTGGCCGAGGTGGAGCAGGTCGCCGACGACGTGGTGGTCATCGGGCGGGGGCGGCTGCTGGCCGCCGGCCGCCTGCGCGAGCTGTGCGGCGCCGAGCCGGACGTGCTGGTGCGCACCCCCGACGCCGCCGCCCTGCGCGCGGTCCTGGCGGGCGAGGCCGAACTGGTGGAGCCGGCCGGGCCGCACGACCTGCGGGTCCGCGGCCTCGATCCGGCGCGGGTCGCCGCCCTGGCCGCGGCCCACGGCCTGCCGGTCCACGGCCTGACCACCGAACGCCCGACCCTGGAACGTCTCTTCCTCGGACTCACCGGCGAGGGGGCGCGGGAGCGGGCGGACGGGAGCGAGGGGACAGGCCCAGGAGAGCGGGCCGGCGGAAGCGACAGGGCGGTCCCGGGAGAGCGGGGCGTGAGTGGGAGGGCAGGCGTGTGAGGGGTTTCGTGCGGGCCGAGTTCCGCCGGTTGCTGGCCACGCGGATGTGGTGGGGCATGCCGCTGGTGGCCGTCCTGCTCGGCGGCGGGCTGATCGGGCTGCTGGCCGTGGTCGGGCCGGAGAACTTCGAGCCACCGATGCCGGGGCTGGACACCGAGGCGGGGGTGCGGGCCGTCCTGGGGTTCCTGGGGTTCACGGCCTTCGTGCCGGCCGCCGCCGGGACGCTCGCCGTCACGTCGGAGTACCGGCATCGCACGGTGAACTTCACGTTCCTGTTCGCGCCGGACCGCTGGCGGGTGCTGGTGGCCAAGCTCGCCGCCCACGCCGTGGCGGGCCTGGCGTACGGGCTGGTGCTGGCCCTCACGGCGGGGGCGGCGCTGTTCGGCGTGGCCGCGGCCCGCGGCGTCGAGCTGGGGCTGCCTGCCGGGACGATCGTGGCGCTGCTGGCCCGGCTGGGGGTGGCGATGGCGGTCTACGTGGTGCTCGGCGTGGGCCTGGGCGCGCTGATCCGCAACCAGGTCGCCGCGCTGTGCGTGGTCATCGGCTACCTGTACGGCGGCGAACTGGCGCTGATCATGATCCCCGGGGTGCGGGAGCTGTACCCGTGGCTGCCCGGCGGCGCCACCTCGGCGCTGACCGACTTCACCGCCGTGGCCGACGCGCTGGCCGCGCAGTTGTCCAGCGAGCCGGTCCGGCTGCTGTCACCGGCCGCCGGGGCGCTGGTCCTGCTGGCGTACGCGGCGCTGGCGAGCACGGCCGCCGTCCTGAGACCGCTGCGCCGGGACGTGGCCTGACCGCGACCGCCCGAACCCCGCCTGATCGCGAACCGGCCGAGACCCCGCCGGACGGCCAACCGGCCGGGACCCCGCCTTACCGGGAACATTCGTACAAGCCTGCGGGATGGGCGGGCGGGGACAGTGTCGCCATGACGACTTCCCAACAGGTCCACTCCCCCGCCGCCCGGACGGGCGGGCGGCGCGCGGGAGGCCGCCGGCGGCGCCGTTCCGTCGTGGCCGCCGTGCTGCTCGCGGTGGCCGTGCTGCTCCTGGTGAACGCGCTGGTGGTGTCGAGGCAGGAGGCCGCGGGCGAGTCGATCGTGCCCCTCGACGGCGGCGGCCTGTACGTCCGCCAGGACGGCCCCGCGGACGCCCCGGCGCTCGTGCTGATCCACGGCCTGGCCGGATCGACCCGCTGGTGGGACCAGGTGGTCCCGGCGCTGGCACGGTCGCACCGCGTCATCCGCATCGACCTGCTCGGGCACGGCCGGTCGGCCAAACCGGCCGGCGGCGGCTACACGATCGCCGAGCAGGGACGGCGGGTCGGCGCGGCGCTGGACCGGCTCGGCGTGCGGCACGCGGTCGTGGCCGGTCATTCCACCGGCGGCTCGGTCGCCACCGCGCTCGCCGAGCAACGCGGCGACCTGGTGACCGCGCTCGCCCTCGTCGACTCCGGGCCCCGCCTGGACGCCTTCATCTCCGACGGGTTCGTCGGCGAGTTGCTGTTCGTCCCCGTCGTGGGGCAGGCGCTGTGGCGGTTCCGCACCGACGGCCTTCTTCTGCGGGGGCTGGAGACCGCGTTCAGCCGCCCCGGCTACCGGATCCCGCCGCAGCTCGTGGACGACGTGCGCGGCCTCACCTACCACTCGCTCACCACGACCTCGAAGGCCGCGGAGGAGTATCTGCGGCAGCGCCCGCTGCCCGGCCGGCTGGCCGGGCTCGGCAAGCCGCTGCTGGTGCTCTTCGGCCGGGACGACCGGAGGTGGCGCTCGTCCTCGGCCGCCGACTACCGGACGGTCCCGGGCGCGACCGTCGAACTGCTGCCTGGGACCGGGCACTCCCCCATGCTGGAGGACCCGGCCCGGACGGCTGCGTCCCTGCTCGCCTTCGCCTCGGCCCACGACGGGCCGCGGGCCGCGACGGCGGGGTGAGCCCTGGGCGCGAGGGCCGGATGCGGTCCGCGCGCCCAGGGCCCGGGGTCAGAACAGGCCGCCCAGGAAGTCGTCCAGGCCGCTCTGGTCGATCCAGCGGGTGACGCGGGCGCCGGTCTCGGCGATCGTGCCCGTCCGGGTGTTCTCCGGCTCGATCTTCTCCGGTCTGAAGATCTGCTTCTCAGCCTGCCCCGAGCCGCCGGGCCTGGTCAGGCTGGGCGGCGGCGGCCCGTCCGGGTACATCTTGCCGTCGCGGTAGACGGAGTAGGACTGGGTCGGCTGCCTGGTGCCGTCGTTCCGGTAGACGTGGCTGGGTCTCGGCTGCGCCGGCTGCCTGGTGGCCTTCGGCGGCGACTGGCGTTGGACCGCCCTGTGGCTGGTCGGCCGGCTCGCCGGTCGGCGCGCGGCCTGGGCGCGCCGGGCCTGGGCCGCCCGGTAGCGGTTGCGCGCCCTGGCGGCTTCCGTGGCCCGTCGCTTGGCCGCCGCCTCGGCGGCCTTCTTGCGTGCCTCTCTCCTGGCCGCCGCGGCGGCCCGTCGCTTGGCCGCCGCGGCGGCCGCCTTCCTGGCCTTCTCCGCCGCCTTCTTCTTGGCCGCGGCCAGTGCCCTGCGTTTGGCCGCCGCCGCGGCCTTCTTCTTGGCCGCCTCCAGCGCCTTCTTCCTGGCCAGCGCCGCCGCCCGCCGCTTGGCCGCCGCGATGGCCGCACGCCGCGCCGCCGCCCGCGCCGCCGCGAGCGCCGCCCGCCGGGCCGCCGCCTGCGCCAGCTTCCTGGCGATGATCCGCGCCGCGATCCGCGCCGCGATGCCGACCACGATCCAGAACAGCTGGCCGTCGGGGTCGCTCATGCTGACGGGGCTGTTGTTGGCGTAGGCGTAGGCGTTGAGCTGCTGCGGGTCCTCCTCGTCGATGATGGGGTCGACCGACAGGAAGCGGCCGTTCTTCGGGTCGTACTCGCGGGCGCCCAGGTGGACGAGCCCGGTCGGGTCCTTGGTGCCACCGACGAAGGACCGCTGTCCCGGCCACCATGGCGGTGGCGACCCCCGGTCCTCGCCGAACGGCGTCATCCGCCGTACGGCCAGCTCCCCGGTGCCGCCGTTCACGGCCGCCTGCGCGGTGCCCTGGTGGTCGGCGGCCAGGAAGTAGACCTGGTTGTCGGGCGTGCGGACCGCGATCGGCTCGCCGTTGATCGTGTAGTAGCGGGTCTGCTCGACGGCGTCCTTGGCGAAGTCGAAGCGCAGCTCCATGTCGTCCACGTACAGCGTGGCGTCCGTGGGGGTCTTGCGCAGCAGCCGGGCGCCGTCGGCGTCGTAGACGAACGACGTCGTCTTGCCCGCCTCCGTGACCGACTCCAGGTTGCCTTCGGCGTCCCAGACGAGGGCCTGGTCGGAGGTGCCGACCTTGCGCCGGGTGGTGTTGCCGGTCTCGTCGTAGGTGAACAGGTCGGCCCCGACGCTCTGCAGCGCGTGCGGCTGCTTGCCGCCGGCCGCCGGGTAGACGGAGGTGCGCACGCTCTCGGGCGCGCCGCCCCAGGCCGGCTTGGTCTCCTTGACCCGGTTGCCGGTGGCGTCGTAGGCGTAGCTGACCGCGTACGGGGCCACGCCGCCGATCTTGTCCGAGGCCGGCGTGCCGCTCGCGCAGTCGTCCGTGGCCGTCCACGCCGAGCTCATCCGGCGCAGGTGGTCGTAGGTGAAGCACTGCGTGTCGCGGCCGCCCGCCTTCTCGGCGATCTTGGTGATGTTGCCGGCGGCGTCGTAGGAGTAGTTGAGGTCGAGGTCGGTCGCGGCGGCGCCCTCCCGGTCCAGCCTCATCCTGGTCAGCCTGCGGGTGGACTCGTCATGGGTGTAGGTGAGCCAGGTCTTCTTACCGCCGGAGCCCAGCTCGTACTGGAGGGTCTCGCCGAGCTTGGAGTAGCGGGTCGCGGTCACGTACGACGACAGCCCGGTGACCTTGGTCGGCTGGCTGAGCTCGTCGTAGGAGTAGACCACCGACTCGGCCTCCAGCCCGCCCGCGGCCGGGAAGCTGACCGACTGCACCTGGTCGTCGAGGGTGTAGCGGGTGTTGAGCACGTACGACCCGGCGAGCTTGCCCTCCCGCTCGGGGATGGTCACGGTCTCGCGCAGGCTGCGGTAGTCGGAGTCGATCGCGTTGATCTCCGCTTTGTACGCCTGCCCGCCCGCGTACCGGATGGTGGCGTTCATGTGGCCCTTGGCCAGCCCGTCGTACTTCCACTCGGCCAGCAGCGTGCCGGTGGCCGAGCCGTCGCGCAGCTCCTTCTTGCGTCCGAGGTCGTCGTAGACGTACCAGAGGGTCTTGCCGCGGGCGTCGGTCGTGCTGACCAGCTCGTCGGCGTCGTTGTACGTCATCGTGGTGACGCCCTTGTCGGGGTCCTCCGACTTGGTCTCCCGGCCGCGCACGTCGTAGGTGTGCCGCCACACGTTGCCCGCGGGGTCGGTCACCGTGGCCAGGCGCCCGGCCGGATCGTAGGTGTACTTGGTGGACTCGTACGCGCCCGTCGGGGTGGCGCCCTTGTACTGGCGCAGCTCGATGAGCCGGTCGTCGGCGTCGCCGATGCGGGTCGTCGCGGTGCCGCCGGGCGGCGGCGTCACGTTGACGCGGTCGCCCTGCTGGGTGGCCGAGACCCGGTACTTCTCCACGCCCTTGGCCTTGAGGATCTGGGCGTTGACCTCGCCCGCGCCGTCGAAGACCGACACGACCTGGGTGGGCACGTCGGTGTCGGCGACCGCGAGCAGCTCGGTGGTGGGCGTGCCGGTGGCGAAGTAGCCGGTGTTGGACTTGCTCACCTCGCCGAGCGAGTTGTAGTAGGTGTCGGTGATGGTGCGCCCGTCGCGCAGCGCCGGGTCCTGCGTCTGGTCGTCGCGGGGGGCCGGTTCCTGCGTCTGGCGTTCGCGCATCAGGCCGTCGTACAGCTCGTGGCTGGTGGTGTAGCCGCCGTCGGCGCGCAGCGTCTTGGTGGTGACGATGCTGGGTCCGTCGGTGCGCATGGTGTAGGCGTACTCGGTGCTGGGCGACTGGCCGGCGGCCTTGCTGCGGTCCGGCTGCCAGACCTTGACCAGGCGGCCCAGCGCGTCGTGCTCCATGTCGACGCGCCGGCCGTTGGCGTCGATCTCGGCGACGGGCTCGCCCCAGGCGGGCTCGATGAGGGTGCGCTCGACGTGGCCGAGCTGGTTGGTCTCGACGATCTCCGTGGCCGGGGCGCCGGTGGCCGGACTGTAGGTGGTGATGGACTTCGTCCCGGCCGGGTCGCTCTCGCTGGTCTCACGGCCGTAGACGTCGTAGGTGTGGACGCTGTCGGTGATCGTCGAGCCGTCGGCCGCGCCGAGCTGCTGGACGGTGGTCACGTCGCCCTTGGTGGGCGCCTGGCCGTAGGCCTTGTTGTCGTACTGGACCCGCTCGTCGGAGATGACCTCGCCGGCGGCCAGGGCCGAGACGGCGGTGCCGCAGCCCGCGGCGACCTTCTGGACCCTGCTGGCGTAGTCGAGCATCCAGGCGGTGTCGTTGCGGGCGTAGGTGTAGCGGGTGCACTGGTCGTCGTCGGCGGTGGCCAGGTCGCCCTTCTCCTCCACCTGGGTGAGCAGGCCCTTGGCGTCGTACGAGCGCTCCTCGCCGGTACGCCGCCACGCGCCCGCCGCCAGCGCCGTGCGGGTCACCATCGACTTGGGCTCGACCACGTACGCGGTCTTGGTGACGCCGCCCTGCGTGGACTCGGCGGTCTTGAGCGACCACGGCTCCTCGGCGGTCGCGGTCAGCACCGTGGCGCTGTCGCCGTCGTAGAGGATCTCCTCCCGTTCGAAGCCGGAGAGCTGGTCGAGGTCGTCCAGCTTGCCGCCTTCGGTGTCGACGACCTGCGCGGTGCGCTTGGAGCCGTCGGCCTGCTTGTCGCCGTGCATGCCGCGGAAGTACCTGAACTCGGTGAGCGTGCGCCTGGTGTCCTGGCCGTCGCCCTCGCGGACCCGTACGCGGCCGAACCCGCGCCATTCCGACCATGTGCGGTGCTCGGGCTTGACGAGGATGTTGTCGGCGTAGTGCCAGGCCCCGCCGTCGAGGTACTCGTAGTCGGTGACCACGTTCGGCGAGCCGGCGACGCGGTCCACCTCGACGGTCTGGGTGACGACGTACTTGTGGAACCAGTCGGTGACCTCGCCCTCGGCGGGCGGCGCCCAGCGCTGCGGGAAGCACAGCCGGTTGTTCTTGTCGGCCGCGGCCGGCACGTCGCCGGGCTTGCAGTCGGCCGCGGCGTAGTTGATCCGCAGCTCGCCGCCGGTCTCGTTGTTCACGGCCTGCACGCGCCACTTGACCAGCGGGGCGCGTCCCTCGTTGGCGTCCACCCGGTTGGGCAGCTGCACGCCGCTGAAGGTGATCTTCGGCATGGTGAGGGTGCCGCCCACGTGGCCGCTCTGCTGGACCGCGGCCAGCCACAACGACGGGCTCAGGCCGTCGCCGGTGGCGGGGAACTGGTGGGTCAGCGTCCAGGAGTCCACCGGGCTGTACTGGCCGGAGGCGTTCAGGATCTGCGTGGTGACCTTGGCCAGGCGCTTGCGCGAGAAGAACGTCGGCGACAGCCGGTCGGTGCACTTGACGCCGGAGTCGCAGATCTGGTCGAACGGCACGTCCGGCCAGGACGCCGCGGTCTCCTTCTTGAGCTGGTCGGCGGCGCAGGTGACGGTGCCGGACGGCAGGCAGCGCTCGGCCACGTCGAAGACCACCCGGGAGGCCGGGGCCTTGGTGAACAGCTCGTTGCTCAGGTAGCCGTAGTCGATGCGGGTGAGGTAGGCGCCGCGCACGTACACGGTGCCCTGCTCGGGCTTCATGCTGCGGCCGTAGTAGTTCTTCTCGTTCTCGTACCAGTACGTGGTGGCGTTGCCGTGGGTGTCGACCGCGTAGTCGAGGTTCCACCGGTAGGCCTGCTGGCACCAGGCGTCGGCCGGGGTGCTGGAGTAGCACGGCTCGCCGCTGTTGTTGCCGAACACCGGCACGGTCTGCACCGACTTGGTCTCGGCCTTGCCGGTCGCCCAGCCGGGCAGGCGGTTCAGGCCGAAGGTGTACTGGGTGCCGTCGGCGGTCGTGACCCGCCAGTACTCGCCGTTGTTGTCACCGTTCGTGGCGCCGGTGAGGTACTCGATGCGGGTGCCGTCGTCGCGCTTGGGCCGCCACTGCTTGGTGGTGGCGTCCTTGACCAGCTCGACGGCGGAGTTGCCGAGCGACAGGGTCGCGTTGTCCTGGTCCCAGCACAGGTCGCCGGTCTTCTTGCCGTCGATCATGCAGGCCTTGTAGCGGCGTTCGACGTAGCCGCTGGGGTTCAGGTCGAAGCCCTCCCCCACCCAGGACGGCTGGTTGTTGGTGGAGACGGTGCGGCCGTCCACGCTCTGGGAGGAGTAGTCGATGGACAGGTCGGGCTCGTCGCCGCCCAGGGCGGGCGGCATGCGCAGGTCGTAGCTCCAGGAGAAGTCGCCGGACTGGTTGCCGACGCTCCAGCTCGCCGAGGGGGCCAGCGAGGTGGCGGCGTGGTCGCCCGACGGGCCGGAGGCGGCGGCGGTCACGGCGTACAGGCCGGTGGTCTCGACCTCGGCGGTCAGCGTGCCGGCCTTGGCGTCGTTGTCGCTCTTGACCGGCTGCGGCGCGGCGCAGGCGGTGGCCTGGGCGTCGAGCGCGCACTCGTCGAGCTTGACCATGCGCAGCCGGGCGCCGTAGTCGCCGCCGAAGGCGTAGCGGAAGCCGGAGTAGTCGACCTCCAACCGGGTCTTCCCGGACGCCTTGGCCGCCGCGACGCCCTGGCCGGGCGACACGCGCATCGCGACGCCGAGCAGGTCGGTCTTGAGCAGCTCGACCTTGACCGGGGTGGCGTCGGCCGCGGCCACGCCCTTGTCGGCGCTCTTGTCGGCGGGGGCCAGGCGCACCGGGAACCCGGCGGCCAGCGTGCTGACGCCGCCGCCCAGCTCGGCCGTCCGCGGCGCGGGCCAGGCGACCGCGGGCGGGGCCTTCCACGCCTGTTCGGCCGCGGGATCGGCGAGCGGCGGCAGGACGGGCACCTTCCCGCCCTTGACCGGCGTCTCCTTCTGCACCGCGGGCGCCTTGCGGGGCGCGGCCGAGGCGGGCAACGCGTACGCCATGGGCGCCAGGAGCACGACCGAGAGCACGGTCGCCAGCCTGCGCGGCCAGGCGCTCTCGGGCTTGGCGCCCTCGAAGCGGTTCCAGCGGGGGTCGGGGGCGTCGGGTTCCTCGGCGGGTTGCTGAAAACGATTCCAGTTGGGCTCTGGCAGATCTAACTCACTGTCCATGGTTTCTCCCAGGGAGGGGCTACTGGGCGGCTAGCTGGGCTATCTGCTCGGCGCTGAGTACGCCGTCATAGGTGCGGACGTCGTCGACGGTCCCCGGCCAGTAGCCGGTGAAGACGCCCGCGGATTTCGTCCGGCCCAGTTGCAGGGGGCCGGTGGCGGTCCAGGTGCTCACGTGGGGGGTGACGGTGGTGGCCGACAGACGGCCGTTGACGTAGACGCGCAGCTCGCCGGCGAGGGCGTCGTACACGCCGGCGACGTGCGTCCATTCCAGCGGGGCGGGGATGGCGTCGGAGCGGG
Organism: Nonomuraea sp. NPDC001699; assembly: GCF_053596455.1. NCBI lineage: Bacteria > Bacillati > Actinomycetota > Actinomycetes > Streptosporangiales > Streptosporangiaceae > Nonomuraea > Nonomuraea sp. NPDC001699. Next base: position 19,755 of record NZ_JBSFGF010000028.1, on the reverse strand, counting down.
TGCGGACGAGGGCGGCGGTGTCGGTGTCGGCGGCGGCCATGCCGAGGGTCCACCGCCCCTGTTCCTTGTCGAAGCCGAGCTGGAACCCGGCCGCCCTGGCGCCCGGCTGGGCGACGGCGGCGGTGTCCTTGGCGGGCAGGTAGTCGAGCTGGGTCCAGACGGCGACGGTGTAGCCGGAGCCGGTGGCGACCGCGGGCCCGGCGGCCTGGGCGTAGCCGGTGGCGCCGTCGAGGGCGAGGGCGCCGTCCAGCCAGCCGTCGGTCCAGGTGGCGGCGCCGGCCAGGGTGGCGGGCGTGGCGCGGCCCGAGGAGTCGGCGGCCGACAGCCCGCCCTCATCGTCCAGCTTCCAGTGGCCGACCAGCGTGGCGGCGCTGTTGACCAGGTCGGCGACCTCGTCGGCGAACATGGCCCGGCCGTAGAGCCGCACGTCGTCCACGTCGCCGGGCCAGAAGTCGGCCGCCGCGCCGCCGGTCCTGCCGCGGCCGATGGTCAGCGGGCCGGTGGCGTTCCACGGCGCGGGGACGGCGACCGTGGACTCCGCCCGGCCGTTGACGTAGAGGGAGATCTGGCCGGCCGCCGAGTCGTAGACGCCCGTCAGGTGGGTCCACTCGTTCAGCCGGGGCGCGGCGGCCGACAGCGCGCGCACGGTGGTGGCCGCGTCGGCGTCGGCGCTCGTGACGGCCAGCGCCCAGCGGTTGTCGGCCTTGCTGTACTGCAGGGAGAACGCGCCGGTCCTGCCGCCCTCCTGGGTGACGGCGGTGGCGGAGGCGGCGGTGCCGGTCAGCCGGACCCAGGCGCTGACGGCGAAGTTGCGGCCGGTGTCGGCGACCGGGCCGCCGGTCTGGGCGTAGGCGTTGGCCAGCCTCAGTGCGCCGCCGGTGCGGCCCGAGGTCCAGGTGGCGCCGTACAGGGTGGCGGGGTGGGTGCCGGCGGCGTCGGCGGCGGTGGCGCCCTGGCCCTCGTTCAGCGGCCAGTGACCGGCCGGTCCCCGTCCGGCGTTGACGTTGAAGACGTAGGTGCGGATCGGGCCGAGTTGTCCGGCGCGGTCCTTGCTGCGCACCGACAGGACGTTCGGGCCGTCGTGGCGCGGGGTGAGCGTGATCGCGGCCGTGCCGTCCTGGGCCGGCGGGACCTCGGTCTTGGGGGTGGTGTCCAGGCCGTAGACGTAGGAGGCGACGTCGGTGACGCCGTTGGGGGCGAAGGTGAACCCGCCGGCCAGGCCGACTCCGTCGCTCCAGGCGTTCTCGGTGAACCGTTCGGAGGACACCTCGGGCTCCCGGCCGGGGGCGGTGGCGTCCACGGTCGCCTCGCACCAGGGGCTCCACGCGCTGTTGGCCTTGCCGTCCTCGGCGCGGACCCGCCAGCGAAGCAGCGCGCCGTCGGCGTACAGGCTCTGCGGGACGAGGGCTGAGAAGGCCGTGCCGGTCGAGCCCACGGGGGTCAGGTACTCCCCGGCCTTGGTCCCGTCGGCCCGGTACCACTCGAAGCGGCCCCTGACGGAGTTGTCGACGTCCTTGAGCCGGGCCCAGAGCTTGGGCGTGGGGGTGCTGATGACCGGCCGGCCGTCGCCGGAGACGCACGGGCCGCCCGGGTCGGACCAGGCGTCGGCCGCCACCGGGTCGGCGGGCAGCGAGTTGTACTCGATGACCAGGCTCGGGTTGTTGCGGAACTTCTTCCAGGCGTACTGGTCGGTCTCGCTGGTGGCGCGGAGGCCGACGGTGATGTTGGCCCACTTGTTGGCGGCGGCGTCCGCGACCTGCGAGGTGACGTCGAACTCGACGCCGCCGGGCAGGCAGGACGCGCCCCAGCCCTTGGCAACGTTCACGGTGGAGAGCTTCTTGACCCACTTGGGCTGGTTGCTCCAGGTGGTGCTCTTGCTGATCGTGTTGGTGGACCACGCCTCGACCTGGCGGGCGCTGCACGAGTAGGACCACGTCTCGTACGTGCGCAGCGTGCCCTTGATGATCTGCTTGCCGTGGATCGTGGAGCCGGTGTTCATCTGGAAGAACGAGCGGTTGGTCTGCGAGTTGACGTGCCCGACGCGGGCGACGTCGCTGGAGTTGAGGTAGTTGGAGCTGGGCCAGTTGCTCCACACGGCGGTCCAGGCGCCCCGGGCGGCCGAGAAGTACGGGTCCAGGAACACCGGGTACCGCGTCTTCGGGTCGTTCATCATCGCCCGGTCCGGCCGCAGCCGCAGCTTCCTGCCTTCGAGCGAGACGCCCATCGTGGCCTGGCGGGCCTCGGGCGCGCGGCCCTCCTTGACCGCGGCCTGGGTGGTGGCGCCCGTCGAGTCCCACATCGTGGGGGTGGGCGCGATGAAGATCGTGCCGCCGGTGCGGTCGACCGCCTCCAGATTGCCCGCCTTGTCGGAGCTGAGCGACAGGCCGCTGACCGACAGCGGGAAGTCCAGGTCGGGCAGCGCGCTCGCGGCGGCCCGCGTCTTGACCACCAGGACGTGGGAGAACCCGTCCACGTCGGCGGTGACCCGCAGGTCCACGCCCGGCAGCACCTCGGGGTAGGTGGCGGTGTCGCCGTCGAGGGTGGGCGTGGGCAGCGTGCCCGGCCAGGCCAGTTCCAGGGCCTTGCCGCCGCGCGACAGGCGGGCGAGCGGCCCGCCGCCTCCGCCGGAGAAGGTCAGCCCGGCCGCCGTCGCGACCGGCTCCACCGCGCCGTCGGGGCGCAGGCGCAGGGTGGTGTCGACGGGCACCCAGCCGGTGGCCTGGCGGACGCGGACGGGGCGGGCGTTCAGTTCGAGGGCGAAGGTGCCGTCCGGGCGGGCGAAGACCTGGCGGGTCTCGCTGCGCATCGACTCGATCTCGACCGGTTTCCCGGTACGCCTGGCCAGCGTGGTGGCGGCCGTCTCCGACATGGGGGGCGCGCTCGCCGCCGGAGGCGCGCCTGCCTCCGGCGGCTCCGCGCCGGCGGGCGGCACCGCCGGGATCGTGAATGCCAAGACGGCCGCGACCAGCCCACGCACAACCCGCATCGGTCCTCGCATGTCGACCAGAGGTCCGCGCGGGACCAGGCGATCTTCGATTGACGAACGGATTGTCACCCGCGTAATCCCGTACGTCTAGATCTTCTGGCGAATTTCGCCACAAGTTGGGACATGTATGGAAGGAACCGCCGTAAGTCGCCGTCGGAACCCGTCGCGCGGCGCCCGGAGCGTCGGCGCGCCAGGCCGCGAGGTCCAGAAGCGGGTCCGCCCAGGAGTGGAAGCGCTATTGTCCTCTCTCATGTCGGGCAGTAGCAGTTCGGCCGAGCTGACGGCCAGGATGCGTACGATGATCGACCGGCTGTCGCCCGGCGACCGCCTGCCGGGCAGCCGGGAGCTGATCCGGCGCTTCAAGGTCGGCCCCGCCACCGTGGCGCGGGCGATCGCCGCACTCGCCGCCGAGGGCCTGGTGGTCACCCGTCCCGGCAGCGGCACGTACGTCGCGGCCCGGACGCGGCGGCGCGATGACGTCGCCGGCACCGCGTGGCAGAGCGTCACCCTCGCCGACCGGACCGTGGACACCCGCGACCTGGCCGGCGTGGTCCCCGAGGGCACGATCCGGCTGGACGGCGGCCCCCCGCACCCGTCGCTCCGGCCCACCCGCGTCCTGACCGCGGCGCTGGCCCGCGCGGCCCGCCGCCCCGGCGCCTGGGACCGCGCCCCGGCCGACGGCCTGGCCGCCCTGCGCGGCGTGTTCGCCACGATGGCGGGCGGCGGCGTGGGCGCCGGCGACATCCTGGTCACCGACGGCGGGCGCAGCGCCCTGTCCATGGTGTTCCGGGCGATCGCCGGGCCGGGCGACCCCGTCCTGATGGAGTCGCCCACCAGCGCGGGGGCGATCGCCGCCGCCAGGGCGGCGGGCCTGCGCCCGGTGCCGGTGCCGACGGACGCCGACGGCCTCGACCCCGGCCTGCTGGCCGACGCCTTCGCCATGACCCGCGCCCGCCTGCTCCACTGCCGGCCGACCTACCACGACCCCACCGGGGCGGTGCTGGCCCCGGGGCGTCGGCGGCAGGTGCTCGACACGGCCCGCGCGGCGGGCGCGTTCGTGATCGAGAACGACCTCGCCCGGCTCCTCGGCCACGGCGCTCCGGTGCCGCCGCCGCTGCTGGCCGACGACCGCGACGGCACCGTCGTGCACCTGTCCTCCCTCACCGCGCCGGCCGCGCCGAGCCTGCGCGTCGGCGCCCTGGCCGCCCGGGGCCCCGTGCTGGCACGCCTGCGCGCCGCCCGGCTGGTCGACGACTTCCTCGTGGCCCGCCCGCTGCAGGAGGCGGCGCTCGACCTGCTCGACTCGCCCGCGTGGGAGCGGCACGTCCGGTCGCTGGGGGCGGCGTTGCGGGAGCGTTGCGCGACGCTGGCCGCCGCCGTCGTGGACGAGCTTCCCGGCTGGACCCTCGACCGCGTCCCCGCAGGTGGGCTGCATCTTTGGGCCCGGCTGCCCGGCGGCGGCGACGACGCCGCGGTGGCCGGCGCCGCCCGCCGTGCCGGCGTCGGCGTCGGCGCCGGGAGCCGCCACTTCCCCACCGAGGTCCCGGCGGCCTTCCTGCGCCTCGGCTTCGCGGCCGCCGCCGATCACGCGGAGCTGGCCGAGGCCGTGCGGCGGCTCGCGGAGGTGGACCGCGCGCTCAGGCTGTCCCGGTAGCGCTTCTGGTCTAGCCCCGGGCCCAGGCGGTGGCCGACCAGGTCAGCGCGTGCGTGGCGGCGGACTTGCGGAGCAGCTTGAGATGGACGACCTGGTGGTCGTCGGTGACGACGCACAGGCCCATCCCGACCCGCATGTGGGCGAAGGTCAGCGAGGATCCCAGCGGGTTCAGGTTCACGGCGTCCACGCAGGCGGCCGGGTCCGGGGTGCCGTCGAAGAGGGCCTCCTGGCCGGTGACGTCCCAGACGGTGAGCTTGGGGACCTCGTCGGTGTAGCAGTCGTAGACGAGGTTGCCGTTGCTGTCGACGCCCACCTCGGGGCCGGTGGGGGTCAGGTCGATGCCGTCCTGGAAGTGGAAGCCTTCGGTGCAGGGCGGGCCGCCGGGGAGGGTGAAGCGCACGTTCTCGTACTCCTTCTCGTACTCCGGCAGGGTCGGGGACGGCACGGGGGCGGCGGTCCGCACGGGCGCGGTGGCCGGGATCGTGACGGTCACGGCGGGCGGCGGCGGGGTCGTCGTCACGGGGGTGGGGACGGGGCCGGCAAGCCTGGAGAGCACCAGGGCCGACGTGGTCACGGCGACGGCGGCGGCGCCCGTCCAGAGCGCCAGGGCCGCCCTCGTCCTCCGGGCCCGGACGGGACGCGTCGGCGAGACCCGCACCGGAGCCACCGGCCCCGGCGGCGGCGCGTACGCGTGCAACGTGGACGCCACCGCCGGAGGCAGCCAGGGACCGGCCGCCCCGCCACCCCTCGCCCCCGCGAGCGCGGCGATCTCCGCCGGGGCGGGCCGGTCGGCCGGGTCGCGGCTGAGGCAGCGGGCCAGCGGGCCGTGCAGGGCGGGCGGGCATCCGCCCAGGTCGGGGTCCTCGTTGGTGATGCGGTAGAAGAGCACGTCGGCCGGGCCCTCGCCGAACGCGGGGCGTCCCGTGGCGGCGAAGACGGCGAGCTGGCCCAGCGCGAACACGTCCGTGGCCGAAGTCACCGGCCGACCCCTGACCTGTTCGGGGGTCATGAAGGCCGGGGTTCCGACGCGCATGCCCGTGTGGGTGAGGCAGGTGGCGTCCACGGCGCGGGCGATGCCGAAGTCGATCACCTTGGGCCGGTCCTCGGCCAGCAGCACGTTCGAGGGCTTGAGGTCCCGGTGGACCAGCCCGGCCGCGTGGATGCCGGCCAGCGCCTCGGCTACACCGGCGATCAGCCGCCAGACGGTCGGCAGCGGCAGCGGCCCGTGCTCGGCCACGGCCTGGTGCAGGGACGGGCCGCAGATGTAGGCCGTGGCCAGCCAGGGGACGGCGGCGTCGGGATCGGCGTCCACCACGGGGGCGGTGAAGGCGCCCTGCACCCGCTGCGCCGCCTGGACCTCCTGGCGGAACCGGCGGCGGAACTCCGGGTCGGCGGCGTACTCGGACTTGACGATCTTCAAGGCCAGCAGGCGGCCGCCCGGCGAGACGGACAGGTAGACCTTGCCCATTCCGCCCTCCCCCAGCCGGGCGCGGAGCGGGTACCCGGCCACCGACGCCGGGTCGTCCGGGGAGAGGGGAGGGAACTTCGTGGCCATCGGGACTCCAGGGTCGGTACGGGGTTCGTCCGCGTGGACCCGGGGGCGGCCTTTCGAGCCCGCCCCGGCATGTCGCGTGGGGTCATTGTCGGCCCGGTGGGGGGTGCGGCGCCTGTCCCGTATTCGTCCCACATCGTTTGTGGTGCGGGTGCTCGCAGCGGTCAGCGGACGGTGATGGCCTCCTCCACGAGTGCCACGGCGGCGCGCGGGTCGGCGACCTCGATGACGAGCCGGGCGTAACGTTCGTCGGCCAGCTCGATGACCACCGCCTTGGCGGCGTCGTGCACGTCCCAGAAGACCTTCTCGCCGTTGAGGTGGAAGGTGCCGGCCGTGATGACGCCGGGCAGGTGGGCGCCGGGCGCGCGCACCCCCTTGGGGTCGGCGGCGATCCCCGGGTCGGCGGTGGCGCCGCGGACGTTGGCCAGCGGGATGACCAGCCGGCTCTTCAGCGCCCACAGCTTGTCCAGGCCCTCGATCTCCACGACCAGTGCCTGCTCTTCGATGCTGATCCTCGCCATGTCGTGCTCCTCAGGTGTGGTGGTCGAGCCGGCGGGCCAAGGCGGCGCCGGCCTGGTCGATGTCGGTGCCCGCGGTCCCCGCCCTGGCCCGCATGCGCAGGCCGAGGACGGCCGCGGTGAGTGCGAAGGCCAGGTCGTCCGCCTCGCCCGGGGCGGGGTCCCGTGGGCCGGCCGCCGTCCTGGCCGCCTGGTCGAACGCGGCCAGCACGGCGGCGAGCTGGTCGGCGACCTCGCGGTCCACCGGCGCGCGTTCGACCGCGGCCAGCAGCAGCAGGTTGAGGCCGACCTCGGCGGCGGGCTCGCCGGTGGCGACGCGCAGCGCCTCCGCCAGGTCGCCGGCGCCGGAGACGCGGTCGATCAGGGGGATGACGTCGTGTTCCAGGGACCAGCGCAGCGCGGCCTGGTAGAGACCGCGTTTGCTGCCGAACGTCTTGTACAGGCTGTTGCGGTGGACGCCGAGGTGGGTCACCAGCTCGTCCATGGAGATGCCGTCGTAGGACCTGGTCGAGAACAGCTCTGCCGCCGCCCGCACCACGGTGGCCTCGTCGAAGCCTCTTGGTCGTCCCATGGCTCGACCGTAGAGCATTGAGGAACGTTCAGTCAAGAACGACCGTTCCTAAACTCCTACGACTCGACGGAACCGGGAGGATCGGGTCATGCCCCATGCAGGCCCGGATCCCCGGCCTGGACGTGAGCGTGGCGTTCATCGCCGTCCGCGACGGCACGGACCGCCGGGTGCCGCTTCTCGACGCACTCCTGGACGCGGCGATCCGCACGTCCTGAACCGCCGCACCCACACGACCGGAGGCCGGGCGCGTCACCCCGCTGCGCCCGGATCGGACGGCGCGGTCTTCCGGACGCGGGACGTCTCGGCGGAGAGCGGCGCGCCGTCCTGGCCGAGCGGGTGCAGCCGGGGCAGCTCCCGCCCCTGGCCGTCGAGCAGGACGGAGTGCGGCTCGTCCGGGGCGAAGGCGTGGCGCTCGCCCCATTGACGCAGGGCGACGACGGCCGTGAAGAGGTCCTGCCCGGCTTCGGTGAGCCGGTAGGTGTGCCGCCGGCCGTCGGCGGCGGCGCGCCGGTCGAGGATGCCGTGCTCGACCAGCCTGCGGAGCCGGTCGGTGAGGATGTTGCGGGCGATGCCCAGCCGCTGGTGGAACTCGGTGAAGGTGGTCGCGCCGTCCATCGCGTCGCGGACGATCAGCAGGCTCCACCGGTCGCCCACCAGGTCGACGGCCCGTGCGACCGGGCACGCCGGGTCGGTCCAGGCGCTTCCCGCAGCGAGTGTGACGTCCACCGGGCCCCTCCCAGGTCAGTTGCAATCTGAAACCATTATGCCCTAACCTCCGATCGGTTGCATATTGAAACTTATCGGAGAGTGACATGTCCTCAGGAATGACCGGAAGACAACGGATCGTGCTCGCGCTGGTGTGCGCGGTGGCCGTGTCGCCCGTGTACGGCATCCAGCCGGTCCTCCAGGCCGCGGGCCGGGACCTCGGGCTGGCGGACGGATCGCTGGGCTGGCTGGTCGCCGCCGGCCAGATCGGCTACCTGGCCGGGTTGGTGCTGCTGGTCCCGCTCGGTGACCTGTTCGACCGGCGCAAGCTCATCACGGTGCACCTGCTGCTGACGGCCGCGGGCGCCGGGGTGGCCGCCGTCGCACCCGGCGCCGGGTTCGCGATCGCGGGCCTGGCCCTGGCGGGGCTGTTCGCCGTGGTCGTCCAGATCGCGGTGGCCTACGTCGCCGCCGTCTCACCGCCCGGCGAACGCGGCCGCAACATCGGCACGGTCACCTCGGGGGTGGTCGCCGGGATCCTCCTGGTCCGGGTGGTGGCGGGCCTGCTGGGCGAGCTGGCCGACTGGCGCGCGGTCTACCTCGTCATCGCCGTGCTGTGCGTGCTGCTCGCGCCGGCCGTCCGCGTCACCCTCGACGCCGACGTCCCGCGTTCCCGGGACTCCTACGGCCGGCTGCTGGCGTCGCTGGGCCGGCTGGTCACGAGCGACCGGCTGCTGCTCAGCCGGGGGCTGGTCGCGTTCTTCCTGTTCGCATCCTTCGGCACGTTGTGGAGCGGGCTGGCGCTGCCCCTCGGCGCCGCGCCGTGGCACCTGGGCACCACCGAGATCGGACTGTTCGGGCTCGCCGGTCTCACCGGGGCGCTGGGCGCGGCCCGGGCCGGCCGATGGGCCGACCGGGGCCTGGCGTTCTCGGTCACCGTCTGGTCGCTGCTGCTGCTCGCGGCCTCGTGGCTGCTGATCGCCCAGGTGGGGTCGTCGTTGTGGCTGCTGATCGTCGGCGTCGTCGTGCTGGACTTCGCCGTGCAGGCCGTGCACGTCAGCAGCCAGCATCTGCTCACCACCGCGCGGCCCGACCGGAGCAGCGGAGTCATCGGCGCGTACATGGCCTGCTACTCCCTCGGCTCCGCGCTCGGCGCGATCACCACCACCTGGGCCTACAGCGTCGCGGGCTGGTGGGGCGCCTGCCTGCTCGGCGCGGTCTACGCCCTGCTCGGGCTCGTCGTCGCCGTCTCGACCCGGCGTCTCACCGTCCCGCGGGCGAGCACGTCCGTCCCGGCCTGAACGGGCTCAGGCGAGGTCGAGGATCGGCACGAGCTGCTCCTCCTCGTACGTCAGGTGCGCTTCGAGCTCGTCGGTCAGCCGCTCGATCTCCGCGCGCACCTTCACCGGGTCCTCACCCGACAGGGCCTCCTTCAGCTCCGCCACGAGCACGGCGATGCGCTCGTGCTCCCCGGCCAGCCGCTCGATGACCGGGGCGAGCTCGGGATGCCGCTCGGCCAGCGCCGGGAACATCATCGTGTCCTCGCCGGTGTGATGGTTGTGCAGCCCCTGGCACATGGTCAGGCAGTTGATCCGCAGCTGCACGCCCAGGCCGGGGCGGCCGCCGGCGGTCAGCTCCTTGCGGATCAGCGCCAGCTCGCGCCGGAAGCCGTCGTGCACCAGCTTGAGGTACGCCCCGCCGGAGGGCGCGCTCGACCGGGGCGGGCCCGGCACGATGTTCAGCGCGACGACCGGGATGACGCGGGCCGTCTTGGCCTGGTAGTCCGCCCAGCCGGGATCGCCGTCCACGGCACGGGCGAAGGCGGCGTCCCGCTCGGCCCCCTCCAGGATCTCCGCCTGGACGTCGAAGACGAAGACGCCGCTCTCGACGGTCGCGCGGGGCTCGGCCCGCAGGTTGTGGTACCAGGCGGGGTTCTTCGGCGCTCCCCCGGCGGAGGCGATGACCAGCATGCGCTCGCCGCCGTCCGGCAGGTAGCCGAGCGGGGTCGTGTGCGGCTTTCCCGAACGCGCGCCGGTCGTGGTGAGCAGGAGCAGTCTCGCTCCTTCGAAATAGCCCCCGACCTGGCCGTTGTTGGCGCGGAACTCGTCGATGACCTGCTTGTTGAAATCCACTCTTCTCCATGGGTGATGGTCTCTGCTCTGACGTGCTGAGAGGGAGAAGAGGAAGCGGCGGGCCGCGCGCCCGCCGGGCGGTCACGCCAGGGCCGGGCTGCTCTCTGGTTCGTGGCCCAAGGCCGACCCGGCAGTCACGGGGGCGACGCTACTTCATCACAACAATCTTCGCAAAGCGGCCGTATGACGCGGCCGGCGCGGCGAGGTCCGGCGTCGGCGCCGGACCTCGCCGCCTCCACGGGAGGCGTCCGACGCGGCTACTCGGCGTACGGCTGGTCCTCGCCCTGGTCGCTGTAACCCAGGCTCCAGACGTAGCCGTCGGGGTCGGCGAAGGTGCCGCCGTAGCCGCCCCACGGCAGGGCGCCGGCGGGCTTGAGGATCGTGGCGCCGGCCTTCTCCGCCTCTTCCATGATCTCGTCGACCCGGGCCTCGCTGCGGACGACATAGGTGAGGACGACCCCGCTGAAACCGCTGCCTTCCGGGCTCAGCCCGACCAGGCCGGCCAGACCTTCGCGGCCGTAGAAACCGACGGGCGAGGCGCCGTCCGACTCGAAGAACACCGAGATGCCGTAGTCGTTCTGGATCTTCCAGCCGAGCCCCTCGGTGTAGAACCGCTTGGCCCGGTCCATGTCCTGGACGGCGAGCAGGATCGAGCTGACGTGCGCTTTCATGCCTTGTCTCCTTGACGCTTCAGACGTTCTGACGATGAGAGCCACGCTACGGAAGGCCCCTCTCCGGGCGCTTCTCGATTCCTGACCGGTTGCCCCACCGGCCCCGCACGACGACTTGACGAGCCCCCACCAATTGTACGAGTATCCCGAACTGTACGTTTTTCCCGAACTATCGTATGAAGGTGCACCCGTGAGACGCCGCCCCGGCCTGATCCTCGCCCTGCTGGCCCTTTCCCAGCTCATCACCTCGCTCGACTTCAACATCGTCTTCGTCGCCCTCCCCCGGATCGGCGCCGAGCTGGACTTCTCCCCGCAGACCCTGCAATGGGTGGCCAGCGCCTACGCCGTCGCGTACGGCGGGTTCCTGCTGCTCGGCGGCCGGGCGGCCGACCTGCTCGGGCACCGCAGGATGTTCGTGGGCGCGCTGGCGCTGTTCGCGATCGCCTCCCTGGCCGGCGGGCTGGCGCAGAGCCCCGGGACCCTCGTGGCCGCGCGGGCCGTGCAGGGGCTGGGCGGCGCGCTGCTGTTCCCGGCGACGCTGGCGCTGGTCAACACCGGGTTCGCCGAGGGGAGCGCGCGCAACAGGGCGCTGGCGGTCTGGAGCGGCGCGGGCGCCGGCGGCCTGGCGCTCGGCTCGTTGCTCGGCGGCCTGCTGACCGGCGCGTGGGGCTGGGAGGCGGTCTTCTACGTCAACGTGCCGCTCGCCGTCGTCGCGATCGCGGGCGCCTGGCTGCTGCTGCCGGCCGACGGAGCCCGCGCGCGGGGCCGCCGGTTCGACGTCCCGGGCGCGGTGCTGGCCACCGGCGGCGTCAGCCTGCTCGCCTACGCCCTCATCCAGGGCCCCGAGTCCGGGTGGAGCTCACCGCTCATCACCGGCGGGTTCGTGCTGGCCGCCGTGCTGCTGGGCGCGTTCGTCGCGGTCGAGAGGGCGGGCGCCGACCCGCTCATGCCGCTGCGGCTGTTCGGCAACCGCAGCCTCGGCTCGGCCATCGCGCTCATCCTGGTCTTCGGCGCCACCTTCAACGCGCTGCCGTACTTCCTGACCCTCTACTTCCAGACCGTGCTCGGGTACGGCGCCGTGGCGACCGGGCTGGCGTTCCTGGTGCCGTCCCTGCTGATCGCGCTCGGCACCCAGCTCGGCGGGCGGCTGGCCGGGCGGATCGGGATGCGGGTCACCCTGCTCATCGGGACCGTCGGCGGGGCGGCGGGCACCGCGCTGCTGGCGCTGGGGATCAGCGCCGACGGGTCGTACTGGGGGGTGCTGCCCGGCATCGTCGTCTCGGGCGTCAGCCAGGGCCTCACCTGGACCGGGATGTGGATCGCCTCGGCCGCCGGCGTGGTGGCCGGCGAGCAGGGGATCGCGTCCGGCATGGCCTCGACCGCGCTCCAGGTCGGCGCGGCGCTCGGGCTCGCGGTGCTGGTCGCGGCCGGCGGGGTGGGCGAGGCCACCGGGCCCGCGCTCGCCGCCGGGATGCGTACGGCGGTGCTCGTCGCGGCCGCGGGCATGCTGCTCGGGACCGTCGTCGCCCTCACCTTCGCCAGGCACCGCGCCACCGCCCCGCTCCCCGCCTGACCCCGCCTGACCACCGGCCCCGGTCCGCTCCCCCGCCTGCCTTCCGGCGCCGGGGCGCTGCCCCGCCCCGGCGCTCACCCCTGGCGGAGGCGGTCGTAGAGCAGGCAGATCGCGCCCGAGTCGGTGGTCGACAGGTCGGTGAGCGACCAGTGCGAGGCGGGCAGACCGTCCTCCAGCAGCCGGGCGCCGCCGCCGGCCACCTCCGGGCAGAGCGTGATGCTGAGCCGGTCCAGCGCGTCCGCCGCCAGCAGGGCCTTGATGACGCTGCCGCTGGCCAGGACGATGATGTCGCCCCCGGCCTGCCCCCGCAGCCGCTCGACCACCTCGGCGGGACCGGCCTCGGCCAGGCGGGAGTTCTGCCACGGCGCGTCCGTCAGGGTCGAGGAGAAGACGATCTTCTCGGTCTCGTCGAGCCACTGGGCGAAGGCCCGGTCGCGGGGATCGGCGTCCTCGTCCTTGGCGACCGCCGGCCAGAAGGAGCCGAAGCCCTCGTAGTTCTTCCGGCCGAGCAGGGCGGTGGTGGCGGCGCCCGTCACCCGGATCATGTGGTCGCGGGCGCCGTCGCTGACGGCGTGCGGGACGATCCAGCTCATGTCGTACTCGCCGCCCTGGCCGCTGACCCGGCCGTCGAGGGACAGCGAGATGTTGCCGACGACCCTGCGGCCCTGGACGTTGCCGTGCTGCGTCATTTCCGACTCTCCTTGGAAGTGCTTTCCCGATGTGCACGATCCTGCCGTTCGGGCAGGCCGGGAACATCGGCCACCTGGCAGAGATGTCGCCCAATCCCTGGCTTATTTGCTGGCATACTTCGGGCGATGTCTGGTTTTCGTCATGCTCCGGCGGAGTTGTCGTCGTTCGTGGGCCGGGTCGAGGAGCTGGCGGCGGTCGGCGCGGCGGTGGTGTCCGGGCGGGTGCTGACCTTGACCGGTCCGGGCGGGTGCGGGAAGACCCGGCTGGCGATGCGCCTGTGCCAGGCGGCGGCCGGGGAGTGGCCGGACGGCGTCTTCTGGGTCGGCCTGGAGCAGGAGACCGACGGCGGCCAGGTCGGCCACCGGATGGCCGCCGCGCTGGACGTCCTGCTGCCCGCCGGGCGCGACCCGGTGGCGGTGCTGGCCGCCGCGCTGCGGGAGCGCGAGCTCCTGATCGTCCTCGACAACTGCGAGCACGTGCTGGACGACGCGGCCGGGGTCGTCGCGGCGGTGCTGGCGGCGTGCCCGCGCGTGGCGGTGGTCGCCACCAGCCGGTCCAGGCTCGGCGTGCCCGGCGAGCGGGTGTGGCCGGTGCCGCCGATGAGCCTGGCCGACGCCCTGGAGCTGTTCCTCGAACGCGTCGACTCGCCGCCCGCGGCGTCCCCCGCGGACGATACGGCGGCCCGCGCGGCCGGGTCGCAGGCCAGGCGGATCTGCGACCGGCTCGACCGGCTGCCCCTCGCGCTGGAGCTGGCGGCCGGCTGGGCGGGCGCCCTGTCGCTGACGCAGATCGCGGACTCCCTGAGCGCCCCCTTCGACCTCCTGGACGGCGGCACGCGCACCACCCCCTTCCGCCAGCGCACACTGCAGGCGTCGATGACCTGGAGCCACGACCTGCTGGACGACGACGAGCGGGTGCTGTTCCGGCGCGCGGGGGTGTTCGAGCCGGGCTTCACCGCCGACGCCGTGGCCCGCCTGGCCGAGCTCGGCGGGCCCGGCCGCGGGCGCCTGCTCAAGGCGTTGCGGGGGCTGATCGACAAGTCGCTGGTCGTGGCCGACACGACGGGCGCGGTGGCCCGGTACCGGATGCTGGGGGTGGTGCGGGCGTACGCGCTGGACCGCCTGGCGGAGGCGCAGGAGGACACGGCCGCGCGCGACCTGCACCTGGACCTGCACGTGTCGTTGCTGGAGGGCCTGGCGCCGCTGCTGGAGACCGGCAAGGACGCCTGGCGGGCGCAGGTCGGCGCCGCCTACCCCAACGTGCGCGCCGCGATCGAGTGGGGGCTGTCGCGTCCGGACACGGCGCGGGGGCGGCGCCTGGCCGCGGACTGCGCGTGGCTGTGGCACCTGGAGGGACGCGGCGCCGAGGGCGTCGCGCTGCTGCGCCGGGCCGCGGCACTCGGCGCCGGCGAGCGCGGCCCGCTCCAGGCCCGGGTCCTGGCGGCGCTGGCGTTCGTGCTCAACACCACCGAGCCGGGCATGGAGGCGTTCGAGGTGGCGCGGGCGGCGCGGGAGCTGGCGCGGGCGGCCGGCGCTCCTGAGGCGGCCCGTCCGGCCGGGCCGCTGATCGCGATCGGCCTGCTGGCGACGGGCCTCCCCGAGGCGCTGGCGGAGGCCCGCGCGGTGCGGGACGAGGCCGTCCAGGCCGGGGACGGGTTCGTCGCCGACTGCGCGGAGGCGTTCGTCGCCCTGGTGCACGTGCTCGGCGACGATTACCGGCAGGCGATCGCGTGCTTCGAGCCGGTCGTGGAACGGCTGCTCCGGCGCGGCGACCGCGGCGTGGCCTCCTTCGCGCTGGGCTGGTGGGCGCTGGCCGCCGCCCGGTCGGGCACGCTGGAGCGGGCGGCGGAGCTGGCCGGACGGGCCGTCGCGACGGCGGAACCGCTGCGCGACCTGCATTGGACCGGCTCGGCGCGGGTCGTCCTGGCGGAGATCCGCATCCTTCAGGGCCGCCTGCAGGAGGCCGCCGCCGCGCTGGAGCCCATGGAGCGCCTGTTCGACGCGGCGGGACGGCTGCCGTTCATCACCGGGTGGGAACGCACCCAGGCGATGCTCGCGCTCGGCCACGACCGCCCGCGCGAGGCGGTGGAGTGGTGCTGGCAGGAGGTGCGCTGGCAGGACGAGCCCGACGCGGCGTGGCTCGCGCCCGACACCCAGATCGTGCTGGCCGCGGCGCTGCGGCGGTCCGGCGAGGAGGCGTCGGCGGCGCGGGTGCTGGACGTGCTGGCGCGGTCGCCGGTGACCGGACGGATGCCGCGCGTGCGCGCCGGCGTGCTGGACGAGCAGGCGCTGCTCGCCCACGAGAGCGACCCCGAACGCGCGCTGCGGCTGCACCACGAGGCCCTGCGCCTCCGCGTCGAGCACGACCTGGTCTTCGACCGCGTGGCCAGCCTGGAGGCCCTGGCGCTGCTCAACCTGCGTCGCGGCGCCGTCGAGGCGGCCGGGGTGCTGGCCGGGGCCGCCGGGCGCGCCCGCGCCGACCTCGGGGCCGCGCCCCGCCCCCTCCCGTCCGCCGACGGCGAGGACGGCGAGACCCTGCGTACGGCCGCCGAACGGGGACGCGCGATGGACCTGGACGCGGCCGTCGCCTACGCCACCCGCGCCCGGGGGCCGCGCCGCCGGCCCGGATCCGGATGGGAGAGCCTGACCCCGGCCGAGCGGTCGGTGGCCGGGCTCGCCGCCGAAGGGCTGTCCAACCCGGAGATCGCCGCCCGGCTGTTCGTCAGCCGGGGCACGGTCAAGACCCACCTGGCGCACGTCTACGCCAAGCTCCAGGTCGCCAACCGCACCGAACTCGCCCGCGCGACGTCCGCCCGCGACGGGGAGGACGCGACGCGTACGGGGTGAGCGCCCGTCCGGACGCCGGTGACGTCAGTGGGCGGGAACGAGGTCGCGGCGGATGGCCTGGCTCGCCGCGCGGTGCTCGGCCGCCGCGGCCGGGTCGGTCTCGTCGAGCACGGCCGCGATGCCCTCGTGGGCCAGGACCTCCTTGTGCCGCGCGCCCACCTTGGGAGCCAGTTCGAGAGCCTGGCGGTGCAGGCGCAGCGCCTCCTCGGGCAGGCCGGCCAATCGGCACGTCTCGCCGTAGCCGTAGAGGAAGTGCACCTTCCAGTGCTCCTCGAACAGCTCGTCCAGCAGGGCGAACGCCTGCCGGTGGCTGTCCAGCGCCTCCTCGTGACGGCCCGTCTGGCGCAGGGCGACGCCCAGGCAGTTGAGGCACCACGCCTCGTTGTGCTTGTGGCCGTCCTCGCGGGCCAGCTCCAGGGCCTGGCGCAGGTGCCCGGCGGCCTCGTCGGGCTGCTCGTGCACGATGGCCAGGCCGAGGGTGATCCGGGCGGTCAGCGTGGCCGGCCAGCCGGGCTCGCCGTGCGTCAGGGCCAGCACCTCGCGGGCCAGCCGGGCCGCCTCCTCCCGGCGTCCCAGTTGCAACATCGCCCACGCCTCGTCGGCCGCGGCGTGGGCCGCGCCCATCGGGCAGCCGGCGTCGTCGTAGAGCCGGGCCGCCTGCCGGAAGAGGTCGAGCGGCTCCTCGACGTGGCCCTCGTCCCAGCTCAGGTAGCCGCGGCGCATCATCAGGTCCGCCGCGGAGCGGGCGTCGCCGGCCTGGGACACCAGGGGCGCCGCCGCCTCGTACGCGGCTCCGGCCTCGGCCATGCGGCCCGCGTTGTAGCGGGCGAAGCCCAGGTCGCTGTGCGCCTCGGCGAGCTGCCACGGGTCGCCCAGGCGTTCCGCGGCCGCCAGCGACCGTTCGAAGAGCATGTTGAGGTGGGTCGTGCCGCAGCGCCGGGCGAAGAACGCGCGCATGAAGCGGGGCAGCTCGCACGCGTGCGCGTCGGCCCCGATGGCGACCGCCAGCTCGAAGGCGCCCATCAGGTTGCCGTACTCGGCGACGAACCAGCCCAGAGCCGCGTGCTTGCTGCCGAACGCCGGCAGATCGGCCGGAGGGCTGCCCGCCGACGCGGCACGGCTGCCCGACTCGTACGGCATCGCGGCGTCGGCGGCGGCCGCCGCGTGCACGTAGTAGTCGAGCACCCGGCCCAGCGCCTGCTCCCGCTCGGCCGGCGAGTCCTGCTCCTCGGCGGCCCGGCGCGCGTGCTGGTGGACGAGGTCGTGCAGCGTGTACCGGCCGGGCGAGGGCTGCTGGACGAGGTGGGCGTCGAGCAGGTCCTCCAGCATCGCCCGCGCGCTGCGCAGCGGCACGCCGGCCAGCGCGGCGGCCACGTAGTCGTCGAAGGAGGACCCGGACAGCAGGCCCAGCAGCCGGAACAGGCGGCGCTGGGCCCGGTCGAGCTGCCGTACGGACATGGCGAAGGCGGTGTCGAACTCGCTCGGGCCCTCGGCCATGCGCTCGACCAGGATGCCGGCGGTCCAGCCGGGCCGGTGCCGCAGCCGGGCCCCGGCCAGCCGCAGGGCCAGCGGCAGGTGGCCGCACAGCCGCAGCACCTCGGCCGCCGCCTCGGGGTCGCGGGCCAGCCGCCCGTCGGGGCCGCCGGGTTCGCCGCTGGCGCGGGCCAGCAGGCGCGCGCTCTCCTCCGGGGTGAGCACGTCCAGCGAGACGGGCGGCACCTCCTCCAGGCCGACCAGCCGGTTGCGGCTGGTGATCAGCGTGACGGTCTCGCCCGCGCCGGGCAGCAGCATGCGGACCTGGTCGGCCCCGGCGGCGTTGTCGAGCACCACGACGGCCCGCCGTCCGGCCAGCTCCGCCCGCCAGCACGCGGCCAGCGGCTCGATGCCGCCCTCCTGCGGGATCTTCTCCGAGGGGACGTCGAGCGCGGCGAGCAGGGTCCGCAGCGCGGGGTCGGGGTCGAGCGGTTCGCGCCCTTCGGTGAACCCGTGCAGGTCCAGGTAGAGCTGGGCGTCGGGGTAGTCGGCGGCGAGCCGGTGAGCGGCGTGCACGGCCAGGCAGGTCTTGCCGACGCCCGCCATGCCGTCCACGGCCACCACCCGGTTCTCGGCGACCGCGGCGAGCACGGCGTCGAGCTGGGCCTCGCGCCCGGTGAAGTCCGGCACGTCGCGCGGCAGGTCGTTGCGCGGCGGACGGGGGGCGCCGGCGGGCGGCGAGGGCGGCTGCACCTGGCGGCTCGCCTTCGGGGGCGCCGGCAGGGGGTTGGTCGCCCGCTCCCACAGGGGACGCAACGGGCGGGGGTCGCGCTTGACCAGGCGGCACAGCTCGATCACCGCGGCCCATGGCGGCACCGACTGGCCGCTGAGATAGCGCGACAGCGAGGACGAGCTGAGGCCCGTCTCGCGGGCGAGCGCCCGTACGCCGTGCCCGGAGAGCTCCTGGAGCAGGCGTAGCCGGTTGGCCAGCTCGTCCTGGGGGTCCGCCGTCTGCTGTCGTGTCACCTGTTTCTGCCTTTCTGTCCCGTCGCGAAAGAAACTTACCTGGACGAATCACCGCAGGCCAACGGCGTTCCGGCTGTCCCACGGTGTCCCACGGGCATCGTCGTGGCGCACCGGCTCGGCTGAGATGGAGTCACGCCCCGGGGGACGGGGCGCCGACCAGGACAAGCACCCCGAAAAGGGAGAACCATCATGCAGTCTCGTATGCAGAACCCGGCCGTCGTTCTGTCCGGCGCGATGCAGCCCATCCAGGACCTGTTCAAGGCGGTGCACTCCGGCGGGGTGGACGCCCAGACGCTGGAGCTGGTGCACCTTCGGGTCAGCCAGATCAACGGGTGCAGCGCCTGCGTCGACGCGGGCGTCAAGACCGGGCGCAAGTCCGGGGTGAGCGAGGAGCGGCTGGCCACGGTCGTCGCCTGGCGGGAGGCCCCGTACTTCAGCGAGGAGGAGCGGGCGGCGCTGGAGCTGGCCGAGGCCGCCACGCGGCTGGCCGACCGGTCCGACGCGGTCAGCGACGAGGTCTGGGACAGGGCCGCCACCTACTACGACGAGAAGCAGCTCGCCGCGATCGTGCTGATGGTCGGCGTGACCAACCTGTTCAACCGGCTCAACGCCACCACCCGGCAGATCGCCGGCGCCTGGGGCTGAACCGCACCACCCATAAAACGGTCAGTACTAACATCCAACCCACAAAGAAGGAGATTTCACCATGAGCACCACGAAGAAGACCGGCGCGGACACCAAGGGTTTCGAGGGTTTCAGCGAGGACGAGCGCGCGGCGATGAAGGCGCACTCCAGCGAGCTGAAGAAGGCCGCGCGGCGCGGCGGGAAGGCGACGGCGGCCGACGGCGACCGCGACATCCTGGAGAAGATCGCCGAGATGGCCGAGGACGACCGCGTCCTGGCCGAGGCGGTGCACGCCATCATCAGGTCCGCCGCGCCGGACCTCACCCCGAAGACCTGGTACGGGATGCCGGCCTACGCCAAGGACGGCAGCGTCGTGTGCTTCTTCAAGCCCGCGGCGAAGTTCAAGTCCCGGTACGCCACCCTCGACTTCAACGACGGGGCGACCCTTGAGGACGGCGCCATGTGGCCGAGCGCCTTCGCGCTGAAGGAGCTGACCCCCGAGACCGAGGCGCGCATCGCCGCCCTCGTGCAGCGGGCCGCGGGCTGAGGTCCGGGAACCCGCCGGGTTCTGCTCCACCGCGGCGGGCCGGACCCTGCTCCGGCCCGGCCCGCCGCAGTGGAGCACGTGACCGTCAGACCTCTTCCACGCTGCTCGGCTCACGCCGGGACAGATCGATACCGAGTTCCTCCGCCGCGCGGAAGACGTCCTCGTCGGTGTCGCGCATCTCGATGGA
>NZ_JBSFGF010000027.1:127153-128411 GCF_053596455.1 Nonomuraea sp. NPDC001699 | reverse complement strand
GGTTACATTCCGAACCCGGAAGTTAAGCTTCTCTGCGCCGATGGTACTGCACTCGGGAGGGTGTGGGAGAGTAGGTCACCGCCGGACAATCTTTCGAAGAAGGCCCCACACGGTTGTGTGGGGCCTTCTTTGCGTTGTGGGCCCTTCCCAAGGGCTTCCAACTGTCGCTCCTCGAACGCGGGAGGCTAGGCAGGTCGGGTCGGGCGCATGTGACGTCGGCCGCCGGTCACGGCAGGGCCCGACGACAGCGCAAGCTGCAGCTGGCCCATGGGCTGGCCTCTCTGGGGGAGAGTCCCGTGGCCTTAAGGCCTCAATGTCGGGCTCTTCGCCATGAAGGAGACACGGGTCTGGTCCCTGGTTGGACTCGTCGATGACGTCAATGTTCCGCTCCTTCGGGGAGGCGTCGCGCTTCGGACGCGGACGGAGGTGGGATCACAGCAGGCGATCCCACTTGGTTCGTGGCCGGCTGGATGTTTGCGGGGGCGTCTGGAGGGCTCGTGAACGTGCGAGGGCTTGCTAGGCTGGAGGGAGCGGGCCACCCCCACGGGTGGCCTTCGTCGCGTAAGGCCCGAGGGCGGGCGGCGACCAGCCACGGTGGACCGCCGTTGTGAGTCCGCTGAGTGAGCCAATCGAAATGGACCAGAAGTGAACAGAGATAACGGATCGGACGGCGGACAGCGCGGGCGCGGCGACTACGGGGACAGGCGCTCTGGCGGCGGCAGGACTGGCGGATACGGCTCTCGCGGGCGTGATTCCGGTGGCGATCGTCCGTTCCGTTCCGAGGGCCGGCCGCGTCCGTACAACCGCGAGGACAGAGCGCCCCGAAGCGGGGAAGGCGCTCGCGACGAGCGCCCGCCGCGTGAGGGTGGTTTCCGGGAGGAGGGCCGCTCCTACCGGGACCGGGATGACCGCGGGCCCCGCCGCGAGGGCGGCTACGGTGAGCGCCGCGAAGGCGGAGGCGGCTACGGCGACCGCCGTCAGGGCGGCGGTGGCTATGGTGACCGGCGCGAGGGCGGCGGCTACGGTGACCGCCGTCAGGGCGGGTATGGCGATCGAGGGCCGCGGCGCGAAGGCTTTGATCGTGGTCCGCGTCGTGAGGGCGACGACCGTGGTCCGCGCCGTGAGGGCTTCGACAGAGGTCCGCGTCGTGAAGGTGACGAGCGTCGCCCCTTCCGGGACCGGGATGATCGCGGGCCGCGTCGTGAGGGTGACGAGCGTCGTCCCTTCCAGGATCGTGGGCCTCGGCGCGAGGGCGGCG
>NZ_JBSFGF010000027.1:0-127056 GCF_053596455.1 Nonomuraea sp. NPDC001699 | reverse complement strand
GCGGTTACGGTGACCGTGGTCCGCGCCGCGAAGGCTTTGACCGTGGCCCGCGTCGTGAGGGCGATGACCGTGGTCCGCGCAGGGAGGGCTTCGACCGGGGGCCGCGTCGTGAGGGTGACGAGCGTCGTCCCTTCCAGGATCGTGGGCCTCGGCGCGAGGGCGGCGGTTACGGTGACCGTGGTCCGCGCCGCGAAGGCTTTGACCGTGGCCCGCGTCGTGAGGGCGATGACCGTGGTCCGCGCAGGGAGGGCTTCGACCGTGGTCCGCGTCGTGAGGGTGACGAGCGTCGTCCCTTCCAGGACCGTGGGCCTCGGCGCGAGGGCGGCGGCTACGGTGACCGTGGTCCGCGCCGCGAAGGTTTCGACCGTGGCCCGCGTCGTGAGGGCGATGACCGTGGTCCTCGCCGCGAAGGCTTTGACCGTGGTCCGCGTCGTGAGGGCTTCGAGCAGGGCCCGCGTCGCGAGGGCTTTGACCGTGGCCCGCGTCGTGAGGGCGATGACCGTGGTCCTCGCAGGGAGGGCTTCGACCGTGGTCCGCGTCGTGAAGGTGACGAGCGTCGCCCCTTCCAGGACCGCGGACCTCGGCGCGAGGGCGGCGGCTACGGTGACCGTGGTCCGCGCCGCGAAGGTTTCGACCGTGGCCCGCGTCGCGACGACTCCTACGGGCCTCGTCGCGAGGGCGGCTACCGCGAGTCGCGCCCGTTCTCGCGGGACGACCGCGGGGAGCGTCCGGGCGGTGGCACCCGTGCCAGGTACGGCAGGGAGGAGCGCGACTCCGACGCCCCGCAGCGCGAGAGGCTGCCCGAGGTGGCGCCCGACATCACCGCGGAGGAGCTGGACAAGGAAGTACGCGAGGAGCTGCGTTCCCTGCCCGGCGACCTCTCCGACCTGGTCGGCAGGCACCTGGTCGCCGCTGAGCGCGCCCTGGAGGAGGACGATCCCGACAAGGCGCACGAACACACCAAGGTGGCACGCCGGTTCGCGGCTCGCATCGGTGTCGTACGTGAGGCTGCGGGCATCGTCGCCTACCGGGCCGGACACTTCTCCGAGGCGCTCAGCGACCTGCGTGCGGCCAGGAGGATGACGGGGTCGGATGCGTACCTGCCGGTCATGGCCGACTGCGAGCGCGGTCTGGGCCGTCCGGAGCGGGCCATCGATCTCGTACGTTCGCCGGAGGCGGAGCGCCTTGACCGGGCCGGACGCATCGAGCTGACCATCGTCGAGTCCGGCGCCAGGCGTGACCTGGGCCAGCAGGACGCGGCCGTGATCACCCTCCAGCGTCTGCCCGAGCTGCGCGACCCGCAGCCCAAGCCGTGGTCGGCGCGCCTCGCGTTCGCCTACGCGGACGCCCTGGCCGACGCCGGGCACCAGGAGGCGGCCACCGACTGGTTCGCGCGGGCGATGGCCTTCGACGAGGACGGCGAGACGGACGCGGCCGAGCGGTACGCCGAGCTGACCGGAGCCGTCATCGAGGACGTCGAGGAGGACTTCGAGGAAGACCTCGACTCCGAGGACGACTTCGACGACGCCGGTGTCGCCGACGAGGGCAAGCTGGCTGAGGAGGAGGAAGAGGACACCGAGGCCCTGGCCGAGGCGGACGACCTCCTGGAGCCGGAGGCCACCGAGACCCCTGAGGCGGCCGAGCCTGAGGCCGCCGTGAGTCCCGAGGCGGCAGAGCCCGAGGCCGGCAAGCCGACGGACACCGCTGAGGAGGACAAGCCGGCCGAGGACAAGCCGGCCGAGGACAAGCCGGCCGAGGCCGAGACGCCGGGGATCACGCCCGCGTTCATCGAGCCGGACTTCGGTGACGTGCTGGAGGTCGAGACGGGCGAATCCGCTCAGGACCGGCCGAAGAAGAACGACGAGTAAGTGTTGCTGCTCCGCCGTGCCCTGATGGTCTGGGGTACGGCGGAGCTTTTGTCTCAGGCGAGGTGTGGGCTCGTCATCGTTCGACGCGGTTGAGCCAGTGGAGGATGCCCGCGACGTTCGACGGGGCGCCGCTCAGCAGTTCGAACTGCTCGGCTGTCACGTCGTCCGACTGCAGGGCGGTGTAGCGCTCCTTGGTGCGGTCGCGGACCATGGCGACCGCGTGATCGAGGTCCAGGCCCTCCGAATGTGCCTGGCGGGTGAGATCCACCCAGACGCGGAGCTCTTCGGCGGATCGCTCAAGCGTCTCCTGGACGGCGCCGACCGGGCCGTAGTGGCTGAACAGCAACCGTTGCGGACCGAGCGCCTGGAACAGGGCGATCGAGTCGAGGGCCGTCTGAAGGTCGAAGTCCGGTGGCGGCGTGGCGGGGCGCAGGTCGCCGGTCTGGGGCAGGTACACGCCCGCGGCGTCCCCGACGTACAGGTCGCCGGTGGCGGAGTCGATCAGGCCGACGTGGTGTTTGGCGTGGCCGGGGGAGTAGTGGCTGCTCAGCGTGCGGCCGTTGCCCAGGTCGATGGCGCCGGTGTCGCCCAGGGCGACGATACGTTCGGCTTCGGTGGGGGACAGTTCGCCGAAGAGGGTGTCGAGCTGGTCGCCCCAGACCATCCGGGCACTGGCCATCAGACGCGACGGATCGGCCAGATGGCGCGCGCCCTTCTCATGCACCACCACCTGGGCGGACGGGAAGAACTTCGCGATGTCCCCCACGCCGCCCGCGTGATCCAGGTGGATGTGGGTCACGACCACCGTGGCCAGGTCGTCCGGGCCGACGCCGAGCGAGGCGAGCGCGTCGCGCACCACGGGGGACGAGGTCGAGGTGCCCGTCTCCACCAGGCACGGCCGGTCCCCCAGGATCAGATAGCCGGCGGTGATGCCCGAGTATCCGGCCATCTTGGTGTCGATCTCATAGACGTCGCCGCCTAGTGCGGTGATGTTGTCCACAGGAACTCCCGCGCGTACATCCGTTATCCCCAGAACGACGTTCGTATCGATCCGGGCTTCCCTTCATCGTAGAGAGTGATCTCCGCCGGAACACAAACGGGAGGACGTCAATGGATCGGAACGAGGTCGTGCTCGCGGGGCGGTTGTCCGCGGCGGTCGAGGAATACGCGATGCCGAGCGGCGACATGGCCACGAAGTGGCGGGTCATCGTACGCCGCCGGCGCAGGCACAGGCGGGGCCCGGCGCTCACGGACAGCATCCCTTGTGTCACGTTCGATCCCGAGGTGGCGGAGACCGTGCGAGGCCTCAAACCGAGGGACTTCGTCGAGGTGACGGGCGCCTTCCGCTGCCGGGTCTTCGGTCCGTCCGCCGCCAAGGTCTGGCGGTACGAGGTGGAGGTGAGCGCCGCCAGGCCGGTCGAGGAGCCGGTTCCTGAGCCGTCCCAGGAGATGGCTCCGAGCCAGGGGCCTCGGAAGGTGGCTCAGTTGGCCGGGGCGGGTGGCCAGATCTGATGCCCGGTCCGGGGCCGGGTTCCGTCGCGGGCGTGGAGGGTCGGCGGCACGGGGTGAGGCGAGCAGGTGAGGGCGTGCGGGGTCAGTCGATGGCGAACGTGCGTAGCACCAGGCCGGTGCGTGGTTTCGGTCCGAAGGAGGTGGACTTGCGGGGGACTCGTTCGCCGCCCGCGGCCACCGCCAGCACGTCGTGAACCATGAGCGGTTTGAGGATGACGGCTGTGCCGCCCGTCTGGATCGCGAGCCGCAGCGCCGCCTCGGTGTCGTGGTGGACGATGCGTACGGCCTGGTCGTCGTCCTCCATGCCCCACACCTTGGGCAGGATGAACTCGGTGAGGATGGAGGTGTTGAGCGAGTTCCAGCGCTCCGAGTGATGGTCGGGCATCGCCAGGTTGAGCTGCACCGGGTCGGGGTCGGTGAGCAGGTGGGTGCCGCTTTCTCCGGCGAGCAGGAAGGCGGGCTCGGGAGCGTTCTCCAATGCCTCCAGGCCCTGCCGCAGGTCGTCGTGGTCGTGCACCTGCCAGGCGCCCCTCGCCCTGGCGGCGGCCTCGGTCAAGGGGAGGCCGGGGATGACCCGGTGGATGGCCTTGAGATCGGGTGGGTAGGCGGTGGAGTCGACGATCAGGGCCAGTCCGAAGTCCCAGGGGCCCAGCGCCCGCCGGGGCTCGGCCGGGGCGGAGACCGGGGCCTCCGAGGGATGGGCGAGGTGGTCGGTCAACTCGTGACGGATCGAGGTGACCGGGCTGGGAGTGGGGCTTGCCGGGTGGTCCGTCGCGGTGGGAATGCTTGGGGGAGCGCTGAGGGAGATGTCCCGAGAGCTCTGGGGAAACGTGTCCTGGGGGGTGTGCAGAGGGGCTTCTTGTGGCACGGCGTTGGGCGTGGCCTGGTGAGTTCCGTCCCGAAGGGCTTGGCGGGCGGCGTGTTCCTGGCGCTGCAGGACGCGGTACGTCGCGTACCGGTGGTGGCCGTCGGCGATCAGGGCCTGACGGTTGCGCAGGTCGGCGTTGATCGCGGCGATCTCGTCCTGGTCGGTGATCGCCCACAGCCGGTGGGTGAGGCCGTCCTCGGTTCCGGCCGTGACGAGGGGCGGTCGCTTGGCGGCCACCTCGTCCACCAGACGGGTGGCCCTGCCGTGGTCGCCGTTGTAGAGCAGGAAGATGGGTTCGAGGTTGGCCTCGGTGGTGCTCATGAGGGCCAGGCGGTCGGCGATCGGGCCGGGCATGACGTCTTCATGGGGGAGAATGACGCGCTCGGCCGGGTCGATGAGGCCGACGTCGCCGATCAGGCCGCGCTGGAGGATGTGCGGGCCGCTCTGCTCGTACACGTACAGGGCGGGGGTGTCGTCGGCCACCAGGACGCCGGCGTCCAGCCAGGCCCTCAGGGTGTCCCTGGCCTCGGCGTAACGGGCTTCGAGCGGCACCTCGGGCCGGTGGTGAATCCTGGAGGGGGGGCCGGCCGGGCCGCGAGGAGGGCTGCCTTCGGCGGAGGGTGTCGCTTCGGGGTTGCAGGGAAGGATGAGGCGGACGACGTTGTTCGGGTGAGAGGCAAGGAGAGCTTCGACGTCCGCGTCGCTGATCAGGTCGTACGGTGGGGAGGTCACCTTGGCGGGATCTTCGACATCGAAACGTACGCCTCGGAAGGGCCGTAGCACCAGTCCGTCCGGCACCGGCAGTTCAGGAGTCCCCATACCGGGCATGCTCCCATAAAAGCTTGCGCCTACCAGGAGTTGCCCCAATCGTTTGCTGTCGCGCCCCTATCGCGGCGGAGCGGGAGCGAGGTTCGTCGTCCGGCGATGAAGGAGTCCTCACGCATGGTTCAGGGCGGAAATGGTCACGATGAGTCCTTGGGCGGCGTTCCTGGGGGCGGTGTCTACGACTGGTATCAGCGTGGTGTGAAGTTGCTGAAGGAGGGGAGTCCCGCGGCTGCCGCGGCATTGCTGGAGCGGGCGGCTGCGGCTGAGCCACAGTCGCGGAGCATCCTTGAGGCATTGGCTCGGGCGCAGTTCAACTCCCGCCAGTATGCGGAGGCCGCGGCCAGCTTCCGGCAGATCGTGGATGCGAATCCGGCTGAGGATTATGCGTATTTCGGGCTGGGGTTGTCGTTGTGGCGTACGGGGGACCTGGAAGGGGCTCAGGAGCCGCTCGCCATCGCGGTGGCCATGCGGCCGGACGAGCGGCATTACGTATCGGCTTTGAAGAGTGTGCGCGCGACGTTGAGGGCTCGCCGGGAGATGTAGGGGTTTAGGGCGCGGACAGGGGCCCGCCGTCGTGCAGTGTCATTGCTCGGGTGGATCTTTTCGGGCCCGATCGGTGCCACCTCAGATGTGCGCTGTCAGGCGGGGAACGTTGCTGGGCGGGCGGTGCCTGCCGCATCTCGGGCCTGACGAGGGCTCTGTGCGGTCGAATGTGCCGCGCCCACGTCTGCGTGGACTCCGGCCGCCGACGGCGACTGATGTTCCTGGCTACTGCGACGATGCTGTCCGGCGCCTCAGGAAGGACTGTCCGGGCCGTCATGCGTCGCCTGTGACGTGACTCTCCACATGGCCGACTGCTTAAAGGGGCCGGCTCAGCTCTGGCGGGTGGTGTTGGCGAGGATTGCGGTGCGGAGGTAGGTGGCGAGGCCGGGGGAGGTGCGGTCGAAGGTGGCGGTGAAGCGGGGATCGGAGGCGTACAGGTCGGCGAGGCCGCGGTGGTGGTCGTACGTGCAGTCGTAGAACCAGCGGGAGATGTGGGCGCGGTGTTCTTCGGCCAGGTCCATCGCAAGGTCGCTGTCGGCGGGGATGTCGGCGTTCATCGCATCGGCGAGGCGGGCCGAGAGGGTGGATGCCTCGGCTTTGTACCGCTGCCAGTCCTCCTTCGTGTAGGACGAGGTGCGGCGCGCGGATTCGGTCCAGGCACGCGTGTCACCCCAGCGTTCCTCGGCCTCCGCCGAGTGTTCGTCGTGGGCGAAGTCACCGAAGAGTTCGGTGCGTTCGTCGGTCGTCAGGTTGAGTGTGCGGGGCATGGTCGTCCTTCCAGAACGGGTTCCCCGTCAGGGCTTCCTGTGGCGGGGTACGAAGGCGACGCTAAAGTCTCACGCGGCGTGAGAGTCAAACGGGAAGAGGCGCTGTGCTGATTGACGGCTATGACACCTTGCTGCTCGACCTCGACGGTGTGGTCTACCTGGGACCGCACGCCGTGCCCGGGGCAAGTGAGGCGCTGGAGGCGGCTCAGGGCAAGGGCGTGCGGCTCGCCTACGTGACCAACAACGCCTCCCGCACGCCGGCCGCCATCGCCGCCCACCTGCGGGAACTCGGCGTCCCGGCCACGGCGGCCGATGTCGTGACCTCGGCACAGGCGGCCGCGCGAGTGGTCGCCGAGCGGGTGGCTCCTGGCGCCGCGGTGCTGGTCGTGGGCGGGTCGGGGCTGCGGGTGGCCGTACGTGACCATGGGCTCAGGCCGGTGTCCGTCGCGGCCGAGTCGCCTGCCGCGGTGGTTCAGGGGATCGCTCCGGGTCTGTCCTATGCCTTGCTGTCGGAGGGGGCGCTGGCCGTACGGCAGGGGGCGTTGTTCGTGGCCTCCAACGGTGACAGCACCATGCCGACCGGGCGCGGCGAACTGCCCGGGAACGGAGCCATGGTCCGGGTCATCGCCGCTGCCACCGGGGTCGAGCCGGTCTATGCCGGTAAGCCGGATCCGCCGTTGCACCGGGAGTCGATGATCCGTACGGGCGCCCGGCGGCCGCTGGTCGTGGGGGACCGGCTGGACACCGACATCGAAGGAGCCTCCAACGCGGGCGTGGAGAGCCTGCTGGTGCTCACCGGGGTGGCCACCCCGCTCGACGTGCTGACCGCTGAGCCCCGGCACCGGCCCACGTACCTGGCCGAGGACCTCGGTGCGCTGGTCCAGCCCCATCCCGAGGTGCGGGAGGGGGCCTGCGGAGGATGGCGGGCGGAGTGGCGGGACGGGGTGCTGCGCCTCGAAGGAGACGGCAGCCGGATCGACGGGCTGCGCGCGGCCTGCGACGCGGCCTGGGCGGCGGTCAGGGAAGGCCGGGTCGGCGAGGACGCGGTCAAGGAGGCCCTGAAGCGCGTCGGGTGAGGGCCGGGCCGGGGGCCTCCCCAGATCGGCCTTCCTTGTCGATCGGCGACCTTGCATCAAGTGACCGAATCGGTGGCGTACTCTCCCATGGCCCGCAGCACGCCGGACGCGAACACGGACGGCGTGCTGATCATGGAGGAGCGAGTAGGGAGCGATCGTCAGGGCGGGTCGCCGGGGGCGACGTGGCCGCCGGAGGGCGGCTCGCCGATCGGGGGCCGAGGGGTAGGGATGCTGTTCGCCTGTCGCCTAACAGTTAACGAATGCGTTGAACAACGGAACCGGTCAGATCAGCTTGCGCAGGCGTAGCAGGTCGCCGAAGCTCGCGTCGATCTTCACCCGCCCCCCTAGCAGGGCGCGGGCCAGGTCCAGTTCGCCGTCGACCAGCGCGATCAGGTCGTCACTCGCAATGGTGATCTTCACATCGGCCGGTTTGCCCCCGGCCGGCGTTTCCTCGGTGAACGGGTCGAGCCCCCCGTGGTGCAGCCGCCCATAGAAGGTCACACCGAGGTCGGACACCCGGGCGCTGACCGTGCGCTCGACCACGTGTTTGGCACGATCCTCCGCGCCGATCTCGTCGAACTGGGCGACGAGCCTGGCCAGTGCCGCCCGGCACTCCTCGACGCTTGCCATGTTGGGCATCCTTTCTTTCCCTTTGCGGTCGGTAGCGTTCCACATCACTAGCACCCCCGTATGAGCTTCAACG
This sequence comes from Nonomuraea sp. NPDC001699, assembly GCF_053596455.1. NCBI lineage: Bacteria > Bacillati > Actinomycetota > Actinomycetes > Streptosporangiales > Streptosporangiaceae > Nonomuraea > Nonomuraea sp. NPDC001699. Next base: position 118,894 of record NZ_JBSFGF010000027.1, on the reverse strand, counting down.
CGTGACACGCCTGCCAAGGTCCCGGGCGCTCGCCCGAGGCGTTACGGTCGAGTCATGGGTGAGCTGCCGGAGGAAACCGGAGACGAGCGGGTCGACGCCATCGTGGCCGGTCTCGGTCGTGTGGGCGAGCTGCCGGTCAACGAGCACGTGGCGGTGTTCGAGGAGGCGTTCGCCGGGCTGGAGTCCACTCTCGCGGGTGCGGGCGACGAAGCGCTGGGCGAGCGGTGAGCCGGAGGATTCGCCTCGACAGCGAGCTGGTGCGCCGAGGTCTGGCCAGGTCGCGTGAGCAGGCCGCCCAGCTCATCGAGGCCGGGCGGGTCAGCGTGGGCGGGCAGCAGGCGAGCAAGCCCGCGACCCAGGTCGACACGGCCTCGGCCATCGTCGTCGCCGAGTCGGCCGACGGGCCCGACTACGTTTCGCGCGGAGCGCACAAACTTCTCGGGGCGCTGGAGGCGTTCAAGAGCCTGTCGGTGGAGGGGCGCAGGTGCCTCGATGCGGGGGCCTCCACGGGAGGCTTCACCGACGTGCTGTTGCGTCACGGCGCGGCTCACGTGCTCGCCGTCGATGTCGGCTACGGTCAGCTCGCCTGGTCGCTGCGCACCGACGAACGGGTGACCGTGATGGAACGGGTCAACGTGCGCGATCTGACCCCCGACATGGTCGGCGAGGCGCCCACGCTGGTCGTGGGCGACCTGTCGTTCATCTCGCTGCGGCTCGTGCTGCCCGCGCTGGCGCAGGTCGCCGCGCCGCGGGCCGACTTCGTCATGCTGGTCAAGCCGCAGTTCGAGGTGGGCAAGGAGCTCGTGGGGGCGGGCGGCGTGGTGCGCGACCCCGAGCTGCGGGCCCGGTCGGTGCGTGACGCCGCGGCCAAGGCGCGGGAGCTGGGGCTGAGCGTGCGGGGCGTGACCGCGAGCCCGCTGCCCGGTCCGTCCGGAAATGTCGAATATCTGCTCTGGCTAGGCAAAGGAGAGGGTGAGCCCCCCGTCGCCGAGCTCGATGCCGAGATCCAGCGTGCCGTCGCAGAAGGGCCGCAATGAACCGCACCGTGCTCGTCGCCGTCCACACCGGGCGGGGGGCCGCCGTCGAGAGCGCCCGCCTGGTCATCGACCGGCTGGTCCAGGCGGGCATCAACGTACGCGTCCTGGACACCGAGGCCGTCGACATCGGCTGCGGCGGGGTTGAGGTCGTCCCCAGTGACGATCCGGGCTCGGCCAAGGACGCCGAGGTCATGATCGTGCTCGGCGGCGACGGCTCGCTGCTGCGCTCGGCCGAGCTGGCCAAGCCCGCCGGCACGCCCCTGCTCGGCGTCAACCTCGGGCACGTCGGGTTCCTGGCCGAGGCGGAGGTGGCCGACCTGGCCTCGGCGGTCGACAGCGTGGTGGCCGGGCGCTACGACGTCGAGGAGCGCATGACGATCGACGTCCTGGCCAGGCAGAACGGCCGGGTGATCGCCGACACGTGGGCGCTCAACGAGGTCACCGTGGAGAAGCAGGAACGCATGCTGGAGGTGGTCGCCGAGATCGACGGGCGGCCGCTGTCCCGCTGGGGCTGCGACGGCGTGATCTGTGCCACTCCTACCGGTTCGACGGCGTACGCGTTCTCGGCCGGCGGGCCGGTGGTCTGGCCGGAGGTGGAGGCGCTGCTCCTGGTGCCCATCAGCGCCCACGCGCTGTTCGCCCGGCCGCTGGTGGTCTCGCCCCGATCGACGATGGCCGTGGAGATCCTGCCGGACACTCCCGGCGGCGTTCTGTGGTGCGACGGCCGACGCCGTTTCGAGCTGCCCTCGGGCTCGCGTGTGGAGGTTCGCAGGGGGGCCGAGCCGGTCCGCCTGGCCCGCCTGCACGGCGTGGAGAACACCGGTGCCCCCTTCACCGACAGGCTGGTCGCCAAGTTCGAACTACCGGTTCAGGGATGGCGCGGGAGAGTGCGACCCTGAATGAATGGAGGGGAGAGCGCGTAGGATCCCATGGGCAACAGGTGTCCGGACACAACCAACCGGCCATCAGGCACGGCAGTGACGGGAGTGGGCAGTGCGACCAAGGGTCGAGGAGGTCCGCATCCAGGGGCTCGGCGTCATCGACGAGGCCGTACTTGAGCTCTCGCCGGGCTTCAACGTGGTCACCGGCGAGACCGGCGCGGGCAAGACGATGGTCGTCACGGGGCTCGGGCTGCTGTTCGGCGGCCGGGCCGACCCCTCGCGCATCCGTCCGGGGGCCGACAAGGCGACCGTGGAGGGCACGCTCGTCGTCGAGCCCGGCGGCCGGGTCGCCCAGCAGGTCGAAGACCTCGGTGGCGAGGTCGAGGACGGCGAGCTGATCATCTCGCGCGCCGTCTCGGCCGAGGGCCGCTCCAGGGCCTGGCTCGGCGGGCGCACGGTGCCCGTCGGCACGCTGACCTACCTGGCCGACGACCTGGTGGCCGTGCACGGGCAGATGGACCAGCAGCGGCTGTTGCAGGCCGCCAGGCAGCGCGCCGCGCTCGACCGTTACGCCGGGAACGAGCTGGTCAAGCCGTTGCGGGCGTACTCGCAGGCGTACAAGCGGCACAAGCAGGTGGGGGCGCTGCTCGACGAGCTGACCACCAAGGCCAGGGAGCGCGCCCAGGAGGCCGACCTGCTGCGGTTCGGCCTGGAGGAGATCGAGAAGGTCGACCCCAAGCCGGGCGAGGACGTCCACCTGCGCGAGGAGGAGGAGCGCCTCTCGCACGCCGACGCGCTGCGCAGCGCCGCGACCACGTCCCACACCGCGTTGCTCGGCGATCCGATGGAGGCCGCCGGCGGCGCCCGCGACGTGATCTCGCTGCTCGGGGAGGCCCGCGCGGCCGTCGAGGCCGTGCGCGACTTCGACCCCCAGCTCGCCGGCGTGGCCGACCGGCTCGCCGAGGCCGGATACCTGATCTCCGACGTCGCCACCGACCTGGCCGCCTACGCCGAGTCCATCGAGGCCGACCCGGCCCGCCTGGCCTCCGTCCAGGAGCGCAGGTCCGTGCTGGGCAGCCTGATCAGGAAGTACGCCGAGGACAGCGCCGGGGTGCTGGCCTGGGCCCAGCAGGCGGCCACCCGCCTGGGCGAGCTCGAAGGCGACGACGAGCGCATCGAGGAGCTCACCCGCGAGCACGAGGAGCTCACCACCAGGCTCACCACCCTGGCCGCCGAGCTCACCAAGGTGCGCGAGGCCGCCGCGGAGCGCTTCGGCCAGGCCGTGACCGACGAGCTGACCGCGCTGGCCATGCCGCACGCCCGGGTCGTGGTGCAGCTCACCCAGAGCGCCGAGTTCGGGCCGGAGGGCGTCGACGAGGTGGAGCTGCGGATGGCCGCGCATCCGGCCGCGCCGCCGCTGCCGCTCAACAAGGGCGCCTCCGGCGGCGAGCTGAGCCGCGTCATGCTCGCCATCGAGGTCGTGTTCGCCGGTGCCGACCCGGTGCCGACGTTCGTGTTCGACGAGGTCGACGCGGGGGTCGGTGGCAAGGCCGCGGTCGAGATCGGGCGCCGGCTGGCCCGGCTCGCCCGCACCGCGCAGGTGATAGTCGTCACTCACCTCCCGCAGGTGGCGGCCTTCGCCGACCAGCATCTGGTCGTCGAGAAGGCGAGCGACGGCAGTGTCGTGCGCAGCGGCGTCGTCACGCTCAACCACGAGGGGCGCGTACGCGAGCTGTCCCGCATGCTGGCCGGTCTGGAGGACTCCGAGCTGGGCCGGGCACACGCGGAGGAGCTGCTGGGACTCGCAGCGGCCGACAGGTGATTCGGTGTGACATAGTGGACACGCCGCGTAGTGCTTGGCCTCCGCGCTGTTTCCCTCTGGCAGGATGGTCATGATGAAGGTTCCGGGGAGCAAGATGCCGGGCCTCCGTGGCAGGAAGGTCGGTGACCTTCCCGGTGTGACGGCAGTGGCGAGAATCGACCGGCGAACCAAGAGGCTCACCAAACGCCTCCAGCCCGGGGAAATAGCGATTATCGACCATGTCGACGTTGACCGGGTCAGCGCGGAGGCGCTCGTCGCATGCGGCGCGGCGGCTGTGGTCAACGTCGCCGCGGGCATCAGCGGCCGCTATCCCAACCTGGGCCCGCAGATCCTGCTCGACGCGAGTGTGCCGTTCGTCGACAACGCCAACCCCGAGCTGTTCGAGCGCGTCAAGGACGGCGACGTCGTCCGCGTGAACGAGGGTGTCATCTACCTCGACGACGACGTCGTGGGCAAGGGCGACGAGCAGACGACCGAGGCCGTCGAGGCCGCCATGGCCGAGGCACGCGCCGGGCTCGCCGTGCAGATCGAGGCTTTCGCCGTCAACACGATGGAGTACGTTCGCGGTGAGGGCAAGCTTCTCATCGATGGAGTCGGCGTGCCTGAGATCCGCACCCCGATGGAGGGCAGACATGTCCTCATCGTGGTGCGCGGTTATCACTACAAGGAAGACATCGCCACCCTTCGCCCATACATCAGGGAATACCGGCCCGTCCTCGTCGGCGTCGACGGCGGCGCCGACGCGCTGCTGGAGGCCGGCTACCTCCCCGACGTGATCGTCGGCGACTTCGACTCCGTCTCCACCAAGGCGCTGACCTGCGGCGCAGAGCTCGTCGTGCACGCCTACCGCGACGGCCGCGCGCCCGGCCTGGAGCGGGTGCACCAGCTCGGCCGCGAGGCGGTCATCTTCCCGGCCACCGGCACCAGCGAGGACATCGCGATGCTCCTGGCCGACGACAAGGGCGCCGAGCTGATCGTCGCGGTCGGCACCCACGGCACCCTGGAGGAGTTCCTCGACAAGGGGCGCTCCGGCATGGCCAGCACCTTCCTGACCCGGCTGATCATCGGCAGCAAGCTCATCGACGCCAAGGGCGTGAGCAGGCTCTACCGTAGCCGCATCACCACCCCGCAGCTCCTGCTGCTCGTGATCACCGCGCTGATCACCATGGGGGTCGCCCTCTTCCTGTCACCGCTCGGCCAGACCTGGCTGAACGGCCTGCAAGACGTCTGGAACGCATTCATCTTCTGGCTGGTCGGACTCTTCTCGTGATCGATTTTCGCTACCACGTCGTCTCCATCGTCGCGATCTTCCTGGCGCTGGCCGTCGGGATCGTCCTGGGCACCACGCTGCTGCAGGAGCCCGCGGTCAAGTCCGCGCAGGAGATCAGCGCGCAGCTCACCAAGACGAAGGACGAGTTGCGCGTGCAGATCGACCAGCTCCAGGGCCGCGAGGCGGGCAACGGCGCCTTCGTCGCCAGCGTCACGCCGAAGCTGGTGGCCGGCGAGCTGACCGGCCAGCACGTGCTGCTGGTCGAGACGCCGGGTTCGAGCACCGCGTTCCGCGAGGCCGAGCAGCAGGTGCTGGAGGAGGCGGGCGCGGAGGTGAGCGGACGCGTCACGCTGACCGAGAAGTTCTTCGACCCCGATCGCAGCGGCGTGCTCGACGGCCTGGTCAACCAGCTCAAGCCGGTCGACATGGTCTTCCCGTCCACGGCGACCGTCTGGGACAAGGCGGGCGCGCTGCTCGCCTCCACACTGCTCACCACCGACCAGGCCCAGGCGGGCACGCCCAACGCCGCGACCGCCGCCGTCCTCAGCGGGTTCGAGGCCGGCGGGCTGGTCAGCATCGACGGCGACCCCGCCAAGCGGGCCATGCTCGCGGTGATGTTCGCGCCGGAGAAGGCGTACGAGGGGGAGCAGGCCGAGACCCAGCTCGGCGCGCTCGTCTCGGTCGCCGACCGGCTCGACGCGGCGGGCAAGGGCGCGGTGCTGGCCGGCAGCGCCGCCAACACGGCTGTCACCGGGGGCGCCGTCAGCGCCCTTCGTGACGACGGCGACGTCTCCAAGCGCGTGTCCACCGTCGATACCGTCGATATGCCCGCGGGCCGGGTCGTGGTCGTCTACGCTCTCCGGGAGCAACTGAACGGGCGCGCCGGCCAGTACGGCATCGGCAAGGGGGCCTCGGCCACCCAGCCCGCGTTGCCGACCACCACGCCTTCACCGACCCAGTCAGGGAGCTGACATGGCCCGTGGCCTGCTCTACGCGCTGGCCGGCGCCGCGATCGGCGCCGCCGCCGCCCGTGCCGCCTACTCCGCCTTCACCCGGAACCGTCCGGCCGACCTGGGCGGGCGCTGGACGCGCAAGAACCACCGCGGCGAGCCCATCACCCTGCTGGAGGGGCCCGCGTTCGTCGCCGGTTCCGGCGTGGCGGCCGCGCTCACGCCTGGCCTGACGCCGCGTACCCGGCTGGCCGCGGTGCTGGCGGGCGTCGGCACCGGCGCCCTAGGGGCCTACGACGACCTCTACGGCACCACGTCCTCCAAGGGCTTCAAGGGCCACCTGACGGCCCTGACCCGTGGCGAGGTCACCAGCGGCGCCGTCAAGATCCTCGGCATCGGGGCCACCGGGCTCGGCGCCGCCGCCCTCGTCTCCGACGGGCCCGTGGACACGCTGGTCAACGGTGCCGCCATCGCGGGCGCGGCCAACCTGGCCAATCTGTTCGACCTTCGTCCCGGGCGGGCGATCAAGGTCGGGCTGCTGGCCGGCGGGCCGCTGCTGGCGGTCTCGCTGCTGCGGTCGTCGCCCGCCGCCGCGGCCCTGGCCGCCGTGCCGCTGGGGGCCGCCGCCGCGCTGCTGCCCGACGACCTCGGCGAGCGCGCGATGCTCGGCGACGCGGGCGCCAACTCGCTCGGCGCCCTGCTCGGGCTGGCCGCGGTCACCAAGCTCGGCAGGCCGGGCAGGCTCGTCCTCCTGGGCACGGTCGCCGCGCTCACCGCGGCCTCGGAGAAGGTCAGCTTCACCAAGGTCATCGCCGCGAACCCGGTGCTCAACCGGATCGACATGCTCGGGCGGCGTCCCGTCGACCCCGTGTGACCCTCCGCGCGCGATTGTCGGTGGCACCTGCCAGGATGTCCGCGTGACCGGATACTGGGCGGGGGAGGCCGGGTGCGGAGCGTGACGGCGCGGGGTGTGGCGGGTGGCGCCCTGCTCATCGGGGCGATCACCGTGCTGGCGCGGATCGCCGGCTTCGTCAAGCAATACGCCTTCGCCCAGACCGTCGGCACCAACTGCCTGTCCACCGCCTACATGACGGCCAACCAGATCCCCAACATCGTCTTCGAGGTCGTCGTCGGGGGCGCGCTGGCGGGCATGGTGGTGCCGGTGCTGGCCGGGTCCGCCGCCTCGCGCGAGCGCACCGGGCACATCAGTTCGGCGCTGCTGACGTGGGTCGTCGTGGTCCTGGTGCCGCTGGGGGCGCTCACCGCGCTGTTCGCCCGGCCGGTCATCGGCCTGTTCCTCGGCGAGGCCGTCCACGGGTGCGACACGGCCCATCTCGTCGCCCTCGCCACGCGGATGCTGGTCGTCTTCGCCCCCCAGATCCCTCTGTACGGCGTGGCCGTGGTCCTCTACGGCGTGCTGCAGTCGCACAGTCGCTTCGCCGGGCCCGCGGTCGCGCCGCTGGTGTCCAGCATCGTGGTCATCGTGGCGTACCTGTTGTTCGTGCCGCTCAGCGGGGGGACGGCCGACCCGGCTCAGCTGCCTGGGCCCGCCGAGCTGGCCCTGTCGGTGGGCACCAGCCTGGGTGTGCTCTCGCTCGTGCTGACCGTGCTCGGGCCCGTGTCGCGGCTGGGGCTGCGGTGGCGGCCCACCTTACGCTTCCCCGACGGCGTGGCCGGGCAGGTGCGCAGGCTCGCCCTGGCCGGGATCGCGGCGCTGCTCGCCCAGCAGGCCGCCATGATCGTCGTGGTGCTGCTGTCGAACAAGGCGATCGGCAACGGAGCCCTCACCGTCTACAACTACGCGTGGGCGATCTACCTGGTGCCGTACGCGGTGCTGGCCGTGCCCATCGCCACCAGCGCGTTCCCCCGGTTGTCGGCGCAGGCGGGTGACGCGGTCGCGTTCTCGGCGCTGGCGGCGCGTACGACGCGGGCCGTGGTGCTGGTCACGGGGCTGGCCGCCGGCGTGCTGGCCGCCGCGTCGGGGCCCGGGGCGGTGGTGTTCCTGGGAGGCAGGAGCGAGGTGCCGCCGCCTCAGCTCGCCCTGGCGATCGCGTTGTTCGCGCCGGGTATCGTCGGCTACGGGCTCATCGCCCACCTGAGCCGGGTGCTCTACGCGGCCGGGCTCGGGCGGGCGGCGGCCACGGGGACTGTGGCCGGGTGGCTGGTCGTCATCGTCGCGCAGACCGTGCTGGTGCTGGTGCTGCCCGCCGAGTGGAAGATCGGCGGCATGGCGCTGGGGATGAGCCTCGGCATGACCGCCGGTGGGGTGCTGCTGCTCGCGTCCGTGGTTCGGGCGCGGGGGAGCGGGGCCGCAGCGGGGCTTCCCAGGGCCGCAGGGGCGGCGGTCGGTGGTGGCGTGCTGGGGTACCTGGCGGGCGCGTGGGTGGTGGGGCGGCTCGGTGTCTCCGGTATCTGGCCGAACGTGGGTGCTGTGGTGCTGGCGGCGGTGGTGGCCGTGGTGGTGGGGGTTGTTGTCGTGGTTGCGGTGGACCGGTCGGACGCCAGGGCGGTGGCCGGGCTGTTCAGGCGGGGCGGCTGATCCTCTACGGCGGGTCCGCTGCTCTGCGGGGGCGGTTCATGGTCTCCTGCGGTTCCTGATCTTCCGCGATGAGGGGCCTGGAGGTGAGGGGCCTGGAGGTGAGGGGCCTGGAGGTGAGGGCCTTGAAGTGAGCGGTCGTGCGGGGTGACCCGGCCTTTACGGTTTCGGCTTTGAGATGTGGTCGCGGGTTCCGTTGAGGATCTTGGAGGGGTCTTGCGGGTGGCTTTTGTGATGGGCACCACGTCCGGTGGTACCGGGCGGCATGTACGGATGCTCGTCGAAGGGCTGGTGCGGCGCGGGCATCAGGCGGCGGTCGTGGGGCCGGGGAGTGTCGAGGAGGCGTTCTCCTACCGGGAGGCGGGAGCCACGTTCGCCGAGGTGCCCGTGTCCGATCGGCCGCATCCGCTGAACGATCTGCGCGCGGTGCTCGCGATTCGGCGGCTGACGCGGGATGCCGACGTCGTCCACGCTCATGGCCTCCGTGCGGGGGCGCTGGCGAGCCTGGCGCTGCGGGCGATCAGGCCGCGGACGTCGAAGCGCGCGGGGGCCGAGTACCAAGAGACAGGGCGTCAGGGGATCGGATCGCAGGAGGCCAGGGGCTCAACGCCGGCAGGGGGCTCGTCGGGAGGGAAGGGGCCGGGGGTGGTGGTCACGTTGCACAACGCGCTGACCGCCGGCGGTTTCGTGGGATTCGTCTACGGGGTGCTGGAGCGGATCGTGGCGCGGCGGGCCGATCGGGTGCTGGTCGTCTCGCCGGACCTGGCGGAGCGGATGACCGCCCTGGGAGCCCGGAAGGTGGGAGAGGCGGTGGTGCCCGCGCCCCCGCTCCGCCCGGCCCGGCGTACGCCGGAGGAGGTTCGGGACGAACTGGGGGCGGGCGACCGTCCCCTGGTGCTCACGATCGCCCGGCTCGCCCAGCAGAAAGGACTCGACACCCTGCTCGACGTGGCGGCGGGGCCGTGGGAGGGCCCGATGCCCCTGTTCGCCGTGGCGGGTGAGGGGCCGCTGCGGGAGGAGCTCCAGGACCGGATCAGGGGGCGGAGCCTGCCCGTGCTGCTGCTGGGAGACCGGGGCGACATCCCCGACCTGCTCGCGGCCGCCTCCGTCGTGGTCAACTGCAGCCGCTGGGAAGGGCTGCCGCTCAGCCTCAGCGAGGCCCTGATGGCGGGCAAGCCGGTGATCGCGTCAGGCGTGGGCGGGATCCCGTGGCTGGTGGGCGACGCCGGGATGCTCGTGCCGTACGGGGACGCCGAAGGGCTGCGGAGCGCGTTGCGGAAGGTCCTGGACGAGCCGCGGGTCGCGCGGACGCTGTCGGAGGCGGCGACGCTGCGGGGACGGGAGTTGCCGGATGGTGACGATGCCATGGAAAGCGTACTCGGGGTGTACGAGGCGGCAAGATCGTATGGATGATGGGAGCAAAGTGTCGGCGTATACTGCGTGGGTTAGGGAGGGGAGTATCCCTTCGCGACAGCCTCGTCATCACGGTGCAGCCCCGCTCCACGGGGCCCCCGGGGCTGCCGGTCCGCGTTGTTCGCGGGCGGGAGAGACCTCCGGCAATGAGTCATGCATGCCGGAGGGTTTGAACCGTGACCGTACCTGTGTGGGCCTGGATCGCCGTCATCGGCGGTCTGCTCGTCGTCCTCGCCATTGACCTGTGGATCGTCGACCGCGGTGAGGCCCGTGAGTTCTCCATGCGGCAGGCCGGATATTGGGTCACCTTCTATGTCGCCCTGGCCGCGTTGTTCGGTGTGGGGTTGTGGGCCACGTTCGGGGCCGACAAGGCGGGGGAGTTCTTCGCCGGTTACATCACTGAATACAGCTTGAGCGTCGACAACCTGTTCATCTTCTTCATCATCATGAGCCGGTTCGCGGTGCCGCGGCCCTACCAGCACAAGGTGCTCCTGGTCGGCATCGTGCTCGCGCTGGTCATGCGGGGCATCTTCATCGCGCTCGGGGCCGCCGCGCTCGAACGGTTCAGCTGGCTCTTCTACGTCTTCGGCGCCTTCCTCGTCTACACCGCCGTCAATCTGATCCGGCAGCACCTCAAGGGCGAGGAAGAGGAGTTCAACGAGAACATCCTGCTCAGGTGGGTGCGCCGGGCGTTCCCGACCACCGAGGGGTACGTCGGTTCCAAGGTCACCGTCAAGATCGACGCACGCCGCATGGTGACCCCCATGCTCATCGTGATGATCGCCATCGGAACCACCGACCTGCTGTTCGCCCTCGACTCGATTCCGGCCATCTTCGGGCTCACCAAGGACCCCTACGTCGTCTTCACGGCCAACGCGTTTGCCCTGATGGGGCTGCGTCAGCTTTACTTCCTGCTGGGCGGGTTGCTGCAGCGACTCGTCTACATCAGCTATGGTTTGGCGTTCATCCTCGGGTTCATCGGGGTTAAGCTGATAATGGAGGCGTTGCATGCCAGCGGCGTCTCCTGGGCACCCGAAATTCCCATCTGGGTGTCGCTCACGGTCATCGGCTCCACCATGGCGATCACCACGGTTGCGAGCCTGATCAAGGCCCGCATGATGAGCGGCGAAGGCGAGCAGACGCACCCGGAGCAGGTCTAGCGGAACGGCTATCGAGGCGCTTTGCTTGTGTAGTTGCGCCGTGTAATAGTTGCGAGTTCCGTAACAGCATGGCAAAGCGCCTAGTCCAGTCACCATCAAAGGTTGTACGTGTCAGACGATTCTGCTAAGTCGAGCCGCGTCCGGCTCGCGCGCGGGGTCTCCCCGTGGCTCCTCCCGACGGCGGCCGCGGCGGCCGCCACCGCGCTGCTGACGCGCCGAGACCGGCGCTGGGCCCTGGCTGCGGCCCCGCTGGGTGCGCTCACCGGTGGCATGCTCTGGTTCTTCCGCGACCCCGAGCGCACTCCAGGCGAGGGGCGCATCCTGTCGCCCGCCGACGGCGTGGTGCAGAGCATCGACCCCTGGCCGGACGGCCGCACCCGCGTCGCGATCTTCATGAGCCCCCTGAACGTGCACGTCAATCGTGCCCCTCTTGCGGGAAATGTCACGTCCGTGCAGCATGTGGCAGGTGGGTTCCTGCCGGCGTTCAACAAGGACAGTGACCAGAACGAACGCGTGGTGTGGCATTTCGAGACCGCGCTGGGCGACATCGAGATGGTGCAGATCGCGGGCGCCGTGGCGCGCCGGATCGTGCCGTACCTGAGCGCTGGGGCCAAGGTGGCGCAGACCGAGCGCATCGGTCTCATCCGGTTCGGGTCGCGGGTCGACATCTACCTTCCCGAAGGCATCTCGCCCGCGGTCTCCGTGGGTGAGAAGACGGTTGCGGGGGTGACCAGAATTGACCACGGCTGACGCCGGCAGCTGGCAGGCGGGCGAGGAAGAGCCCCGCGGTCCTGTGGGCAAGGCGTTCCGCCTGTCCGCCGCGGACTCGCTCTCGCTGGGCAACGCGGTCTGCGGGTTCCTCGCGGTCTGCGTCCTGGCCTATTCGGCGATCCAGCAGCTCACGGTCGCCGACGGCAAGTTCACGCCGACGCCGAGCTACTTCGCCACCGCCATCGTCCTGCTGCTCATCGGCGCGACCTGCGACCTGTTCGACGGGCTCGTCGCGCGGCGCTTCCGCGCCTCGGCGATGGGCGCCGAGCTGGACAACCTGGCCGACGTGATCAGCTTCGGGTTCGCACCCGCGTTCATGGTCGTGATCTGGGGTGTCGGCGCGCCGCCTTCGGTGCCGTTCATCGCGGTGGTCACCGCCGCGGCGGCCGTGCTGGTCGCCGGTGTCGTACGCCTGGCGCGCTTCGCGTGCGTCAAGACCAAGAGCGGCGACTTCATGGGCCTGCCCATCCCGATGGGCGCGATGACCGTGATCTCGATCGTGCTGCTGTTCCAGCCCAGCATCTGGGCGCTGTTCGCGGTGCTCGGCGTGGCCTGGCTGATGGTCAGCCGCATCGAGTACCCCAAGCCGAAGGGGCAGCTGGCGGCGGTCGTCCTCGGCTGGATCATGGTGAACGTGGCGTTCCTCACGGTCTGGGTGGCCTGGCCGGAAGGCGGCGACCTGCCCATCAAGATCGGCGCGACCATGCAGATCGCGCTCGTCGCGGCCATCCCGCTGCGCATGTTGTTCTACAAGCGGGAGCTGCGCAAGGAAGCCGAGCGAATCGGCAACTAGGGGATTTTTCATCCATCTTCGGCTTTGATGGATCCATGTCGGCTACGCCACGCGAGCACACGCGGACGTACTATCTCGGCAAGCTGGCCACGGAGCTGGAGCAGCGCGGGCTGACCGCCACCTTGCGGGCCTATCCGCCCGCGCTGAGGATCAGCGATCCCGACACCGCGCTGCTGGCCGAGACGATCGACTGCGTGCCGCTGCCCGAGGGCTGGTTCTACCGCTGGTCGTGGGGTGAGCTCGTCGGCCTGGCCGACGATCCGGCCCTGGCGGCCAGCCGCATCGTGCGCGTGCTGGCCGCGGGACGGTGAGCTACCAGCCCCTGGCCTTCCACTCGGCCAGCGAGGGACGTTCGGCGCCGAGCGTCGTGTCCCGGCCGTGGCCCGGGTAGACCCACGTGTCGTCGGGCAGGCGGTCGAAGAGCCGCTCGGACACGTCGGTGAAGAGCCGCTCGAACCGCTCCGGGTCCTTGCCGGTGTTGCCCACCCCGCCGGGGAACAGGGAGTCGCCGGTGAACAGGTGACGGCCGTCGGGGCCGCCGTCGTAGAGCAGGGCGATCGAACCCGGGGTGTGGCCGCGCAGGTGGATGACCTCCAGGCTGACCGGGCCGAGGGAGATCGTGTCGCCGTGCTCGACCGTGCGGCCGGCCGGGACGGGCAGCGCGGGCGCGTCGAGCGGATGGGCGATCACCTCGGCGCCGGTGACCCGGGACACCTGTTCGAGGGCCTGCCAATGGTCGCCGTGCTGGTGGGTGGTGACGACCGCGCCGAGCGGCTGGTCGCCGACGAGCGCCAGCAGCCGGTCGGCGTCGGCCGCGGCGTCGATCAGCAGCTCCTCGCCGGTCTCGGTGGAACGCAGCAGGTAGGCGTTGTTGTCGTGGGGGCCGACCGCCAGCTTGGAGATGGTCAGGGCGGGCAGCTCGCGCACGTCGGCGGGGCCGCCGACCTGGACGTCGCCGGTGTAGGTCATGGATAGTCCTTCGGGGGCGTCGCGGGCAGATCAGCGGGGGCCGGCATCGTCAGCCACGGCGGCGGCTCGGGAAGGAGCGCGCCATCGTCACCGGGCGTCGACGGCTGTCCCGCGGGCACCAGGGTAACGCCCTCGCCGTCCGACCTCCCTGTCAACCAGGCCAGCATGTCGACCGGCGCGCCCTGGACGGCGGGGCCCTGACCGAGGTTCTGCCACCTTTGCCCCGGCTTGCCGGTCAGGACGACCTCGCTCACCGTGCTGCTGCCGTACGGCCAGGAGTGGCGGAGGTCGTGCAGTTCGCGGTGGACGAACGTTCGCGGCCAGTCGTGCGGGCCGTACCCCGCGTCGAGGTCGACGTGGTGCATGCCCACCTCGCGAAGGCGGCGTACCAGGATGTACCAGGCAGGATGTGACGGCGGTCGCATGCCATGGACGGGCGTCCGCCACGCCTCGGCGGGCAGGTCGCGGATCGCGGCGGACAGGCGGGCGGCGCTGTCCGCCAGGTCGGCCAGGTGCCGGGCGGCCGGCCGGGCGGCGGCGGCCTCGATCTCGGCGGCCCTGGCCTCCACGGACGGGTACTGCGGGGTCTCGACGCCCGTCCGCGCCCAGGTCAGGAGGTTGAGGTGGGAGCCCGCGTTGCCGGTCAGGTGGGCGAGCACGTGCCCTCTGGTCCAGCCGGGCAGCAGGGACGGGGCCGTCACGTCGGCGTCGGACAGGGACGCGGCCGTGGCCAGCAGCCGGTCGGTCGCGGAGGCCAGTTCGGCCTGCACCGCGGGTAGAACGGTCATGTCCAGATATTTCCCCATCTAGGGGGCAGGTGTCGCGGTCGGGCATAAAGCAGCAGGTCAAGTGGTTGACTTGCAAAGGGCTCCTGCCGACGCGGGAGATGGCCGTAACCTGTGAAGGACGGATTTTCGGGGGCCGGGGATCGGCTCGCCGAAAATGTCGGTGCCCCCGTCTACCATCCCCCGTGGACCTATCCGCCTTTCGACCTCCGGGATCGCCGTGGCAGACCGCCTGATCGTGCGTGGTGCACGAGAACACAACCTCAAGGACGTCTCGCTGGACCTGCCGCGAGACTCGCTGATCGTCTTCACCGGCCTCTCCGGCTCCGGCAAGTCGAGCCTGGCCTTCGACACGATCTTCGCTGAGGGGCAGCGCCGCTACGTCGAATCCTTGTCGGCCTACGCCCGCCAGTTCCTCGGCCAGATGGACAAGCCCGACGTCGACTTCATCGAGGGCCTGTCGCCCGCGGTGTCCATCGACCAGAAGGCCACCAGCAAGAACCCCCGCTCGACCGTCGGCACCATCACCGAGGTCTACGACTACCTGCGTCTGCTGTGGGCGCGCATCGGCAAGCCGCACTGCCCGACCTGCGGCCGTCCGATCGCCCGGCAGCAGCCGCAGCAGATCGTCGACCGCGTCATGGACCTGGAGGAGGGCACCCGCTTCCAGGTGCTCGCCCCCGTCATCCGCGGCCGCAAGGGCGAGTACGCCGAGCTGTTCCGCGAGCTGCAGACCAAGGGCTTCGCGCGGGCCAGGGTCGACGGCACGGTCGTGCGGCTGGAGGAGCCGCCGACGCTGAAGAAGTACGAGAAGCACGACATCGAGGTCATCGTCGACCGCCTGTCGGTCAAGGAGTCCTCGCGCCGCCGGCTCACCGACTCCGTCGAGACCGCGCTGCAGCTGTCCGGCGGCACGATCACGCTGGAGTTCGTCGACCTGCCGGAGGACGACCCGGGCCGCGAGCGCTTCTACTCCGAGCACCTCTACTGCCCCTACGACGACCTGTCGTTCGAGGAGCTGGAGCCGCGCTCGTTCTCCTTCAACTCGCCCTTCGGCGCCTGCCCCGAGTGCACCGGCCTCGGCACCAAGATGGAGGTCGACCCCGACCTGGTGGTGCCCGACCCCGAGCGCACGCTCGGCGACGGCGCGCTGCACCCCTGGTCGGGCGGCCACACCAGCGAATACTTCGTCAGGCTGATCGAGGCGCTCGGCCACACCGTCGGGTTCACCCTCGACACGCCGTGGGAGCGGCTGCCCAAGAAGGCCCAGAAGTCGCTGCTGTACGGCCACGACGAGCAGGTGCACGTCCGGTACAGCAACCGTTACGGCCGCCAGCGCTCCTACTACACCACCTTCGACGGCGTCATCCCCTGGGTGCAGCGCCGGCACGCCGAGGCCGAGAGCGACGCCACGCGCGAGCGCTTCGAGGGCTACATGCGCGAGATCCCGTGCCCGGCCTGCAAGGGCGCCAGGCTCAAGCCGGTCACCCTCGCCGTCACGGTCGACGACAGGTCGATCGCCGACGTCGCGGCCATGTCGATCGGCGAGTGCGCCAAGTTCCTGGCGGAGCTGAAGCTGTCCGACCGCGACATGCACATCGCCGAGCGGGTGGTCAAGGAGATCAACGCCCGCATGGGCTTCCTGCTCGACGTCGGCCTCGACTACCTCACCATGGACCGCGCCGCGGCCACCCTCGCCGGTGGCGAGGCGCAGCGCATCCGGCTGGCCACGCAGATCGGCTCCGGGCTGGTCGGCGTCCTCTACGTGCTGGACGAGCCGTCCATCGGCCTGCACCAGCGCGACAACATGCGCCTGCTCGACACGCTGATCAGGCTGCGTGACATGGGCAACACGCTGATCGTCGTCGAGCACGACGAGGACACCATCGCCGCCGCCGACTGGGTGGTCGACATCGGTCCGGGCGCCGGCGAGCACGGTGGCCAGGTCGTGGTCTCCGGCACCGTCCAGGAGCTCCTCGCCAGCGAGGAGTCCATGACCGGCCAGTACCTGTCGGGCCGCAGGAGCATCGCGATCCCGGCCAAGCGCCGCAAGCGCGACAAGAAGCGGCAGATCACGGTCAAGGGCGCCCGCGAGCACAACCTCAAGGGCGTCGACATCGAGTTCCCGCTGGGCATGTTCACGGCGGTGACCGGGGTGTCCGGGTCGGGCAAGTCGACGCTGGTCAACGACATCCTCTACAACGCGCTGGCCAAGGAGCTCAACGGCGCCCGCACGGTGCCGGGGCGGCACTCGCGCATCAACGGCATGGACCAGGTGGACAAGGTCGTGCACGTCGACCAGTCGCCGATCGGCCGTACGCCGCGCTCCAACCCGGCCACGTACACCGGGGTCTTCGACCACGTGCGCAAGCTGTTCGCCCAGACCGCCGAGGCCAAGGTGCGCGGCTACCAGCCGGGGCGCTTCAGCTTCAACGTCAAGGGCGGGCGCTGCGAGGCGTGCGCGGGCGACGGCACGATCAAGATCGAGATGAACTTCCTGCCGGACGTCTACGTCCCCTGTGAGGTATGCCACGGCGCCCGGTACAACCGGGAGACGCTGGAGGTCCACTACAAGGGCAAGACGATCGCCGAGGTGCTGGACATGCCGATCGAGGAGGCGCTGGGCTTCTTCGACGCGATTCCGGCCATCAAGCGGCACCTGCAGACGCTCAACGACGTCGGCCTGGGCTACGTACGGCTCGGGCAGCCGGCGACCACGCTGTCCGGTGGTGAGGCGCAGCGCGTCAAGCTCGCCTCCGAGCTGCAGCGCCGCCAGACCGGGCGGACGATCTACGTGCTCGACGAGCCCACCACCGGCCTGCACTTCGAGGACATCCGCAGGCTGCTCGGCGTGCTCGGGCGGCTGGTCGACGGCGGGAACACGGTGATCGTCATCGAGCACAACCTCGACGTCATCAAGACCGCCGACTGGATCATCGACATGGGCCCCGAAGGCGGGTCCCGTGGCGGCACGCTGGTGGCCACGGGCACGCCGGAGGAGGTGGCGCTGGTCAACGAGAGCCACACCGGGCGCTTCCTGAGGAAGATCCTCTCACTCTGAGGCAGGCGGCGGCCCAGGTGTGGCGACGTTGCGCCTTGAGCCGGACGGTGGCGGCTCGGGCGTGACGGCGGTTGCCGTCGGTCAGGTGATGGGTCGGGGGTGACGGCGCCTGTTGCCGGTCAGGCGGTGGTTCGTGGGTGACGGCGCCTGTGTCGGTCAGGCGGTGGCGGGGGTGCGGCGGCGGCGCTTGGCGGCGTCGCCGCGCTCCAGCCACCACTCGGCGAACAGCAGCGGCAGCACCCAGCCCAGCCAGGCGCTCAGCGCGCCCACCGTGCCGGCCAGCAGCTCCTGGTCGCCGTGGAAAGTGGTGTCGAGCTGCGGTGACAGCGAGATGACGAACACCGCGCCCCACAGGCGGTTGGTGATGATCGACATCGTCAGGGCGAAGCTGCGGATCATCCACCTGCGGTGATCGACGAACCTGCGCTGCCTGGCCATCCGCCAGCCGGCCAGGGTGCAGCCCAGCCACACCAGGGCCAGCACCACCCCGCTGGCCCTGGTCACCGGGCCGAAGGGCGTGGCGAGGCTGACCACCAGACCCAGCACGCCGCCGGGCAGGCAGCCACCGAAGACGTACACACGGCCGATCATGCGGTGGGCGCGCGGGTGGCGGGCCCGGAACCACGGCCAGACCTGCAGACAGCACGAGATCATCGCGATCGAACCGAAGATCACGTGCAGGGAGAGCACCACGAAGTGCGGCGGGAAGAAGTCGGGGGCGGGCACCCGCGACCGGCTCGGGTCCAGCGACAGGTAGGGCGGCAGCGAGAAGGCGACGAACGAGATCGCCACCACCCCGAGCGGAACCACCCACGGACGGCGCCACCAGCGCGGCCCGGACGTCGTGGGTGCGGGAGTGTCGGTGAGAGTCATGCGCACAGGCTCGTGCGCGGCGCTGACCGCGGGCGCACCGCCCACTGACGGCACCTTGACCCTGCCTTGCCGCGACGGCGTGCCGCAGAGGTCACCCGATGGTCGGACCGAGGGGTGGGGCCAATAAAGTTGAAGCACGGGTAACGGCTTGACCTGCTGGGGGTCGGCGGAGACGCGAAGGGTCGGCTAATTCATGACGGTTACGGATCGGGGCGAAGCCATGCCCGAAAATCGCGGCGGAATCGGCCGGCGCGAGATGCTCGGCGTGGCGGGGGTGGCCGCGTGCGGGCTGGCGCTGGCGGGGTGCGGCGCGGGCGACGCCAAGGCGCAGCCGGTGTCGGCGATCAAGGGCAAGGTGCTCGCCAAGACGGCGGACGTGCCCGTCGGCGGCGGCACGCTCGTCGAGGAGTGGCGAATCGTGATCACGCAGCCCGCGAAGGGCGTCTACAAGGCGTTCAGCGCGGTGTGCACGCACAAGGGATGCACGGTCGGCACGCCGAAGGACAACGTCATCACGTGCGCGTGCCACGGCAGCGAGTTCGCCGCCGACAGCGGAAAGGCCACCAAGGGGCCCGCGACCGCGCCGCTGACCGTCTACCAGGTCAAGGTGGAGGGCGACGGCATCGTCGTCGTCTGAGGACGGATCGTTCTGGGTAATTGTGCGTGGTTTTCGGGATTGGGCTCGTGCAGGCTGAACCGGTGCCGGGGTGCCGGCCGTACCTGCAAGTGAGACCGAGACCTGGGAGGACGCACCATGACAGAAACGACGCGCCGGACGGTCATGCTCGGTGCCGGAGGCGCCGGGCTCGCGGCGGTTCTGACGGCGTGCGCGAGCTACGGTTCGCCGACGGCGGCGGCGAACGAGGCGCCGGCCACGGAGGAGCCGTCGTCCGCCGAGCCCAAGAAGAAGGCGAAGAAGAAGCCCAAGGCGCTGGCCGACACCGGCGACATCCAGGTCGGCGGCGGCACGGTCTTCAAGGACCAGAAGGTCGTGGTGACGCAGCCGACCGAAGGGGAGTTCAAGGCGTTCACGGCGGTCTGCACCCATGCGGGCTGCACGGTCGCCAGCGTCTCGAACGGGACCATCAACTGCCCCTGCCACGGCAGCAAGTTCAAGATCGAGGACGGTTCCGTGGCCGACGGCCCCGCCGGCGCGCCGCTCGCCGAGAAGAAGATCTCCGTGGACGGCGACAAGATCAGACTCGCCTAATCCGTGTCTCATGAATTTCTCACCTGTCTCCGATTGGGTGGGACACATGGGAGATGACCTTCGCAGCCGACGGGCAGTGATAGCGGGAGTGGGCGCGGGCGGGCTGGCGCTGGCGATCAGCGCCTGCGGCGGGAACGCCGAGACGCCGGCGGCCACCGCCCCCGACGCGGGCGGCCAGTCGAGCGCCGCACAGCCGGGCGCCACGCAGCCGGGCACCACACAGTCAGGCGCCCCGCAGGCCGGCGGCGCGCTGGCCAAGACCGCCGACATCCCCGTCGGCGGTGGCACGGTCTTCAAGGACCAGAAGATCGTGGTGACGCAGCCGGCGGCGGGCGAGTTCAAGGCGTTCAGCGCGATCTGCACGCACAAGGGCTGCCCCGTGGGCAGCGTCGCGGACGGCGCGATCGTGTGCCCGTGCCATGGCAGCAAGTTCAACATCGCCGACGGCTCGGTCACCGACGGGCCGGCCGACAAGCCGCTGGCCGCGCAGCAGATCAAGGTCGAGGGCGACCAGATCACCCTGGCCTGATCAGAGGAGTCTGGTCAGAGGAGAAGGTGAGCCCTGTCGAGCCGTCCGAAGGCTCGGCGGGTCACCTTGTCGGTGGCGCCTACTAGTCTTTGACCGTGGCGAGAGCAGCGGGCAGCCCCTTGAGTTTCCGGCCCAGACCAGGTTCGATCCCCGAGTCGCCGGGGGTCTACCGGTTCAGGGACGCGCACGGCCGGGTGATCTACGTCGGCAAGGCCAAGAGCCTGCGGCAGCGGCTCAACTCCTACTTCACCGACTTCTCCGCGCTGCATCCGCGCACCCAGTCGATGCTCACCACGGCCGCCGACGTCGACTGGACCGTCGTCGGCACCGAGGTCGAGGCGCTGCAGCTCGAATACTCCTGGATCAAGGAGTTCGACCCGCGCTTCAACGTCAAGTACCGCGACGACAAGTCCTACCCCTACCTCGCCGTCACGCTGGGGGAGGACTTCCCGCGCGTCCAGGTCATGCGGGGGGCCAAGCGCAAGGGCACGCGGTATTTCGGCCCCTACTCGCACGCCTGGGCCATCCGCGAGACCGTCGACCTGCTGCTGCGCGTCTTCCCGGTGCGCACGTGCAGCGCGGGGGTGTTCAAGCGGGCCGGGCAGATCGGGCGTCCCTGCCTGCTGGGCTACATCGACAAGTGCTCTGCGCCGTGCGTGGGGCGGGTGACCCCGCAGGAGCACCGCGAGCTGGCCGAAGACTTCTGCGACTTCATGGCGGGCAACACCACCCGCTTCATCAGGCGCCTTGAGAAGGACATGCGCGAGGCCGCCGGCGAGCAGGAGTACGAGCGGGCGGCCCGGCTGCGTGACGACATCCAGGCGTTGCAGCGCGCGCTGGAGAAGCAGGCCGTGGTGCTCGGCGAGGCCACCGACGCCGACGTCATCGCGCTGGCCGAGGATCCGCTGGAGGCCGCCGTCCAGGTGTTCTACGTGCGCGGGGGCCGCATTCGCGGGCAGCGGGGCTGGGTGGTCGACAAGGTCGAGGAGTCCTCGCCCGGCGAGCTGGTCGAGCAGTTCCTGCTGCAGATGTACGGCGAGGCCGGCCCCGAGTCGATGCCGCGCGAGGTGCTCGTGCCCGCGCTGCCGCCCGACGCCGAGGCGGTCGCCGAGCTGCTGACCGAGCAGCGCCGGGCCCGGGTCGAGGTGCGCGTCCCGCAGCGCGGCGACAAGAAGGCGCTGATGGAGACCGTCGAGCGCAACGCCAAGGAGTCGCTGGCCCAGCACAAGATCCGCCGGGCGGGCGACCTGACCACGCGCAGCAAGGCGCTGCAGGAGATCGCCGACGCGCTCGACCTCGAACAGGCGCCGCTGCGCGTCGAGTGCTACGACGTCTCCCATCTCCAGGGCGAGAACGTCGTGGCGTCCATGGTGGTCTTCGAGGACGGCCTGGCGCGCAAGAGCGAGTACCGGCGCTTCGCGGTCAGGACCAAGGAGGGCGACGTCGCCTCGATCTACGAGGTGATCATGCGGCGGTTCCGGCGTTACCTGGAGGAGCGTTCGGCCACCGGCGAGCTGGCCGCGGAGGACGACGACGGCCACGGTCCCATCGACCCCGAGACGGGCAGACCGCGCAAGTTCGCCTATCCGCCCAACCTGGTCGTCGTCGACGGCGCCGGCCCCCAGGCGGCCGCCGCGCAGCGGGCGCTCGACGAGCTCGGCATCGACGACGTCGCGGTGTGCGGCCTGGCCAAGCGGCTGGAGGAGGTGTGGCTGCCCGGCGACGACCAGCCAGTGATCATGCCTCGTTCAAGTGAGGGTCTCTACCTGCTGCAACGCGTGCGCGACGAAGCACACAGGTTCGCCATCACCTACCATCGTTCCAAGAGGTCCAAGTCGGTGAAGGAGAGCGCGCTCGACGGCGTGCCCGGCCTCGGGCCGGCGCGCAGGCAGGCGTTGCTCAAGCACTTCGGCTCCGTCAAGAAGCTACGCGAGGCCAGCGCGGCCGAGATCTGCGAGGTTCCCGGCATCGGGCCGGCCCTCGCGGAGGTCATCGTGTCGACGCTGAAGGGAGATACATCGTGAACACCCGCGAGGGAGCGCAGGGTGTCGGCGAACGGAGTGAGGCCATGAGCACCGAGCCGGCGTTCGTCATCGTCACCGGCATGTCCGGGGCGGGGCGCAGCACGGCCGCCAAGGCGCTGGAAGACCTGGGCTGGTTCGTCATCGACAACCTGCCGCCGGGGCTGCTGTTCGCGATGGCGGAGGAGGCGGGCAAGGTCAAGCTGGCCGCCGACAAGGTGGCCGCGGTCGTCGACGTGCGCAGCCTGGCCTTCACCACCGACCTCAACGCGGCCATCGAGGAACTGGAGGGCCGCGGCGTACGCGTGCGGGTCGTCTTCCTCGAGGCCAGCGACGAGGAGCTGGTGCGCAGGTTCGAGAACGTCCGCAGGCCCCATCCGCTGCAGGGCGAGGGCCGTCTGGTCGACGGCATCACCCGCGAGCGCGGCATCCTGCGCGAGGTGCGGGCCAACGCCGACCTGGTGATCGACACCTCGTCCCACAACGTGCACGACCTGCGCAACAAGATCGTCGCCTACTTCGGCGGGGAGGACCGTCCGGGGCTGCGGCTCAACGTCGTCTCCTTCGGGTTCAAGTACGGGCTGCCGGTCGACGCCGACCTCGTCGTCGACTGCCGGTTCCTGCCCAACCCGCACTGGGTGCCCGAGCTGCGGCCGATGAACGGCCTTGACGCGCCGGTCAGCGACTACGTGCTCGGCCAGCCGGGCGCCAAGGAGTTCCTCGACGCCTACGAGGAGGTCCTGCAGGTCGTGGCCACCGGCTACGCCCGCGAGGGCAAGAGCTACGCGACCCTGGCCGTGGGCTGCACGGGCGGCAAGCACCGCAGCGTGGCCATGGCCGAGCAGGTCGCCGCGCGTCTGCGTGACCGCGGCATGGAGGTCCAGGTCAGCCACCGGGATGTGGGCCGGGAGTGACCCATGAACGTATGGAGACGTCCCTGCCCCATCCGCTGAACGGCCCCCGCGTGGTGGCCCTGGGCGGCGGCCACGGGCTGTACGCCTCGCTGTCGGCCTTACGGGTCGTGACCGACCGCCTGACCGCGGTGGTGACCGTGGCCGACGACGGCGGCTCCAGCGGACGGCTGCGCCGCGAGCTCGGCGTGCTGCCGCCCGGCGACCTGCGCATGGCGCTGGCCGCGCTGTGCGGCGACGACGAGTGGGGCATCACCTGGAGCGAGGTCGTCCAGCACCGGTTCCGCAGCGAGGGCGAGCTTCACGGGCACGCGGTCGGCAACCTGCTGATCGTGGCGCTGTGGGAGCTGCTCGGCGACCCGGTGGCCGGCCTCGACTGGGTCGGGCGGCTGCTCGGCGCGCATGGCAGGGTGCTGCCGATGGCCTCGGTGCCCCTCGACATCGTGGCCGAGGTCGAGCTCGACGGCGTCACCTCGACCGTGCGCGGCCAGGTCGCCTGCGCGCTCACGCCGGGCCGGGTGCAGGCCATCTCCCTGGTGCCCGAAGACCCGCCCGCGCGTCCGGAGGCGGTCGCCGCGGTGCACGAGGCCGACTGGCTGGTGTTCGGGCCGGGTTCGTGGTTCACCAGCGTGCTGCCGCACCTGAAGGTCCCCGAGCTGGCCCGCGCGCTGCACGAGAGCAGGGCCAAACGGCTCGTCACGCTCAACCTGGCCCCCCAGCCGGGCGAGACCGACGACTTCTCCCCCCAGCAGCACCTGGAAGTGCTCCGCCAGCACGCCCCCGACCTGGCCTTCGACATCGTGCTCGCCGACACCGGCGTGGTCGACGACCTCGACGCGCTCGACAAGGCCGCGGCGGCGCTCGGCGCCCGCCTCGTCCTGGCCGACGTGGCCGCGGCCGACGGCTCGCCCCGGCATGACGCACGACGTCTTGCCTCCGTCCTGGACGAGATTTTCCTCCAGAAGCGTTGATCCTGGTCGGCGTGGCGCGAAGGTGCGAGAGACTGGCGAGAGCCGGTCTGAATGGGGGAAGGACTAACGCTTATGGCGATGACAGGTGTGGTGAAGGACGAACTGAGCCGCCTGCCGGTGCTGAAACCGTGCTGCCGCAAGGCGGAGGTTTCGACGCTGCTGCGGTTCGCCAGCGGCCTGCACCTGGTGGGCGGCCGCATCGTGATCGAGGCCGAGCTCGACACCAACGCCACCGCGCGGCGGCTGATCAAGGACATCGGAGAGGTGTTCGGTCACAAGGCCGAGGTGCTGGTGCTCGCGCCGGCCGGGCTGCGCAAGGGCTCGCGCTACGTGGTGCGCGTCTACCGCGACGGTGAGGCGCTGGCCCGGCAGACGGGCCTGATCGACAACCACGGCCGTCCGGTGCGCGGCCTGCCCCGGCAGGTCGTGGCGGGCGCGGCCTGCGACGCCGAAGCGGCCTGGCGGGGCGCCTTCCTGGCGCACGGCTCGCTGACCGAGCCGGGGCGTTCGATGTCCCTGGAGGTCACCTGCCCGGGGCCGGAGGCGGCGCTGGCGCTGGTGGGCTCGGCCCGGCGGCTGAAGATCCACGCCAAGGCCCGGGAGGTGCGCGGCGTCGACCGTGTCGTGGTCCGCGACGGCGACGCGATCAGCGCGCTGCTCACCCGGCTGGGCGCGCACGACAGCGTGCTGGCCTGGGAGGAGCGCCGGATGCGCCGCGAGGTGCGCGCGACCGCCAACAGGCTGGCCAACTTCGACGACGCCAACCTGCGGCGCTCGGCGCGGGCGGCCGTCGCGGCGGGCGCGCGGGTGCAGCGGGCGCTGGAGATCCTCGGTGAGGAGGCGCCCGACCATCTGGTGGTGGCCGGGAGGCTGCGGGTGGAGCACAAGCAGGCGTCGCTGGAGGAGCTCGGGCAGATCGCCGACCCGCCGCTGACGAAGGACGCCATCGCCGGGCGCATCAGGCGGCTGCTGGCGATGGCCGACAAGCGCGCCTCCGACCTGGGCATCCCCAACACCGAGGCCAATCTCACCGTCGACATGCTGGCGCCGTAGCGGGTTCGTCGCCGTGCGGGCGCGTGCGGCGTCGTCCGGGAGACCCCCATCCCGTACGGCTCCGCACAGTGGCCTGCTCGGTGGCCTGCTCGGTGGCCGCACGCGCCGACGTCCGTGGCCGCCCGTCATGGCCGGTCGTGAGGGCTCACGGGCCGCTCGCCGTGACGGAGCGCCCTGTGGGCCACCTCCGTGGAGGTGCGCCGGCCCGGCGAGGGCCGTTCAGTCCTTGGCGGGCTTGCGCGGCGTGAACAGGTCCGCGGGCGCGGCCTGCTGGGCGGGCGACTGGGCCGGCTCGAACGGCGCCCGGTACTCCTGTCCGGGCTCGTCGGCCGCCTCGGCCGCCTGCTGGGCCAGGGCGGCCCGGTCGGCGCGGCGTACGCGGAAGACGCGCAGCGTGACCAGCAGGAGCGCGGCCACGGCGGCCACCGCGATGTACAGCCACATCTGCCACGTCTGCCCGAGCGGCTCGCGGTAGACCGCCAGGGCGTGGGGCAGTCCCTCGCCGGCGTTGGCCGCCGTGACGTCACCGAGCCGGGGGGAGGAGGACGTGCCGGACGCGGGCGTGCGCCGCGCGGCGCCGATCATGATGGACGCGCCCGAGATCTGCCCTCCGGCGACCGCCGCCGCGGCGTACAGGGCGGCCACCACCGGCAGCGCCCGGTTGCGCGGGCGGGCCGCGCCCACGGCCAGGGCGACCAGCAGCGCGATCAGGAGCGACAGCGTCACCGACAAGGCGTGGCCGTTGCCCAGCGTGGCCACGGCCTTGGGCAGCCGGTCCTGGAAGAGCACCGCGAACCCCAGTGCCGCCGCGCAGACGAGCGCGGCGACCAGCCCCGCGATCAGTCCAGGAAGCAGGCCGGACCGCTCATGTGACATCTCAGCCCCCAGAGAATGCACGAATTTACTCCGACGAGTCGGGCACTTTACTCGAAGCTCGCAAATTACGCCGCCTGAACGGGGATACGCAGGGCGGTACCTGCAGTGGTCTAAACCAATTTGGGTCCGATAGTGTTCGTGGTTGAGATTCAACCGCCATCTGTTCGAGGAGATCGGTTTCCGTGAGCATCCGCGTAGGCGTCAACGGCTTCGGCCGCATCGGTCGCAACTTCTGGCGCGCGGTCGCCGCCAGCGGCAAGGACATCGAGATCGTCGCGGTCAACGACCTGACCGACAACGCGACGCTCGCCCACCTGCTGAAGTACGACAGCATCCTGGGCCGCCTGCCGTACGAGGTGAAGGCCTCCAGCGACGAGATCACCGTCGACGGCAAGGCGATCAAGGCGTTCGCGGAGCGCGACCCGGCCAAGCTGCCGTGGGGCGACCTCGGCGTCGACGTCGTGGTCGAGTCGACCGGCCTGTTCACCGACGCCTCCAAGGCGAGGGTGCACGCCGACAACGGCGCCAAGAAGGTCATCATCTCCGCGCCGGCCAAGAACGAAGACGTCACCATCGTGATGGGCGTCAACGAGGGCTCCTACGACCCGGCCAGCCACACGATCATCTCCAACGCGTCCTGCACCACCAACTGCCTGGCCCCGATGGCCAAGGTCATCCACGACACCTTCACCATCGAGAAGGGTCTGATGACCACCATCCACGCCTACACGCAGGACCAGAACCTGCAGGACGGCCCGCACAAGGACCTGCGCCGCGCCCGCGCCGCCGCCCTCAACGTGGTGCCCACCTCCACCGGCGCCGCCAAGGCCATCGGCCTGGTGCTGCCCGAGCTCAAGGGCAAGCTCGACGGCTTCGCCATGCGCGTGCCGATCCCCACCGGCTCGGCCACCGACCTCACCGTCGACGTCAGCCGCGAGGTCACCGTCGAGGAGGTCAACGCCGCGATCAAGGCCGCCGCCGAGGGCCCGCTCAAGGGCATCCTCAGCTACACCGAGGACGAGATCGTCTCCTCCGACATCGTCACCGACCCCCACTCCTGCATCTTCGACGCCGGCCTCACCAAGGTCATCGGCAACCAGGTCAAGGTCGTCGGCTGGTACGACAACGAGTGGGGCTACTCCAACCGCCTCGCCGACCTGATCGAGCTGGTCGGCCGCGGCCTGTGAGCATGGTCGAGGCCACTGCGGGAACAGGAGCATGAGCATGCGCACGCTCGACGATCTCGACGTCAAGGGGCGGCGCGTGCTCGTGCGCGCCGACCTCAACGTCCCGCTCGACGGGGAGACGATCACCGACGACGGCCGCATCCGGGCGTCGCTGCCGACGATCCGGGCGCTGGCCGGGCGCGGCGCCAAGGTCGTCGTCTGCGCCCACCTGGGCAGGCCCAAGGGGCAGGTCAATCCCAAGTACTCGCTCAAGCCGGTGGCCGCCCGCCTGGGCGAGCTGCTCGGCCAGGACGTCGCCTTCGCCGCCGACGTGGTCGGCGACAGCGCGCGGCAGACGGTCGACGCCCTCCAGGAGGGCCAGGTCGCCCTGCTGGAGAACCTGCGCTACGAGCCCGGCGAGGAGTCCAAGGACGACGCCGCCCGCGGCGCGTTCGCCGAGAAGCTGGCCGGGCTCGCCGAGCTCTACGTCGGCGACGGGTTCGGCGCGGTGCACCGCAGGCACGCCAGCGTCTACGACGTGCCCAAGCTGCTGCCGCACGCGGCCGGCGGGCTGGTCGTGGCCGAGGTCGAGGTGCTGCGCAGGCTGACCGAGGACACCGAGCGTCCCTACGTGGTCGTCCTGGGCGGGGCAAAGGTCTCCGACAAGCTGGGCGTCATCGCCAACCTGCTGACCAAGGTCGACCGGCTGTTGATCGGCGGCGGCATGGCCTACACCTTCCTCAAGGCCCAGGGCTACGAGGTGGGCCGGTCGCTGCTCCAGGAGGACCAGCTCGACCAGGTGCGCGGCTTCCTCGACGAGGCCGGCAGGCGGGGCGTCGACCTCGTGCTGCCGGTCGACGTGCTGGCGGCCGTCACGTTCGCGGCCGACGCCGAGCACGAGGTGGTCGAGGCCACGGCGATCCCGGCCGACCGCGAGGGGCTCGACATCGGGCCGAAGACGCGCGAGCTGTTCGCGAGCAAGCTGGCCGACGCCAAGACCGTGTTCTGGAACGGGCCGATGGGCGTGTTCGAGTTCGACGCGTTCTCCGGCGGCACCAGGGCGGTGGCCGAGGCCCTGATCGGCTCCGACGCCTTCACGGTGGTCGGCGGCGGCGACTCCGCGGCGGCCGTGCGCAGGCTGGGCCTGCCCGAGGACGGCTTCTCGCACATCTCCACCGGCGGCGGGGCCAGCCTGGAATACCTTGAGGGCAAGACCCTTCCCGGACTCGCGGCTCTGGAGGACTGAGGTGGCCCAGCAGCGCAAGCCGCTCATCGCCGGCAACTGGAAGATGAACCTCAATCACCTTGAGGCCATCGCCCTGGTCCAGAAGCTGGCCTTCGCGCTCAGCGACAAGGACTTCGACAAGGCCGAGGTGGCCGTCCTGCCGCCCTTCACCGACCTTCGCAGCGTCCAGACGCTGGTCGACGGCGACAAGCTGCGCATCGTCTACGGCGCCCAGGACCTGTCCCAGTACGACGGCGGCGCCTACACCGGCGAGGTGTCGGGCGTCATGCTGGCCAAGCTCGGCTGCACGTACGTGGTCATCGGCCACTCCGAGCGGCGCCAGTACCACGGCGAGGACGACGATCTCGTCAACGCCAAGGTGCAGGCGGCCTACCGGCACTCGCTCACGCCCATCCTGTGCGTGGGCGAGGGGCTGGCCGTACGCCAAGAGGGCGGCCACATCGCGCACAGTCTCGGCCAACTCGACGGCGCCCTGCGCAAAATCAGCGCCGAGCAGGCAAAATCGATAGTGGTGGCCTACGAGCCCGTGTGGGCGATCGGCACGGGCGAGGTGGCCACCCCGGAGGACGCCCAGGAGGTCTGCGGAGCGTTGCGGGTGAGACTCGCAGAGCTCTACGACCCCGAAGTGGCCTCCGCGGTCCGTATCCTTTACGGTGGCTCGGTCAAGTCCGGCAATATCGTGGGGATCATGGCTCAACCCGATGTCGACGGCGCGCTCGTGGGCGGTGCCAGCATCGACGCAGGGGAGTTCGCCAAGATCTGCCGATTCTCCGAATTGCCTGGCTAACTGAGTCGTTCTGAGGGTGCGACTTGACAGCAGGCCGTACCCTCAAGAGGCAAGTTTGAATCGTCACGCGTAACAGAGCACTGAAGGAACAGGCATACCGTGGAAATCGGAATCTCCATCGCCCTCATCCTGGCGAGCGGTCTCATGATCCTGCTCGTCCTGCTCCACAAGGGCAAGGGTGGCGGCCTGTCTGACATGTTCGGCGGCGGTTTCTCGTCGAACTTCGGTGGTTCCTCGGTGGTGGAGCGCAACCTCGACCGGCTGACCGTCATCACGGGCACCGTCTGGTTCGTCTGCATCATCGCTCTCGGCCTGCTCATGCGGCCCTGAGACAACAACTGGTTAACGCGTGACAGTGATTCTCCCCCCGTGTCACGACGCGGGGCGATCTAGCGAGGAGTTCATCCGTGGGTAGTGGCAACGCGATCCGTGGCAGCCGAGTCGGCGCCGGCCCTATGGGGGAGGCCGAACGCGGCGAGGCAGCTCCGAGAGTGCGGGTCTCGTTCTGGTGCGCCAACATGCACGAGACGCGCCCCAGTTTCGCCAGCGACGCGGCGGTCCCCGAGATGTGGGATTGCCCACGTTGCGGCCTCCCAGCCGGACAGGACGAGGAGGCCCCGCCTGCCCCGCCCAAGAACGAGCCGTACAAGACGCACCTGGCCTACGTGAAGGAGCGCCGGAGCGACAAGGACGGCAAGGCGATCCTCGAGGAGGCACTGGAGCGCCTGCGCAACAACAAGTCCCCCTGGTAGGCGAGCCGGCGGAAGGGCCCTGGTGCTGGTCACCGGGGCCCTTCGCGCGTCATCGCCCGTGCACCGCCACGCCGTCGACGAACGTCATGCGCACCCGCGTCGTCCAGATGTCGGCCGGGGGCAGGTCGAAGGGGTCGCGGTCGAGCACCACCAGGTCGGCCGGTCGGCCGGGCGCGATCACACCCGCCGGCGAGCGGTTGATCCAGGCCGACCCCTCGGTGTACGCGCTCATCACCGTGGCCAGGTCGAGGCGCTGGCCCGGCAGGAACGGCGTCTGCGCCGTCGGGTAGCCCGCGTGCACCGATCCGCCCGGTTCGGTACGGTTCACCGCCACGTGCATGCCCTGGATCGGATCGGGCTCGGAGACCGGCCAGTCGCTGCCCGCGCAGAACCGGGTGCCGTGCGCCTGCAGATCCCTGAACGGGTACTGCCACGACGAGCGCGGCTCGCCCAGGAACGGCAGCGTCAGCTCGTCCATCTGGGCGTGGTGGGTGGCCCACAGGGGTTGCAGGTTGGCCGTCACGCCCAGCGCGGCGAAGCGTGGCACGTCCGAGGGCTCGATGATCTGCAGGTGGGCGATGTGGTGGCGGTTGGCCGGGTCGGTGCCCTGGAAGCTGTCCAGGGCCTCGCGCACGGCGCGTTCGCCGATGGCGTGGAAGTGCACCTGGAAGCCGAGCCGGTCCAGCTCGGCGACGTACTGCTTGAGCTTGCCCGGGTCGACGTACGACAGGCCCGTGCCGCCGCACCGGCAGTACGGCTCCAGCGTCGCGGCGGTGAAGTTCTCCGTGATGCCGTCCTGCATGATCTTGATCGAGGTGGCGGCGAACCGGTCCAGCCCCTCGGCGGCGGCCCGCCGGCGCACCAGGTCCTCGATCTGGTCCTCGCCGCGCGTCCTGTCCCACCACAGCGCGCCCACCACGCGGGCGCGCAGCCGTCCCGCGCGGGCGGCGTCGAGGTAGGTGGGAAGCTGGTCGTCCGAGCCGGCGTACGAGCCGACGATGGCGTCCTGCCAGCCGGTGATGCCCAGCGAGAACAGGTGCTGCTCGGCCTCGGTGAGCGCCCGCGCCTGGTCCTCGGCGGTGGGGCGCGGGGTGAGCAGGCCGACGAGGTCCATCGCGCCCTCGTGCAGCACGCCGGACGGGGTGCCGTCGGCGTCGCGCTCGATGCGGCCGTCGGCGGGGTCGGGGGTGTCCCGGGTGATGCCGGCCAGGTCGAGGGCGCGGGAGTTGACCCAGGCGGCATGGTGGTCACGCTGGATCAGGTAGGCCGGCCGGCCGAGGAAGTCGAGCTGGGAGCGGTGGGGGAGACCGTTGGGGAAGGCTGACATGTCCCAGCCGCCGCCGTCGATCCACTCTTTTTCAGGATTTTTCGTGGCGTAGTCGGAAATCTTGGAAATGTAGGCGTCTAGGCCGAAGATCTCTGACAAGTCGCACTTTGCTCGTTCGAGTCCGGCCTGTACCGGGTGGATGTGCGCGTCGGTGAAGCCCGGCGTCAGCAGGCCGCCGTCCAGGTCGACCGTGTCGTGGCCGGGGGCGTCGCGGGACAGCTCGCCCTCCGGGCCGATGGCGGCGATCACCCCGTCCCGCACCAGTACGGCGTCGCGCCGCACGGCGCCGCCGATGAAGGCGGCTCCACCGCGGAAGAGGATGTTCATGGGGGTTCTCCCTTTCTCAGGACGGCGTCAGTGGCCGGTGATCAGATCGGCGAAACGGGCCAGGGCCGAGGTCCTGGGCATGGAACGCTCACGGTGGTCGGCCACCCGGTACAGGCGGTACATCGCGTGCACACCCATCCAGCGCAGCGGTTCGGGCTCCCAGGAGCGCACCTTGCGCCCCACCCAGGGCAGCGACGTCAGCCGCGTCTCCTCCCCGAGTATCAGATCACGCAGCGTGCGCCCGGCCAGGTTCGTCGTGGTCACGCCGTGTCCGGTGTACCCGCCGGCCCAGCCCAGGCCGGTCGCGGGGTCCACGTGCACGGTCGAGCACCAGTCGCGCGGCACCCCCAGCACACCCGACCAGGCGTGCGCGACCGAGGAGGAGCGGGCCTGGGGGAAGAAGTCGACCAGGAGCCGCCACAGGGCCTCGACCGTCCACTCGTGGGTGCGGCCGCGGGCGTCGATGCGGGAGCCGTACAGGTAGGGACGGCCCCTGCCGCCGAAGGCGATGCGGTCGTCGGCGGTGCGCTGGGCGTACATGTAGTAGTGCGCGAGGTCGCCGAGCAGCTCGGCGCCCCGCCAGCCGACCTCGTCCCAGAAGGAGGCGGGGAGGGGCTCGGTGACGATCATGGAGCTGTTCATGGGCAGCCACTGGCGGCGCAGGCCGTTCAGGCGGGCGGTGAAGCCCTCGGTGGCGCGGATGACGTACGTCGCCCTGACCGTCCCGTACGGGGTCACCGCCCTCCCCGGGGCGATCTCGGTGACCGGGGTGCGCTCGTAGACGGGGACGCCGAGGTCGCGTACGGCCCTGGCCAGCCCCTGGGCCAGCTTGGCGGGCTGGATGCGGGCACAGTGGGGGCTCCAGGAAGCCGCCAGGGCCCCCGACACCCGTACGTGCTCCGACGGGTCGGCCAGGCGCAGGTCGGCCTCCTCGATGCCCCAGGCGCGGGCCGAGGCCACCGAGTCGCGCAGCCGGTCGGCCTGGGCGGGGGTGCGGGCCACGTTGACCACGCCGCCCTTGACGATGTCGCAGTCGATCGACTCGTTCCGGCAGACCGCGATGACCTCGTCGATGGAGGCGTACATCTCGCGCTGGAGGCGGCGGGCGTCCGAGCCGTACCGTTCGTGGGAGCCGGCCAGGTCGCCGGTCAGCCAGCCGCCGTTGCGCCCCGAGGCGCCGAACCCGGCGAACTCCTGCTCCAGCAGCACCACCCGGAGCGAGGGGCGGGCCTTCTTGAGGTAGTACGCGGTCCACAGCCCGGTGTAGCCCGCCCCGACGATCGCCACGTCGGCGTCCAGGTCGCCGTCGAGCCGCGGACCGGGCTCCGGCACCCCGGACGAGCGGTACCAGAAGGAGACGTCACCGTTGACGAATCCGGACGACAAGGGAACTCGCGCATTCATGGCCCCATATCCTGCTATATCGGGATTAGGTGGCGCATCTCACGACGAAATTCGTCATGAAACCCGTCGTTAGCGGGCATGTAACACATGCCGGGCATGCTCTCCCATATGGGATTCTTGCGCATCCGGACCACGGTGGACGAGCGACCCGGACGGCTGGCCTCGCTGGCCTCGGCCCTGGCCGCCAGGGGCGGCAACATCCTCGGCCTGAGCGTCCAGTCCGACGCCGACGGCACGGTCGACGAGTTCGTCGCCGACATCCCGGCCGGTCCCGAGGCCGTGCGCGAGGCGCTGGAGGCCGCCGGCGGCCGGTGCGTCCAGGTGGTGCCGGCCACCGCCCACGAGCTCACCGACGAGCCGACCAGGGCGCTGCTGCTGGCCTCCCGGCTGCGTTCCACGCCCTGGCGGCTCCCCGAGCTGCTGGCCGAGCTGCTGCGCGCGGACGACGCCCGCTGGGTCTACGGTGAACCGGTGAACGATCTGCCCGACCCGACCCTGCTCGTCGTGCCCGTGGCCCAGCGGCGCGCGGTACGGCTGCGCCGCGCCGGGCTGCCGTTCACGCTGACCGAGGCCGCGCGGGCGGCCTCCTTCGCCCGCCTCGCCCAGCCCGCGCCCGGCCGGACCCCCGCCGAACGCGCGGTGAAACTGGCCGACGGCGCCGAGGTCACCGTGCGCCCGCTCACCTCGATCTACCGCGAGGCCGTGCGCGACCTGCACGACAGGTGCTCGCCCGAGGCCCGCAGGTTCCGCTACTTCACCTCGATGCCCGCGCTGCCGCCGCGCACGTTCGACCGGCTCTGCGACCGCGGCAAGGGCTTCTCGCTGGTCGCCGGGCACGACGGCCAGGTCGTGGCCATGGCGAACCTCATGTTCACCCCCGACCCCGGCATCGCCGAGATGGCCTTCCTGGTGGAGGACCGCTGGCAGGGGCGCGGCCTGGGCACGGTGCTGGCCGGGATGCTGGTGCGGCAGGCTCGTGACCTGGGGTACGCCGAGGTCAGAGCCACCCTGCTGGCCGACAACGCGCGTATGCGCGGCCTGCTGACCACCCTGGGCGCCGCGCTCGGCCAGACCGAGGATCCGGGGGTCGTGGAGGCGCGGCTGCCGGTCGGCGTGCGGGCCTCAGCCTAGGCCCTCCTCGCGGGGCTCGTCCTTCTCGGCGGGTCCGGCGGCTGGTCCGATGCCGAGGTGGCGTTCGATGCGTTCCAGGCTCTCCTCGATGCGGGTGAGCCGTTCGCTGAGCACCGAGCCGCCGCCGAAGTACACCTCCGTCGGGCGTTCCCTGGTGCCGCGGCCCACGCGGTCGAGCAGGCGCTGGCGTACGTCGGCCAGGTCGGCGCCGGCCTCCACCAGCGCCTGGACTGCCAGCCCCTCGCCCTCCCTGATCAGCCCGAGCAGGATGTGCTCGGTGCCGATGTAGTTGTGGCGCAGTTGCAGGGCCTCGCGCAGGGACAGCTCCAGCACCTTCTTGGCGCGCGGGGTGAAGGGGATGTGCCCGCTCGGCGAGCTGGCGCCGCGGCCCACCTCGCGCTCCACGAAGGTCCGTACGCCCTCCAGCTCCACACCGCAGCCGTCGAGCACCAGCGCGGCCAGCCCCTCGCCCTCGCGGATGAGGCCCAGCAGGATGTGCTCGGTGCCGATGTAGTTGTGGCTCAGCTGCCGCGCCTCCTCCTGGGCGAGGACGACGACCCTGCGCGCGCGGTCGGTGAAGCGCTCGAAC
This sequence comes from Nonomuraea sp. NPDC001699, assembly GCF_053596455.1. Classification (NCBI taxonomy): domain Bacteria; kingdom Bacillati; phylum Actinomycetota; class Actinomycetes; order Streptosporangiales; family Streptosporangiaceae; genus Nonomuraea; species Nonomuraea sp. NPDC001699. The sequence continues at coordinate 84,273 of NZ_JBSFGF010000027.1, read as the reverse complement.
ACCGGGGGCCTCCGTTCGACTGGGGCTGCCTCCACTATGCGCTACAAACCGCGGCGTGTGGGGTATTTGTCCTGTGTGGATCTTGACGAGGTGGCCGGCCGCCTCTACGCAGTCCCGCCGGCGGAGTTCACCGCCGCCCGCGCGGCCGAGGCGAGCGCGGCCAAGGCGGCGGGCGACGTACGGCTCTCCCGCGACATCGCAAAGCTGCGCAAGCCCACCGTCTCGGCCTGGGCGGTCAACCGGCTGGCCCGGGAGCACCCCGGTGAGCTGGCCGACCTGCTCGGCGTGGGGGAGCGGCTGCGCGCGGCGTGGCAGGCGCAGGACGCCGACGCGCTGGCCGAGCTGACCCAGCGGCGCGGCGAGGTCACCGCCAAGGTGGCGCGGCTGGCCAGGCAGGCGGGCGGCCTGTCGGCGGCGGCCGCCACGGAGGTGGACCAGACGCTGGACGCCGCCGTCGTGGACGCCGGCGCCGCCGACCAGGTACGGGCCGGCCGCCTGGCCAGGCCGCTCAGCTACAGCGGCTTCGCCCCCGCCCCCGTCACCGCGCCCCGATCCGAGCCGTCGCGGAGGCGCGGACCGTCCGGGAAGGACCCGGCGGCCGAGGAGAAGGCCCGCGCGGAGGCCGAGGCCAGGCAAGCGCGGGAAGCCGGTAAGGCGCGAGAGCGGGAGGAGGCCGAGGCGGCCCACCGGGAGTGGGCCGAGACGCTGGAGTCGGTCACCCGCGAGTACGACGAACGCGCCGAGAAGGTCGCCCGACTGGAACGCAAGCTCGCCAAGGCCCGCAAGAGGCTGGAGGAGGTCCGGCAACGGCTCCAGGTCACCCGCCGGGAGGAACGCCACGCGCGGCAGCGGCTGGGCTGAGGTGGACGAATTCCGTACGCCGGAAGGAGGGGCGATGACGCCCTGGACGCCCGCCGACATCCCGGACCTCACCGGCAGAACGGCCGTCGTGACCGGCGCCAACAGCGGCCTCGGCCTGCCCACCGCCCGCGAGCCGCCCCGGGTGTCCGCGTGGTGACGGTCTCCAGCGAGGCGCCGACCTGGCCGGTGCGAGCCTGACCAGCGTGGCCACCCACCTGGGGGCCCCGCGACCCACATCTTCAAGCTGGGGCCCCTACAGCCCCTCCTGGGCGTGTTCCTGCAGTCGGGCGCCGTCCCCTCCCTGTAAGCCGCCACATCACCGGCGGGAGTTCGTCGGCCCGCGGCTGAAGCTGCTCACGCCCTCGGCGAGGGCCAGGGCTGGTCCTGGGTCAGCGCAGGCCGTGGGCCAGGTGGGCGCACACGGGGAAGCCCGTGGCGGCGTACGGGGCGGCCAGGCGGTCGTAGCAGGCCCTGACGCGGGCGGCGGTCTCCGGCGGCTGCCCGGCGATCGTCTCGAAGCGCGGGCCGCCCGCCTCGACGACGCCGGTCCACCAGGCGGCGACGTCCACCCGGTGCCGCCAGCGCAGGGTCCGCACGCCCACCTCCGTGAAGCCCGCCGCCTCCAGCAGCCCGGCGAACCGCTCGGGCCGGTCCACGGCGGCGAAGGGGCGGGCCGGGGGTTCGTACGGGACCCCTGCCGCCGCCAGGGCCTCGGCGAAGACGTTCGTGGCCGTCATCTCGTCGGACTTCCACCAGGTCAGCGCGACGGCGCCGCCGGGACGCAGTACGCGGTGCAGCTCCGCGAGCGTCGCCGGGGTGTCGGCGACGTGGTTGATGACGAAGTTGCCCGCCACGGCGTCGAAGGAGGCGTCCTCGAACGGCAGGACGGGCAGGGTGGCCCGGCGGACCGTGGCGCCGGGGTGGCGGCGGGCGACCAGCTCCAGCATGGCGGGGTCGGCGTCCACGGCGGTGACCGCGGCGCCGGTCGCGAGCGCGGCGGCCGTGACCACGCCGGTGCCGCACCCGACGTCGAGCACCCGCTCGGGACGCCGCTCTCGACGCCGCCCCGGGCGCTGTCCGGGGCGCTGTCCCGGGTGCTGTCCCGGACCGCGGGCCAGGGCGGCGAGCAGCGATTCGACGGTGTGCGAGCTGAGCCGCGCGAAGCCGCGGTCGTAGGCCTCAGGGTCCCTCACGGGCCACGAGCCTACCCCGGAGCCGAAATCTAACATCTTCACGTGAAATTTCGCCTCCTTCCCTGTTTTAGGGCGAAATCTCAGGCTTATGGTCGTCGCCATGACCATCGACGCCTTCATCGACGCGCTTCCCAAGGTGGAACTGCACGTACATCTGGTCGGCTCGGCCTCGGTAGCCACCGTGCTGGAGCTGTCCCGTCGCCACCCCGGAAGCGAGGTCCCGACCACCGAGGAGGAGCTGCGCCGCTTCTACACCTTCCTCGACTTCCCTCACTTCGCCCGTGTGTACCAGGCCGTCAACAGGCTCGTCCGCGAGCCCGAGGACGTCGCCACCCTCGTCCTCGGCCTGGCCAAGGACCTCGCCTCCCAGGGCGGCCGGTACGCCGAGCTCCAGGTCACCCCGTACGCCCACCACGTGGTCGGGATGCCCATGCGCGAGGTGACCGAGGCCCTCGACCTGGCCGCCCGGCGTTCCCTGACCGAGCACGGCGTGGAGATGGCCTACATCTTCGACATCCCCGGCGAGTACGGCGAGGAGTCCGCCCGGGTCACCGTCGAGCACGCCCTGAGCGAACCTCCCGCCGCATTGGTAGGTTTCGGCATCGGAGGCATCGAACAGGAGCGTCCCAAGTACCGCGACGCCTACCGCGACGCCTTCTCCGCCGCACGCGCCGCCGGCCTGCACAGCGTCCCGCACGGCGGCGAGATGAGCGGCCCCGAGACGATGTGGGAGGTCATCGAGGGTTACGGCGCCGAGCGCATCGGCCACGGCATCAACTGCCTGTCCGACCCCCGCCTGGTCGCCCACCTGCGCGAGACCCAGCTCCCCCTGGACGTCTGCCCCACCTCCAACGTCTGCACCGGCCAGGTGCCCGACCTCGCCGCCCACCCGCTGCCCCGGATGCTGGAGGAGGGCCTGTACGTCACCCTCAACAGCGACGACCCGCCCATGTTCGGCACCACCCTGGCCGGGGAGTACCGGGCCGCCGCCCACGTGCTCGGCCTGGGCGCCCCCGAACTTGCACAACTCGCCCGCAACGCCGTCAACGCCTCCTACCTGGCCGCCGACCGCAAGCAGACTCTCCTCAAGGAGATCGACACCCTCACCACGACCGCCTGACCGCCCCCGGAGCCGCCGGTCGCGCAGCGGAGGTACGGCGAGACGTTCGCCTGTACCCCCGCTCCCGACCCCCTCTGACCTCAGGGGGAAGCCAGGCGGCCCAGCTCTGGGGGGATCTTGCCGGCGGCCGCGCGGTCCAGGAGGAACAGGGTGCCGGCTCGGCCGCGGGCGGCGGCGGCAGGCACCTGGACGGGGCCCGAGTCCGACAGCGCCAGGCGTACCGCGCCCGACTTCTCCTCGCCGGCCGCCACCACCCACACCTCGCGCGCCGCCTGGATGGCGGGCAGGGTCAGGGAGATGCGGGTGGGGGGCGGCTTGGGGGAGCCGTGCACGGAGACGACCGGGCGGGTGTCGTACAGGGCGGGCATGCCGGGGAACAGCGAGGCCACGTGCGCGTCGGGGCCCATGCCGAGGAGCATGACGTCGAAGGCCGGCACCGGGCCGTGGTCCTCGGGGCGGGCCGCGGCGCGCAGCTCGGCGGCGTACGCGTCGGCCGACTCCTCGGCCGTCAGGCCCGAGTCGGGGCCGCGCATGACGTGGACCCGGTCGGGGTCCAGGTCCACATGGTCGAGCAGCGCCTGGCGGGCGCCGGTCTCGTTGCGTTCCTTGTCACCGGTGGGCACGAAACGTTCGTCGCCCCACCAGACGTCCAGGCGCCGCCAGTCGACGGCGTCGCGGGCGGGCGTGGCGGCGATGGCGGCCAGCGTGGCGATGCCGACCGTGCCGCCGGTCAGCACGATCGAGGCCGACCCCCTGGCCGACTGCACGTCGACCAGGCGCGTGATGATGCGCGCCGCCACGGCCTTGGCCAGGACGTCGGCGTCGCGGTGCACGACAACGTTGGGAACGCTCACGACACTTCTTTCTGGAGTGAAGGGGGGTCAGCCCTTGTACGAACGGGCGAAACGCTTGACGGCGGCCTCGTAGACCTCGTCGCTGTCCAGCCGCCGCAGTTCCTCGGCCATCAGCTCGGAGGTGTGCCGCCTGGCCAGGGCCACGTTCCGGTCGGGCTGACCGGGACGCGACAACGTGGCCAGCCGCGCGTCGGAGCGCACGACCGTCAGCTCGCCTTCGCTCACCTGCAGCCGCACGGCGGTCAGGCCGGGACCGGCCGACTCGGCCACCTTGACCGGCGCGCCCAGCCGCTCCGACAGCCACGCCGCCAGCAGCGACGCGCTCGGGTGGCCGGGGCTGCCCTCCACCACGCCCTTGCGCACCTTGCCCACCGGCTGGTCGAACGCGGCGGCCAGCAGGCTGCGCCACGGCGTCAGCCGGGCCCACGACAGGTCGGTGTCGCCGGGGGCGTAACCCTTGGCCCGGGTCACCAGCGACTTGACGCCGCCGTTCTCGAAGCCCTTGGCGTCGGTGATGCGTCGCTGGGCCAGGGCGCCGATCGAGTCCTTGGACGGCACGTCGGGCGCCGCGCCCGGCCACCAGGCCACCACGGGCGTGTCGGGCAGCAGCAGCGGGCTGACCACGGAGTCGGCGTGCTGGGTCAGCTCGCCGTACAGGCGCAGCACCACGACCTCGCCGGGGGTGTTCTCGCCGATGCGCAGCTCGGCGTCGAGCCGGTTGGGCTCGGCCTCCTCACGCTTGATCACCACGATGATGCGCGAGGGGTGCTCGCGGGCCGCCTCGGTGGCGGCGCGCAGCGCGTCGTACTGGTGGCGCTCCTCGGAGACCACCACGAGGGTCAGCACCATGCCGATGGCGGGCGCGCCCATCTGGTGGCGCAGCAGCATGAGCTGCGCCGAGATCTTGCCGGCCGTCGTGTCCGACAGCATGAAAGTCGTCACTAGAGTCTCCTCCACACGCGGCCGTCGCGCGCCATCATCGCGTCGGCCGACTCCGGGCCCCACGAGCCCGACTCGTACCCCTCGGGCTGTCCCTGCGTGGCCCAGAAGTCCTCGATCGGGTCGAGGATCGTCCAGGACAGCTCGACCTCGCGCTGGTGCGGGAAGAGCGGCGGGTCGCCGATCATGACGTCGAGCAGCAGCCGCTCGTACGCCTCGGGCGAGGACTCCAGGAACGACTCGCCGTAGGCGAAGTCCATCGACACGTCGCGCACCTCCATGGCGGTGCCCGGGACCTTCGACCCGAACCGCACGGTGATGCCCTCGTCCGGCTGCACGCGGACGACCAGGGCGTTCTGGCCCAGGATCTCGGTGTCGGTCTTGCTGAAGGGAAGGTGCGGCGCCCGCTGGAACACCACGGCCACCTCGGTGACCCGGCGGCCCAGCCGCTTGCCGGTACGCAGGTAGAACGGCACCCCGGCCCACCGCCGGTTGGCGATCTCCAGCTTGATCGCCGCGTACGTCTCGGTGATCGACTCGGCGGGGATGCCCTCCTCCTGGAGGTAGCCGACGACCTTCTCGCCGCCCTGCCACCCGGCCGCGTACTGGCCGCGGGCCGTGTTGAGCCCCAGGTTGTCCGGCAGCCGCACGGCCTTGAGCACCTTCTCCTTCTCCCGGCGCAGCGCCGAGGCGTCGAAGGAGGTCGGGTCCTCCATGGCGACCAGCGCGAGGAGCTGGAGCAGGTGGTTCTGGATCACGTCGCGGGCCGCGCCGATGCCGTCGTAGTAGCCCGCGCGCCCGCCGATGCCGATGTCCTCGGCCATGGTGATCTGCACGTGGTCGACGAAGCTGCGGTTCCAGATGGGCTCGTACAGGTTGTTGGCGAAGCGCAACGCCAGGATGTTCTGGACCGTCTCCTTGCCCAGGTAGTGGTCGATCCGGAAGATCGAGCTCTCCGGGAACGCCGAGTTGGTGATCTCGTTCAGCTCGTGGGCCGACTTCAGGTCGTGGCCGAACGGCTTCTCGATGACCACCCGCCGCCACGACCCCTCGGGCGCGTCGGACAGCCCGGTGCGCTTGAGCTGCTCGACCACCACGGGGAAGAACTTGGGCGGCACCGACAGGTAGAAAGCGTAGTTGCCGCCCGTGCCACGGGTCTGGTCGATCTCCGCCAACGCCATCGCCAGCGCGTCGAAGGCTCCGTCGTCGGAGAACTCGCCCGGCACGAAATGGATGCCTTCGAGGATCTGCTTCCAGACCTCCTCGCGGAACGGCGTACGCGCGTGCGCCTTGACGGCGTCGTGCGTCAACTGGGCGAAGTCCTGGTCCTTCCAATCGCGCCTGGCGAAACCGACCAGCGAGAAACCGGGCGGCAGCAGGCCGCGGTTGCCCAGGTCGTAAATGGCCGGCAACAGTTTGCGCTTGGCCAGGTCGCCCGTCACGCCGAACAGCACCAGCACGCACGGCCCCGCCACCCGCGGCAGCCGCTTGTCCCGTGGGTCGCGCAACGGGTTGGCCTCCGCGACCTCCAATGTCGTGGCGGTGTTCGCCACGGCCGCCGCCACCGCGACGACCTCTTCCTCAGGAGATGCCTGATCAGTCATCTCAAACCTCCTGTGCGGCTGCGAGCAAATGCGCGACACCCGTCGCGCGGTCCGTCAAATGCAGGCGTACGGCGGGCCGTCCGCGGGTCTCCAGCGAGGCCAGGTCGCCCAGCGCCTGCGCGAGCTGGAGCCGTCCCAGCGTGTACGGCTGTCCCGGGACCGCGACGTCGTCGGTCACCGCCCCGGTGATCTGCAGGAACACGCCGTTCTGCGGCCCGCCCTTGTGGTACTGGCCGGTGGAGTGCAGGAAACGCGGCCCCCATCCGAACGTCACCGGCCGGTTGGTGCGGATGGCGAGCAGGGCGCGCAGCGTGGCGGCGTCGGCCATCATCCACGCGTCGGTCATCTGCTCGAAGTCGGCCCCCTCGGGCACGGGCGCGTCGAAGGCGGCCAGCCGGTCGAGATAGGCCATCACGGTCAGGTAGCCGTCGTGCGGGATGGCCTTCAGCAGCTCGGCCAGCACGCCGGGCAGGTCGTGCGACCGGACCGCGCCGTAGACCTCGACGGGCCCGTCGACCAGCGTGGGCGCGCCGAGCGGCAGGTCGGGCAGGGCCAGCAGGGCCGCGGTGTTCTCCTTGGACTCGGCCACGTTCGGCTGGTCGAACGGGTCGATCTCCAGCAGCAGCCCGGCCACGGCGGTCGCGTACTCCCAGACCAGGAACTGGCCGCCGAGCGGCCCGTCGACGCGTACGGCGCCGTCGTCGGACTCGATCGCGACGATCAGCTCGTCGTGGGTGTGGTTGGGGTCGGCGTTGACGATGGGCAGGATGCCCCTGCCCTGCTTGCCGGTGGACTCGGCGACGAGCTGCTCGATCCAGCCGGGCAGCCCGTTGATGCCGGAGAGCTGGTCCTCCAGGACGAGCTTGTCGCGCCCGGCCAGCGCCGCGCCGCCGAGCGCCGCGCCCAGGTCGAGCCCGGGGTTGCCGACGTCCTGCGACAGCAGCGGCAGCACCTCCTCGGCATCGTCCAGCAGCCGTTCGACGTCGGCCCCGGCCAGCGCGCTGGGCACCAGCCCGAACGCCGACAGCGCCGAGTAGCGGCCGCCCACGTCGGGAACGGCCAGGACCAGGTGGTAGCCGCCGTCGATCGCCCGCTGCTCCAGCGGCGAGCCGTGGTCGGTGACGACCACGATCCGGTCGGCGGGCGCGATGCCCGCCTCGGTGAAGATCTGTTCGTAGATGCGCAGGTGGCAGTCGGTCTCGACGGTCGAGCCGCTCTTGCTGGCCACCACCACGACCGTGGACTCCAGCAGGTCGTCCAGGGCCCGCCTGACCTGCGCGGGGTCGGTCGTGTCGAGCACGGTCAGCGGCACGTCGGCGGTCTGGCAGATCACCTCGGGAGCCAGCGACGAGCCGCCCATCCCGACCAGCACCACGTTCGTCAGGCCCTCGGCCCGCGCCCGCTCCACGAGCTTGCCCAGCTCGGGAAGGAGCTCGCGGGAGGTGCGCGGCAGCGTCAGCCAGCCGAGCCGGACCGCCGCCACCGCCTCGGCGTCCTCGCCCCACAGCGTGGGGTCGCCGCCGGCCAGCCGCGCGGGCACGCCGTCGGCGACGAGGCGCCCCGCGACGGAGGAGGCGGCCGCGGCCACCCCCTCCTCGCGGTAGGACACCTCGATCATGGCACCAGATTCTTGGTGACGCTCTCGAGCAGCTCGTTCCAGGACGCCTCGAACTTCTCGACGCCCTCCTCCTCCAGCACGCGGACCACGTCGTCGTAGTCGATACCGGCGTCCTTGAGCGCGGCCATGGTGTTCCAGGCCTGCTCGTAGAAGGGGCGCACGGTGTCGCCGGTGACCTGGGCGTGGTCGGCGGTGGCGTCGAGGGTCTTCTCCGGCATCGTGTTGACGGTGCCGGGGGCGACGAGCTGGTCGACGTACATGGTGTCGGAGTACTCGGGGTTCTTCACCCCGGTCGAGGCCCACAGCGGGCGCTGCGGACGGGCGCCCGCGGCGCGCAGGCGCTGCCAGCGCTCGGAGCTGACGACCTCCTCGTAGGCGGCATAGGCCAGGCGCGCGTTGGCGATGCCCGCCTTGCCCTTCAGCTCCGGCTTGCCGAGCTGGTCGAGCCGCTTGTCGATCTCGGTGTCGACGCGGCTGACGAAGAACGAGGCCACCGACTCGATCGCGGCCAGGTCGAGGCCCTTGGCCTGCGCGGCCTCCAGACCGGTCAGCCAGGCGTCCATGACCGCGCGGTAGCGCTCCAGGGAGAAGATCAGCGTGACGTTGACGCTGATGCCCTCCGAGAGCGCCTGCGTGATCGCGGGCAGGCCCTCAAGGGTGGCCGGGATCTTGATGAACAGGTTGGGCCGGTCGACCATCCACCACAGCGCCCTGGCCTCGGCCACGGTCTTCTCGCTCTCGCGGGCCAGACGCGGGTCGACCTCCAGCGAGACGCGGCCGTCTACGCCGTCGGTGGCGTCGTAGACCGGGCGCAGCACGTCGGCGGCCCAGCGGATGTCGTACGTGGTGATCGCGCGTACGGCCTCCTCCACGGTGACGCCGCGTACGGCCAGGTCGTGGAGCTGGGCGTTGTAGGCGTCGCCCTTGCTGAGCGCGCCGGCGAAGATCGTCGGGTTGGAGGTGACCCCGACGACGTTCTTGTCCCGGATCAGCTGCTCAAGGTTGCCCGTGCGCAGCCGTTCGCGGCTGATGTCGTCGAGCCAGACGGAGACGCCCTGGCCGGACAGCTTGTTGAGGTTGTCGCTCATCTTCTTCTCAGTTTCCCGTCGTCTCGCCCTTGTCCTGACCCAGCTTGGCGAGGCTCGCCTTGGCCGCCGCCGCCACCCGCTCGGCCGTGAGCCCGAACTGCTCGTACAGCGTCTTGTACGGCGCCGAGGCGCCGAAGTGCTCCAGGCTGACCACTTCGCCGCACTCGCCGACGAACTGGTGCCAGCCGAGCGCGACGCCGGCCTCGACCGCGACCCGAGCCCTGATGGCGCTCGGCAGGACGGTCTGCCGGTAAGCGGAGTCCTGCCCGTTGAACCACTCGACACACGGCATCGACACCACGCGTGTGGAGATGCCCTGCGCCTCCAGCAGCTCGCGGCCCTGGACGGCCACCTCGACCTCGCTGCCGGTGGCGATCAGGATCACGTGCGGCTGGCCGTCGGAGGCCTCGCGCAGCACGTAGCCGCCGCGGGCCACGCCGTCGGCGTTGGTGCCCTCGTAGACCGGCACGTTCTGCCTGGTCAGAGCCAGGGCGGCGGGACGGTCGGTGTGCTCCAGGATCGTCTTCCACGCGTACGCGGTCTCGTTGGCGTCGGCCGGGCGGACGACGTCGAGGCCGGGGATCGCGCGCAGCGCCCACAGGTGCTCGATCGGCTGGTGGGTGGGGCCGTCCTCGCCGAGGCCGATGGAGTCGTGCGTCCACACGTAGGTGACCGGCAGCTTCATCAGCGCCGCCAGGCGCACCGAGGGCCGCATGTAGTCGGAGAAGACCAGGAACGTGCCGCCGTACGGGCGGGTGCCGCCGTGCAGGGCGATGCCGTTGAGGATCGCGCCCATGGCGTGCTCGCGGATGCCGAAGTGCAGCGTGCGGCCGTAGCGGTTACCGGGGAAGTCCTTGGTCTGGTACTCCTCGGGGATGAAGGACGGCTCGCCCTTCATCGTGGTCAGGTTCGACTCGGCCAGGTCGGCCGAGCCGCCCCACAGCTCGGGCAGCACCGGCGCCAGCGCGCCCAGCACCTCGCCGCTGGCCTTGCGGGTGGCCATCGAGGAGCCGGTCTCGAACTCGGGCAGGGCCGTGGCCCAGCCGGCGGGCAGCTCGCGGTGGGAGATGCGGTCGAACTCCTTGGCCCGCTCGGGGTTGGCCAGGCGCCATTCCGCGTATCCCTTGTCCCACTCGGCGCGGTCGGCGCGGCCGCGGGCGACCACCTCGCGGGCGTGCTGGAGCACCTCGGCCGAGACGTCGAAGCTCTTGGCCGGGTCCATGCCCAGGATCTCCTTGGTCGCGGCGATCTCCGCCTCGCCCAGGGCCGCGCCGTGGATCTTGCCGGTGTTCTTCTTGTTCGGCGCCGGCCAGCCGATGATCGTGCGCAGCCGGATGAACGAGGGCCGGTCGGTCTCGGCCTTGGCCGCCTCCAGCGCCTCGTAGAGCGCCTGGACGTCCTCCTCGTACTCGCCGCCCGCGGTCCAGTCGACGCTCTCGGTGTGCCAGCCGTAGGCCTCGTAGCGCTTGACGACGTCCTCGGACTTGGCGATGAGGGTGTCGTCCTCGATGGAGATGTGGTTGTCGTCGTACACCACGACGAGGTTGCCCAGCTTCTGGTGGCCGGCCAGGGCGCTGGCCTCGTGGCTGATGCCCTCCTCGATGTCGCCGTCGCTGACGAAGCACCAGATGTGGTGGTCGAACGGCGAGGCGCCGCGCTCGGCGTCGGGGTCGAACAGGCCGCGCTCGCGGCGGGCCGCCATCGCCATGCCGACCGCGTTGCCCAGACCCTGGCCAAGCGGGCCGGTGGTGGTCTCGACGCCGGCGGTGTGGCCGTGCTCGGGGTGACCCGGCGTCAGGCTGTCCCACTGGCGCAGGCGGCGCAGGTCGTCGAGCGTGAGGCCGTAGCCGGACAGGTAGAGCTGGATGTAGAGCGTCAGGCTGGTGTGGCCGCACGACAGCACGAACCGGTCGCGGCCCGCCCAGTTGGGGTCGCTCGGGTCGTGGCGCATCACGCGCTGGAACAGCAGGTATGCGGCGGGGGCCAGGCTCATGGCGGTGCCGGGGTGACCCGAGCCCGCCTTCTCCACTGCGTCCATCGCCAGGGCCCGGACGACGTCGACGGCCTTCTTGTCGAGGTCGGTCCACTCAAGGGCTGGCACGAGTTCGGTGCTCAAGTGCTCGATCTCCGGAATCTAGTTGTCATTTGGCAGTACCTGTTGGCTATCCCGCCCACACGGGACCCTAACCGAGTGGAGCTGGCGATCGATTCCCATTCCACCCTCGCGTGTCCACGAATGGCTCAAGCCCCCCATTGGCCGGACCGTCCGGCCCTGCGACTACAGTTTGTTTGTTCGCAGAGGCGTCACGGCGCCACTCATCGATCCGCTCCAATCAGAGGTTACGCGTTGACTCCGCACAGGCTGGAAGCGCCTTGACGGTGCTGACCAACAGGCAGGCCACGGCCCCCTCGACCGAGTCCGGGGCGCCGCGCACGTTCGGCATGGTCGTGAAGGCCTACGTCGCGCTCACCAAGCCGCGGATCATCGAGCTGCTGCTGATCACGACCCTGCCGGTGATGTTCCTCGCGGCCGGCGGCCTGCCGCCGCTGTGGAGGTCGGTCGCCGTCATGGTGTTCGGCACCCTGTCGGCGGGCAGCGCCAACGCGCTCAACTGCTACGTCGACCGCGACATCGACCAGAAGATGCGGCGCACCCGCCGCCGGCCGCTGGCCAGGCACCAGGTGTCGCCGCGCGGCGCGCTGGTGTTCGGGATCGTTCTGGGGATTTTGTCCACTGTTGGCCTGTGGGTCACCACCAATTGGCTGGCAGCGGTGCTGTCCACCGGCGCGATCCTGTTCTACGTGATCGTCTACTCGATGATCCTGAAGCGGCGCACCGCCCAGAACATCGTCTGGGGCGGCATCGCGGGCTGCATGCCGGTCATGATCGGCTGGGCGGGCATCACCGAGCGGCTCGACTGGGCGCCCCTGGTGCTGTTCGGCGTGGTGTTCTTCTGGACGCCGCCCCACACCTGGACCCTCGCCATGCGCTACAAGGAGGACTACGCGGCGGCGAAGGTGCCGATGCTGCCGGTGGTGGCCACCGAGCGGCGGGTGATCCTGGAGTCCGTGGCCTACACCTGGGCGACCGTGCTGTGCTCGCTGGCGTTGTGGCCGGTGGCCGGCACCACGCTGTTCTACCCGGTCGTCGCGGCGGTGCTCGGCGTGGTCTGCCTGTGGGAGGTCCACCGCCTGCTGGCCCGGCTCAACGCCGGCAGGAGCGGCGTCGACCTGCGCCCGATGCGGTTCTTCCACTGGTCCAACGCCTACCTCGCGCTGCTCTTCCTCGCCGTCGCGATCGACCCGCTGCTGGCCTGATCCCGTGCCCGCCGTCCGCGACGCCGCCGGAGCGCGTGTCCGCAGGGTGAGGAGTGGCTGTCCCGCGCGGGCGGCCCACACGGGCACCGGCCCTTCGATCCGTTAAAGTCACGGTATGGCGACCCGTGATCCACGCTGGGTGTTGAAGGACCGCCCGTCATTCGCGTTGATCACCGGGCTGGTCCTCACCGGCATCTGCGCCCTGGTCTCGTTCTCCTTCGACGTGATCAACGGCGAGCCGGTGCAGTTCTTCATCGCGCTCGTGCTCGCCCTGGCGCCGGTGCCGCTGCTGCTGGCCGCCGTGCTGGCGCTCGACCGCATGGAGCCCGAGCCGCGCAGCAACCTGATCTTCGCCTTCGCCTGGGGCGCGGGCATCGCCGTGCTGGTCGCCGGCGCGATCAACTCGCTCAACCTCCACTACTTCATCGACACCGCCAAGCTCTCGCCGACCAGCGCCCGCAACCTGGCCGCCACCTTCGGCGCGCCGGTGGTCGAGGAGACGATGAAGGGCCTGGTACTGCTCGGCCTGCTCAAGTTCCGCAGGGCCGAGCTCGACGGCCCCACCGACGGCATCATCTACGCCAGCATGGTCGGCCTCGGCTTCGCCATGAGCGAGAACGTCAGCTACTACCTGTCGGCGCTCAACGGCAACGGCGTCAGCAGCCTGGCCGTCACCGTGGTGCTGCGCGGCGTCCTGTCGCCCTTCGCCCATCCGCTGTTCAGCTCGATGATCGGGGTGGCCGTCGCGTACGCGGCCCAGCGCGAAGGGCCCGAGCGGGTCTTCCTGGTGCTGGCCGGCTGGTCGGGGGCGATGATCCTGCACGGCCTGTGGAACGGCCTGGCCTCCTACGGCGGCTTCCCCGGGCTCGTGGTGGCCTACCTGGCGCTGCTGGTGGTGCTCGTCGTGCTGATCGGCGTGGTGTTCAGGGACCGGCGGCGCATCGTCGCGCTCATCCAGACCTACCTGCCGCCGTACGAGCCGACCAAGCTGGTCGGGGCGGCCGACATCTACATGTTGTCCACGTTCGCCAGGCGCCGCCAGGCCAGGCAGTGGGCCAGGGCCTACGGCGGCAAGAAGGGCGTGCGCGCGATGCGCGACTACCAGCTCGCCGCCACCGAGCTGGGCCTGCTGCACGAGCGGGCGGCCCGCCACATGGTCGACGAGCAGGCCTTCCACGAGGAGCAGCGCGCCCTGCTGGAGTGCATGAGCACCGCCCGCGCCGACTTCCCGGTGCCGCCCGTGCACGCCCACCGCATGTCCAGGGGCACCCCGCCGCCCGGCTACGCGCCCGGCGCGCCGCCCCCGCGCTGAGCCAGGATCTCGGTCAGCGAGACCTCACGCGGCCCGGGGTAGACCGGGTCGGAGTGCAGCAGCAGCGCGTCGACGACGGCCTTGCCGGTGGCCAGCAGCTCGCGGGTGGCGTAGACGTACGTGGTGGCCGCCCACTGGCGGGTGGAGTCGTCGCCCACGCCGAACGTCTCCAGCCCGGCCGTCCGGCACAGCGCCACGGCCCTCGGCAGGTGGAAGACCTGGGTGACGACGGTGACGCGTTCGGCGCCGAACACCCGGCGGGCCCGTACGCAGGAGTCCCAGGTGTCGAACCCGGCGTAGTCGAGCACGATCACGCCCGCCGGCACGCCTCTGCGTACCAGGTAGTCGCGCATGGCGGTGGGCTCGTCGTAGTCCTTGCGGCTGTTGTCGCCCGACAGCAGCAGCGCGCGCACCTTGCCCGCCCGGTAGAGCTCGGCGGCGAGGTCGAGCCGCCGGGCCAGCATGGGTGTGGGCTGCGCGCCCCACAGGCCCGCGCCGAGCACCAGCGCGGCCTGCGTGGACGGCACCCGGCCCAGCCAGCCGCCCGTGTCGGCCACCACGCGGTGGGGCGAGCTGTCGAGCCAGGCCCACGTCATGGGCGCCAGGGCGAGCACGCTGACCAGCACCAGCCCCTGGTACGCGCGGCGCAGCAGCCTGCGCGAGAGCCTAGGAAGTCGCAGCACACCCCATACCCTCGCACAAGGGGTCAGACCGTGGCGGGCGCTTCCGCAGGAGCGGCGGCGGCCGGGGCCTCCAGCGGGCCTCGGGTGCGCAGTGCGGTGACCACCCGCAGCGCGGCGATCCACACCAGCGAGGCGCCGAGCACGTGCAGCAGCACCAGCGCGGCCGGCACGGCCAGGAAGTACTGGGTGTAGCCGATCACGCCCTGGGCCAGCTCGACCGCGAACAGCCCGAGCGCGGCCCGCCGGGCCGGTCGCGGCGCGCCGGTCACGCGCAGCGCGAACAGCAGCGCGAAGGTCAGGCCGACGACGACGTAGACGATGTCGGCGTGCAGCCGGGCCACGGTCTCGATGTCGAAGCCGAACCGGGAGGCGATGACGTCGCCCGAGTGCGGGCCCGTGCCGCTGACCACCACGCCCGCCACCAGCAGCACGGCCGTGGCCGCGAGCAGCGCGTAGCCGAGCGGCCGGATGTCGCGGTGGGCGACCCCGGCGGCCGGGCCGTCGCCCTCGCCGGCGCGGGCGTAGAGCATCCAGCAGGCGGCGATCAGGGCCATGGAGATCAGGAAGTGCATGCCGACCGTGAACGGGCTGAGCGCGCTCCTGACCACCAGCCCGCCCCACAGGGCCTGGGCCAGCACGCCCGCCGGTTGCAGCAGCGCCAGGCGCACCAGCGCCCGCCGGCGCGGGGCCAGGCGCAGCGCCGCGAGCACGCACGCCGCGCCCACCGCGAGCACCAGGAACGTCAGCAGCCGGTTGCCGAACTCGATGAGCATCGTGAGCATCGACATCTCGGGATGGGCGATCGGCACGAAGCTGTCGGGAGTGCACCTCGGCCAGGTCGGGCAGCCGAGCCCGGAACCGGTCACCCGCACCCCCGCGCCGGTCACCGCGATGCCCGCGTTGGCCACCACGGAGGCCAGCGCCCAGCCGCGCATCGAGCGCGTGGTCGGCGCCCAGAACGAGCGCAGGGCGCGGACGAGGACGTTGGGGCGGCCGGTGGATTCCTTCACGTCAACGATGGTACGGGCCAGGTGGGACGGTCCCGTCAGGGGCTTCTCCGCAGCCCGACAATGTGACATGTTACTCCTGGCGGCTTCCTCGACCCGGCCCGGAGGGGTTCACAAGGTGATCACTACTGTCGACTACCACACGGGCGGCGAGCCGTTCCGGATCGTCACCGCGGGCGTGCCCGAGATCCCCGGCGCGGACGTGCTCACCCGGCGGGAGAACGCCCCCGGCCACGCCGACCACGTCCGGCGGCTGCTGTGCCACGAGCCGCGCGGGCACGCCGACATGTACGGCTGCTTCCTGGTCCCGCCCGACGACGCCGGGGCGCATCTGGGCGTGCTGTTCTGGCACAAGGACGGCTTCTCCACCGCCTGCGGGCACGGCACGATCGCGCTCGGGGCGTACGCGGTGCACGAGGGGCTGGTCGAGGCCGATCCCGACGGGGAGACCGACGTGGTGGTGGACGTGCCGTCGGGGCGGGTCAGGGCCCGGGTGCGGTGCTCGGGCGGACGGGTGGAGGGGGTGACGTTCGTGAGCGTCCCGTCGTACGTGATCGCGCGGGACGTGGACGCCGCCGGGAGCAAGGTTGACATTTCGTATGGCGGGGCGATTTATGCGTCTGTTTCGGCGAGGTCGCTGGGGTTGTCCGTCGAGCCGCGCCACCTGACCGCCCTCGTCGAGCACGCCCGCCGCCTCAAGACCGCCCTGGCCGGCCACCCCGCCACCCGCCACCCGCGCGACGACCGGCTCTCCGGCGTCTACGGCGTGATCTTCCACGAGGACCTGCCGGGCGACGAGCCGCCGGACGCGGCCGGGGGCATCCGCCAGCGCAACGTCACCGTCTTCGCCGACGGCGAGGTGGACCGGTCGCCGTGCGGCTCGGGCACCGCCGCCAGGATGGCGCTGCTGCACGAGGAGGGCCTGCGCGGCACGCTGGTCCACGAGAGCATCGTCGGGTCCGTCTTCCGGGCGCGCGTGGCCGGGGTGACGCCCGAGGGGATCGTGCCGGAGATCGAGGGCATGGCCTACCGCACCGGCAGGCACGTCTTCGAGCTCGATCCCGCCGACCCGATCGGAACGGGGTTCACGCTGCGATGAGCGACCTGCCCTACATCGACGGGGACACGCTGGAGCGGCTGGTGCCGGTCGGGCGCGCGGTGGCCGTGCTCGAACAGGCCCTGCGCGCCGGGCTCGACCCCGAGCTGACGCCCCGGCGGCCCGTCGTGGACCTGCCGGCCGGGCAGCTCCTGCTCATGCCCGCGGCCGCCGGGCGCTACGCCGGGGTCAAGGCCGTCACCGTCACACCCGCCAACCCCGGGCGCGGGCTGCCCCGCGTCCAGGGCACGTACCTGCTGCTGGACGGCGACACCCTGGCCCCGCTGGCCGCCCTGGACGGCATCGCGCTCACGTCCCTGCGCACCCCCGCCGTCTCCGCGCTGGCCGTCGCACACCTGGCCGAGCCGGACGCCCGCCGCCTGGTGGTATTCGGCAGCGGGCCGCAGGCGTACGGCCACGTCCTGGCCCTGCGCGAGGTACGTCCCGTCGAGCACGTCACGGTCGTCGGCCGCGACCCCGTCCGCGCCGCCGCCCTGGCCGGCCGCTGCCGCGACCTGGGCCTGGCCGCGCAGGCCCATGGCGCGGACGCCCCGGCGGCGGCGGACGCGGTCCGGGCCGCCGACCTCGTCGCCTGCTGCACCACCGCCGCCGAGCCGCTGTTCCCCGGTAAGCTCGCCCGCGACGGCGTCACCGTGGTCGCGGTCGGGTCGCACGAGCCCGGCGTCCGGGAGCTCGACGGCGACCTCGTCGCCCGCGCCACCGTGGTCGTCGAGGCCAGGTCGGCCGCCCTGGAGGAGGCCGGCGACGTGATCATCCCGATCCGCCACGGTACGATCACCTCTGGTCATCTCGCCGGAAACCTCGCCGAGCTGATCGCCGGAAGGGTGGTGGCCGGTCCCGGCCCGCGGGTGTTCAAGAGCACCGGCATGGCGTGGGAGGACCTGGTGGTGGCCGCGGCCGCGTACGAGGCGTGGAAGTAGGAGGGAAGGCGGATGACTGCCGAGGACCGGCTCGACCTGCCCATGGTGGGGGAGCGGCAGAGCCTGCGCGAGCAGGTCGCGCACGCGCTGCGGGCCGCGCTGATCACCGGTGAGATGCGGCCAGGGGTGGTCTACTCCGCGCCCGTGCTCGCCGCGCAGTTCGGCGTCTCGGCCACGCCGGTCCGCGAGGCGATGCTCGACCTGGCGAAGGAGGGCCTGGTCGAGGCCGTGCGCAACAAGGGCTTCCGGGTGACCGAGCTGTCCGACCGCGACCTCGACGAGCTGACCCAGATCCGCGAGCTGATCGAGGTGCCCACCGTCTCGCGGCTGGCCGACAGCGCCCGTGCCGAGGAGTTCGAACGGCTGCGCCCGGTCGCCCAGGAGATCGTCTCGGCCGCCGACCGGGGCGACCTGCTCGCCTACGTCGACGCCGACCTGCGCTTCCACCTGGAGCTGCTGGCCCTGTCCGGCAACGTCCACCTGGTGGGCGTGGTGCGCGACCTGCGCAACCGGGCCCGGCTCTACGGCCTGTCCCAGCTCGCCGAGCGCGGCTCGCTGACCGACTCCGCCCGGGAGCACCTGGCCCTGCTCGACGCGCTCAAGAGCGGCGACGGCGCGGCGGTCGGCCACCTCATGGGCGAGCACATCGGCCACGTCCGGGGCATCTGGGCCGAGCACTGACCCGGCCGCGATTCTTTGCCGTCCGAATTTAGAAGGTTTGTCCGTTTTGGGGTAATGTGTTTGTGAAAGCTTTCACGAACTGATCTACGTGAAGCTGCACAAGCCCGGTCACGCGGAAGCCCGCTCCGCTGGCCTTTCCCGGGCTCGGCGACCCGCCCACCTGAAGCCGAGCCCTCCGCCGCGCGCCCGAGAGAACCCCATCCCCGCGGGCGCGCGGCGGCACCCTACCGCCCGTTCATCCGGGTGGAGCCCAGGCTCGCGGCCACGACGCACACGATCGCCGCCCACTGCTGCACATGCAGGACTTCGCCCAGCACCAGTACACCCGCCATCGCCGCCACCGCCGGTTCGAGGCTCATGAGAATGCCGAACACGTGCTTGGGCATGCGCCGCAGCGCGTGGAGCTCCAGCGAGTACGGGATCACCGACGACAGCAGCCCCACGCCCAGCCCGATCAGCAGCAGGGACGGCTGCAACAGGTCGGCGCCGCCGGTCGTGACGCCCACCGGCGCGATCACCAGCGCAGAGACGATCATCGCGAACGACAGCCCGGTGGTGCCGGGGAACCGCCCTCCGGCCGCGGCCGACAGCAGGATGTAGCCCGCCCAGCACGCGCCCGCCACCAGGGCGAACCCGATGCCGATCCACCAGCTCGCCGACGCCTGCTGCCCCCAGGGCGCCAGCAGCGCCACGCCGAGGCCCGCCAGGCCGATCCAGGCCAGGTCGAGCCTGCGCCGGGAGGCGGCCACGGCCACGCCCAGCGGGCCGAGGAACTCGATCGCCACCGCGACGCCCATCGGCAGCCGCGACAGGGCCTCGTAGTAGGACAGGTTCATCAGGGCGAGCGTCAGGCCGAAGCCGACCCCGACCGCCCAGTCGCGCCACCCCAGCCCCTTGAGCTTCGGCCTGGCCACCGCCGCCATGATCAGACCGCCGGCGGCGATGCGCAGGAACACCACGGCGCTCGGCGGCAGGACGGAGAACAGCTCCTTGGCGAACGCGGCGCCGAGCTGCACCGAGACGATGGACAGCAGGACGAGCGACGAGGGCGGGATCGAGTCCGCGGCCTGGCGCAGCAGGCGCCCGGGCCGGGGCAGCGCCTGCCGGCGATCGAAGGGATCGTCGAGGGCGAAGTCGGTCACGGAACACCTCGGAGGAAGCTGGGACAGTCGTCAGAGATTACTGACCTCGTACGACATCTCCGCACAGCGGGGTGGCGCGCCCCTCACTCCCACCTGAACAGGCGCGAGACCAGGGCCAGGGTCAGCACGGCCCAGCCGGCCAGGACGAGCACGGGCCCCAGCGGCAGCGCCGCCCCCTGGGCGAGCACCGCGCGCAGGCCGCCGGTCAGCGCCGAGATCGGCAGCAGCTCCAGGACCGGCCGCGCGCCCTCGGGGAACTTCGACAGCGGGAACACCACCCCGCCCGCCCCCAGCAGCACCAGGTAGACCAGGTTGGCCGCGGCCAGCGTCGCCTCGGCCCGCAGCGTGCCCGCCATGAGCAGCCCGAGGCCGCTGAAGGCCGCCGTGCCCAGCACGACCAGCACCGCGGCGGCCAGGAAAGACCCGTGGGGCCGCCAGCCCAGCGCCAGCCCGACGGCCACGATCACCGCGGCCTGGATGACCTCCACGGCCACCACCGCGCCCGTCTTGGCCAGCATAAGGCCGGCCCTGGACAGCGGGGTCGCGCCCAGCCGCTTCAGCACGCCGTAGCGGCGCTCGAAGCCGGTGCCGATGGCCTGCCCGGTGAAGGCGGTGGACATGACGGCCAGCGCCAGCACGCCGGGGACCAGGAAGTCGACCCGCCGGCCGCCGCCGACGTCGACCAGCGGCGCCAGCGAGAAACCGACCAGCAGCAGCACCGGGATGATCAGCGTGAGCAGGAGCTGCTCGCCGTTGCGGAGCATCGTGCGGACCTCGGAGCCGGCCTGCGCGAGCACCATGCGCGGGAAGGGCGCGGCGCCCGGAGCGGGCGAGAGGTCGAGCGCGGGCGTCATCGCAGCTCCCTGCCGGTCAGTTCGAGGAAGACGTCTTCGAGGGTGCGGCGCTCGATGCGCAGGTCGTCGGCCGTGACGCCCTCGGCCGCGCACCAGGCCGTGACCGTGGCCAGCAGCTCGGGCCCGACCTGGCCCTCGATGATGTAGTGGCCGGCGGGCGACTCCTTGGCCGCGCTGCCCGCCGGGAGCGCGTTGAGCAGCTCCTCCAGCGTGAGCCCCGGCCTGGCCCTGAACCTGAGCTGCCGCTCGGCCCCGGTCAGCGAGGCCGGGCTGCCCTCGGCCACCACCCGCCCCCTGTCGATGATCACGACGTGGTCGGCCAGCCGCTCGGCCTCCTCCATGTGGTGGGTGGTCAGCACCACCGACACCCCGGCGGTGCGCAGCTCGCCGACCAGCTCCCAGCAGGCGTGCCGGGCCTGCGGGTCGAGACCGGCGGTCGGCTCGTCGAGGAAGACCAGCTCCGGCCTGCCGATCACGGCCGCGGCCAGCGAGAGCCGCTGCTGCTGCCCGCCCGAAAGCCGCCGGTAGGCGGTGCGCGCGTGCTCGGCCAGCCCGAGCCGGGTCAGCAGCGCGCCGGGGTCGTGGGGACGGGCGTAGAAGCGCGAGACCAGGTGCAGCCACTCGGCGCAGCGCATCGCCGGCGGCACCCCGCCGGCCTGGAGCATCACCCCGACGCGCGGGCGCAGCTCGGGCAGCGTGGGCGACAGGCCGAGCACCCGCACCGTGCCGGAGTCGGCCTTGCGGAACCCCTCGCAGATCTCGACCGTGGACGTCTTGCCCGCGCCGTTGGGCCCGAGGACGGCGGTGACCGCGCCGCGGCCGGCCCGCAGGGTGAGGCCGTCGAGGGCGGTCCTGCCGCCGTAGCGTTTGACCAGGTCGACGATCTCGACGGCTGGGGAATCCATGGCACGAGTTTAGGGACTGCGCCGGGCGGTCCGGCCCCCAGGTACGCGCCCGGCGAACGGGCGGCGGGCCCCCTGCCCGGAAATGGACGGCTCTTGACCGGACCGTTCCCCGCGAAGGCGTGAGAACGGGGGGAAGCGCGGCGATGAGCTCCACGTCTGAGGAGGTTGCATGTCGCGACGCAGTGAGTACGACCCAGGAGTCCCGTGCTGGGTGGACCTGGCCAGCACCGACGTCCCCGGCTCGGTCCGGTTCTACGGGGACCTGTTCGGCTGGCGGGCCGACATGGTGGACGACCCGGCGGCCGGCGGCTACGGGATGTTCGTCCACGAGGGCAGCAAGGTCGCCGGGATCGGCCCCGCCCGCGACGGCGGCCCGGCCTCGATGTGGAACACCTACGTCGCCACCGACGACGCCGCCGCCCTGGCCGGCCGGGTCAGGGACGCCGGCGGGACCGTCGTGGCCGAGCCCATGGCGATCTTCGACGAGGGCACCATGACCGTCCTGCTGGCCCCGGACGGCTCCTACGCCGGAGCCTGGCAGGCGGCCGCCCACGCGGGGGCCGAGCTGGTCAACGAGCCCGGCGCGTTCTGCTGGAACGAGCTGTACACGCGCGACGTGCCGGCCGCCGAGCGCTTCTACGCGGCGGTCTTCGGCTGGACGTCGCGCACGTCGGACCTGGGCGGCATGGCCTACACCGAGTGGACGGCGGGGGAGACGGGCGTGGCGGGCATGATGCCGATGCCCGAGGAGGCCCCGGCGGACCTGCCGTCCTTCTGGCTGACCTACTTCGCGGTCGCCGACCTGGACGTGGCCCTGCACACCGCCGCCGACGCGGGCGCGGACGTGCTCACCTGCGTGACCGAGGCGCCGCCCGGCCGGTTCGCGCAGCTGATCGACCCGCAGGGCGCGGCCTTCGGGGTCATCCAACTGAACGAAACCGCCTGAAATATCTGATAACCGGGAATTAGGAGGACCGAATCCCGGTTTGATCCCTCGGCCCTCGTGGGTCATCGGCCTGCGAGGGAGAGGGGTTCGGGCATGTCCGTGGCAGAAGCCGCGTCCGCCGCCATGGGAAGCAAGGGCGAGGCCAAGGGCGGGAGGCGGGGGCTGCTGCTGGTCATCCTGGGCGCGCTGTCGGCGATCGGCCCGCTGTCCATCGACATGTACCTGCCCGCGCTGCCCGCCATCACCGAGGAGATGCTCAGCGCTCCGGCGCAGGTCCAGCTCACCCTCACCGCGTGCCTCATCGGCGTCTCCGTCGGCCAGGTCGTCGCCGGGCCGGTCAGCGACGTGCGCGGGCGCCGCGTCCCGCTGATCGTGGGCGTGGCCGGGTTCATGGTGGCCTCGCTGCTGTGCGCGTTCGCGCCCTCGGTGCCCGTGCTGATCGTGCTGCGGCTGCTCCAGGGCGTCCTGGGCGGTGCCGCGCTGGTCATCGTGCGCGCGGTCGTCCGCGACCTGTACGACGGCGCCGCCATCGCCCGCATCTTCGCCACGCTCATGCTGGTCAGCGGCCTGGCCCCGATCCTGGCCCCCATCGCGGGGGCCCAGCTGCTCGCCTTCACCTCCTGGCGCGGCGTGTTCGTGGCGCTCAGCCTCGCCGGGCTCGTGCTGCTGCTGGCCGTGCTGCCGGGCGTGCGCGAGACGCTGCCCGCCGGTCAGCGCGAGAGCGGCGGGCTCGCGCACACCGTGCGCACCTTCTGGCAGCTTCTGCGCGACCGCTCGTTCATGGGCTGCGCGCTCACCGCCGGGCTGGCCTTCGCGGCGATGTTCGGCTACATCTCCGGCTCGCCGTTCGTGCTCCAGCAGGTGTACGGCGCCACCCCGCAGCAGTACTCGCTCATCTTCGGCCTCAACGCGCTCGGCCTGACCGTGATGGCCCAGGTCGGCGGCCGCCTGTCGGGCCGCGTGGAGCCCGCCCGCCTGGTCGTCGCCGGGCTGGTCACCGCCCTGGTGGGCGCGGGGCTGCTGCTGACCGCCGCGCTCAGCGGGCTCGGCCTGGCCGGCATCGTGGCGGGCCTGTTCGTGATCATGCTGGGCCAGGGGCTCGTCCTGCCCGGCACCGGCGCGCTGGCCCTGGCCGGGCAGCCCGCCCAGATCGCGGGCAGCGCCTCGGCGCTGCTCGGCGTGATGCAGTTCGCGCTGGGCGCCGTGGCGGCCCCGCTGGTCGGCCTGGCGGGCGAGGGCACGGCCCTGCCGATGGCCTGCGTGATGCTCGGGCTGATCACGTGCTCGGCGCTCGCGTTCGCCCTTCTGGGACGCCGGCAGGTTAGGTAAGCCTAACCTGCGTGAGGAATTCCATTGGTGGCCTGCTCCGATTCGTTTGTGAACCGGGAAGGAATTACGGCACACTGATGTTGTGAAAAACATGCCCACGATCGAGCCCGGTAGCGAGCGCAGCACACGCGCGCGTGTCGCCAGGCTGATCCTCGAGCATGGTCCCGTGACGGCCGCCTCGCTCGGCGAGCGGCTGGGGCTGACGCCCGCCGCGGTGCGCAGGCACCTCGACGCGTTGCTGGCCGAGGGAATGATAGAGCCTCGCACGGTCAGGCCGCGCGGTCAGCGCGGGCGCGGACGGCCCGCCAAGCTGTTCGCCATCACCGACGCGGGGCGCAGTGCTTTCGAGCACGCCTATGACGACCTCGCCGGGAGCGCACTCCGCTTCCTGGCCGAGCGCATGGGGCGAGAAGCCGTGACCGACTTCGCCCGATCGCAGGTGTCGAGCCTGCTGACGCGGCTGGAGCCGGTCATGCGGACGGTGCCGGCGGACCAGCGCGTACAGGTGCTGGCGCAGGCGCTGTCGGCAGAGGGGTACGCCGCCTCGGCCAGCAAGGCCAAGTCGGGCGGCGACCAGCTCTGCCAGCACCACTGCCCGGTGGCTCACGCGGCCGCGGAGTTCCCGCAGCTCTGCGAGGCCGAGACGGAGGCGTTCGCGCAACTGCTCGGCACCCCGGTGCAGCGCCTGGCCACGATCGCGCACGGCGACGGGGTCTGCACGACCCACGTGAGCCCCAAGTCGCTGGCTGAATCCGCACACAGAGACAAGAGCAAGGAGACCGGAAGGTGACTGTCACCGACCGCCCGGAGCTGGAAGGCCTCGGGAATTACAAGTTCGGCTGGGCCGACCCGGATGCCGCGGGCGCGGCGGCCAAGCGTGGCCTGTCCGAGGAGGTCGTCCGCAACATCTCCGCGCTCAAGAACGAGCCGGAGTGGATGCTCGACCTTCGCCTGAAGGGCCTCCGCCTGTTCGACAAGAAGCCGCTGCCCACCTGGGGCTCCGACCTCACCGGCATCGACTTCGACAACATCAAGTACTTCGTGCGCTCGACCGAGAAGCAGGCCGCTTCCTGGGACGAGTTGCCCGCCGACATCAAGAACACCTACGACAAGCTCGGCATCCCCGAGGCGGAGAAGCAGCGCCTCATCGCCGGCGTCGCGGCCCAGTACGAGTCGGAGGTCGTCTACCACAAGATCCGTGAGGACCTTGAGGAGAAGGGCGTCATCTTCGTCGACACCGACACGGGCCTGAAGGAGCACGAGGAGCTCTTCAAGGAGTACTTCGGCTCGGTGATCCCGGTCGGCGACAACAAGTTCGCCGCGCTCAACACCTCCGTGTGGTCCGGTGGCTCCTTCATCTACGTGCCGCCGAACGTCGAGGTCGAGATCCCGCTGCAGGCCTACTTCCGGATCAACACCGAGAACATGGGCCAGTTCGAGCGCACCCTGATCGTCGTGGACGAGAACTCCTACGTCCACTACGTCGAGGGCTGCACCGCGCCGATCTACTCCTCCGACTCGCTGCACAGCGCGGTCGTCGAGATCATCGTGAAGAAGAACGCCCGCTGCCGTTACACGACCATCCAGAACTGGTCGAACAACGTCTACAACCTGGTCACCAAGCGCGCCGTCGCCTACGAGGGCGCGACCATGGAGTGGATCGACGGCAACATCGGCTCCAAGGTCACGATGAAGTACCCGGCCGTCTACCTGATGGGCGAGCACGCCAAGGGCGAGACGCTGAGCGTCGCCTTCGCCGGCGAGGGCCAGCACCAGGACGCCGGCTCCAAGATGGTGCACCTGGCGCCCAACACCAGCTCCAGCGTCATCTCCAAGTCGGTGGCGCGCGGCGGCGGCCGCACCTCCTACCGCGGTCTCGTGCAGATCGAGGAGGGCGCCCACGGCAGCGCCAGCACCGTCAAGTGCGACGCGCTCCTGGTCGACCAGATCAGCCGCTCCGACACCTACCCGTACGTCGACGTGCGCGAGGACGACGTCTCGATGGGCCACGAGGCCACGGTCTCCAAGGTCAGCGAGGACCAGCTCTTCTACCTCATGAGCCGTGGGCTCGGCGAGGACGAGGCGATGGCGATGATCGTGCGCGGCTTCGTCGAGCCGATCGCCCGTGAGCTGCCCATGGAATACGCGCTCGAGCTCAACCGGCTGATCGAGCTGCAGATGGAAGGAGCCGTCGGCTGATGGGCCTGAACGAGAAGCCCCTGTCGACCCTGCACGAGAAGGCGTCCTTCGACCTGGGCGACTTCGAGGTCCCGAACGGGCGCGAGGAGTCGTGGCGCTTCACGCCGCTCTCCCGCCTGAAGGGCCTGCACAACGGCAAGGCCGACCCCGTGGGCCACGTGCGCCTCGACGTCGAGGCCGCGCCCGAGGTCGTCGTGGAGACGGTCGGGCGCGACGACGCCCGCGTCGGCAAGGCGTTCACGCCCACCGACCGGGTCAGCGCGCAGGCGTGGAACAGCTTCGAGAAGGCGACCGTGATCACGGTGCCGCGCGAGGCCGTCACGTCGAGGCCGACCGTGCTCACCCTGACCGGTGAGGGCGACGGCGCCGCCTACGGCCACATCGTGGTCAAGGTGGAGCCGATGGCCGAGGCCGTGGTCGTGCTCGACCACAAGGGCAGCGCCGTCTACGCCGACAACATCGAGTTCGTCGTCGGCGACGGCGCCAACCTCAAGGTCGTCAGCCTCCAGGACTGGGACGACGACGCCGTCCACGTCTCCCACCACCACGCCCAGCTCGCCAAGGACGCCACCTTCCGCAGCTTCGTGGTGACCCTCGGCGGCGACCTGGTCCGGCTCTCGCCCAGCGTGGCCTACACCGCGCCGGGCGGCGATGCCGACATGTCGGGCGTCTACTTCGTCGACGCCGGCCAGCACCTGGAGCACCGCCTCCTGGTCGACCACTCCCAGCCCAACTGCAAGAGCAACGTCGACTACCGCGGCGCGCTGCAGGGGCAGGACGCGCACGCCGTCTGGATCGGCGACGTGATCATCAGGGTCGAGGCCGAGGGCACCGACACCTACGAGCTCAACCGCAACCTCATCCTCACCGACGGCGCCCGCGCCGACTCGGTCCCCAACCTGGAGATCCTCACCGGCGAGGTCGCCGGAGCCGGGCACGCCTCGGCCTCGGGCCGCCTCGACGACGAGCACATCTTCTACCTCCAGGCCCGCGGCATCCCCTACGACGAGGCCCGCCGCCTGGTCATCAGGGGCTTCCTCGGCCAGCTCATCGAGAAGATCCAGATCGAGGAGATCCGCGACCGGGTGCTGGCCGCGGTGGAGGCGGAGCTCGCGCGATGAGTTTCGAGAAGGTCTGCCAGATCGCCGACATCCCCGACGGCGGCGTCATCGGCGTCGAGGTCGGGGAGACCCCGGTGGCGCTGGTGCGCAAGGGCGACGACGTCTTCGCCCTGCACGACGTCTGCTCGCACGCCGAGGTGAAGCTCAGCGAGGGCGAGGTCTACGACGGCACGCTGGAGTGCTGGCTGCACGGCTCGTGCTTCGACGTGCGCTCCGGCAAGCCGACCGGCCCGCCCGCCACCAAGCCCGTGAACGTCTACACAGTCAAGATCGACGGCGATGACGTCCTCGTCTCGCTCTCGAAGGAGTCATAACAACATGTCCACCCTAGAGATCCGTGACCTCAAGGTCGCCGTCGAGGACAAGGAAATCCTGCGCGGCGTCAACCTGACGGTGAAGTCCGGCGAGACGCACGCCATCATGGGCCCCAACGGCTCGGGCAAGTCCACGCTCGCCTACGCGATCGCCGGTCACCCCAAGTACACGATCACCGGCGGCCAGGTGCTGCTCGACGGCGTCGACCTGCTGGAGCTGTCGGTCGACGAGCGCGCCCGCGCCGGCCTGTTCCTCGCCATGCAGTACCCGGTCGAGGTCCCCGGCGTGTCGGTGTCGAACTTCCTGCGCTCGGCCGTCACCTCGGTCCGCGGTGAGGCGCCCAAGCTGCGCGAGTTCGCCAAGGACCTCAAGGCCGGCATGGACGCGCTGTCCATCGACGCCGCCTTCGCCCAGCGCAACCTCAACGAGGGCTTCTCCGGCGGCGAGAAGAAGCGCCACGAGATCCTCCAGCTCGAACTGCTCAAGCCGAAGATCGCCGTGCTCGACGAGACCGACTCCGGCCTCGACGTCGACGCGCTGCGCGTGGTCTCCGAGGGCATCAACCGCTTCCGCTCCACGGGCGAGACCGGCGTGCTGCTGATCACCCACTACACCCGCATCCTGCGGTACGTGAAGCCCGACTTCGTGCACGTCTTCGCCGGCGGCCGGATCGTCGAGGAGGGTGGGCCGGAGCTGGCCGACAAGCTTGAGGCCGAGGGCTACGAGCAGTACACGAAGGCGTCTGCATGACTTCCACCAGCTTGGACGTGGAGAAGATCAGGAAGGACTTCCCGGTCTTCTCCCGCGAGCTGCCCGACGGGCGACCGCTCGTCTACCTCGACTCGGGCAACTCCTCACAGAAGCCCAACCAGGTCATCGACACCATGCGCGACCACCTGGCGCTGCACTACAGCAACGTCGGGCGGGCCATGCACGTCCTCGGCGCGGAGTCGACCGAGGCGTACGAGGGCGCGCGCGACAAGGTGGCGGCGTTCGTCGGGGCGGGCTCGCGCGATGAGGTGATCTTCACCAAGAACGCCTCCGAGGCCCTCAACCTCGTGGCCTACTCCTTCGGCAACCCCGCCAACACCGACCCCCGCTTCGCCCTCGGCCCCGGCGACGAGATCGTCATCTCCGAGATGGAGCACCACTCCAACATCGTGCCGTGGCAGATGCTCGCGCAGCGCACCGGCGCGACGCTGAAGTGGTTCGGCGTCACCGACGACGGGCGGCTCGACTTCGACCCGGCCGTCGTCACCGAGCGGACGAAGATCGTCTCGATCGCCCACCAGTCGAACGTGCTCGGCACGGTCAACCCGGTCGCCGCGGTGGCCGCACGGGCGCACGAGGTCGGCGCGCTGATCATGCTCGACGCCTCCCAGTCCGTGCCGCACCACCCGGTGGACATGGCCGCGCTGGGCGCCGACTTCGTGGCCTTCACCGGTCACAAGATGGTCGGCCCCTCGGGCATCGGCGTGTTGTGGGGCCGTACCGAGCTGCTGGAGGCCATGCCCCCGTTCCTGGGCGGCGGCGAGATGATCGAGGCGGTCTGGATGGACCGCTCGACGTACGCGCCGATCCCGCACAAGTTCGAGGCGGGCACGCCGCCCATCGTCGAGGCCATCGGCCTGGGCGCGGCGGTCGACTACCTCACCGGGGTCGGCATGGACGCCATCGAGGCGCACGAGCGCTCGCTGACGGCCTACGCCCTCGACGCCCTGCGCGAGGTGCCGTCGCTGCGCCTGATCGGGCCCGACTCGCTCGACCAGCGCGGCAGCACGCTGTCGTTCACGCTGGAAGGCATACACCCCCACGATGTGGGGCAGATCCTGGACGACCAGTTCGGGGTGGCCGTACGCGTCGGGCACCATTGCGCGCGCCCGCTGCACCTGCGGTTCGGAATACCGGCGACCACCCGGGCGTCGTTCTACCTGTACAACACCACGGGCGAGATCGACGCCCTGGTGCGCGGCCTCCATCACGTTCAGAAGGTGTTCGCATAGCCATGATCGGCGAGTCGATGTACCAGGAGCTGATCCTGGAACACTACAAGCACCCGCAGGGGCGGGGGCTGCGCGAGCCGTACGACGCGGAGGTTCACCACGTGAACCCGACGTGCGGCGACGAGATCACGCTGCGGGTCAGGGTGGGCGACGCCGGTAAGATCGAAGACGTCTCCTACGACGGCCAGGGCTGTTCGATCAGCCAGGCGGCCGCCTCCGTGCTGCACGAGCTGACCACCGGCTCGACGGTCGAGGAGTCGCTGTCGGTGGTCGACGAGTTCACCCGGCTCATGCAGGGCCGGGGGCAGGTCGAGGCCGACGAGGAGGTGCTCGGGGACGCGGTGGCGTTCGCGGGCGTGGCCAAGTTCCCGGCGCGCGTCAAGTGCGCGCTGCTGTCGTGGATGGCCTACAAGGACGCTGTTGTGAGGAGTGCCCGATGAGCAAGCCTGTGGAGACTCCGACCGGTTTCGACGGTGACACCACCGTCGAGGAGGTCATGGAGGCGCTCAAGGACGTCGTCGACCCCGAGCTCGGCATCAACGTCGTGGACCTGGGGCTGATCTACGGGCTCAACCTCGACCCGTCCGAGGGCGGTCAGCCGGTGGCCACCATCGACATGACGCTGACCAGCGCGGCCTGCCCGCTGACCGACGTCATCGAGGACCAGGCCCACTCGGCCCTTGAGGGCATGGTCTCCGACGTCAAGATCAACTGGGTCTGGCTGCCGCCGTGGGGCCCTGACAAAATCACTGACGAGGGGCGTGAGCAGCTCCGTATGCTAGGCTTCAACGTCTGATCTTTAGCTGAAACGGCTGACGTTCGGCGTCAGCCGTTTCAGTGTGCCAAGGAGGGGTTTCGGAAGGTCCGTAACCAGCCAGGGAATATCCGCTAACATCCCCGGCGTTGGCACCAGGTATACACCAGACGCCTCATCTCGCGTCATCGCGCCGCCTGCGGCCGGTGCCCCGGTGTATCTCCCCTGTGAAGTCCCGCCTCGAAGGCGGGCGTACTGCAACGTGTACGGCATCAGGCCGTATGTCCCGGCTCGTCCTTTCGCAGAAGTGACGCGCCACTTCGACTGAAAGGCACGAATTTCGTGACCATGCTTGACTCTGTCATGCCCGCGTTCGACGAGACCGCCCCCGAGACGGGCCCGTCGGAGTTCGAACTGCTCGGCCTTCCCAAGCCGCTCATCAGCGGTCTGGCCAAGCAGGGCATCGACAGCCCCTTCCCCATCCAGAGTGCGACGATCCCCGACGTGCTGGCCGGCCATGACGTCCTCGGCCGCGGCCAGACCGGCTCGGGCAAGACCCTGGCCTTCGGTTTGCCGACCATGGCGCGCATCGCGGGGGTGCGGCCCGCTCCCGGCCACCCGCGCGCGATGATCCTTGTGCCCACCCGTGAGCTGGCGCTTCAGGTGCACGACGCGCTCGAACCGCTCGGACGCGGCCTCGGGCTGCGGATGAAGGTCGTCGTCGGCGGCATGTCCATGGGCAAGCAGATCGAGGCGCTGCGCCGCGGCGTCGACATCGTGATCGCCACCCCGGGCCGCCTGGGCGACCTGATCCGGCAGGGCGAGTGCTCGCTCGCGCAGGTCGAGGTCTCCGTCCTGGACGAGGCCGACCACATGTGCGACCTCGGCTTCTTCCCGGTCGTCACCGAGCTGCTGGCCCAGACCGCGCCCGAGGGGCAGCGACTGCTGTTCTCGGCCACCCTCGACGGCGACGTCGACAAGCTGGTGCGCCGCTTCCTCAAGGACCCGATCACCCACTCCGTGGCCCCGGCGACCTCTCCGGTCGACACCATGGAGCACCACGTGATGCAGGTCACGCGTGACGACAAGTTCGACGTCACGGCCGAGATCGCCAACCGCGAGGGCCGGACGATCATCTTCGTCCGCACCCAGCACGGCGTCGACCGGCTGTGCAAGCAGCTGGCCCGGGTCGGCATCAAGTCCGGCGGCCTGCACGGCGGCAAGCGCCAGAACCAGCGCACCCGCATCCTGGCCGAGTTCCGCGAGGGCTCGATCAACGTGCTGGTCTGCACCGACGTCGCGGCCCGCGGCATCCACGTCGACAACATCAGCCTGGTGCTGCACGTCGACCCGCCGCAGGACCACAAGAGCTACCTGCACCGCGGCGGCCGTACCGCCCGCGCGGGCGAGAAGGGCACCGTCGTCACGCTGGTGCTGCCCAACGAGCGCCGCTCGACCGACGCGCTGACCAGGCGCGCCGGCATCCACCCGTTCCGGCTCAAGGCCACCCCGGGGCACCCCCGGCTGGCCGAGGTGACCGGGGCCAGGACGCCGAGCGGCGAGGCCATCCCCGTGTGGGAGCCCGACGTGCGCAAGCCGCTGCGCCCGCGCCGTGAGGGCGGTCACGGCGGCGCCGAGCGCCGGGGCGGGCGTCGTCCGCGCCGCGAGTTCGACGGCGAGCGTCGTCCGCGCCGGCACGAGGACGGTTCCTTCGCCGGTGGCGACGACCGTCGTCCGCGCCGCCACGAGGAGTCCGGTGGCGAGGACCGTCGTCCGCGCCGGCACGCCGAGGGCGAGCGGCCGTTCGGCGGCGGGCAGCGCTCCTCCGAGCCGCGCACGTTCGGCGACGACCGCAGGCGCGGCGGCTTCCGCTCCGACGACCGTCCCGCGCGTCAGGACGACCGCGGCGGGTTCCGTCCCGCCGACGACCGTCCCGCCCGTCAGGACGACCGTGGCGGTTTCCGCTCCGACGACCGGCCGTTCCGTCAGGACGACCGCGGCTACCGGTCCGAGGGCCCGCGTGGCGGTGGCTACCGTGACGGCCAGCGCGGCGGCGGATTCCGTTCCGACGACCGTGGCCGCTTCGGCGCCGACCGCGGCCGTCCGGTCTCGGGCGACCGTGACCGGCCCGCCCGCTCCGACGAGCGCGCCCCCCGCGACGGCTACCGCTCCGGCGGCGGCTACCGTCCCGAGGAGCGCGGCAACGGCGGGTTCCGCCGCAACAACGGCGGCGGCGGCCGCCGCTTCGAGCGCTGATCCCGCCTGAACGACCGACTGCCCGTCGCGCCTCCCTCCGGGGAAGGCGCGGCGGGCTTCGTCGTTCACGGGGACGTCACGAGGTCAGGACGTCAAGGGCGCGGTCCACGTCGTCGGGGGTGTTGTAGACGTGGAAGCCCGCGCGGACGCGGCCGGCCCGTACGGCGGCGCGGATGCCGGCCGCCGCCAGCCGCTCGCCCGGAGCCTCCACCGACACGATCGCCGAGTCGGACGCCTCCAGCCCGAGCCCGGCCCGGAAGCGGTTGGCCAGCGCGACGTCGTGCTCGTGGACGCGCTGGACGCCGATCTCGTTGAGCAGTTCGATCGCGGGCGCCGCGCCCACGTAGCAGAACCAGGCCGGCGACAGGTCGAAGGCGCGGGCGTCGGAGGCCAGCCGCAGCGGCGGCCCGTAGAAGGAGCCGCCCGGGTCCTCGCCGGCGTACCAGTTGGCCGCCAGCGGGCGCATCCGGGAGCGCACCCGGGGAGACAGGTAGCCGAACGCGGCCCCGCGCGGTGCCATGAGCCACTTGTACGCCGCGCACGCCAGCACGTCGATCCCGTCGGCCACCGACACCGGCAGCCACCCGCACGCCTGGGAGCCGTCGGCGATGACCAGCGCGTCATGGGCGCGGGCGGCGGCGACGACGTCGTGCAGCGGCGTGACGTAGCCGGTGGCCGACTGCACGAGGCTGAAGGCGACGGCGTCGGTCCGGCTCGTGACGGCGTCGGCCAGGCGGTCGGCCGGCACGGTCTCGACCTCGGCCGCCACCGCCCACGGGAACAGGTTGCTGGTGAACTCGATCTCCGGCACCAGCACCCGCGCCCCCGGCGGCAGCGCGGTGGCCACCGTGGACATGATCTGCGACACCGTCGAGCCGATCGTCACGTCGGCGGGGTCGGCGTCGACCAGGTGCGCGAAGGCCGTGCGGGCCCGGCCGACGGAGGCGTCCCAGGGCGTCCAGTCGCTGCTGCCGTGCCGCCACTGGGTCAGCACGGCCTGCAGCTCCTCGAAGGCCGGACGCGGCGGAAGGCCGTACGAAGGGGTGTTGAGCCAGCCCGGATCGGCGTCCCAGAGCTTGCCCACGGTCGCGATGTCCATGACCACCAGCCTAGAACGGCCCTCCCCGGCCAAGCCGCCCCCGTACGGCGGGCAGGAAGTCGCCGTCTCGCGTGGCGGACTCCGGGCGGTGTCATCGTCGTGCGCAGACTAGGCTTGTCAGGCACGCCAACCGACCGACGAGAGAGACCATGAAGACCTTCGAAGAGCTGTTCGCCGAGCTGTCAGACAAGGCGCGTACCAGGCCCGCGGGCTCGGGCACCGTGGCCGCGCTCGACGCCGGCGTGCATGCCATCGGCAAGAAGGTCGTCGAGGAGGCCGCCGAGAGCTGGATGGCCGCCGAGCACGAGTCGAACGACAGGGCGGCGGAGGAGATCTCCCAGCTCCTCTACCACGTGCAGGTGCTCATGATCGCCAAGGGCATCGGGCTCGACGAGGTGTACAAGCATCTCTAGGGCGCTTCCGCGCCCGCCCCGGCGTCCCGTCGATCCATGAGTGAGGAAGAAGACCCGAACATGCTGCGTCTGGCAGTACCGAACAAGGGCGCGCTCAGCGATGCCGCCCAGAACATGCTCAAGGAGGCCGGCTACCGGCCCCGCAGGGACAGCAAGGAGCTCGTCGTCCTCGACGAGGACAACGGCTGTGAGCTGTTCTTCCTGCGTCCCCGCGACATCGCCGTCTACGTCGGGGAGGGCACCCTCGACCTCGGCATCACCGGCCGCGACATGCTGATCGACTCCGGCGCGCCGGTCGAGGAGATCATGCCGCTCGGCTTCGGCGGCTCCACCTTCCGCCTGGCCGCCAAGGCGGGCACGATGTCGTCGGTCAAAGACCTCGACGGGCAGCGCATCGCCACCTCCTACGCGGGGCTGCTCGACAAGTACCTGTCCGACCAGGGCGTCGACGCCCGCGTGATCAAGCTCGACGGCGCCGTCGAGACCGCGATCCGGCTCGGTGTCGCCGACGCGGTCGCCGACGTCGTGGAGACCGGCACCACGCTGCGCAACGTCGGCCTGGAGGTGTTCGGCGACCCGATCATGCGTTCCGAGGGCGTGCTGATCAAGCGGCAGAGCGCGCCGGAGACGCCGGGCATGGGCCAGCTCGTACGCCGCCTCCAGGGCGTCGTGCACGCCCGCGACTTCGTCATGATGGACTACGACATCCGCGCCGAGCGCATCGAGGAGGCCATCGCCCTCACGCCCGGCATGGAGGGGCCCACGGTCTCGCCGCTCCACCGCGAGGGCTGGGTCGCCGTCCGGGCCATGGTCCGGCGCAAGGGCCACCAGCAGGTGATGGACCAGCTCTGGGACATCGGCGCGCGGGCCATCCTGGTCACCGACATCTACGCCTGCCGCCTCTGACAAATGTCACGGTCAACCCCGGAAGGATCGCACTAACGGGGAAAAGGTAGCGCCCGTAGCGTTTGCTGACATGAACGCCATCGTGTTCGACCAGGTCAGCAAGCGCTACGGGGACGTGCTTGCCGTCGACGACCTCTCGCTCGCCATCGAGCCGGGCAGGACCGTGGCCCTGCTCGGCCCCAACGGCGCGGGCAAGTCCACGTCGATCAACATGCTGCTCGGCCTGCTGCGGCCCAGCAGTGGCACGGTCACCATCCACGGCCGCTCGCCCGAGCACGCGGTGCGGGCCGGTGAGCTGGGCGCGATGCTCCAGAACGGCGCCCTCATCCCCGAGCTGTCGGTCAGGGAACTCATCGACCTGGTCCGCAGGCTCTACCCCGACCCGCTGCCGCTGGAGGAGATCCTCAAGCTGGCCGACCTGTCGGAGCTGGTCAAGCGGCGCGCGAACAAGCTGTCCGGCGGCCAGACGCAGCGCGTGCGGTTCGCCCTGGCCATCGCGGGCGCGCCGAAGATCCTGCTGCTCGACGAGCCGACCGCGGCCATGGACGTGGAGTCCAGGCTGCGCTTCTGGGCCAGCATGCACGACTACGCCGCCGGCGGCAGGACCGTGCTGTTCGCCACCCACTACCTGGAGGAGGCCGACGAGCACTCCGACCGGGTGATCGTCATCGCCCGCGGCCGGCTGGCCGCCGACGGCACCGCCGCCGAGATCAAGGCGGGCGTGGGCGGGCAGGTCGTCCGCTTCACCCTGGGCGACCAGCCCGCGGCCGGGCTCGACCGGCTGCCCGGCGTCACCGCCGTCGAGGTCGCCGCCGGCACCGCCACGCTGCACACCTCCGACCCCGACGCGACCGTGGCCGCCCTGTACCGGGGCACCGAGCTCGACATCCGGGGCATCCAGCTCGCCGGCGCCGACCTCGAAGACGCCTTCCTCGCGCTCACCAGGGAGTCCTGATGCTGTTCTACGCCAAGACCGAGGCCATGCGCATGCTGCGCAACCGGCGCTACATCATCTTCGTCGTGGTCTTCCCTGTCGTGCTGTACCTGATCAACGCCAACATCTACGGCAAGCAGACCGACGGCGCCGGCGTGCGCTACAGCGTCGTGCTGATGGTCTCCATGGCCGCGTACGGGGCGCTGGCCTCGTCGATGATGAGCTCGGCGGTGCCGTGGGCGACCGAACGCCAGTCCGGCTGGCTGCGCCAGCTCCAGATCACCCCGCTGCCGAACTGGATGATCATCGCCACCAAGCTCGGCACCGCCATGCTGCTCGTGCTGCCCTCGCTGCTGCTGGTGGCCGTCGTCGGGGTCGTCCAGCAGGGCGTGTCGATGCCGGTCGGCCAGTGGGTGCCGCTGATGCTGGCCATGTGGCTGGGGACGATCCCGTTCATCGCGCTGGGCCTGGCGATCGGGTCGCTGCTGACGGCCGACGCGGCGCAGCCGGCCTCGATGATCTGCATGTTCGTGCTGGCGATCGCGGGCGGCCTGTGGTTCCCGCCCGAGGTGTTCGGCGAGACCATGCGGACCGTCGCCAACGTCATGCCCTCCTACCACTACGCCAGCCTCGGCTGGAGCATCGTCGCCGGGCACGGCGTGGAGCTGACGGACGTGCTGGTCGTCGCCGGATGGGCGGTCGTCCTGGGCGGGGCTGCCGCCTACCTCTACCGCCGGGCTACTGTTCGGGCATGAGCTTCGCCGACAAGCTGCACTTCGGGGACGGGCGGCCCTCGCCCAGACGGCGGCTGCTCGGCATGTCCGTCGGCATGGTCTACCTCGTCTTCCCGATCGCCGAGATCGTCGCGGGCGGCGTCACGGGCGCCCGCGCGGTGTGGGGGGCCGTGGCGCTGCTCGCCTTCGTCGGCTGCTTCGTCGGCACGGTGGTCAGCGCCAAGAGCTTCCACGAGCGCTCGCGGGCCACCTTCCCCCTGCTCGCGGTGACCTCGTCGATCGCGTTGGTCAGCGCGTTCGCCTTCGGCGGCGCCTGGCTCACCCTGCCGGTCTACACGGTCGTGCTCTACGGGTTCATCCTGCCGCCCGCCTGGGCGCTGGCCGGGGTGGGCGTGAACCTGGCGGTGGTCGTGGCGGCCGGGCTGGTGACCGGCGACGAGTTCGCCGGCGTCATCGTCCTGGGGCTTCAGGTCGTCACGCTGGGGGTGCTGTTCATCAGCATCCGCAACAGCAGGGTGCTGACGATGAGGCTGCACGAGGCGCAGGGCGAGGTGGCCAGGCTGGCGGCCACCGAGGAGCGCCTGCGCATCGCCCGCGACCTGCACGACCTGCTCGGCCACAGCCTGTCGCTGATCGTGCTCAAGAGCGAGCTGGCCGGGCGGCTGGCCGAGGAGTCGCCGCAGGTGCGGCAGGAGATCGCCGACATCGAGTCCGTCGCCAGGCAGGCGCTGGTGGAGGTGCGCGAGGCGGTCACCGGCTACCGGCAGCGCAGCCTGTCGGAGGAGCTCGACGGCGCGCGGTCGGTGCTGCGGGCGGCGGGCGTGCGGGCCGAGGTGCGGGTGTCAGGAACGCCGCTGCCCGACCTGCTCGACGGGCTGTTCGGCTGGGGGGTGCGCGAGGGCGTCACCAACGTCGTGCGGCACGCGCGGGCCGCCCGTTGCGAGATCCAGGTGACGTACGACGGATCAAGCGCCACCCTGGAGATCATGGACGACGGACGCGGCGGCGAGCCACAGGGCACCGGCAGCGGGCTCAGCGGCCTGCGCGAACGGGTGACGGGCGCGGGCGGCACCATGGAGGCCGGCAGCGCGCCCAAGGGCGGGTTCCGGTTGCGGGTGCTCGTCCCGGCCCAGGTGGGGACGGCCGCGTGATCCGGGTGATGCTGGCCGAGGACCAGGGGATGATCCGCGGCGCGCTGGCCTCGCTGCTCGGCCTGGAGCCCGACATCGAGGTCGTCGGCGAGGCCGCCGACGGGAACGAGGCCGTCGCCGTCGCGCTCGCCGTGAGCCCCGACATCGCGCTGCTGGACATCGAGATGCCCGGCAAGGACGGGCTCACCGCCGCCGCCGAGATCGCCGGCCGGGTGCCGGGCTGCCGGGTGATGATCCTGACCACGTTCGGGCGGCCCGGCTACCTGCGGACCGCGATGGAGGCCGGGGCGGTGGCGTTCCTGGTCAAGGACAGTCCCGCCAAGGATCTCGCGGCGGCCATCCGAAGGGTGCAGGCGGGGGAGCGGGTCATCGACCCGGGGCTGGCCGCGGCGGCGCTGAGCGCGGGGCCGAACCCGCTGTCGGCGCGCGAACGCGACGTGCTGGCCGCCGCCGCCGACGGCTCCACGATCGGGGACGTCGCCCTGCGCCTGCACCTGTCGGAGGGCACCGTGCGCAACTACCTGTCCTCGGCCATCCAGAAGACGCACGCGCGCAACCGCATCGAGGCCGTGCGCCGGGCCAGGGCACAGGGCTGGGTCTGAGGCCGGGTCTCAGGCCGGGTCCGGCCGGGGCTCAGGTCCGCATCGCGGCGATCTGCCGGATCAGGTCCGCCACCCGGACGATGCCCAGGCAGCGGTTGAGCTCGTCGGTCACCACCAGGTCGTCGTAGACGCGGGCCGCGTCCCGGCCGGCCGCCTGCATGGCGGCGATGGCCGGGGTCGTCCTCGGGACGGTGCGCGGCGGGTCGGCCAGGCGCTGGGCGGGCTTGGAGCCGTGCAGGGCGTGCCCGTACCGGGCGGCGAACGACAGCAGGAAGCGGCTGCGGTCGAGGCTGCCCTTGGGGCGTTGGTACTCGTCCACCAGGATGACGCTGGTGATCGTGGGCTCGTGCCCGAACGCCGCCACCGCCTCCTCCGCCCTGGCCCCGGCCGGCAGCGTCACCGCCGGGAGCAGCATCTCCTGCACGCGCGGCCCGAGCATCAGCGTGTCCGGCGACTCGTCGGCCACGGGCAGCGGCACCCGGATCTTGCCGTCCGGGCCGGGAGCCAGCAGCGGGCCGTGGGCCAGGCGCACGCCCAGCCCCCTGGCCACCGCCACCTGCCCCTCGCGCTCGACGCCGGGGGCCAGCACGTGCGCGCCGATCCCGCGGGCCAGCGTCACCACCGCGCGCGCCACCGCCGCCGCCCGGTGGTCGCCCGGCAGTCTGGTCACCAGCTCCTCGTCCAGCCCCAGCAGGTACGGCGCGGAGTCGGTGACGACGTCCAGCGCCGGGCCGCCCGCGCCCACGTCGGCGAAGCCCAGCAGGTAGCCGATCGTGCGCAGCCCGTCGAGGCCGACCTTGAGCAGCGGGCGGTCCGACTCCTGGCACGATCCGGTGAGCATCAGGATCGCCTCCCGGGGGTGCCTGCCCGCCCGCCGGAGGGCCTCGTGGAGGGGGGCCAGCGCCCCGGCGCCCGCGAGCACCACGTGCAGGGGCAGTTCCAGCACCATGGGCAGCGGTGCCGCCCGGAGGACGCCCGCCGGGTCGACGACCGCGGGCTGCGCGATGACTGCCCCGGTGTCAAGATCCACCATGGGGCTGGTGAGCAGGGAGGACACGTTCAGATGATCCGGCCGGCACGGGTACGGCAGAAGTCCCCCGAAACGAAGTTCACCGACATTTCCGCTATAGTTCCCCCCTTTCCGTGAAGGGAATGTCGTTCGGTTACCCTTCCCGCATGAGCGCGCGTCCGGCCAGAGGCGGCGGCCGGTGGGTGACGGTGCCGCCCGAGCGCGTGCACCCCTGGATCGACGGGTTCGCCGCCCGCCACGGGCCCTTCGAGGCCACCGGCGACGACCGCGTGGTCCGCCTGACCGCCGTCGACGGCGCGCTGGCCGAGCTGCACGCGCCGTTCCCGCCCATGGCCCCCGGCCCGCCGTACGTGACCGGGCTGGTCGCGCACGCGCGGGCCGCGCGGCGGGTGGGCGTCCTGCTGGTGCGGCTCGGCGGTTACGCGGCCGGGGTGTTCCACGGCGCCGAGCTGCTGGAGTCCAAGGTCGGCTCCCGGCTGGTGCAGGGGCGTACGGCGGCCGGCGGGTGGTCGCAGCAGCGCTTCGCCAGGAGGCGGCAGAAGCAGGCGGCCCAGGCGTTCGACAGCGCGGCGGACACGGCCGTGCGGGTGCTCGTGCCGCGGCTGGGGGAGCTGGCGGCGGTGGTGCTGGGCGGCGACCGGCGGGCGGTCGACGCGCTGCGCGGCGACCGGCGGCTCGCGCCGGTGTTCGCGCTGGAGAGCGAACCGTTCCTGACGGTGCCTGACCCGCGGCTCGCGGTCCTGCGCGAGACGCCCGCCCAGTTCCGCGCCGTGCGGATCCGCGTGGTCGACCCGTCCTGAGGTGACGGCGCGCGGTCGGTCGGCGGCGCTGGTCAGAAGGCCGGGGAGCGGTCAGGAGGCGGGGAGGAAGGCGTCGGCGTGGTCGGCGAGGAAGGCGGCCAGGGTGCGCGGCGGCCGGCCGGTGACCTCCTCGACGGTCGTGGTGATCTCCGCCCAGCCGGTCCGGCTCAGCGTCGCCTGCGCGGTGGCCAGCTCGGTGGCGAACGGCTCCGGGATGCCCTGCCCGGCCAGCCGCGCGGCCATCTCCGGCACCGGCAGGTCCACGTAGGAGACGGGACGCCCGAGCACGCCGGTCATCGTCGCGGCGATCTCCTCGTGGCTGGGCGACTCGGGCCCGGTCAGCAGGTAGGAGCCCGAGGCCCCCACCGGCCGGGTCAGCAGGGCGGCGGCCACGGCGGCGATGTCCCTGGCGTCGATGTAGTTCATGCCGCCGGTGCCCCAGGAGCCGTGGAAACGGTCGCCGCGCACCTCGCCGAGGAGGTTCTGCATGAACCCGGTCGGCTGGAGGATCGCGTGCGGCACGCCCGAGGCCCGCAGGTGCTCGTCGACCTCGCCGTGGGGTCCGGCGCTGAGCGCGGCTCCGGGGGCGGCGTCGCGTACGGAGACCTCGACGATCTGCGCCACGCCCGCCTCGGCGGCCAGGTCGATCACCTCGTTGAGCCGCTCGGCGAACGCGGGGAACGGCGAGCTGTTGAGGAACAGCCGGTCGCCGGGGGACAGCAGCCTGCCGATCGTCTCCGGGGCGGTGAAGTCGCCGACGGCGTGCCGTACGCCCAGGTCGGCGGGCTTACGGGACACCGCGAGCACGTTCTGGCCGGCGAGCTGGGCGACCAGGGCCCGGCCGATGGAACCGGTCGCACCGGTGATCACGATCATGATGACCTCCTAAGTGGAATCTCTTCGTCCGCTTGGCTGGACGGTACACTAAGCGGAAACAGTTCGTCCACTTAGGAGGTCGCCACGTGCGCGCGGACGCCAGAAGGAACCTGGTCAAGATCCTCGACGCGGCCGCCCAGGTCATGGCCGAACGCGGCGTCAACGCGCCCATGGAGCTCATCGCGCGGCACGCGGGCGTCGGCGTGGGCACCCTCTACCGCCGCTTCCCCGACCGCGAGGCGCTCATCGCCGCGCTCGGCGAGCATTACGTCCAGTCGCTGGCCGAGGCCCTGGAGCAGGCCACGGACGGCGAGCGGGACGCCTGGAGCGCGCTGCGCGGCTTCGTGCTGTGGGCCGCCGCCCCCGGACGCGTCGCACTGGCCGCCGCCCTGGCCCACCTGCCGCAGGAGGCGATCGCGGGCACGGCGGAGTTCGCCGAGAGCAAGGAGCGCTGGCTCGGCCTGCTCCAGGGGCTCGTCCGCCGGGCCCAGTCGGAGGGCGGCATGCGTCACGACGTGACCTGGGAGGACGTCGTCAGCCTGCTCAACGTCTTCGCCTGCCATCCGGACGGGTTGCCCGGCCCGGTGGCCGCCCGTCCGGAGAAGTATCTGCACCTCATGCTCGACGGGATGGCCGCCGGCGCGGCGACCCCTCTTCCCGGCTGAGACCGCCCGTCCCATGCGTACCGCGGGGCACCTGGAGCCCCTATAAGCAGAGGTAGCGCCTGGCACGGGGGCCCTACACTGATCTGTATGCATACTCCCGATTGACCGGCGGTCGCACGCCCAATCCTCGTTTCCTAGCTCGGGAGTGTCCGCCAACATGATCATCGCCAGTGACATCGAGCTGCGCGCGGGCGCGCGTCTGCTCATCGAGAACGCCTCCTTCCGGGTCAACCCCGGCGACAAGATAGGTCTGGTCGGCCGCAACGGCGCGGGCAAGACCACGCTGACCAAGGTGCTCGCGGGCGAGGCACTGCCCGCCGCGGGCGCGGTCACCTCCTCCGGCAGCGTCGGCTACCTGCCCCAGGACCCCCGTCAGGGCGACCTGCAGGTGCTGGCGCGCGACCGCATCCTGTCCGCGCGCGGCCTCGACGAGGTCCTGCGCAAGCTGCGCGAGGCCGAGGTCGGCATGTCCTCGGCCGACGAGCGCACCCGCGAGAAGGCCGTCAGGAAGTACGGCCGGCTCGAAGACCAGATGCACGTGCTGGGCGGCTACGCGGCCGAGTCCGAGGCCGCCTCCATCGCCTCCAGCCTCGGTCTGCCCGACCGGGTCCTCGGCCAGACGTTGCAAACGCTTTCCGGCGGTCAGCGGCGCCGCGTGGAATTGGCGCGAATTCTTTTCAGCGGAGCGGAAACTCTCCTTCTAGACGAGCCGACAAACCACCTAGATGCGGACTCAATCGGGTGGCTTCGTGATTTTTTGCGCTCTCATCAAGGTGGCTTGGTGATCATCAGTCACGACGTCGGCCTTCTTGAAGCCACGGTCAACAAGGTCCTCCACCTCGACGCCAACCGCTCGGTGATCGACCACTACAACGTCGGCTGGACGGCCTACCTGGCCCAGCGCGAGACCGACGAGAAGCGCAGGAAGCGCGAGCGGGCCAACGCCGAGAAGCAGGCGGGCGCGCTGCTGGCCCAGGCCGACAAGATGCGCGCCAAGGCCACCAAGGCCAAGGCGGCCCAGGACATGATGCGCCGGGCCCACCGCCTGCTGGCCGGCACCGAGGAGGAGCGCCAGAGCGACAAGGTCGCCCGCCTGCGCTTCCCCGAGCCCCGGCCGTGCGGCCGCACGCCGCTCATGGCCGAGGGCCTGTCGAAGTCCTACGGCTCCCTTGAGGTGTTCACCGACGTCAACGTGGCCATCGACCGAGGTCACAGGGTCGTCATCCTCGGCCTCAACGGCGCCGGCAAGACCACGCTGCTGCGCATACTCGGCGGCATCGAGTCCCCCGACACCGGCGACCTCAAGCCCGGCCACGGCCTGAAGGTCGGCTACTACGCCCAGGAGCACGAGACTCTCGACCCTTCTCGTACGCTGCTGGAGAACATGCGTTCGGCGGGCGGCGAGTTCACCGACACCGAGTTGCGCAAGGTCCTCGGCTCGTTCCTGTTCTCCGGCGACGACGTCGACAAGCCCGCCGGTGTCCTGTCCGGCGGCGAGAAGACCCGGCTGGCGCTGGCCATCCTGGTGTTGTCGAGCGCCAACGTCCTGCTGCTCGACGAGCCCACGAACAACCTCGATCCGGTCAGCCGCGAGCAGGTTCTCAACGCTCTGAGGTCGTATTCAGGAGCAATCGTCCTCGTCACCCATGACGAGGGTGCCGTTGACGCCTTGTCACCGGATAGGGTGATCTTGCTGCCTGACGGAACTGAAGACGCGTGGAGCGACGAATTTTCCGATCTTGTGGCACTTGCCTGATCTTAATTTGAGTGGGTACGGATCTTTTCCCGTGGAGTAGGTAGCCGATCCCGCTGAAATGACTGATCATGGCGGAGTAACGCTGCGGAAGTCCGGCACTACAGGAGGTACTCGTGGCCGAGACACTGAAGAAGGGCACCCGGGTCACCGGGGCCGACCGGGAAAAACTGGCCGGCGATCTCAAGAAGCGCTATGCGCAGGGCGAGAGCATCCGCGCCCTGGCCGCTTCGACCGGTCGGTCCTACGGGTTCATCCACCGCATCCTTAGCGAGTCCGGTGTGACTCTGCGCGGGCGCGGCGGGGCGACTCGAGGCAAGTCCAAGCGCTGACGGCTGCCTCGGTACGTGCGACCGCAGCCGCCCGTCCCTTGTCAGTCGCTGTCGCGCCCGAGCCAGAATCATATTCTGTAAGCTCGGGCGCGACGGTCAGCCTTGGTCTCGCACCCCGTGCGCGACCGGACGGAGGGAGCAGGCGATGGCGGAAGCACAGGCGCAACAGCGCGGGGGGAACGCGGAGGACGTCTCTGCCGAAAGGCTGGCGGAGATCGGGCTTCGTCATGAGGTGGACGGTGAGATAGCGACGATCACGCTGGACCGGCCGGAAAAGCGCAACGCACAGACGTTCGCGACATGGTCGGCGCTGGCTCGCATCGGCGAGAGCCTGCCCGAGCAGGTGCGCGTCGTCGTCGTCAAAGGTGAGGGACCGTCCTTCTCGGCAGGAATCGACCTGCGGATGTTCACACCAGAGGGAGTGCCCGGACAGGGCTCGTTCAGTTCGGCCGCCGCAACCGACGGCGAGACCTTCGAGCAGCGCATACGTCAGGCCCAGGACGGGTTCCTGTGGCTGCGCCGCCCGGAGATCGTCTCCATCGCCGCCGTGCAGGGGCACGCGATCGGCGCGGGGTTCCAGCTCGCGCTCGCCTGTGACCTGCGCATCGTGGCCGACGACGTCACCTTCTGCATGAAAGAGCCCGCACTGGGCCTGGTCCCGGATCTGACGGGGACCAAACCGCTGGTCGAGCTGGTCGGACTGGCCAAGGCGATCGACATCTGCCTGACCGCCAGGAACGTGTACGCCGAGGAGGCCATGCGCATCGGCCTCGCGGAGCAGGTGGTCGCCGGGGGCGACCTGGACAAGACCGTACAGAACAAGATCGCGGAGCTGCTGTCGACGAACCGGGACGCGGCGGTGGCGACGAAGCGCCTCCTCCAGGGGGCGCGGGCGCGCTCCCTGGAGGAGCAGAGTGCGGCCGAGGGCAGGGAACAGGCCAAGCGCATCACATCCCTGTTCGGACCGCGTTAGAGCCACCGCTCGGGGGCGGGGCTCTGGTTCGCCGTGAGCGGATCGTGGAATCGCCGGGTGTCCTCGTGACGCTGACCCGGGGGAGGAGGAGGGATCCCCCGTATGGCGATGATGGGAGGGGGCTTCGGCCCTCATGTCTGGACGTCGCTGCGCCGTGACGGCTCGGTGACCAAGCAGCGCATCGCGCCGGGCACGGTCCGGCGCATCGGGCGGCACGCGCGCCCGCACACCAGGAAGATCGTGGCGTTCCTGCTGCTCGTGACGGTGGGGGCGGTGATCGTGGTCGCCAACCCGCTGCTGATGAAGGCGATCATCGACGACGGCATCCTGACCGGGCGCACCGGCGTGGTGATCGGCCTGGCCGTGGCCATCGCCGCGCTCGCGGTCCTCGACGCCGGGCTGACGCTGGCGCAACGCTGGTTCTCCGCGCGCATCGGCGAGGGGCTCATCTACGACCTGCGCACCGAGGTGTTCGACCACGTGCAGCGCATGCCGGTGGCCTTCTTCATGCGGGC
This sequence comes from Nonomuraea sp. NPDC001699, assembly GCF_053596455.1. Classification (NCBI taxonomy): domain Bacteria; kingdom Bacillati; phylum Actinomycetota; class Actinomycetes; order Streptosporangiales; family Streptosporangiaceae; genus Nonomuraea; species Nonomuraea sp. NPDC001699. Next base: position 39,351 of record NZ_JBSFGF010000027.1, on the reverse strand, counting down.
CCAGACCGGCGCGCTGGTCAGCAGGCTCAACAGCGACGTGATCGGCGCCCAGCGGGCGCTGACCAGCACGCTGTCGTCCGTGGTGTCCAACGTGGTCAGCCTGGTCCTGGTGCTGGGCGCGATGCTGGCGCTGTCGTGGCAGGTGACGCTGGTCGCGCTGGTGCTGCTGCCGATCTTCATCGTGCCCGCCAAGTACGTCGGCCGGCGCATGTCCGCGCTCACCCGCGAGCAGATGCAGCTCGACGCCGAGATGAGCTCGGTCACCACCGAACGCTTCAACGTGGCCGGCGCCATGGTCGCCAAGCTCTACGGCCGGCCCGAGGACGACGCGGCCACCTACGCCGCCCGCGCGGCCCGCGTCCGCGACGTCGGCGTGACCGTCGGCATGTACGGCACGGTGTTCCGGGTCGCGCTCGGCCTGGTCGCCGCCCTGGCCACCGCGCTGGTCTACGGCATCGGCGGCGTGCTCGCCGTCGGGGGCGCCTTCGAGCTGGGCACCCTGGTGGCCCTGACCGCCCTGCTGATGCGCCTGTACGGCCCGCTGACGTCCCTGTCCAACGTGCACGTCGACGTGATGACGGCGCTGGTCAGCTTCGACCGCGTCTTCGAGATCCTCGACCTCAAGCCGATGGTCGCCCAGCGGCCCGGCGCGCGGCCGGTGCCCGAGGGGCCGGTCACCATCGACTTCGACGACGTGCGCTTCCGCTACCCGTCGGCCGAGGAGGTCTCGCTGGCCTCACTGGAGTCGGTGGCCCGGCAGGACTCCGGGGGGCCGTCGCAGGAGGTGCTCAAGGGCGTCTCGTTCACCGCCCGTCCCGGGGAGATGATCGCTCTGGTCGGCCACTCCGGCGCGGGCAAGACCACCATCACCTCCCTGGTCTCCCGCCTCTACGACGTCGGCGCGGGGGCCGTCCGGATCAACGGGCTCGACGTGCGCGAGGCCACGCTCGACTCGCTGCGCGACACCGTCGGCGTCGTCATGCAGGACGCCCACCTCTTCCACGACACGATCGGCGCCAACCTCCGCTACGCCCGGCCCGGCGCGAGCGACGAGGAGATCCGGGACGCCCTGCGCGCCGCACAGATCGGCGACCTCGTCGAGGGGCTGCCCGACGGGCTCGACACCGTCGTCGGCGACCGCGGCTACCGGCTGTCCGGCGGCGAGAAGCAGCGGCTCGCGCTGGCCAGGCTGCTGCTGAAGGCGCCACGGGTGGTCGTGCTCGACGAGGCGACCGCGCACCTCGACTCCGAGTCCGAGGCGGCCGTGCAGCTCGCGCTCAAGAAGGCCCTGCAGGGCCGTACGTCGCTGGTCATCGCCCACCGGCTGTCCACGATCAGGGAGGCCGACGAGATCCTCGTCGTGCACGACGGGCGGGTGGCCGAGCGCGGCCGGCACGAGGAGCTGCTGGAGCGCGGCGGCCACTACGCCGAGCTCTACCGCACGCAGTTCAGCTCGGGAGGTAGCCCAGCCGGGTGAGCTCCTGGCGAGCCACCTTCTCCACCAGCTCCAGGTCGGCCGGCCGCAGCCGCTCGCGCCAGGCGCCGACCTCGGGGGCGCGGGAGCCGTACAGGGCGATCTTGGACACCCGCGTCTCCAGGAAGCCGGTGAGCGCGGCGATCGTCTCGGCGGGCTTGAGCGCCAGGTCCTCGTAGCGGACGGTGAGGAGCTGCTGCTCGGGCAGCTCCCGGCGCAGCTCGGCGCTCAGCCGCACGGCGCTGCGCCAGCGCAGCGCCGCCTTGCCCGCCGCGGGCATGCCCTTCCACCGGTCGAGGTGCTCGTCCTTGTTGACGCCGAGGAAGGTGTTGGGGAACTCGGTGCTCTCGGAGAGCATCGCGGGCTTGAACCAGGCCAGGCACGCCGGGTCGCCGAGCATGCCGGCGACGGCGTCCCTGCCGTCCCTGATCAGCTGGACGAAACGGGCGTCGGGGAACGCCTGGAGCAGCACGAGCGCGCTGTAGAGCAGGTCGGGGCTGCCGTCGCCGAACCGCGTCACCTCCTCCGCCGCCACGCACGGGCCGCTGCCGGTCACGCCGCCCGCCTCCCGGCACGGCTCGGCGCACTGCGCGCACGAACGCGGGGAGACCTGCCAGGACTCGGCCAGCGCGTCGCGCAGCACGCGGACCGCGCCCGACGTGCGGCCGATGGACGGTTTGCGGGCGAAGGCGTACACGACGTGCGCCACGTTCGCGCGGCCCATCGTGACGTGGAAGCCCGGGGAGCGTTTCAGGGCACGGGCCAGCAGGTCCGCGCCGGAGTGCGGGGCGCCGAGCAGGAAGACGGGCCTGCGGACCTTGATGCCGTTGACCACGAGGATGTGGGGCGGAAGTCGCATACTGGACCACAAGTGTGACACCGTTTGGCAGGTGAACGAGCCAATCAGCGTTTCGGTGCTTACGCGGGCCCCGGCGCTCCCAGGCGTCCAGGAGTTGATCGATGCAGCAAGGTGACACCGTCGCGATCGTCATGCCGTCGGGGCCGCCCTCGGCCGTCCTGCTCGGGCGGGGTGTCGAGCGGCTGGAGGCCCGCGGTCTGAAGGTGGTGGCCGGGCCGCACGCGCTCGACCGCCAGGACCTCGACTACCTGGCCGGCGACGACGCCGCCCGCGCCGCCGACCTCCAGGCCGCCTGGTGCGACCCGGCCGTCTCGGTGGTCTTCTGCGGCAGGGGCGGCTACGGCGCGGCCAGGCTGCTCGACCTGCTCGACTGGGACGCCATGCGCGCGGCCGGGCCGAAGGTGCTCGTCGGGTCGAGCGACATCACGGCCCTGCACAACGCCTTCGCGATCGAGCTGGGCGTGCCGACGCTGCACGGCCCGATGCCGGCCTGCGACCTCATCGCCGGCGAGCAGGGCCCCGAGCCGAGCTCGTGGGAGAGCCTGTGGGCGGCGCTGGCCGGTGAGCGCGCGACCGTGCGCGGCGACCGGGTGCTGGTGCCCGGCCGGGCCGAGGGCGTGCTCACCGGCGGCAACCTGTCGCTGCTCGCCTCGATGTGCGGCACCCGGTACCAGCCCTCGTTCGACGGCAGGCTGGTGCTGCTGGAGGACATCGGGGAGGAGCCGTACCGGATCGACCGGATGGTGACGCAACTGCTCCAGGCGGGGGCGTTCGACGGGGTGCGCGGGATCGTGCTGGGGTCGTGGGTGGACTGCGGCGATCCGTACCCGGTGCTGGTGGACCGGCTGGCGCCGCTCGGGGTGCCCGTGGTGGCCGGGCTTCCGGTGGGACACGGGTCACCACAGATGAGCGTGTGGCTGGGGGAGCTTGGGGCTATCGATACCGAATCGTGCTCCCTGGCTGGTCCGTTCCGCGATGGGGAGCAGGCAAGGTAGGAAGACACGTAAAGGGACGAACCCGACAGAGGGGACGGTGTGTGAGCTTCTTCAGGCGCGACCCTGAGCCCTCCCGCCGGCCGATCGAGGACGTCGACCTCGACTCCCTGCTCGGCCTCGTGGCGGAGTCCCTGGGGTTCGTGTGCGAGTTCGCCCGCGACGGCGCGTCGCTGACCCTGCGCGGCGACGGTATCGCCGAGCTGGTCGTGAAGCTGACCGGGCTGCGCCGCGAGGCCGGGCGCCGGGCCAGGGAGGACTGGCCGGTGCTGGTCTCCGAGCACCTCGCGCACGCCCTCGCCACCGCCGACGAGCGCTACGACGCCTGCGACCTCGACCAGGTCGCGTCCCTGCTGCGCACCCGGGTGGAGGCCGTCGACGAGGTCGCCGACCTGACCCGGGTGGTGGGGCGGCACCTCAACGCCGACCTGGTGGAGCTGCTGACCGTCGGCTCCCGCCTGGTGCGGCCCGAGGAGGCCGGCTGCTGGCCCGTCCCGACCGCTCAGGCGCTCGACCTGGCCGTCGCGAACGTCCGGCGGGAGGAGCGGCTGCGGGCCGAGACCATCGAGCTGGGCGGCACGCCGGTGACCCGGCTGACCGGCATGACCCCGGCGGCCGCCACCCATCTGCGCTGGCTCGGCGACCACCTCGCGGTGCCCGCCGACGGGGTGCTGGTGGTGCTGCCGGACCCGTACACGATGCTGGTGCACCCGGTGGACGGCATCGGGGTGGTGCGGGCCATCGAGCGGCTGCGGGTGCACGCGGCGCGTACGGGCGGGATGAGCTCGCAGGTCTACTGGTGGCACCAGGGGCGGCTGACGCTGATCCGGGCCGACATCGTGGTGCAGCAGGGGCAGACGAGGCTGGTGGTGGCGCCGCCGCCGGAGTTCGCCCGCATCATCGCCCGCCTGGCCGTCTGACCCGCCGGACGGCTCACCGGCCCCGCGGCGGGTGTTCCCCGTGGCGCAGGGCCGCGCAGCGGGCGCGGACCGACTCCGCCTGGGCGTCCCCGAGGGTGTCGTAGCACTCCAGGGCCCGCCTCCAGGCGTTCAGGGCCTTGGCGGGGTCGCCGGCGGCGGCGTGCGTGTCGCCGAGCCGCACCAGCGTCTCCGCGGCCGGGTGCGGGTCGTCGCAGGCCAGCAGGAGCTCGGCCGCCCGCTCGTAGCAGGCCACGGCCCGTCCGTGGTCGCCCATGGCGTCCAGGACGTAGGCGACGCTGTCCCAGGCGTGGCCCTCGCCCTGGGCGTAGCCGAGGTCGGCCAGGATGCGCTGTGCCCGGCTGCAGTCCGCGTACGCCTGGTCGTACTCGCGGCGCTGGGCGCGCCACCAGCCGGCGTTGTTCAGCGCGCGGGCCTGGCCGATGGCGTCGCCGCCCGCCTCGAACAGCTCCAGAGCCCGCAGCGCGTGGCGCAGCTCCTCGCCGGGCCGCACCCGGCTGACCGGAACGGCCAGGCCGAGGTGCAGGTGCGCCTCCAGGACCGGCTCCCCGAGGTCGCGGTGCAGCTCGACGGCCCGCTCGAAGTGCGCGACCGCCAGCTGGTCGGCACCGAGCTTGGCGTGGGCGCGGGCCAGGCGGCTGTGACAGCCCGCCTGGGCCAGGAGGTCGCCGAGCCGCTCCGCGCACTCCAGCGCCACCTCCTGGACGCCCAGGATCTCCTCCCAGGGGCCACGGCGCTGCATGAACTCGCCGAACCCCCAGGCGAGCTGCCAGGCGTGCCGGTCCAGCCCGGCCCGCGCCGCCTCCGCCACCAGCGCGGGCAGCGCCACCGACTCGGCGGCGTACCAGCGCAGGGCCTCCTCCGGGGCGGTGAAGCGCTCGACGGTGACGCCGCGGGCGGGCCGCGCCGGGGCGAGGTGCTCGCGGTGCGGGTAGCAGGCGGCGCTGGCCGCGCAGGCCGAGTGCAGGTAGTGGTCCAGCAGGCGGCGCGTGGCGGCCCGGCGGGTGGCCGGGCGGTCGGCGGCCCGTGCCTGCTCGGCGGCGTACGCGCGCAGCAGGTCGTGCAGGCGCGGCCGGCCGCGGGCCGACAGCTCGACCAGGTTGGCGCGGTCGAGCTGGTCGACGAGCCCGCGGGTGCGCTCCACGGGCAGGCCGGCCAGGCTCGCGACCGCGGCCAGCGCGAGGTGCGGTCCGGCCTGGCCGCCGAGCCGGCGGAACAGCCGCGCGGCCTCCTCGGGCAGCTCGCGGTAGGACCGGCCGAACACGGTCCGCAGGTCGATCGCGGGATCGGTGTCGGCGAACGGCTCCAGATCCGTACCCGCGCGGTCCAGACCGGCGGCGATCTCGGCCAGGGGGAGGTCGGAGCGGCGGACCGTACGGGCCGCCACGATGGCCAGGGCCAGCGGCAGGCGGCCGCACCTGTCGACGATCAGCTCCGCGGCCTCGGGTTCGGCGGCCAGGCGGTCCGCGCCCACCCGGGCGGCCAGCAGGCCGTGCGCCTCGTCGGCGGACAGGACGTCCAGGTGCAGCAGGGACGCGCCCACGGTGACCGACAGCGCGGGCAGCTCCGTCCGGCTGGTGATCACGGTCAGGCAGCCGGGCGCCGTGGCCAGGAGCGGGGTGACCTGCTCGGCGGCGCGGACGTCGTCCAGCACGACGAGCACCCGGCGGGTGGCCAGCAGGCTCCGGTAGAGCCCGGTCCGGTCCTCGACGCCCAGCGGGATCCGGGTCTCCGGCACGCCGAGCGCGCCCAGGAAGCGGGACAGGACGGCTGAGGCGTCGGCCGGGTCGAGGGCGCCGAGGTGGGCGTGGAGCTGGCCGCCGGGGAACCGGTCGCGGTGGTGGTGCGCCCAGTGCAGCGCCAGCGAGGACTTGCCGACGCCGGGCGGTCCCGAGATCACGCAGACGGCCACGGAGCCGGCCAGTCGCTCCAGCTCGGCCTTGCGGCCCACGAAACCGGCGAGCCGGGCGGGCAACTGCGCGGGAACCGGCGGCGCGTCCACGCCCGGCGCGGTCCCGCCCGGAGCGTCCCCGCCCGGCGGGCCCGGCGGGGGCTCCGGTGCCGCCTGACGGCGTGTTCCGGTTGTCCGGCCTGTCCCGCCTGTTCGGAGGAGCAGGTGGTGGAGGTCGCGGAGGGCGGCGCCGGGTTCGACGCCCAGTTCCTCGGCGAGGGTGCGGCGTACGCCGGCGTAGCGGGCCAGTGCCTCGGCGGTCCGGCCGCCCTCGTGCAGCGCCTCGATGAGCGCGACGGCCACCAGCTCGTCCAGCGGGTACGCCTCGGCCAGCGGCGACAGTGCCGCGACCGCGGCCCCGGGGTCCTCGGCCGACACCGTACGGGCCCAGCGCAGCACGACCTCCTTGCGCTCCTCCCACAACCGCCGGCGCACCCGTTCGGTCCACTCGCCCGGCAGCCCGGTCAGCGGGTCGCCGCGCCACAACGCCAGCGCCTCCTCCAGCGGCGGACGAGGATCGGCCGCCGTCGCCGCCACCTCGGCCAGGCTCCGGAAGCGCCGCAGATCCACGCCCGGCTCGGCCACGTCGAGCTGATAGCCGCCGACCCGGCGCAGCACGCGGCCCTCGTCGCCGAGCACCTCGCGACGCAGCCGGGTGATGATCGTGTACAGCGTGTTCCGCGCGCCCGGCGGCACGCGTTCGCCCCAGATCCGGGCCTCCAGCGTCTCGGCGGGCACGACCCGGCCCACCTCCCAGGCCAGCGCGGCGAGCGCGAGCGCGGCCTGCGGAGGCCGTACCGGCCTGGTCTGATCCGCGCGCTCCAGCTCCACCGGTCCGAGCAACCGAATCATCATGATCTTCGAGCCTAATCAAGGGGGACCGGTTCATCCCGCGTTGTCACGTCTTCGAGACGGCATTGAGAAGTCATTGAGAAGTCGCTCAGACGGCCGGGTGAGGCTGCCCGGGTCAGTTCGTCCTCCCGCCGGGCGGATCCGGCGGGGATCACGGAAGGCAGGGGTACATGCGTATTCTCACCGGACTCTGCGACCGTCTCGTCGCGCGTCTCGTCCCCCAGGTGACCGCCGCGGCGGCCGGTTGCTGGGTCGAGCGGAAGAACGGTCTGTGCCGCCGCTGCTGCGACTACGGCGACAAGGGCGTCAGGTGCAACGGCTGGTCGACGTACTGCCTGTAGGCACCGCGATCTGACGTGACGGGCCGGGCTCCGCCGACGGGGTCCGGCCCACTGTCCCCCGTGACGAGGAGGTCTCAGTGATTCACGCCCTGGCGGCGGCCGTGCTGGTGCTGGCGGCGCTGACCGTGCTCAACCTGATGGTGGGCCTGGGGATCGTCCGCCGGTTGCGGGCGCACGCCGAACGGCTCGACGCCCTGGACGGATCCGCCGGCGGCCCGCCGCCCTCGCTCGAACCCGGCGACACGGCCGCGGAGTTCCTGCCGGGGGCCGACCTGCCCGCGCGCACGCTGGTCGGCTTCTTCTCCCCGTCCTGCGCGCCGTGCGAGGAACTGGCCCCCCGGTTCGCCGAACTGGCCGCCACGATGCCGCGCGCGCGGGTCGTCGCCGTGATCGCGGGCCCGCCCGGCGAGGCGGAGCCCATGCGCGCGCTGCTCGACCCGGTGGCCACGGTCTTCGCCGGCGAGCCCGACGGCGGGCAGCCGGCGCGGGCGTTCAAGGTCGAGGTCTTCCCCAAGGTCTTCCTCGTCGACGACAGCCGTACCGTGCTCGCGGCCGGACACGACCTGGCCGGCGTGACGGCGGTCGCGCGTGGCTGAGCGGTCCGGGCCGCTCGCGGTGGCCCGGCTGGCCTGGAGCAGCGCGCCGGCCATGGTCGTCGGCTACCTGGCGGCCACCCTGGCGCAGGCCGCCGTCCCGATCGCGGCGGCCTGGTTCACCAAGAGCGTGTTCGACGTGCTGACCGCCCACGACGGATCGGTGACGGGCCCGGCGCTCGGGCTGGCGGCGAGCGGGCTGGCCGCCGGCGTGCTGCCGAGCCTGTCCGGCTACGCCAACGCCGCCCTGGGCAGGGCCGCCGGGCTGCGCGCCACCGACCGGCTGTTCGCCGCCACCGAACGCTTCGCCGGACTGCGCCACTTCGAGGACCCCGCGTTCCTGGACCGGCTGCGGCTGGCGCAGCAGGCCACCGTCACCTGTCCCACGCTGCTCGGGTCCGCCTTCGACGTCGGCAGGGCCGCGCTGACGGTCACCGGGTTCCTCGGCGTGCTGGCCGTGGTCGATCCGTGGCTGGCGGCCGTCGTGCTGGCCTCGCTGGTGCCGGCGCTCGCCGTACAGCTGCGCCTGGCCAGGAGGCCGGTGGCGATGCTCTGGCAGACCAGCCACGCCGAGCGGCGGGAGCTGTTCTACGGACAGCTCCTGACCAGCGCCGAGGCCGCCAAGGAGGTCCGGCTGTTCGGGATCGGCGGGTTCCTGCGCGGGCGGATGCTGACCGAACGGGCCCGCATCGACCGCGCCGAGCGCCGCCTCGACCTGCGCCGCCTGGCCGCGAACGGCGCGCTCGAACTGCTGGCGGCGCTGGTGGCCGGAGGCGGGCTGCTCTGGGCGGGCGTGGCGGCGGGCGCGGGCCGGATCGGCGTCGGCGACGTGGCCATGTTCATCGGCGCGATGGCCGGCACACAGGCGGGGCTCAACACGATGGTGCAGATGATCGCGCAGATGGCGCAGAGCCTGCGCCTGTTCGGCCACTACCTGGACGTCGCCGGCACCCCCTCCGACCTGCCCGTGGCGGCGGCCCCGGCGCCGGAGCTGCGGCACGGCATCGAACTGCGCGACGTGTGGTTCCGCTACGGCGACGAGCATCCCTGGATCCTGCGCGGCGTGAGCCTGTTCATCCCGCGCGGCCACAGCCTCGCCCTGGTCGGCCTGAACGGCGCGGGCAAGAGCACCCTGGTCAAGCTGCTGTGCCGCTTCTACGACCCCACCAGGGGCACGATCCTGTGGAACGGGACCGACCTGCGCCGCCTCGACCCGGCCACCCTGCGCGCCCGCATCGGCGCCGTCTTCCAGGACCACATGGCCTACGACCTGACCGCCGCCGAGAACATCGGCCTGGGCAACCTCGCCCAGCTCGGCCACCGGCCCGCCATCGAGGCCGCGGCCCGGCAGGCCGGCGTGCACGACACGCTCGCCGCCCTCCCGCACGGCTACCGAACCCCGCTGACCAGGCTCTTCGTCGGCGACGACGGAGAGGGAGACGGCGCGCGGGCCGGGGTCGAGCTGTCGGGCGGGCAGTGGCAGCGCGTCGCCATAGCCCGCGCGCTGCTGCGCGACGCCCCCGACCTGATGATCCTCGACGAGCCCAGCTCCGGCCTGGACCCCGAGGCCGAGCACGACGTGCACGTCCGGATGCGGGCCGGGCGGGCGGGGCGTACCGGGGTGCTCGTCTCGCACCGGCTCAACACCGTCCGCGACGCCGACCTCATCGTCGTGCTGGAGGAGGGACGGGTGGCCGAGCGGGGACGGCACGAGGAGCTGATGGCCCGGCGGGGCCCCTACGCCCGGCTGTTCACTCTGCAGTCCGCCGGTTACGTCGAGGAGCCGGCCGGATGAGCTACCTGGCCGGGCTCGTGCTGGTGGTGGCCGCCGCCTTGGTGTGGGCGCGACGGCGGTTCCTGTCGGTACGGGTCGAGGGCGTCAGCATGGAGCCGACGCTGCGGCCGGGGCAGCGGCTGCTGGCCCGGCGGGTCGAGGGGACGACCGGCGACATCGTGATCGTGCGCAACCCGAACGCCACCGCCCCCAACCCGCCGTTGCTGGTCAAGCGGCTGGTCGCGGGCGGGGGCGAGCGGCTGCCCGCCGTCCTGGGCGGCGGGCTCGTGCCCGCCGGGCGGATCGCCGTCCTCGGTGACAACCCGCGGCGCAGCGTGGACTCGCGGCACTTCGGTCTGCTGCGCGCCTCCGACGTGGTGGCGGTCGTCAGGTCCCGGCAGCGGGGGAGCGGCGGCACGCCGGGATGACGCGCGGACCTCCCCGGGCCCGGCGGCCCGGGAGGTCCGGCCCGCTACGGGGCCTGGTGTCCCACGTAGTCGCGCAGGTGCACCGCGGTGAGCGAGTCGCCCTCCGCCACGAGCCGCGCCGGGGTGCCGGTGAACACCACCTGGCCGCCGTCGTGGCCGGCGCCCGGACCGAGGTCGATGATCCAGTCGGCGTGGGCCATCACGGCCTGGTGGTGCTCGATCACGATGACCGTGTTGCCGTCGTCCACCAGCCGGTCCAGCAGGGCCAGCAACTTGTCCACGTCGGCCAGGTGCAGGCCCGTGGTGGGCTCGTCCAGCACGTACGTGGTGCCGTTCCTGGCCATGTTGATGGCCAGCTTGAGCCGCTGGCGCTCGCCGCCCGACAGCGTGGTGAGCGGCTGGCCGAGCCCGACGTAGCCCAGGCCGACCGAGTGGAGGCGGTCGAGGATCGTCCTGGCCTGGCCGGTGGTGAAGAACTCGCGCGCCTCGGCCACCGGCATCTCCAGGACCTCGCTGATGTTCTTGCCGCGCAGCCGGTACGTCAGCACCTCCGGCGTGAACCGCCGGCCCTCGCACGCCTCGCACACCGACGCCACGTCGGCCATCATCGCCAGCTCGGTGTAGATCAGGCCGATGCCCTTGCAGGCCGGGCAGGCGCCTTCGGAGTTCGCGCTGAACAGGGCCGGCTTGACCCCGTTGGCCTTGGCGAACGCCGTGCGGATGGGGTCGAGCACGCCCGTGTAGGTGGCCGGGTTGCTGCGCCTGGACCCGCGGATCGGCGACTGGTCGGCCACCACCACGCCCTCGCGGCCGGAGACGTACCCGTGGATGAGCGAGCTCTTGCCCGAGCCGGCCACGCCCGTGACGACCGTGAGCACCCCGAGCGGGATGTCCACGTCGACGCCCCGCAGGTTGTGCAGGGTCGCGCCGCGGACCTCCAGGTGCCCCTTGGCCGGGCGGACGCCGGTGCGCAGCGCGGCCCGGTGGCCGAGGTAGCGGCCGGTCAGGGTGCCGGAGTCGCGCAGGCCGCCGAGGTCGCCGGCGTAGCAGATGCGGCCGCCCCCGGTGCCCGCGCCGGGACCGAGGTCCACGACGTGGTCGGCGATCTCGATCACCTCGGGCTTGTGCTCGACCACGAGCACGGTGTTGCCCTTGTCGCGGAGCTGGAGCAGCAGGTTGTTCATCCGCTGGATGTCGTGCGGGTGCAGCCCGGCGGTCGGCTCGTCGAAGACGTAGGTGACGTCGGTCAGGCTGGAGGTCAGGTGCCGTACCATCTTCACGCGCTGGGCCTCGCCGCCCGACAGCGTGCCGGACTCGCGGTCGAGGCTGAGGTAGCCCAGGCCGATCTCGACCAGCGAGTCCAGCGTGTCGCGCAGCCCGAGCAGCACCGGGCCGACGCTCGGCTCGTCGATGCCCTTGACGAACTCGGCCAGGTCGTTGATCTGCATGGCCGAGCAGTCGGCGATGTTGCGGCCGCCGATGAGGGAGGACCTGGCGGCCTCGTTCAGGCGGGAGCCGCCGCAGGCGGTGCAGCCGGTCAGCTTGAGCGCCCGGTCGGCGAAGGCCCGCGCCTGCGGCTGCATCGACTCGCGGTCCTTGGCCAGGTACTGGCGCTTGACCTTGGTGACGAGCCCCTCGTAGGTGAAGTTGCTCGTGCCGTACTTGATCTTCGTGGCGGGCTTGTCGAGCAGGTCCGCCCACTGCTCGGGGGTGAAGTCGCGCAGCTTGGTGTCGGGGTCGTACAGGCCGGAGCCGACCATGATCTGCCAGTACCAGGTGTCCACCGCGAAACCGGGGACCTTGATCGCGCCCTCGTTCAGGGTCCTGTCCCGGTCGACCAGCTCGTCGACGTCGACGCCGGCGACCTTGCCGAGCCCCTCGCACTCGGGGCACATGCCCTCGGCGCGGTTGAAGCTGAACGCGAACGGCGGCCCGACCTGCGGAGAGCCGAGCCGGCTGAACAGGATCCGCAACATCGTGTACGTGTCGGTGGCGGTGCCCACGGTCGAGCGGGCGTTGGCGCCCATCCGCTCCTGGTCCACGATGATCGCCGCGCTCAGGTTCCGCAGCGAGTCGACGTCCGGACGGGCGAGGCTCGGCATGAAGTTCTGGACGAACGTGGTGTACGTCTCGTCGATCAGCCGCCGGGACTCCGCGGCGATCGTGTCGAAGACGAGCGAGGACTTCCCGGACCCGGACACGCCGGTGAACACCGTGAGGCGGCGCTTGGGCAGGTCGAGGTCGACGCCGGTGAGGTTGTTCTCGCGGGCGCCGCGTACCTGGATGATGTCGTGGCTGTCGGCGGCGGTGTGATCGGAGGAGCGGGCGCGTACGGCGTCGGTCTTGGCGCTGGTGGCCACGGAATCCCTTCTTGTCACATCAAATGGGGAGCAGGGTAGGCGATCGTACCGTACGCCATACGGTGGCCGTGGGCTCCTGGAAAACCGGCGATCAGCGGGACCGGGCGATCAACGACATGACGAGCGAGGCGGCCAGCGGCAGCAGCGTCAGGCCGGCCAGGAACAGCAGCCCGACCGGCCACAACCCCTGCCCGCCCGACCGCAGCTCGCCCACCACCCCGGCGGCGAAGTGCACGAAGAACGGCGCGGCGGCGACGGCCCCCCACAGCGGATGCGGGACGGCCCATGCGGCGAGCCCGGCCAGGACCGCCAGCGCGGCGAAGGCCGGAAGCAGCGCGGGCGAGTCGAGGACGTCCTTGGGCGCGTCCGGGGCGACCGCGGGCGCGGTCAGCACGCACACGGCGACGGCGGCGACGCCTCCGGCGATCAGGATCACTGCCCACAGCAGGGCGGAACGCGGCATCTCACTCCTCACACTGGTCCTGAGGGCCAGCATGCCCGCAGCGGGACCGGGGACACGAGCGCTCACCTACTCAACCCGCCTGAGGAGAACAGGCAAGCGTCGGCTCGACCCGCCTGAGGAGAACAGGCAAGCGTCCGGCTCGACCCGCCTGGGGAGAACAGGCAAGCAGGCGGGCCGCCTGGCTCAGCCCGGCTGCGGGGAGCCGGCGAGTTCTTCGGCCTCCAGGCGGGCCGTGGCCGCCGCCGCGTGGTCGCCCGCCGCCGTGTACGCCTCGGCCAGGCTGCCCAGCGCCCCCGCCAGGAACTCCTGCCACCCCCGCGTGCGCCACAGCCGCACCGACTCCTCCAGGTGCGTGACCGCCTCGTCCACCCGGCCCTCGGCCAGGTCCACCCCGCCCAGCACCCACAGCGCGTCGGCCCGGTGGTGGGCCAGCCGGTGGGAGCGGCTCAGCAGCTCGGCCGCCTCGGCGACCGCCCTGGCCCGCGGGTCGTGGTGCCCGGCGTACAGCTTGGCCAGCGCGACCAGGCCCATCGCCTCCAGCAGCGGGTCGCGGATCTGCCGGTAGATGGCCAGCGCCCGGACCATGTACTCCAGCCCGGCCTCGAACTCCTTGGCGTGGGCGTGGGCGAGCCCGAGGAACTGCAGGGTCGTGGCCTCGAAACGCGGGTTGCCGAGCTTGGCGGCCAGGTCGAGGCCGCGCAGCAGGTGGACGATGGCCATCTTGATGTCCCTGGTGCCGTAGGCCACGGCCATGCACACGTGCGCCCTGGCCTCGCCGCCCTGGTGGCCGCTGCGTTCGGCCAGTTCCAGCGCGAGGCGGCCCGAGCGCAGGCCCTGCGCCATGTCGCCCCTGGCGGCCTCGCCCCAGGCGCGCAGCACGTACGCGTCCGACAGGCCGCGCCGCTCGTCCAGGTCGGTGAACAGGGCGATGAGTTGTTCGGCGCCGTCGTACTGGGCGGCCATGGCCTCGCCGGTCTCGGTCCAGGTGGTGGCGTGCATGAGGCCGCGCCTGATCACCGCCTCGCCCAGCCGGTCGCCGGCGGCCAGGCACGCGGCCAGCACCCGCTCGTGCAGCGCCCGCCAGTCGTCGAACAGGCCGCTCACGTCGAAGTAGCGTTCGGCGCAGCAGGCGGTGTCCCAGGCGACCTCGGCCAGGCCGAGCGCGCACGCCTGCCGGATCGCCGCGACCAGCGCGGTGCGTTCGGTGTCGAACCAGGCCATCGGGTCCTGCCGGATCTCCCACGGCGTGCCGTCGGGCGAGCTCCAGCGCGCGGCCGAGCCGTGGATGATGGCCGAGGAGCTGCCCTGGACGCGTTCGGTCGCCTGCTCGGCCAGCGCGAGCCAGCCGCCGAAGGCCCGGCCGAGCGCCGCCGCGACCGCCTCGGGCCGGTCCTCCAGCTCGGCGCGCTCGCGGGCGTACAGGCGGACGAGGTCGTGGAAGCGGTAGCGCGGCTGCCCGGCCGGGTCGACGCCGCTGATCAGCACGAGCTGGCTGTCCACCAGCGACTCCACCAGCTCCTCACCCACCGGTACGGGCACGTCCAGCAGCGCGCCCGCCACCCATCCGGCGAAGTCGGGCACCTCCAGCGCGCCGAGCAGCCGGAAGGCCCGCCGCGCGGCCGGTTCCAGCCCCACGTAGCTGAGCGCCAGGCTGGCCCGGACCGCCAGGTCGCCGGTCGCGAACTGGTCGAGCCGCCGCCGCTCGTCCTTGAGCTGGCCGGCCAGCCGGGTCAGCGGCCAGTGCGGCCGGGCCACCAGCCGGGCCCCGGCCACCCGTACGGCCAGCGGGATCCCGTCGGAGAGCCGGACGATCTCCGCCGCCGCCTCGGGCTCGGCCTGCACGCGTCCGGCGCCGGCGATCCTGGCCAGCAGGCGCACGCCCTGCCGCAGGTGCAGCACCGACAGCTCGATCAGGGCCGCGCCGGACAGGCCGCTCAGCCTGGCCCTGCTGGTGATGACGACGGCGCAGCCGGACGTGCCGGGCAGCAGCGGGCGCACCTGCTGCTCGGAGGCGGCGTTGTCGAGCACGATCAGCATGCGCCGCTCGGCCAGGCTGCTGCGGAACAGCGCGGCCCGCTCGTCCACGGTCTCGGGCAGGGTGGAGCGCGGCACGCCGAGCGCGGTGAGGAAGGCGGCCAGCACCTGACCGGGGTCGGCGGGGCTGGCCTCGGCGCCGTGCAGGTTCGTGTGCAGCTGGCCGTCGGGGTAGTGGCGGGCGATGCGGTGCGCGGCGTGCACGGCCAGCGTGGTCTTGCCGACGCCGCCCATGCCCGCGATCACGCACATGCGCACCTGGCCGGGGCCCTGCGGCGGTTCGTCGCCGAGGAGGGCGGCGAGCTGGGCGAGCTGCTCGTCGCGGCCGGTGAAGTCGGAGATGTCGGTCGGGAGCTGGGCGGGCGGCCGCGCGGCGGGCGTCGCGGCGCCGGCGGGGGCCGGGTCGAGGGTGCCGGTGAGGATGGCCTGGTGCAGGCGGTTGAGCTCGTCGCCGGGGTCGAGGCCCAGCTCGGCGGCGAACACCCGGCGGGCCTCGCGGTAGGTGGCCAGCGCCTCGGCCTGCCGTCCTGACCTGGCCAGGGCGAGCATGAGCTGGCGGCGCGGGCGTTCGCGCAGGGGGTGCTCGGCGACCAGCTCGGTCAGCTCCGCGATGAGCACGGCGTGCAGGCCGCGGGCCAGGTCCGCCTCGATCCGCTGCTCCAGCGCCGCCAGGCGCTCCTCCTCCAGGCGGCGGGCGTGGTCGCGGAGCCCGGCGGTGAGGTTCAGCCCCGCGTACGCGGGGCCGCGCCACAGCTCCAGCGCCTGGCGCAGCAGCGCGGCGGCCCGTTCGTGGTCGCCGCCGGTCAGCGCGGCGCCGCCCCGGCCGGCCAGGGTCTCGAAGCGTTCGGCGTCCAGCTCGCCCGGGTGCACGGCCAGGACGAAGCCGGCGTCGGTGCGGGTGATGCGGTCCTGGCCGAGCGTGCGGCGGAGCTGGTGGACGTACAGGCGGAGGTTGTCGGCGGCGGTGCGTGGCGGGCGCTGCTGCCACAGGGCCTCGACGAGGGTGGCGGGGGAGACCGGGCGGCCGGCCCGGCACAGGAGCTCGGCCAGCAGGGTGCGCTGCTTGCCGACGCCGAGCGGCAGCGGCCCTTGGTCACCCGAGACGTGAAGCGGCCCAAGTACGGCGAACTCCATCGCGCTCCCGGCAAGGACGTTGGTGCACAAGGAAGATCAAAGCTGCTTCAATGTGCATCAACGTCCGACTCCCGTCAACCCTGTGCCGACCGGGAGAAAAGGGCACCGGCGGGAGCCTTTCGTGGTAGCTCCCGCCGGTGGCTCATCCTAGGTCACGGGTGGCCGAAGGCGACCACCGAAAGGAAGTACGCGTACGCGATGCTGCGACATGTCCCCTTGAAGAAGTAGTGGGAGCAGACGCCCCAGTACAGGACGTAGTAGAAGATGTAATCCACCTGGTACTTGCTATGGACGTACCCCATGTTGCGCAGGGCGTACCCGTAGTCGTGCATCATGCACGCCTGGCGGAAGTCGTAGCCGAGCGGCTTGTCGGGGGACTTGGTGCAGTAGTCGTAGTACACGCCGCGCACCCACCAGCCGGCCGGCGTCTTCTTCCACTGCACGTAACGCCAGCTCCCGTGGTAGTAGGCGTAGCTGACGCCGCAGTGGTTGAAGGCGAAGTGCCAGAAGTTGGTGCACCAGTACCACTTCTTGCCGTCCAGGTCGGCGTTGGAGGTCGGCGACTGGTTGGCGTAGTCGTAGGCGTTGGCGCTGCCGCCCTCCACCGGGTCGGTCTGCAGGAACCGTCCCAGCTTGGGCTGGTAGAGCCGGACGCCCATGAGGATCGTGCCGTCGGGGGTGTCGGCGGCCCGCTCGGCCGCGCCGTGCCAGCCGTACCGCATCGCCGGCTGGCCGGCGCGCGGGTTGCCGAACTCGTCGAAGTCCAGCGCCAGCGGCACTCCGCCGGCGTAGACCACGTTGATGTCGTCGTGCAGGTTCGTCAGTTGCAGCCGCACGTCCCCGGTCGCCGAGGTGACCGCGGCCAGGCCGCCGGAGATGGAGTGCACGTTCCTGGTGACGGCGCCGCCCTCCACGACCCAGGCGGGCGTGTCGTCGTCGGCGTCGAAGTGCTCGACCCGCTTGCCGGCCGGGCTCCACGTGCCGCCGGACAGCTGCTCCAGCGTGGTGGTGTTGCGGCGCAGCTCCGGGTCCAGCGTGTACGACTGCCGCACCGAGCCGGACGTCATCTGCCTGACCAGGTCGGTGGTGTAGTACTCCGCCTTCAGCCCGGCCGGCGTGGCCGTCGTGCGGCCGTAGGCGTCGTACTCGTAGCCGGCGTCGGCCAGCCGGTCGCCGCCGTCGTAGGCGTGGTTCTCGGTGACCGCCCCCGAGCCGTCGCAGGCGCTCGTGGTCAGCCCGGTCCTGTTGGAGTTGGCGTCGTAGCCGTAGGCCCGGCGCGAGCAGGTGCCGCTGACGGTGTCGTCCACCGAGGCGATCCTGCCCAGCTTGTCGTAGCCGATCTTCTGCGCGGACAGCCCGTTGTGCGTGACCTGCTGGCCGTGGATCGACCAGGTCACCGAGTCGTCCAGCAGCCGCACCCCGGCCGCGGTCTGGTAGACGCGGGCGGAGGGCGCGCCCGACGGGTCGCGGGTGAGGTCGTAGGAGATGCCTCCCGGCAGGTTCTCGTGGCTGATCGAGCCGTCGACGGTGTACGTGGCGGTGAACGTCCCGGCCACCGAGTCGGTCATGGTGGCCAGCGCGCCGCGCACGTCGTCGTAGGCGTAGGTGACCGTCGAGGGGGCGCCGTCGGTCTTCTTGGTGATGCGGTCGAGGGCGTCGTACTCGACCCTGGTCACGCCGCCGTCGGCGTCGGTGTAGGCCGTCTGGCGGCCCAGCGCGTCGTACTCGCGGGTGATCACGGTCCCGTTGGAGGCCGTGGTCCTGACGGCCCGTCCGGCCGCGTCGTAGGTGGTGCTCACCTCAGGCACCGCCGTGCCGGCCCCGCCGCTCACGACGGTCTTGACGATGTCGCCCGCCGGGTTGTACGTGGTCGTCGTGGTCCTGGTCACCCCGTTGGCCGTCTCGGTCACCGACGACACGCGGCCGCCGGGCTCGTAGGCGTACACCTTGGTGACCAGCTCGGCCGGACGGGTGCCGTTGTCGCCGACGCCCGTCTTCGATTTCGTCCGGCACAGCTGCCCGGCCCACTCGGCCCTGCCGCCGCACGCGCCGGTGCCGTCGGCGGTGTAGTACTCGCTGGTCGTGGTGCCCGCGTCGTCGCCGGACGACTTCGGCATCGTGGTGGCGACCACCCGGCCGTCGGAGTCGTACACGGTCGTCTTGGTGATCGCCAGACCGCCGGGGTCCTCCACGGTCTTGACGCTCTTACCGGTGTTCCAGTCGTAGTACGTCCGGTTCGTCCGCACGTCGGCGTCGGAGGCCGCGCCGGGCACGTACGCGCCCACCGCGACCGTCGTGGCCAGGTTCGACACCTTGGCGTCGGCCGGCCGGCCCTCGTCGAAGGTGTTGACCGTGTGCTTCCTGGCCGCGGCCTGCGTGCCGTTCAGCGTGACCAGGTGCAGCGGGCCCAGCTCGGAGACCATCCGCTGCCCGTCGGAGCTGTAGGCGGACTCCTCGGCCAGCAGCCGCGCCCGGTCGGCGGTCGAGGCGTTGAGCAGCCCGAGCCGGGTCAGCTCGGTCCCGGCGTTCGGCGACTGCCCGAGGGCGAGCGCCCTGTTGCCCGCCGACAGCGACAGCACCGTGTTGCCCTGCGCGTCGTACTGGCTGGTCGAGACCGCGCCGCCGGGCTCCACCCGGTTGACCGTCTGGCCGGAGGCGTTCAGGTAGGTGATCGTGGCGCGGCCGTAGTCGGAGGCGGCCAGCCCGCCCCGCCCGGTGTGGTTGGCCGGCACCTGGTCGGCCGGGAAGATCGCGGTCGCGTCCACCGGGGAGTCGCTCTGCCCCCAGGCGGCCGTGGCCGTCTCGCCCAGCCCGTACGGCGCCCCGGCCCCGCTGATCGGCACGTCGTAGACCACCGACGTGACCGCGGTGCCGTTCGTCTCGCTCGGCGTGCCGGGCCGCAGCGTGGGCCGGGAGACGGCCAGCAGCATGCCGTCCGCGGCGGTGTCGGCGTTGCCCGCCTTGCCGTAGGTGAACGTCCACGGCAGCTCGCCCGGCGGGGTGTAGCGGTTCACCCGGCCGCCGAGGTCGTAGTCGTAGCGCGTCCTGATCTCGGGGGTGGCCGGGTTCCACTGCTCGCGCAGGCGGCCCAGGTCGTCGTAGCGGTACTCCGACAGGCCCATCGGCGCGCTCGCGCCGCCCTCCCACAGGCTGATCGCCTTGACCTGCCCGGCCACGTCGCCGAGCTGCGCGCCCGCGGTCGTGGTCGCGGCGTAGTCCAGCTTGATCAGCCGGCAGCCCTGGGGCAGGCTCGCCAGCGTGTCCACGTCGCAGTCGGCCTGCGTGTACGACGGCGCGATGATCTTGACCGGCCGGGCCAGCGCCTTGCCGTCGGAGCCGGTCACCGACTGCCACACGAACGCCGTGCTGCCCTTGCCGCTGGCCGGGTAGACCGCCCGCACCAGATAGATCGGCGCCGCGGCGTCCACCTTGGCGAACACCGTGCGCTCGGCCGAGTTCGTGTCCGACAGGGTGTAGCGGTCGGCCGCGGCGTCGAAGGTCAGCTTCAGGCTCGCCGCGTCCTGCTGCGGCTCGTACGAGCCGTCGGCGTTCTTGGTGAAGGCCAGCGCCGAGCCCTCGCCGCTCAGCTCCACCGAGGTGGAGGAGGTGGCCCGGAGCTGGGCGAACGTGCCCTGGCCCGACTGGGCGAGCCCGGTCGGCGTCCACTCGGTGCCGAAGACGGCCGCCACGCCCGGCAGTGCCGAGCCCTTGCGCGGGTCACGCGAGGAGAACGAGCGCATCAGGCCGATGCCATACACATTGGCGTCGGTCGCGGCCATCCTGAAGTCGCCGGTGAGCGTGTTGACCGAGCCCGGACCGACCGGCTGGGTGGAGGCGCCCTCGCCGTCCCGGTCCACGACCAGGTCCACCGGCTGGGAGGCGGCCGTGCCCGAGGAGGTGGTGAACTCGGCCCTGATCTCGATCGAGCCGTCCTCGGTCAGCGTGTGCGTGGTGTCCCAGACCAGCTCGGGCGAGGCGCCCGCGCTCATCGCCACCGGCCAGGCGACCGCCGACCCGTCGGACTTCCTGCGCACGTCGGCCGCCGGCACCTGGTGCCAGGAGTCGGCCTCGCCGCGCCGGTAGGAGAAGGTGACCGCGCTCAGCCCCGCGCTGCCCGTCGCCGCCAGGACCGTCCGGCGGGCGGTGGACTGCCCGTCCTTGGGCGAGGTGACCGCCGAGCCGCCCGCGTTGAACGCGTACGTCGTCGCCTCCGACAGGTTGCCCGCCTTGTCCTTGACCCACGCCTTGAGGGTGTGCGGGCCGTCGGCGGGCGGCGTCCAGCTCACGGTGTGCGGGGAGCCGGTGCTCGCCGCCGACTGCTGGGTGCCGCCGTCGAAGGACCACGACACCGAGGACACGTCGGCCGAGGCCGGCGTGATGGTGAACTGGCCGGCCTGACCGGCGCCCTTGGCCCACGCGTCCTCGGGGTAGTCGCCGGAGGACACCTCGGGGGCGGGCGGCGGGGCGGCGTCCACCGTGAACGCGAACCAGGCCGACCAGGGGCCGTAGTCGGTGCCGTCATGGGAGCGCACCCGCCAGGCGTAGGACGTGCTCGCCAGGGCCGTGCCGACCTTCCAGGACGCGGTGGCGCCGTTCGCGACGTTCGCGGCCGAGCCGCCGGTCACCTTGGTCGCGTGGTCGGCCGTCCAGACCTCGAAGTCGGCCCGCTGCGCCTGCCCGTCGGCGTCGCTCACCTTGGCCGACAGCGTCGGCTGCGCCGCGCCCACCATGGCCGGGCTGGCGCACACCGAGCAGGGCGCGACGGCCAGGGCCGACGGCGTGCCCGGCAGCGAGTTGTAGGTGATGGCGATGTTCGGGTTGTTGGCGAAGCGCTTCCAGTAGTAGTTGTCGGTCTCGCTCCCGGCCTTGACCATGAAGGTGACCGACGTGCCGTTCGCGCTCACCACGCTCTGCACGGCGCTGGTGACGTCCCAGCCGACCCAGGCCGCCGGGCAGGTCGACGCGCCGCCCTGACCGGCCGACGACCAGCCGTAGGCGACGTTCTTGGCGCCGACGTTCAGGTTCGAGGCGGGCTGGTTGTTCCACGTGGTGCCCGAGCCGACGGCGGCGGTCCTGTGCAGCTCGACGTTCCGCGCCGAGCAGGACCAGGCCCACGTCTCCTTGATGTTGAAGGTGGCCGCCGTGATGTGCTTGCCGGCCAGGCCCGACAGGCCCATGTTGAAGAACGAGCGCCGCTTGTAGCCGCCGCCGTTGCTGGTGCCGGCCGTCGCGTCGTTCGTCGAGTTCCAGTACGCGCTGGTGGGATAGGCCGAGTCCACGTACGTCCAGCCGGACTTGGCCGAGGTGAAGCTCGGGTCGATCGTCACCGGGAAGACCATGGCGGGGTCGGCCAGCAGGGCGGCGTCGGGGGTGACGCGCAGCTCGCGGCCCGACAGCCGCACGCCCATCCTGGCCCGCCGGCCCGGCTGGGCGGCCAGCGCCGGGGTGGCCGGGTTGCGGGTCATGGCCGACTCGGTGGCGGCGTCCCACATCTCCGGGGCCGCCGAGCCGAACACCGGCTCGCCTTCGGCGTCGAGGATCGAGACGTTGCCGTGCTTGTCGGTCCTGGCCTCGCCCTTCTTCACCGACGTGGCGAACGTCAGCTCCTTCAGCGCCGGGTTCGCCGCCGCCTGCCGGGTCTTGACGACGAGCTTCTCGGCGAAGCCGTCCACGTCCGCGGTCAGCACCAGGTCCACGCCCGGCAGCACCTCGGGGTAGGTGGCGGTGGCGCCGTCCAGCACCGGCTTGGGCAGGGCGCCGAGCGGCGCGCCGAGGCTGAGCCGGGTGCCCCGCTCGGTGGCGGTCACCAGCGGGCCGTCGCCGCCGCCGGAGAAGCGGTAGGAGACCGCGGCGGCCTTCGGCGCCACCGTGCCGTCCTGGTCCAGGGCGAGCGTCGGGTCGGCGGGCACCCACGCCTCGCCCCGCCTGACCCGGACCGGGCGGTAGCGGTGCTCCTGGGTGACCGTGCCGGCCGGGTTGACGAAGAACTCGTCGGTCTCGGTGGTCAGCGAGACCGCCTTGATCCGCTTGCCGCAGACCGTGGCGGCCAGCCGGGCGGAGATCTCGGTGGGCATCTCGTCCGGGCAGACCGCGGTCGCCGCGGCCTTGGCGGGCGCGGGCGGGGCGGCCCGCGCGGGGAGCGGCGCGAGGGCCGTGGACGTCAGCAACAGGACGAGGATCGGCGGTAAGGGAGTCAGCCGCCTGCGTTTCTTCAACACCGTCCAACCTCCGCGGGGGGTGTAAGGCTGTTCGGTGCTCAGCGTGATCAGCGGCTGTATAGGCGGCGTATAGATCCCGTAGACGGCCGAAAACCCGTTGCGGCGCGGCGCGGGCGGCTGTTGTACTTCCCGGCGGCACCAGTAACCGGCCGGAGGAGCGGCACGATGAGAGCAGCGTTCATGACCTTTCAGCACAGGAATCCCACCTATTCAGAGGGCATGACGCTTCTTGACATCTCCGCGTACCGAGACGTTTCCGCATGTAGATAGACCCGCCCGGCAGGCGCTGCGCCACCTGCTCCCCGGCCCGCGCGCCGCGCTCGCGCTGGCCGCCGCCACCGCCGCGGCCACGGCGCTGCCGCTGGCCGCGCCCCAGATCACCCGCCGCTTCGTCGACGACGCCGCAGGCGGCGCCGGGCTGCGCCACCTGATCCTGATCGCGCTCGGCTACCTCGCCCTGGCCGCCGCCGGTCAGGCCGCCCGCATGGCCGCCGCGTGGCTCGCCGGCCGCCTGGCCTGGGACGGCACCAACCACCTGCGCGAACACCTGGCCGGGCACGTGCTCGGCCTCGACCTGGCCTTCCACGCCCGCCACTCGCCCGGCGAGCTGATCGAACGCGTGGACGGCGACGTGGCGGCCGTGGCCGACTTCGTCGTCGCCTTCGTGCTCGACGTCGTGGCCGGGCTGCTGCTGCTGGCCGGCGTGCTCGCCGTCGTGTTCACCGTCGACTGGCGGCTGGGCGCGGCGCTGCTGGCGTACTGCCTGGCGGCCGGGCTCGGGATGGCCGTCGCGCAGCGGCTCGCCGTGCCGTCGGCGACCCGGTCGCGGGAGGCGAGCGCCGCGCTCTACGGCCACCTCGAAGAGCGGCTGGCCGGGGCCGAGGACCTGCGGGCCAACGGCGCGGGCCGGCACGCGCTCGGCCGCTTCCACCAGGTGGCCGGGGCCTGGTTCCGCGCCGAGTGGCACGGCTCCCGCATCGCGGGCGGCCTGCTCGCGGCCACGAACGTGGCGTTCGCGGCCGGGACCGCGCTGATGCTGGCCCTGGCCGCCTGGCTGCTGGACGCGGGCGCGCTCACGGTCGGGGCCGCCGTGCTGCTCTTCCAGTACACGATGATGATCCGCACGCCGTTCGAGCGGCTCATCGACCAGCTCAGGCAGTTCCAGGGGGCGCTGGCCGGGTTCGCCCGCATCGGCGCCCTGCTGGCCGAGCGGCCCGCGCTGCCCGCGCCCGCCGCGCCCCGGACGCTGCCCGCCTCCGGCGCGCTCGCCCTGCGGCTGGACGACGTGAGCTTCGCCTATCCCGACGACGGCGAGACCACGCTGTCGGGCATCACCCTCACCCTGGCCCCCGGCGAACGCCTGGGCCTGGTGGGACGCACCGGCAGCGGCAAGACCACCCTCGCCAAGCTGCTGCTGCGCCTGTACGACCCGACCGGCGGCACGGTCGCGCTCGGCGGTCTGGACCTGCGTGAGGCAGACCCGGAGTCGCTGCGCCGCCGGGTCGGCGTGGTCACCCAGGACGTCCGGCTGTTCGCCGGCAGCGTCCGCGACAACCTCACCTTGTTCGGCGCGCTCTCCGGTGACGACGACGACCGCCTGCGGGACGTGCTGGCCGGGGTGGGGCTGGGCGGCTGGCTGGCGGCCCTGCCCGGCGGGCTCGACGGCGAACCCGGCGGCCTGTCCGCCGGCGAGGCACAGCTGCTCGCCTTCGCGCGGGCGTTCCTGGCCGACCCCGGTCTGGTCATTCTCGACGAGGCGTCCAGCAGGCTCGACCCGGCCACCGAACGGCACGTCGAGGACGGCGTACGGCGGCTGCTGGACGGGCGGACCGGCGTGCTCATCGCCCACCGGCTCTCCTCCCTGGCCCACGTGGACAAGGTCGCCGTGCTGGACGGCGGCAAGCTCGTCGAGTACGGCCGCCGCGCCGACCTGGCCGCCGACCCGCACAGCAGGTTCGGCAGGCTCCTGGACGCCGCGGGGGTGAGCCGATGAGCCCGCGCCGGGCCCTGGGCGTGACGGGCCGCCTGATCGGCTTCGACCCGCGCCTGTACGTGCTGCAGATCCTGCTGTGGCTGCCGGTCCACGTGCTCCCGCTCGGCGGCGGGCTGGTGCTGCGGCAGCTCTTCGACCAGGTCAGCGGGCACAGCCCGGCGACGTTGCGCGAGTCGTTGTGGCTGTGCGCGGCGTTCGCGGGCGTCGAGTTGCTGCGCGGCGTCGTCCTGACGTTCGCCTGGGCCTACGGCTCCTACTGGTGGGACGCGGCGGCCACCCTGCTGCGCGCCAACGTGCTGGGCTCGGTGCTGACGGCGCGCGGCCCGGTCGCCGCCCGCCTGCCGAGCTCCCCGGGCGAGTCGCTGGCCCGGCTGCGCGACGACGTGGCCGAGCTGGTGGAGCTCGCCGACGAGTCGGTCCCCCTGGCCGGAGGCGTGCTGTTCGGCGGGGCGGCGCTGGCCGTCATGGTCTCGATCGACCCCGTCGTCACCGTGACGCTGGTCGTGCCGATGCTCGCGATCGGCCTGCTGAGCAGGCTCATGGGACGGGTGGTCGGGCGGCGGCACCAGCGGGCCAGGGAGCTGGGCGCGGGCGTGACGGCCTTCGTCGGCGAGCTGTTCGGCGGCGTGCTCGCGATCAAGACGGCCGGGGCCGAGCGGGCGGCGCTGGACCGGCTGCGTACGCTCAACGCCCGCCGCCGCGACGCCGCCGTACGCAGCCGCCTGGCCACCGACCTGATGGAGGCCGCCACGGGCACCACGGTCGAGCTGGGCGTCGGCATCGTGCTGTTGCTGGCCGCCGGGGCGATGCGGCGGGGCGAGTTCACCGTGGGCGACCTGGCGCTGTTCACCAGCTACGTCGGCTGGCTGACGGCGCTGCCGCGCACGATCGGCTCCGTCCTGTACCGCCTGCCCAGGGCGGAGGTCTCGGCCGAACGGCTGACGGCGCTGCTCGCCCCGCACCAGGACGCCGCCGACCTGACCCGCGACCGCACCCTCCACCTCCGCCACACCCCACCGCCCCCTCCTGCGCAGACGCCCCCGGTCGGCGAGGTGCTGGAGGTGCTGGAGGCACGGAGGCTGACCGTGCGGCACCCCGGCGGGCGCGGCGTGCACGGCGTGGACCTGACGCTGCCGCGCGGCACGTTCACCGTCGTCACCGGGGCCGTCGGCGCGGGCAAGACCACACTCGTACGCGCCCTGCTCGGCCTGCTGCCCCTCGACGCCGGGACGATCACCTGGAACGGCCGCCCGGTGCCCGACCCCGGCTCGTTCCTGGTGCCGGGACGGGCGGCGTACGCGAGCCAGATCCCGCGCCTGTTCTCGGAGACCCTGCGCGAGAACCTGCTCCTCGGCCTGCCCGCGGGCGGCGACGACCTGGGCCGTGCCCTGGAGCTGGCCGCCTTCGAGGAGGACCTGGCCGCCATGCCGGACGGCCTGGAGACCGTCGTCGGCCCCCGGGGCGTGCGCCTGTCCGGCGGCCAGGCACAGCGGGCCACCGCCGCCCGCGCCCTGGTCCGCGCCCCCGAGCTGCTCGTCGTGGACGACGTGTCGTCCGCCCTGGATGTCGGGACCGAGAACCTGCTGTGGGAGCGCGTCGCCCGGCACGGCCCCGCCACCCTGCTCGTGGTCTCCACCCGCCGGGCCGCGCTCGAACGCGCCGACCAGGTGGTCGTCCTCGACCGGGGCCGCGTCGCCGGTCACGGGACGCTGCCGGAGCTGCTGCGCACCAGCCCCGAGATGCGCAGACTATGGAACGGGGAAACGATCGAGGAACGAGGGACCACATGAGGATCGACCGCTTGGACCACCTGGTGCTGACCGTCGCCGACGTCGAGGCCGCGGTGCGCTTCTACACCACGGTGCTGGGGATGGAGGCGGTGACGTTCGGAGAAGGGCGGCGGGCGTTGGCGTTCGGGCAGAGCAAGATCAACCTGCACGAGGCCGGCCACGAGTTCGAGCCGAAGGCCGCCCGGCCCGCGCCGGGCAGCGCCGACCTGTGCCTGATCACCGCCGACCCCATCGAGACGGTCATGGACGAGCTGGCCGCCCACGGCGTCGGCATCGAGGAGGGGCCGGTGGAGCGCACGGGCGCGCTCGGTCCCATCCGGAGCGTCTACCTGCGCGACCCCGACGGGAACCTGGTCGAGCTCAGCAACTATCTCTGACCGGGCATCATGGATGGTGTGCAAGAAACTGCGACAGCACCCGTGACGGCGCCCGTGACGTCACCGGCGATCGCGTCGCTGACCGAGCTGGTCTCCGGCGGCGGCGTCGTGGTGCTCAGTGGCGCCGGGCTGTCCACCGAGTCGGGCATCCCCGACTACCGGGGGCCGACCGGGCGGTCCCGGCGCGCCGAGCCGATGACGTACCAGCGCTTCACCGGCAGCGCCGAGGCGCGCCGCCGCTACTGGGCGCGCAGTCACGTCGGCTGGCGGCAGATCGGCCGGGCCGCGCCCAACGCCGGCCATCGCGCGGTGGCCGAGCTGGAGCGGCGCGGCCTGCTGGCCGGCATCGTCACGCAGAACGTCGACGGCCTCCACCAGGCCGCCGGCGCCGGCCGGGTGATCGAGCTGCACGGCGGCCTCGACCGCGTCGTCTGCCTGTCGTGCCGGGAGCGCACCCCGCGCGCCGAGCTGGAGCGCCGGCTCAGCGCGGCCAACCCGCGCTGGGCCGCCGAGGGCCACGCCAACCCCGACGGCGACGCGGCCCTCACCGACGCGCAGGTCGCCGGGTTCCGGGTGGTCGACTGCGTCTCCTGCGGTGGCCTGCTCAAGCCAGACGTGATCTTCTTCGGCGAGAACGTGCCCAGGGATCGGGTGGCGGAGTGCTTCGCCCTCGTGGACGGGGCGCGTTCGCTGCTCGTGCTGGGGTCGTCGCTGGCGATCAGGTCGGGGCTGCGCTTCGTCACCAGGGCCGCCGAGCTGGGGCTGCCCGTCGCCATCGTCAACCAGGGCCCCACCGGCGCCGACGCCGACGCCACCCTCCTGCTCGACGCCCCGCTCGGCGCGACCCTGACCGAGCTGACCGCCCGGCTCTGACCCCACACCCGCACCCGGCGGACCGCAGGGCGGCACGGGGGCGGCACGGAGGTGGCGCGGGGGTGGTGCGGAACGGCGCAGGGGCGGTGCGGGGGCGGCACAATGGGGGGCATGCCTCCTCGTCCATGCCCCTGCGGTCTGCCCGCGTCCTACGCGGACTGCTGCGGGAGATACCACCGCGGTGAGGGGTCGGCCCCCACCGCGGAGTCGCTCATGCGGTCCAGGTTCAGCGCGTTCGCCGTAGGGGACGAGTCCTACCTCATGGCCACCTGGCACCCCGCCGACCGCCCGGCCCGCCTCGACCTCGACAGGAAGGTCGCCTGGGTGGAGCTGGAGGTGCTGGAGAGCACCGGCGGCAGCCCCGTCCACACCGAGGGCACCGTGCGCTTCCGCGCCCACTTCGTCAACCGGCGGGTGCCGGGCGTGCTCGACGAGCACAGCAGGTTCGTCCGGCTCGACGGGCGCTGGGTCTACGCCGGGGTCGTCGCGAGCGGCCGGTAGTCGCAGTCGTAGCCGAAGTACCGCGGCCCGGCCAGCTCCAGCCCGCCCGGCGACGTCCAGCGCGGGTCGCAGGGCACGGCGATGACCGTGACGCGCAGGCCGTAGCGCATGGCCTCGGTGGTGACCGGCTCGCCCGAGTCGGTGTCCAGCACGCAGATCAGGTCGGGCGTGGTGGCCACGATCTCGCCGTCCCGGCGGGCCAGCAGGTGCTCGTTCTGGAAGCTGAGCTCCAGCGTGCCGGTGCCCTCCAGGCGGGCCTGGCCGCGGGCGAAGCCGCCGGTCGTGCGGCGCTCCACGTCCACGACCTTGCCGGTGAACAGCTTCAGGCCGCCCAGCACGTCCAGGGCCGCCGCCACCGGGTCGGCGTGGCCCGCGCGGGCCAGCCGCACGGCCCGGCCCAGGTCCTCGGCCAGCGTCAGCGTGGCCGGCACGAGACCGTCGCGCAGCTGGTCGCCGCGCATGACGGTGTCGGCGCAGGAGACCTGGCAGCCCATCTGCACGCACGCCGCCCGCGCCAGGCGCTCGGCCCACACGTTGGAGACCGTCTCCAGCACCAGCGTGTTGCCCTTGTCGTCGGCCAGGGCCATCGGCGTGTTCGGCACGCCGATCAGCGTCGGCAGCACCATCTGCGCCTCGGGGAAGGCGCGGCCCATGGCGTCGCCGTCCACGATCGGCAGGCCCGCCTGCGCGGCGGCGGCGATCGGGATCATCGAGTTCACGCCGCCGACCTCGATCGGCACGATGTGCGTGGCCGGACGCCCGAGCACCGCCTCCAGGGCGCGCAGCGCGGTCAGCTCCTCGGTGCCCGCCGGCAGCTTCTCCAGCAGCACGGTCGGCGCGCCCATGCCCGAGACCGCCACGACGGTGGCGTCCGCGGGCACCTCGTCGATGGCCACCAGCGGCACGGGACCGTGCCTGCGGATGGCCTCGCGGGCCAGCAGCTTGCCCACGTACGGGTCGCCGCCGCCGCCGGTGCCGAGGATGCCGGCCCCGCGGGCCATGTCGTCCAGCCGGTCGATTCCGATCTCACGCATCGATCTTCTCCAGGTCCAGGTCGCCGACGGCCTTCACCCTGATCCGGGTGGCGTCGCCGGGCAGGTAGGCGAGCGGCAGCTCCTCCACGTCCACGATCCGCACGCTGCCCGCGCGGGCGCCGCCGCGCTCGGCACGGATGATCGCCTCGCTCTTGGCCTCCTCCAGGATGCGCTCGCGCGGGCCGGAGAAGACCCGGTCCACCTCGCCGCCGACCTGGGCGATGGCCGCGCCGACCGCGTTGGCCACCTCGAAGTGCGCCGGGCGGCGCACGTCGTCGAAGCCCGGCAGGTCCTGGATGAGCACGCTGCCGCCGCCGACCAGCACGACAGGCAGCGGCGCGGACGAGGTGCGCATGCGGTCCACCGCCTCCGAGACGCGTTCGGCGATGAGCTTGAGCGGGCGCTGCGGGTCCACGTGCGCGACCTTGGCGCGGTCGCCGATGTCGGCCAGCCCGGCGGCCACGGCCAGGTCGGTGGCGGTCAGCGTGCCGCCGCCGAACACCAGCGCCTCCTCGGTCAGCCGGTAGCCGACGCTGCGCGGGCCGGTGGTGCCGTCCTCGGCGACCAGCGAGCCGCCGCCGATGCCGATCGACAGCACGTCGGGGATGCGGAAGTTGGTGCGCACCTCGGCGACCAGCGCCTCCCCGGCGGCCTCGCGCGGGAAGCCGCCGACCAGGATGCCCACGTCGGAGGTGGTGCCGCCGATGTCCACCACCGCGCAGTCGGTCAGCCCCGACAGGTACGCGGCGCCGCGCATCGAGTTCGTCGGCCCCGACGCGAACGTGGCCACCGGGTAGCGGCGGGCCTGGTCCACGTCCATGAGCGTGCCGTCGTTCTGGGACAGGAACAGCGGCGCGTCGATCCCGGCCACCCGCAGCGCCTCGCCGAAGGCGGCCACGGTGCGGTCGGCCAGCGGGCGCAGGGCCGCGTTCACGATCGTGGCGTTCTCCCTGGCCAGCAGGCCGACCCGGCCGATCTCGCAGGACAGCGACAGGTGCACCTCCGGGCCCAGCTCGGCGGCCAGGATCTCCGCGGCCTGCCGCTCGTGGGCGTCGCTCACCGGGGAGAAGACCGAGGAGATCGCGACCGTGCGCAGGCCGCGCCGCCTGATGTCGGCGGCGACGCCGCGCAGCTCGTCCGGGTCGGGGGCGGAGATGGGGGCGCCGTCGTACTCGCAGCCGCCGTGGCACAGGTAGACCGCGCCCTCGGCCGCCTGGCGCAGGCGTTCGGGCCAGTCCACCATCGGCGGCAGCGCGGCGGTGGCGGGCAGGCCCAGCCGGACGGCCGCGACCGGCTCCAGCCGCGCGGCCTCCACCAGGGCGTTGACGAAGTGGGTGGTGCCGATCATCACCGCGGACACCCGGGTGGCGCCCAGGCCGGCCAGGGCCGCGGCGACGCCGCCCGTGACGTCCGCGGTGGTGGGGGACTTGACGGTGGCCAGCACCTGGCCGTCGTCGCCGATGAGGGCGGCGTCGGTGTTGGTGCCGCCCACGTCGATGCCGATACGCATCAGGGAGGACTCTCTCTTCTCAGACGGTGAGGCTCAGACGGTGAGCGCTCAGGCGGTGAGGCTCAGACGGTGAGCGCGGGCCGCTCGACGGGGACCTCGCGGGTGCCGCGGACCAGGCCGAGCCGGCCCGCGACGACGTAGCCCAGGCCCGCGAGGATCAGGGAGTTCAGGGCCGGGATGCCGATCCACTGGTAGTGGTCGCTGAGCCAGCCGACGAGCGCGGAGGCGCCCCAGATGACCAGCGTGGCGGGCACCCAGGTCGGCTCGGTCTCGGGCAGCGTGCCCGTGGCGCGCGAGGCGTCCAGCACCGGACGCCAGCGCCGCACCACGAAGTACTCGGCGACCATGATCCCGGCCACGGGCGGCGTGATGACGCCGAGGATCAGCAGGAAGTCGGTGAAGCGCTCCAGGATCCCGGCGGCGGCCAGCACGCTGCCCAGCACGCCGATGCCGACGGTGACGGCGACCCGGTTCAGTCGCACCCCGATCGTGGACTCCACGGCGTTGAGCAGGCCGAGCGCGGCGGAGTACAGGTTCCAGTTGTTGATCTTCACGGTGGCCGAGATGAGGACGATGACGCCGATCACGCCGGAGGACGCCGTGATGATCGCGATCACGTCCGAGGACTTGACCGCGTAGGCCAGGAGCACGCCGGCCAGACCGAGCACGTACTCGCCGAGGGAGATGCCGACGAGGGTCTGCTTGACGACGTCGCCGGTGTTGCGGTTGAACCTGGTCATGTCGGGCGTGGTGACCGCGCCGATGATGTAGGAGCCGGCCACGATGGTGGCGCCGGTCGCGATGCTGATCGGCTCGCCGAACGGCGGCGACGCCACCAGCGACCCCAGGTCATGTCGCGAAATTTCCACCCACATCGCCCAGCCGGCCAGGCCGAGGAACGCCGGCACGGTGATGAACGCCGTCATCCCCATCGCCTTGAACCCCCGGATGACCAGCAGCGTCACGCCGATGCCCGCGATCATGGCCCACACCCAGAGCGGCAGCCAGGACATGATCGAGTGCAGGCCCGAGGCGAAGACCGCGGTCTGCACGCCGAACCAGCCGAACAGGCTCAGGGCGATGATCACCCCGATGATCGTGGAGCCGTACCGGCCGAAGCCGGTCCAGCGGGCGAGCATGGAGGTGGACAGGCCCTCGCGCATCCCGGCGATGCCGACGAAGATGCACACCACCTCCAGGATCACCGAGCCGAGCGTGAACGCCCAGAACGCGCCCCAGAACGACAGCCCGGCGCCGAGCGTGGCGCCCAGCAGGAACTGCGTCAGGTCGGAGAGCTGGCCGAAGCGTTGCACGGCCACGTTGAACCAGGAGTAGCGGGCCGATTGCGGCACCCGCTCCAGGGGGTAGTCGGAGTCGGTCATGGCGGTCTTCCTTCGCGTCGGGGGGTCGTGGCGGGGGCTCACGAGCGGGCGGTCACAGCAGGTGGTCTCAGGGCGGGCGGGTGGTCACAGGAGCGAGGGCGGCCCGGCGGCGCGGGCGCGCAGCCGGACGAACGGGCCGGGCAGGTAGGCGAGCGGGATCTCCTCCACGCCGATGAGCCGCACCCGCCGCGGATCGGCCCCGGCGCGGACGGCCGCCGCCCTGGCCTCCTCGGCCACGGGTTCGAGCGCCGCGGACAGCGCCGAGCGGTCGGGCAGGCGGACGATCCGCTCGTACTGGCCGCCGACCGGGCTGACCGCCGCGCCGATGGCGCCCGCGGCCGGCCCGTGCGCGGGATGCAGCCCTTCGGGCACGGCCTGCTCCCCGCCGCCCACGACCACGAGCGGCAGCAGCCCGGCGCCCGGCTGCAGCCGGTCCACGGCCTCGGCCAGCTCCTGCGGGTCGACCGGCCGCGGCACCCTGATCAGCCCGGGGATGCGCAGCCCGACGGGCACGCCGCCGATGTCCGCGCCGCCCACGGCCTCCTCGGGGTAGCCGCCGGCCAGCACGCCGACGCGGACGCGGGCGGCGCCCACGTCGGCGACCACCGCGTCACCGAGTCCGGTCAGCGCGCCGGCGCCGCGCAGCACGCTCGCCGGGCCGCTGCCGAGGCTGAGCGCGGGATGGCGGGCCAGGTGCTCCAGGCTCATCAGCGTGCCGTCGCCGCGGGTCACGAACGCCGCCGCCCCCGGGCACAGGCCCGCCAGCGCGGCGGCCAGCCCGCCGGAGACCGCGCCCGCGAACCCCGACAGGGCGGCGTCCAGCACGGTCGCGTTCTCGCGTTCCAGCAGGCCGAGCGAGCCCAGGTCGGCCGACAGCGCGATCGGCACGCCGCCGCCCAGCTCCGACCGGACGATCTCGGCGGCCTCGCGCTCCTGCTCGCCGTCCAGGGGCGAGAACAGGCCCGCGACGGCGACGGCCTGCGCGATGCCCGCCACGCTCGCGGCGAAGCGGGCCACGGCGTCCCGGTCGAGTGGCGTGCGGTCCTCAAGGTCGAGGCCGCCGCCGCCGTCCACGACGGCGGTGCCCGCGTTCACCGCGGCGCGCAGGTCGGGCGGCCAGCCGGACAGCGGGCGCACCGCGGTCGCCGAGACGCCGGCGATGCGCAGCACGGCGACCCTGCGCAGCCCGGACCGCCTGGTCACGGCGGTGGCGGCGCCGCGCAGGCCGACGGCGACCTGGGTCGGCCCGCCGTCCAGGGGCAGGCGTCGCAGCGCGGCGCGCACGCTGGCCACCGGGTCGCCGGGGATCGACGCGATCTTGACGGTGGCGCGCACGGCGCCGTCGTCGGCGACGACGGCCGCGTCGGTGTTGGTCGGCCCGACGTCCACCCCGGCCCTCACGTCCCCGCCTCCCGTTCGGTGGGGGAGGGGCTCAAGGCCGTGCCCGCCGGGGTTTCCGGCGTCGCGGGAGACGGGGAGGCGGCCGGTGGGGGAGGGGCGGCCAGGCCGGTGAGACCGAACGCGGCGGGCCCCGCCAGCCGCAGCCCCTCGGGGGTGTGCCAGACCGGGTCGCAGGGCAGGCGCACCACGCTGACCCGCAGCCCGTACCGGACCTGCTCGGCCTGGACGACCTCGCCCGTGCGGGTGTCCAGCATCGCGATCACGTCGGGCACCACGGCCAGCGGGCGGCCGTCCTCGATGACGGCCAGGAACTCGCTGCCCGCCTGGATGCGGACCAGCCGCCCCTGGTCGGGCCCGAGCCCTTCGACGAGGATCGACCCGGCCGTCTCCGCGACCTTGCCGGTGACCAGCGGGTCGGGCAGCCGCGTCCCCAGGCGCACGGCCCGGGTGACCGAGCCGAGCGCGGTGGAGGCGGCCACCTGGCCGCCGCGCATGATGTACTCGCTGGTCGCGACCTGGCCGCCGAACGCCTCCAGCGACGCCCGTACCAGGCGTTCCAGCCAGCCGCCGGTCACCCGGTCGACGACGACGGTCCGGCCGCGCTCGTCGCACAGCACGGCGGGGGTGGGCGCGATGCCGCGCAGCTGCATCACCGTCTGGTCCATGCGGGGGAAGGCGCGGCTCATGCCGTCGGCGTCCACCAGCGGCAGCCCGACGCGGGCCGCCCAGGCCACCGCCAGGCAGCCGTTCGCGCCGCCGATCTCGCTGGCCAGCACCGCGCCGACGGGCGCGCCGTACAGCTCCTCGATCTTGTCGCGCAGGTAGACGGGCTCGTCGGTGCCGCCGACGCGCTCGGACATGACGGCCGAGGAGCCCGCGGTGCCCACGGGCATGACCAGCAGCTCGGGGTCCAGCTCGGCGGGCTGGACGACGCGCACCGGCCCGTGGTCCTCCAGCGCCTGCAGCGCCGCGGCGCGGGCGATGGTCACGGGGCCGCCGCCGCCCGAGCCGAGCACGGCGCAGCCGCGGGCGAAGGCGGGCAACAGCCCGGTGTCGAGGTCCATGCTGACGAGGTTACGAAGCCGCAGGTAAAGCCGGATGTTCCGGCAGCACCTTTTTGGCGGGCTTCGTGTGCCGATGGCACACTGATGGCATGTTCCTGCTGGAAGAGCTGCGCCCGCTGGCCGGGCCGGGCGCGCCGGCGGCGGCCTCGGGCGTGCGCCTGGTCGAGGACCTGGGCCTGATCGCGGGCCAGCCGCCGGGGTCGGTGCTGGTCCTGACGGGCGCGGCCTCGCGGCAGGCGGCCGGCTACCGGCTCGACGTCGCGCTGCGCGACGCCGCCGCGGCCGGCGCCGTGGCGCTCGTGCTCACCGCGGCGGTTGGGGAGAGCACGGAGGGCACGGGGAACGCGGTCGACCGGAGCGCCGCCGCGCTGGCCGAACGCGGCGGCGTCGCGCTGCTGGCGGGCGACGGCGACCTGGCGGAGCTGGCGGTGGCCATCGACCGGGCCATCGCGGGCGACGCCGCCGAGGCGCTGGTCCGTACGGCGCGCGCCGCCGAGGCCGTGGCCCGGGCGGGCGGCGTCCCCGAGCGCATCGCCGAGGCGGCCGGGGCCGCCCTGGGCCTTCCCGTCCAGGCCGACGGCGGCGCCTTCGCCGTCGGGGCGCACGACCCCGCCGGCACGCACTTCGAGCGGGCCGCCGGCATCGTCCTCAGGCTCGCCGCCCTGGCCGCCGCCGCGGGCCCGTCCGACGAGCTGCCCGGACGGTCCCGCGCCCAGCTCCTCACCGAGCTGCTGGTCGCCCCCGAGAAGCAGGCCCAGGAGCTGGCCCCCCGCGCCAGGGCCCTGGGCCTGCCGATCGACGACTGGCACGTCGTCCTGCGCCTGGAACCCCCGACGGACAGCGCGAGAGACACCGCCACGGACGACCCGGCGGCCGGCGGCCAGGAACGCTACGCCCTGCTGGAGACCGTCGCCTCGCGGGCCGTGCGCGCGGCCCGCGAGCTGGGCGGCGCCGCCTGGAACGCCGCGCTCGCCGGGGACGCGCTCATCGTGGTCCGCAGCCAGCGCCGCGACCAGGGCAGGGCGGGCCTGCGGGAGGCGGTGCGCGACGCCGCCCGTCTGCTGGACCGGGTCCGCCCGGCGGGCGCCGAGCTGCGTTGCGGGGTCAGCACCGCCCACCAGGGCCTGGTCGGCCTGCGCACCTCTGCCTCCGAGGCGCGTACGGCCCTGCGCCGCAGCTCCCTGCCGCTGGCCACCTACGACCTGGCCGGTCTCGACCGGATGCTGGAGGAATGGTACGCCTCCGACGCCGCCCAGCACGCCGTCAGGGAACTGCTGC
The DNA here is from genome assembly GCF_053596455.1 of Nonomuraea sp. NPDC001699. NCBI lineage: Bacteria > Bacillati > Actinomycetota > Actinomycetes > Streptosporangiales > Streptosporangiaceae > Nonomuraea > Nonomuraea sp. NPDC001699. The sequence continues at coordinate 3,737 of NZ_JBSFGF010000027.1, read as the reverse complement.
AGCCGATCCTCGACCTCGGCGGCGAGCGGGCCGCTCACCTCCTGGCCATCCTGCGCGCCTACCTCGACCACAACGGCTCGCCCGCCCGCGCCGCCGAGGAGCTGCACCTGCACCGCAACGCCGTCAGCAGGAACGTGCGCCGCATCGAGACCCTGCTCCAGGCCGACCTGGACGACCCCCGGCAGCGCCTGGCCCTCCAGCTCGCCTGCCGCGCGGCCTCCTCCCGCTGAAGGACGGCGCCCCGGGACCCTGCTCCCAGCCCGCGTTCGCCCGCCAGGACGAGGAAACCCGGCGGCCCGGTCCCTAGATTCGGGGACATGATCGTGAGAGCGCGCCGCCCGCTCACCTGGTTCGCCGGCCTGGTGCTGGCGGTCGCCTGCGCGGGCCTCGGCTACGAGACCGCCGCCCGCCGCGGGGACGCCGCGCGCTACCCGCCGCCGGGCCGTCTGGTGGACGTCGGCGGCCACCGCCTCCACCTGCGCTGCACGGGCTCCGGCGGCCCGGTGGTCGTGCTGGAGGCGGGCCTGGTCGAGTCCGGCGCGAGCTGGGAGGTGGTCCAGCGGCGGCTGTCCACCGGGCTGCGCGTGTGCTCCTACGACCGGGCCGGTTACGCCTGGAGCGAGGACGGCCCAGAGCCGCGCACCGCGGGCCGGGCGGCGGCGGAACTGCGCGCGCTGCTCGCCGCCGCGGGCGAGCCCGGTCCGTACGTCCTGGCCGGGCACTCCTATGGCGGCGAGATCGTCCGCCTGTTCGCCGCCCGGTACCGGGAGCTCACGGCGGGCGCGGTGCTGATCGACGCCACCGACGAGGGGGCCGCGGCGGCCATGCGGGTGTCCAGGCCGCTGGTGGCCGCCCAGCTCACCGCCAACCAGGCGCTGGCCAGGATCGGCCTGCTCCGGCTGGCGGGGGATCTCCTGGTGCCCGGCGACGCCACCCCCGCGGGCCGCGCCGCCGCCCCCGTCGTCTACGGGCCGGGCAGCATGGCCGCCGCCAGGGCCGAGGCGTGGGCCTCGCTCGACAGCGCGCGGGAGGTCGCCGACGCGGCGGCGGCCGAGCGGGGCGGGCCGCCGGTCGTGGTCGTCATCCCCTCCGGCGGGCCGCCGGAGGCCCTGGACCAGGCCCGGCGGTTGGCGGCCCGGTCCAGGCGCGGCCGCGTGGTCGTGGCCGGAACCTCCGAGCACTACGTGCAGTACCGGCAGCCGGAGCTCGTCGTCGCCGCGATCCGGGAGATCGCCGCCTCCGCCGGACGGTGAAACTGGGTCTTGCCGGTTCGGTCAAGTCGGCTTTCAATGATCGGGACACCGGTGATCCTGGAGGAGCCGAATGCGTGGCTTGAGGGCGTCCGCAGTCATTCTGATGATCGTCGTCTCGACGTTCCTCGCCTCCGGGCCGTCGTCGCTGCCGGCGGTGGCCGGGCCGGCCGACCCCGAGCCCGCCTCGCTGGTCACGCTGTCCGTGCCCGACAAGGCCGCGATGGAACGGCTGGTCGCCTCCGGCGCCGACCTGACCGAGCGGGTCCGTCCGCAGGCCGACGGCAGCGTCCAGGTGGACGCCGTGCTCACGGCGAGCAAGCTCGCCGAGCTGAGGTCGTTCGGCGTGGGCCTGGCGTCCGGCACGCCGCCCGCGGCCCGGCAGGCTCCGGCCACCGCCGCGCAGGACCAGATCGTCATCGAACGGGCCGTCTGGTACAAGTCCCGCGACGGGTACTTCCTGTCGGTCGAGGCGAGCAGCAGCGCGGGCGAGCCGGCCGCGCTCACCGTCACCTGGACGGGCCGCCGCGGCGCCACCGGGCAGGTCGCGATGGTCCCGTTCGTGGACGCCGGGGTCTACATGGGCCACCAGTTCAGCACGCCGGCCCCGGTGACGGTCGAGCCGCAGCGCGTCACGGTCACCTCGGCGACGGGCGGCAAGGCCGAGGCCCGCGTACGGGAGTGGCCCGACGGCGAACGCCCCGACCACCGGGCGCCGGGCTACCAGAAGGACTTCGTCACCCAGTACATGCCGCCCGCCCAGCTCAACGAGCGGATCCAGGCGCTGCACCGGCGCTACCCGTCCCTCACCGACGTCATCCCGCTGCCGAACCTCACCAACGGCTACCGGCGCCGCGCCCAGGCCCTGATCGGCACGCCGCCCGGCGCCGCCGTCGTGGTCACCTCCGACGCCTACGGCTCCGAGGGCGGCAACGACCTGTCCGTCGAGCTGGCCGCCCCCGGCGCGCCGGACCGGCCGCTGCAGGTGAGCGTGAACGGCAAGCAGGTCACGGTGAGCCTGGCCACCGACGGCTCAGGGACGCCGGTCAGCACCGCCGCCCAGGTCGTCGCCGCGGTCAACGCCACGGCGGGCACCGGCGTGAAGGCCGCGACGTACCGCACCGACCCGGGCGCGGGCGTCATGGCCGCGGCCCCCGCCACCCGGCTCACCGACTCGCTCAAGGCGCCCGCCGACGTCTCCCGCAAGCCCATGCGGGTGCTGGCCCTGCGTGTCGGCGTCCACCGGGACGGCTCGCGCACCGGCGTGCTGGCCTACGCCCAGGAGCACGCCAGGGAATGGGTGGCGCCGCTGGTCACCGTCGAGGCGGCCGAGCGGCTGCTGCGCAACTACGCCCGCGACCCCGCCACCCGCAAGCTGCTGCAGCGCACCGACATCTTCATCGTCCCCACGGTCAACCCCGACGGCGCGAACTACAGCTTCTACGACTTCAACGGCCAGCGGAAGAACATGACCAACCACTGCCCGGCCGCGCAGTCCGACCCGGCGCAGCGCAACACCTGGGGCGTGGACGTCAACCGCAACTACGCCGTGGGCTCCCTGTCGGACGGCTACTTCGGCGCCTCGGCCAACTGCCAGAGCGGCACGTACGCCGGTCCGGCCGAGCATTCGGAGCCGGAGAGCCGCAACGTGATGTGGCTGGCGGACACGTACCGCAACATCCGGTTCGCCATGAACGTGCACAGCTACGGCGGGTACTTCATGTGGCCGCCCGGGGCGTACAAGCTCGACGGCCGCGTGGCGCTGCCCAGGCCGAGCGCCCAGGAGGAGGCGTACTTCATGCGTTCGGCCCGGACGATCGAGCAGGCCATCGCCGGCGAGCGCGGCACGGTGATCTGGCCGCAGCAGACCGGCCCCGTGACCGACGTGCTCTACTCGGCGGCCGGCAACTCCGCCGACGAGCTCTGGTACGACCACGGCATCTACGGCTGGGACTTCGAGGTCGGCGCCGACCTGTGGAACCCGGCGGCGCGGACGTGGGAGGGCGTGGGCTTCCAGCCGCCGTTCGAGGAGGGGCACGCCGAGGCGATGGAGTTCGCCGCCGGCCTGATCTCGCTCGTGGGGGTGGCGGCCGACTACCGCGAGCGGTGATCCGCCGTATGTCCAGGTCATGAGGGGAATGGGCGGGGCTTGCCTGTCGTTTGCATACGCATACCCCGGTGTGCTTTGACGGTGATTGAGGCTGTTTGCCGGGGGTTTACGGTTCAGAGGTAGATCATTGCCCGTTTTGGGGTGTTTGGTTTGCGTTTGTCCGTTTCTTGGGTTAACGTTGTACCCATCGGCGGGTGAGAGACCCCTTTCTTGACCAGGGTCCGCCCGCGTTGCGCTCCACGTAGCGACCGACGGCCATCGCGCCCGGCTACGACCTCTCTTGTTCACTGATGCACCTCCTGCGAGCGCACACCCCCCTCTCGTGATCCCACGTCACCAAGGAGACCACCTGATGACTGCTCGCCTGCGTTCTTTCG